>NZ_LQOY01000116.1 GCF_002101675.1 Mycobacterium gordonae | reverse complement strand
CCGCCCGTACCCCCCGCACCGCCCACACCACCGGGGGCCGATGCATTAGTCCCATTTCCCCCGGCGCCCCCTACGGCCAGACCGCTGCCTTGCGCAACTGCACCCCCGCCAGCACCGCCGGCACCCCCGTTGCCGCCGGAACCGCCGGTGCCACCATTCCCGCCGTGTGCGGTACCGCTCAACGGGGAGTACACCGTGCTACCCGCGCCGCCGGTGCCTCCCGTGGCGCTGAGACCGCCGTCCGCGCCGTCACCGCCGGTAAAGCCGAAGGCATCGCCGGTGGCCGGGTTGTAGGTGCTGCCGCCGGCGCTGCCCGTCGCAGCCGTGCCGCTGACCACGGGATTGACGCCGTTGGCGCCGGCCAGACCGGTGCCGCCCTGACCGCCGGCGCCGCCGGCGCCGAAAATCAGCGCGTTGCCGCCGGCACCGCCGCGCCCGGGCAGGCCGCCGTTGATGCCCGCCGTGGCGGCACCACCCTGGCCCCCCGTGCCGCCATTGCCGTTCAGCCATCCACCGGAACCGCCCTGGCCGCCGAGCGCGCCCGCCCCGCCCGCCCCGCCGGATCCGCCGGACCCGATCAGCCCCGCGCTGCCGCCGTGGCCGCCGGCCTGACCGGGCGCGCCCGACCCCCCGTTGCCGCCGTTGCCCCACAGCAGCCCACCGTCGCCGCCGTTGGCGCCGCTGCCCGGAGCGCCATTCGTGCCGTCGCCGATTAGCGGGCGCCCCAGCAACGCCTGGGTGGGCGCGTTGATGACATCGAGCAACAGCTGCCCGACATTGATGGACTCGGCGGCCGCGTAGGTGCCTGCACCCGCGTTGAGCGCCTGCACGAACTGGGTATGAAAGGCGGCGGCCTGCGCACTTAGCACCTGATAGGTCTGGGCACGGGTGTCGAAGATGGCGGCGACGGCCGCCGACACCTCATCGAGGGCCGCCGGCAGCATCTCTGTCGTTGCGGCTGCGGCCGCTGCATTGGCCTCAGTGAGCGACGAGCCGACATTGGCGAAAGTCGTTGCTGCCGTGGACATCGCCTCCGGCGCCGCAATAAGAAATGACATCCCGCCGTCCTTCGATGAGTTCAGGGCGGATCGACCCGTACCCGACTGGGGTCGATCGCCGAACCGATACTTCATCTCGCCTTAGGCCGCTGTCGAGGGGGATTTCTACCCCTTCCGACTATGCACTTCCGATTTCCGTCGTCGCCTCCGCTATTTAGTCGTGATCCACGCCGGCGCCCGAGAGACGCCAAGCATTTCTCACGAATCCACCAAGGCTGCCGCCCGAACCTCGACACACAGCGGCACAGCGTCGCCTGAAGCGAACACGACCTGCGCAGCAGAAACACCCCGAAGGAAAGAAATGACGATCGAACCGCCAGCACTGGACACGCGTGGACCGCTTGGCCGGCCCGAGGAGGGCCCATCCAGTCGACCTCCCGCCGGTCCTCCCGCGGGACCGCCGCCCGACGTGTGGGTCTACAACGGACGCGCCTACGACCTGTCCGAGTGGATCGCCAAGCATCCGGGTGGAGCGTTCTTCATCGGCCGCACCAAGAACCGGGACATCACCTCGATCATTCACGCCTACCACAAGAATCCCGAGGGGATCGAAAGGCTCCTGGAGCGGTATGCGCTGGACCGCGACGCCCGTCCCGGGGACGTCCACCCGAAATGCAACGCACCGGAATTCCTGTTCAAGGAGGACTTCAACAGCTGGCGGGACACCCCGAGGTACCGCTTCGACAACAAGGATGACCTCCTGCACCGGGTGAAAGCGCGACTGCGGCAACCTCAACTGGCCGCGCGCATCAAGAAGATGGACCGGCTCTTCAACATCGTGGTCGCGGGCCTAGCGGTCGCGTATGTCGCGGTGCAGGCTATGCGAATAGCCGCGCCGCAATGGATGCCGTTGCCGCTCTTCATAATCGCGATGGTGCTGCTGCGCTGCTCGTTGGCGGGGTTCGGGCACTACGCGGTCCACCGCAGGCAAAAGGGGCTCAACAGGGTCTTCGCGAACGCCTTCGACATCAATTACGTGGCACTGGGATTAGTGACCGCCGACGGACACACGCTGCTGCACCATCCGCACACCCAAAGTGAAGTCGACATCAAGAAGAACGTCTTCACGATGATGATGCGGCTGCCTTGCCTGCTTCGGGTGCCCGTCCACACCATTCACAAATTCGGCCACCTGGTCACCGGCATGCCGATCCGGATTGTGGATGTCCTGCGGATCACCCGCAAGATCGGCGTCACGGAGGTCTACGGGACCTGGCGCAACGCCATCCCCCACTTCGCCGGCTCGGTGGCTCTGCGTCTGCTGTTGATCGGCGAGTTGGTGACCTACGCGCTGGCCGGTGACTTCCTTTCCTGGGCACCGCAATTCGTGGCCACACTGTGGATCAGCACGTTCTTGATCGTCTCGAGCCATGACTTTGAGGAAGACACCGACGAACATGCCGCCGACGATGCCGATCCGCAGGACTGGGGCATCCACCAGCTCACGGAGGCCTATGACCTGAAAGTAATTGGCAATCGCTATGTCGACTGCTTCCTGTCCGCCGGTCTGAGTTCGCACCGCGCACACCACGTGCTGCCCTATCAGGGCAGCGGTTTCGCCAACATCGCCACGGAGGACGTGCTGCGGGAGGAGGCAGTCAAATTCGGTCTCGAATGGCTCCCCGCAAAAAGTTTCGTCACCGACCGGTTACCGAAGCTCGCCCGCGCGTATCTCCTGTCGCCGTCCCGGCAAGCGCAGGAACGACAGTGGGGACTGGTCCGCGAACATTGCTCACCGACGGCCTGGAAGGCCAGCGTCGCCTATGCGGCCTCCGGATTCGGCGGACTCGGCTCGGTGTGAGCCGCCAGACGCCAAGAATCCGTGCAGATTTCGCCAATATCACCACCCGACGATACGTACAGCTGACCACCGATCAGCGTTACCGCCGAATGAAATTCACGAAGGAAAGTGCCATGTACGTCAACGACGAACTCCTGATGTGGCGGCAGGGCGGCGGCGAGGCCGGGCCCACGCTTACCGAGCTGCCACCCGCCCCGCCGACTACCGTGGCGGTGATCGAGAGCATCGCGACGGGAACTCCGAGCCATGTCGTCGATCAGCTGCAGGTCGCCGATCAGGTCGCCGCACTGTTCGACAATCCCGGACAGCGGGAGCGGATTTCGCGTCTCTACCAGAAGACGATGATCGGCACCCGCCGAATGGCGGTTGATCCGCTCGATGCCGAATTCGACGCGTTACGGCGTCAAGCGGGAACGATCCGGAACCGCATGGAGCTGTTCTACCGGCACGCCGTTCCGCTAGCGGTGGACGTGGCCGGGCGGGCGCTGGCAGGCGTCGACGATCCGTCGACGGAGATCGGCCTCCTGGTTTTCGTCACGAGCACCGGATTCATCGCTCCTGGTGTCGATGTGGCGGTGATCAAGGAACTCGGCCTGTCACCATCGGTTTCGCGTGTTGTGGTGAACTTCATGGGATGCGCAGCCGCGATGAACGCGATCCGCACCGCCCGGGATTACGTTCGCGCCAACCCCGGCCGGAAGGCGCTGGTCGTGTGCATCGAATTGTGCTCGGTGAACGCCACTTTCGCCGACGACATCAACGACGTCATCATTTCCAGCCTGTTCGGTGACGGCTGCGGCGCGCTGGTGATCGGGTCCAGCCAGACCCAACAGCCGCTGGACCGCGGCAAGGTGGTGATCCGCGACAGCTTCAGCCTGTTGCTCGACGACACCGAAGACGGCATCGTGCTCGGCGTCAACGACAACGGCATCACCTGCGAACTGTCGGAGAACCTGCCGACCTACATCTACGACAACGTCGACCCGGCGATAGCAGAGATACTGCGGGACAACGGATTGCAGAAGTCAGACATCGACCTGTGGGCGATCCACCCGGGTGGGCCGAAGATCATCGGAGAATCCGCACGATCACTGGGCATCTCCACCGACGAGGTGGCGCCCAGCTGGGAGATCCTCGACCGGTTCGGCAACATGCTGAGCGTATCGCTGCTCTTCGTCCTGGATCTCATGGTGCAGCAAGCCAAGGACAAGAGCGACATCTCCACCGGCATGGCGTTCTCATTCGCACCCGGCGTCGCCGTCGAAGGAATGCTCTTCGACATCATCGGCGGCTGAGCAAAGACCGACATCACAGCCAAGAAAGGCGCACAACGATGCAACTCCTCAACTTCCTGCTCTCGATCTCACGGGCGCGGATAGTGGCCGTCTTCGTGACCGGCCTGATCAGCGGCGTGGCCAGCACCTACCTGCTGACGCTGATGAACAGCGTCTTGTCGCCGGAAAACCATTCCGCCGCAACCCTGCAGCGCTTTGCGGCGACGGGGCTGGTCGCACTGGCCGGAGCGCTGTTGTCCCAGGTTCTCCTGATCCGTCTCACCCAGGACGCGATCTACCAACTGCGACAAGGGCTGAGTGCCAAAGTGATCAACGCCCCGTTGCAGGACCTGGAACGGATGGGACTGCACCGGCTGATGGCAACCCTGACCGAAGACGTGCGGTCGTTGTCGCAGGCGGTGACGGCCATCCCGAACATGTGCATCGACGTGACGACCATCGTGGGGTCGCTGACTTTCCTTGCGGCGGTGTCGGGCCCGTTGTTCGCGGTGACGATTGCGGGGACGTTGATCAGCATCGCCAGCGCCGAGACCGTGCTGCGACGGGTACGGCACATGTACCACCAGGCCCGTGAGAACGAGGACGCGCTGTTGCGGTCGTTTTCCGCCATGACGCTCGGCATCAAAGAACTGAAGCTGCACCGCAGCCGGCGGCGCGACTTCATGGACCGGCACCTGCTCGGGTCGGCCCGCACGCTGCGGACCCAGAACGTACGGGCCGGGTCGTGGCTCTCGGCGGCGCAGGGATTTGGTCAGCTGTTCCAGCTCGCCACGATGGGCCTCATCCTGTTCGTGGTCGCCGCCGCGCTCGCCCTGCCGAGGGACACCATGGTCAGTTACCTGCTGGTCACGATGTTCCTGTCACGGCCGATGCAGAGCCTGATGAAGCAGATCCCGGAGTTGCTGCGGGGCGACGTGGCGCTGGCCAAGATCCGCACGCTGAACTTGTCCATCGAAGATCACCGGGATCAGGAGCGGCTGCCGTGCATCGAGCGGCCGCCCGTCGGCCAGGCCAGGCTGGACCTGATCAATGTCAGCTATGCCTATCAATCGGAGCTGCCCCCGTCGGTTCCCCCGGGTCCCGGCGGTGGCCAGGCGGGCCGGCCGCTGCCCCCGGGACCACCGCCATCACCAGAGGGCGCCGGACCGGGATTCCAGCTCGGCCCGGTGGACCTGACCTTCGAACCGGGCCAGATCACCTTCGTCGTCGGCGGCAACGGAAGCGGCAAATCGACTCTGGCCAAGCTGATCACGGGCCTGTACCCGCCGGCCAGCGGATCCCTGGTGCTGAACGGAGAAAAGATCGGCCACGACAACGTCGAGTGGTTCCGCCAGCACTGCTCCGCGGTTTTCACCGACTTCCACCTCTTCGATGACTACCTCGGTTTCGACCGGCCCGGCATCGACGACGAGGTGCGCCACTACCTGCACCAATTGCAGATCGCGCACAAGGTGACCGTGCAGGATGGCCGGTTGTCCACCGTCGCGCTGTCCCATGGCCAACGCAAACGACTGGCGCTGCTGACCGCGCTGCTGGAAGACCGGTCGATCTACGTGTTCGACGAGTGGGCCGCGGACCAGGAGCCACGGTTTCGTGAGGTGTTCTACACCGAACTGCTCCCCGGCCTGAAGAAGCGCGGAAAGACCGTCATTGTGATCACCCACGATGATCGCTACTTCCAGTCCGCCGACCAGCTGGTCAAGCTCGACTTCGGCCAGGTGGCGGCGGCGCGGCAGGACGCCGCTAACCGGTGCCGTAGTAGCCCAGCCGCAGCAACTCGGTGATCTCGGTGACCAGCGGCATCCGGGGGTTGGTCCGGTTACTGAGGTCCTCGAAGGCAGTCATCGCCAGCTGCGGCAACGCCACCGTGAACGCCTCTTCGGCGATGCCCAGCTCCTTCAGTGAGCGCGGCATGTCGACCCGGTCCAGCAGATCTTCGACTCCCTTGAACAGTCGGCCGCGGCTGTCTTCGGGTTCGTGACCACCGAAGATCAGCTGGCCGATCTGGGCGTACTTGTCGGGGGCGATGTAGGCCGAGTAACCCGGAGCCGGCATGAACTTGGTCGGCAGACCCGAGTTGTAACGGAGCACGTGCGGCAGGAAGATCGCGTTCGCCCGGCCGTGCGCGATACCGAACTTCGCGCCGACGGCGTGAGCCAGTGCATGGTTGGTCCCGACGAACGCGTTCGAGAAGGCCAGCCCGGCCAACGTCGCCGCGTTCGACATGTCGGTGCGCGCCGCCAGATCATCCGGATCGCGGTACGCCCTGGGCAATGACTCGAAGATCAGCCGCGACGCCTGCGCGCACAGCGCGTCGGTGTACGGGGAGGCGAAGATGGACACCGCCGCCTCCAGCGCGTGCGTGAGCGCGTCGACGCCGGTGTCCGCGGTCAACACCGGCGGCATCGTCGATGCCAGCTCCGGGTCGATGATGGCCAGGTCGGGCACCAGGCTGTAGTCGACCAGCGTCTCCTTCTTGCCCTGAACGGTCAGCACCGCTGCCGGCGACACTTCCGAGCCGGTGCCCGAAGTCGTTGGGATGGCGACCAATTGGAGCCGGTGGCGGTCCGTCGGATAGTCGGCCACTCGCTTGCGGGGGTCGAGGAAGGGCATGGTCAGCTCGTCGAGCGTCTTCTCCGGGTGCTCATAGAACAACCGCATCGCCTTACCGGCATCGAGCACCGAACCGCCGCCCACCGCGATGAGGACCTCGGGTTGCACGCGTTCCAGCAGCTCGACGCCGCGGCGGATGGTCGTCTCGTCCGGCTCGGGCGTCACCTCACTGAACACCTGCACGTGGCGGGTTCGCAGCTTGCCGCGCAGCAGGTCGACCACACCGCGCTCATCGCTCACGGCATCGGTGACCACCACGACGGCATCGCAGTCGAGCTCGCGCAGATTCTCCAGCGCACCGGCGTTGAAGTAGGTGTTGGACGGGACCCGGAACCACTGCGGCGGGGTTCGGCGTTTCGCGACGGTCTTGATGTTGAGGAGCTGGCGATAGTTGACGTTCTCGGTCGTGCTCGACCCGCCCCAAGTTCCGCAGCCCAGCGAGAAGGTCGGCGTCAGATTGTTGTAGACACCGCCGAGCGCGCCGACCGCGGTCGGTGCGTTCACCAGGATGCGCCCGGTACGCACCGCCGCGCTGTACGCGTCGATCACCGCCTGATCGTTGGCGTAGACCGCCGAGGTGTGGCCCAGCCCGCCGTGTTCGGTGACCAGCACCGCCACGTCGATGGCATGTTGAACGTCGCGGGCCCGCACCACACCCAGGACGGGCATCAGTTTCTCCTGCACCAGCGGGTGTGCGGCGAGCTCGCCGAGATCGGCCGGCAGCGGGGCCAGCAACACCTTCACCGTCGGCGGCACCGAAAAGCCCGCGCGGGCAGCAAGTTCCGGCGCCTGCTGCCCCAGCGCGTCGAGGGAGATCTTGTCCCCGCAGCCGAAGGCGAACCGGGATATCGCGGCCGCCTCGTCGTCGGTGAGCAACCGGGCGCCCATCCGCTCGAACTCGGCGACCATGGCGTCGTAGATCTCGTCGTCAATGATGCATGTCTGCTCGGCGGGGCAGATCACCGAGGAGTCAAAGGTTTTCGAGATCAGGATGTCGACGACCGCGCCCTTCACGTCGGCGGTCCGATGGGCGTAGATGGGCGCGTTTCCGGGTCCGACACACAGTCCCGGTTTCCCTGTCGCACTGGCCAGCGCCACGATCTTCGGTCCGCCGGTCACCCAGATGAAGTCGATCTTGGGATGTTTGAACAGATAGTGCGTCACCTCGTGGGCAGCATCCGGGATGACCTGCAGCGCGCCGGGCGGCATACCGGCCGCTTCGGCCGCCGCCCGCAGGATCTCGACACTGCGCTCGCAGGACCGCACCGCATACGGTGACGGCCGGAAGACGACGGCGTTGCGTGTTTTCGCGGCCACGATCGCTTTGAACAGAACCGTCGACGTCGGGTTGGTCACCGGAGTGATCGCGAGCACCACGCCGATCGGTTCGGCGACGTGGACGATGTTGTTCTCGATGTCCTCGTCGACGACACCCACCGACTTTTTGTCGCGCAAATAGTCGTGCAGGAACTCCGTTGCCACGTAGTTCTTTACGACCTTGTCCTCGAAGACGCCGAAGCCGGTCTCCTCGATCGCCAAGCCCGCCAGTTCGGCGGCGGCACGGACGCCGGCGCGCACCATGGCCTCGACGATCCGGTCGACCTGGACCTGATCGAGCTTGCGGAATTCGGCGGCCGAGGCAGCGGCGACATCCACGATCGCGTCGATCTCATCGCGGCGGCGCTCGTCGTTCTCCGCGGCATCGCTATTGCCAGTGGTCTTCGCGGCCGCATCCCGCGGAGCCGCCCCCAGTTGGGTTGACACGGGCAATCCTCCTCACGCAGCCGTCGACAGCTGCCCGGTGCCATCGTCGGTCAGCTGCGCCGACGCGGATAGAGGCTTAAGTCCGCGCCGACCCGGGGCTGCGGTCACTCACTGGTGTCGGGCCGCTGACGGCCGCGAGCTATTCCAGCCTTCGCACCAGATCGACAGCTAGGGTCAGCAGGTGCGCAGGACGATCGACTGGGACGGCGACGCGGTGACGATCATCGACCAGACCGCGCTGCCCGCCGAATACCGCATCCTCCGTCTGCGCACCGTCGACGAACTCATCGACGCGATCACGCGCTTGGCGGTCCGCGGTGCCCCGGCGCTCGGCGGCGCAGGAGCACTCGGCGTCGTGCTCGCGACCCGCGCGGGCGGCGACGTCCGGGCCTCGGCCGACCGCGTCGCCCAGGCACGACCAACCGCCGTCAACCTCAGTTGGGGGGTAGCGCGCGCGCTCGAGAAACTCGACGAGGGCGCCGAAGCCGTACTCGCCGAAGCACTTTCAATCCTCGACGAGGACGAACGTCTCAACCGCGCGGCTTCTGGTCACGCCGCCGAAATCGTGCTGGGGCTCTGCGATCGCCGCCCGCTGCGGCTACTCAGCCACTGCAACGCCGGTCACCTCGCCACGGTTGCCTGGGGCAGCGCGCTCGGCGTCGTCTGGCATCTGCATCAGCGCGGGCTGGTCGAATCCGTCCTGGTCGATGAAACCAGGCCGCTGCTGCAGGGCTCAAGGCTCACGGCATGGGAACTGGCGCAGGCGGGCGTGCCCTACCGGGTGCAGCCGGACGGCGCCGCGGCGGCGGCGATGGCGCGCGGCGTGGTCGACTGCGTGCTCGTCGGCGCCGATCGGATCGCCGCCAACGGCGACGTCGCCAACAAGATCGGCACCTACGGCCTGGCAATCGCGGCCCGTCATCACCACGTGCCGCTCGTCGTGGTCGCGCCGTCATCCACGATCGACAAGTCACTCGCCAGCGGCGCCGACATCGCCATCGAGGAACGCGCGCCCGAAGAACTCAGGTCATATGCCGGCGTCACCATCACTCCGCCAGGTGCGGATGTCTTCAATCCGGCCTTCGACGTCACCCCGGCCCAGTTGATCACCGCCGTCGTCACTGAGCACGGCCGATTTAGCCCCTAAACAAAACGCGCTCGAGTGGTCATGATGATTCACATGGCTGATCAACACTCCAACCCCGACGTCGTGGTTGTAGGCGCCGGCTTCGCCGGCCTGTACGCGGCATACCGTTTTCGCCTCGCGGGTCTGTCGATGCGCATATTCGAGGCCGGCGACGACATCGGCGGCACCTGGTACTGGAACCGTTATCCGGGCGCGCGGGTGGACATCCCCAGCGTCGACTACATGTTCAGCTTCGATGCCGACTGGGCGAAGGACTGGCAGTGGTCCGAGAAGTACGCGACCCAGCCCGAGATCCTGCGGTATCTGAATCACGTTGCCGACAAGCACGACCTCCGTCGCGACATCCAGTTCGGCACCCGGGTCACCGGTGCGCATTGGGACGACACCTCGTCGGGTTACCGCGTGAGCACCGATCGCGGCGAAGAGATCAGCTGCCGCTACCTCGTCATGGCGACCGGTTGCCTGTCGGTACCCAAGGAGCTGGATATCCCCGGTGTCGAAAACTTCACCGGCGAGACGTATTTCACCAGCAGGTGGCCGCATGAGCCCGTCGACTTCACCGGCAAGCGGGTCGGCGTCGTCGGAACCGGATCCTCAGGGATTCAATCGATTCCGCTGATCGCCGCGCAGGCGGAGCAAGTGGTGGTCTTTCAACGCACGCCGTGCTTTTCGATCCCCGCCCAGAACGGTCCCGTTGCGCCGGACAAGCTGGCGCAGATGGTCGACGAAACGGCCTACCGACAGGCGGCGAAATACTCCTTCGGTGGCGTGCCCGTCGAGCGCACCATCACCCCGGCCTTCTCGGTGTCTGCCGAGGAACGCCGGCAGCGCTACGAACGAGCCTGGCAACGGGGCGAACTGCTGGAGGTGCTCAACCTCTACGCCGACGTGATGAGTAACCCGTTGGCCAACAAGGACTTTGCCGACTTCATCCACGGCAAGATCCGTGGCATCGTGCACGATCCCAAGACGGCCGAGGCGCTGTGCCCCACCACCTATCCCGTCGGCGCCAAGCGGCTGTGCCTGGACACCAACTACTACGCCACCTTCAACCTGCCCCACGTGCGACTGGTGAATCTGCAGGACCAGCCGTTGCTGGGCGTGACTCGTTCCGGGATCGACACGGCCGGAGAATCTTTCGAGTTCGACGCGCTTGTCTTCGCCACCGGATTCGACGCAATCACCGGTGCCGTCGCGGCGATCGACATCGTGGGCCGCGGTGGATTGGCATTGAAGGACAAGTGGTCGCACGGACCAGTGACCTACCTCGGCTTGATGACCGAAGGTTTCCCCAACCTGTTTCTGATTGCCGGCCCGCAGAGCCCCTCGGTGCTGTCGAACATGGCGGTGTCCATTGAGCAACACATTGACTTCGTTGCCGACACCCTGACCTATCTGCGCGACCACGGCTTCGACCGGATCGAGCCCACTAAGCTCGCCGAGGCCGGCTGGATGCAGCACGTTGACGATGCCGCCTCGATAACCCTTTTCCCGCAGGCGAACTCGTGGTACGTCGGCGCCAACATACCGGGCAAGCCGCGCACGTTCATGGCCTACGCCGCCGGCGTCGACTTCTACCGGGTGGCGTGCGAGGAGGTCGTGGCCCGCGACTACCTGGGCTTCGCGTTATCCGGACCTGCCGGTCCACAGTGCAACGACGGCGTGGTGCGCCGTCTGCAGCCAGACGTCCAGATGGTTCTCGACCAGATGGCACTGCTGGACCTGCCGCCGTTGGAGTCGCTGCCGCACGAGCAGGCGCGCGCCTTCATGGACGAGATGAACCTCGCACGGCCGCCGGGCCCGGACGTCGGCGAAGTCGTCGACGGAACCCTGCCCGGCGCCGCGGGGTCCCTGGCCTACCGGCTTTATCGACCCGCGAGCCTGGGCCCGCATCCGGTCGTCGTCTATTTCCACGGCGGGGGTTGGGTTCTGGGTGACCACACCTCCGACGACCCGCTGTGCCGGGATCTGTGTGTGCGCACCGGCGCCCTGATCGTGTCGGTGAACTACCGGCACGCGCCCGAGCACCGGTTCCCGGCCGCACTCGACGACGGCTGGGCGGCAGTGCGTTGGGTCGCCGAGCACGCCGAGGAACTCGGCGGCATTCCCGGACGCCTGGCCGTGTGCGGGTGGAGCGCCGGCGCCGGCATCGCCACCGTCATCTGCCGGTTGGCCCGGGACACGGGCTGGCCGACGATAGTCGGTCAGGCGCTGATCACACCCGTTGTCGATGCCGACCAAACGCGGGGCTCCTACATGGAGAACGCCGACGGCTACGGTCTCACCGCGCCGTTGATGCGATGGTTCTTCGACCACTACGCCGACCCAGACGTTCGGGATGACCCCAGGGTCGCGCCGCTGCGCACTCCGGACCTGTCCGGGCTGCCACCGGCAATCGTCGTCTCAGCGGAGTTCGACCCGCTGCGCGATGAAGGGGACGCGTACGCGGAAGCACTTGCCGCAGCGGGGGTTCCGACGCAGCATGTGCGAGCCAGGGGGCACACGCACTTGTCACTGTCCATGGTCGACGTGGTCGTATCCGGGGCCCCAATTCGAGCGCAGATCGCCGACGCGTTACTCGGGTTCTTTGCGCCCGACGCCGCTCAGAGCACTGCGGCGCAAACAGTGGGATGACGTGCGTCAGCGGTACTGCAACGGTGGATGCTCAGTGCGAAAGTGCTGCATCAGCCACATGGCTTCATTGAGAAATCCCGGAATGCTTTGCGGGCTGACCCTTTTCTGCACCTCGTAGACCACCATCTGATCGCCCCAACCCTCGATGCATATGTTCGGGTAATGCGAGACTGCGCGAACCACGGCGTCGGTGAAGAGGTGCTGCATCGCCTGCGGGTCTCCGAAAATCAAAACCCTCTTGGAGAAGTCCGGGTGGCGAGGAAACAGATGACTGACCTGATGTCTGACCTCTTGGAACACCCAGGAGCAGGGCAGATCCAAACTATCGAACGGCACGGTTCCCTCGGGGCCGAGGTGCACGCCGGGCGTCCGGTGCGGTTGCGCTCTCACCTTGCGTATCCGGGTGTTGCGTTTAGACGCAAAATCGGAGTGACCGTAATAGAAGATGACCGCGCCCACAGCCAGCAGACCCAGCAGAAGGATGGTCTCCATCCACGCGTGGCCGCTCATCCGCCGAGCCTAAAGCGGGAACAGTCGGCACCGAAGGACAACTATTGACCGGCTTCGATTCTGACGTCCTGGCCCGCGGCCTCGACGTCATCTTCTGTGGAATCAATCCCGCCTGCACCGCCGTGGCTGACGGCCACAACTTCTCCAACCGCAGCAATCGCTTCTGGCCGGTGTTGCACCTCGCCGGCTTCACCGACGTGCGTCTGCAACCGCAGGACGAACACCGGTTGCTCGAATATGGCTGTGGCATAACGGCTGTGGTCACACGGGCAACGAAACGCGCCGATGAGATCTCACGGCACGAATTCCGGCAGGCGCGTCCGGACTTCGAGGCGAAGATGCGCCGATGCGCACCGCGGGTTATCGCGTTCCTGGGCAAGCGGGGCTTCTCGGCGATGATGGACGATCCCGGGCTCGCCTGGGGCCCATATCCCGAACGATTTGCGGATGCGACGGTGTGGATCCTGCCCAATCCGAGCGGGCTGAATCGGGCGTTCAGCCTCGACGCTCTGGTAGCTGCCTACACGCAGCTGCGGCGCGCGCTGAGCTGATCAGCTTGCGCCCGCCGCGATCACCTGGTCCACCTCGATCGCCCGCTCGGCCATCTCGGCGTGAGCCTTGTCCAGCGCCTCGGCCTGATCTTCGTCGGCCTTCATCAGCGCCTCGATGTCGAAGCTGGCCATGTCGTGAACACCCATGTCGCGGAAGGCCTTTTGCACCTTGTCGCCCCACAGCCCGATGTCCTTGACGATCGGGACGATGCGGCTGAACAGGTGCGAACGGAACTGGATCATCAGCGGCGACTTGTCGACCCATTCGGCACACTCTTGGACGTTCATGCCGAGGGTCTCGAAAACCTCTTCACCGCGGAACCGGTCGCGCATCAAATAGCAGGCGTCGACGACGAACTCTTCCCGCTCGTCCCGCTCGGCGTCGGTCAGAGCGGCGTAGTAGTCCTTCAGCGAGATTCGGCCGAATGCGACGTGCCGGGCCTCGTCCTGCATGACGTAGGCCAAGACCTGCTTGGCCAGCGAGTCCGGTGCCGCCATGTCCCTCAGCACCCCGAAGGCAGCGAGTGCGAGGCCCTCAATGAGGACCTGCATGCCCAGGTAGGGCATGTCCCAACGCGAGTCACGCAAGGTGTCGTCCAGCAGCGCGGTCAGGTTCTTGTTGATCGGGTAGACCAGGTCGACCTTTTCCTGCAGGAACCGCGAGAACGCTTCGACGTGCCGAGCCTCGTCCATCGTCTGGGTGGCCGCGTAGAATTTCGCGTCCAGGTCAGGAACCACCTCGACGATCTTGGCCGCGCACACCATCGCACCCTGCTCGCCGTGCAGGAACTGGGAGAACTGCCAGGCCTGGAAGTGCTGGCGCATCTCGGCGCGACGGGCTTCGTCTGCGGCATCCCACATCGGACTGCCGAACAGCGGATGGAATTCGTCGGGCAGCCCGACCGGGTTGTACGGGTCGACGTCTTGCGCCCAGTCGATACGCAGCTGAGCGTCCCACTGCTTGTCCTTCCCCTTCTGATACAGGGACAGGAGCCGGGCGCGGCCTTCGTCGTACTCCCAGGTGAAGCGCGCGTTACCGGCGCTCGGAACCTCCCACGAGTACGGCGTGGGGACTTCGGTGTACTTGTCCCTGGTGGTCATGAGTGCGACCCCTCTCCCCGGTGTGACCAGTGGTCATATGACGTGTATCACACCACATTGCACCCCGGCCGTGAGGCCGTCAAGCCCGACTGGCAACTTCGCGCTCCCGGCGTCGGTCGTCCTCGTGGTCATCGGGGCGGCAAGTCTGTCGCCAGCCGCACCGCATGAATGGACTCGCCCAAGCCCCGGTCACGGGAAGCGGCATGAAGCAACACCGCTTCACCGCCGCCCTGCCACGGCCAGCAGGCGAAGGCACCACCGCGCACCACGCCCGGCCTATTCGTCGGCTCCCACGCACAGGAGTTGGAGGGTGCACCGACGTAGTCGTCGTGCCAACCGTCGTCCACCCACTCCCCCCAGCCCGGGGCTGAGGTGCCGAATGGAGTACGGGCCTGGTCCGGCTCACCGTCGACGACGCGCTCCGTCCACTCCTCGGGCGGCTCGTCGCCGCAGATCCACGACTGCCGGGCCCCGGCGCGCGCGATCCATTCCCACTCGGCCTCGGAAAGCAATCGCAAACCGGTTGCCGACACTGTCTTTGCCGCCTCCCAGCTGCTCTGCCGCAGCACCCGATGGGAATTGGCGGCGTCGCCCTCGATCGACCAGATCGCCGCATGCCGCTGCAACAGGGGCGTCTCGGCGCAGAGGAAGGGCTCGACCTCCACTTCGTGAGCCGGAGCCCACGACGCCGCGAAGAATTGCACGCTTTCGGCAACTTCGTCACCGAGTTCGCCTAGTTGGGCCAGTTCGTCTTCGGTCATCCCCATCGTCATGCGCCCGCCAGGTATCACGACGAAGATCAGGTCGCCGGGCTCGAAGCGGACGCGGACCACATTGTCGCCCGCATCGGGAACCGGAGACCAGTCAGAACCCAGGGCTGCCGCCAACTCCGCACTCAGGCGCCGGCACGGCGCACCATCGTTCAGCCCATCGTCGATGAATTCAGGCCACTGGCCGGCGACCGAGGCGCGCTGAGATACCGGCCGCGGTTTCGGCGGTTCCGGGGGTAGCTGTGTGAACAGCACGTCGAAGACGTCTTTCTCCCAGCTCGGTTCGGCGTATGACGGCGTTCCAGGAGGGACGGGCGGCTGCTGCCACTGTGCTTGCGGCGGACAACCCACGGCAACAGCGACACGGTCCTGCGTATCGCAGGAGAGCTCATCGAAGATGTGGTGGGGATACTTCAGCTTCGACAGATAGTCGGCGGCCAGCTCCTCCGAGCTGGATAAAGACGTGTCTATCGGGGCCGAAAGCTGCCAGTCCGCGAAATTACCTGCGATGGAACGCAGCTCATCAACTCCGGCCGCGGAGATGCCTTTGACAAAGTTCGGCCAACTTCCCTTTGAGGACACAGGCGGGGATGCTAGCCGCCCGATTCACGTTGCGCCACAGGCGGATACATGAATTCAAGTGCAGGGCCCCGCATCGCGCCGCCGGCGGCCACATCGCGGTTCAAGCCCGGCTCGGCCGAGGGTTGCCGGTGTGGCTACCTTCTGCCGCCACCGGAACTGCCGCCACTGCTGCCGGAGCTGCCGCCGCCGATGGAGCTGCTGCCGCCTCCGGTGGAACTGCCGCCGCCTCCGGTGGAACTGCCGCCGCCGATCGAGCTGCTGCCGCCGCCGATCGAGCTGCTGCCGCCGATGGAGCTACCGCCGCCCCCGGTGGCGCCGCCGCCTAGCGAGCCGCCCCCGGTGGAGCCGCCGCCTCCAGCCGACGGTCCGACTCCGGCGGTTCCAGCACCACCTCCGCCGAGCGGTCCCCCACTCCCGCCGAACGGCGCCCCGCCTCCGCCGGTGGAGGGCGCTGGCTCTGACGCAGGCGCGTTCAGCGAACCCGGCAACTGAGGTGTCACCGGCGGCACATCCTGAGCCGGTACGACGATGCCCGGCGAGGCAGGAACCGTCGGAACCTCGAGGGCCGGACCGCGAACCGTTGGGGTCTCCTGTCCTGGAATCACCGGACCCTCGGGGGCCGGAAGACTAACTGGCAGTTGAGGTTCGGAGGCCGGAACTGGTTGCGGCGCCACGGGAACGGGCCTGGGCGGCTGCGAGACGGGAACGTATGTCGGCGGCTGCGTCACGGCAACCGTGGTCGGCGGCTGGGACACCGGCGGTTGCGTCACGGGAACCGTCGGCGGCGCCGAGGTCGCCGGCACCGAGGTCACCGGCTGCGACGTCGGGGGCTGCGTCACCGGAACCGTCGTCACCGGCGCCGAGGTCACCGGCACCGAGGTCACCGGCTGCGACGTCGGGGGCTGCGTCACCGGAACCGTCGGCGGCGGCGCCGAGGTCACCGGCACCGAGGTCACCGGCTGCGACGTCGGGGGCTGCGTCACCGAAACGGACGGCTGCTGGACGCTCGGCGCAGCGGTCGGAGGCGACGCAACCGGCAGCGGCAGCAGTATCGGGTAATTCGGGTAGGCGGCATCCGGCGCCCGCGGCGGCACGGGGTTCGGCATCAAGGCCGGCAGGGCAACAAGAGCGGGAATCGCTCCCGGTCCGTCGCCGGGTACCACCGCGTGGGGCAATGGAATCGATCCGTCCGAGGGTGGTAGCTGCGCCGGGGGCCCCGATGGGCGCATCGCTACCGGTCGGGGTGCCGCCGCGACCGCCAGGGGGGCAAGTTGCATCAGCGGGGCCGGCATGATGCGGCCCTGCCCAGGGATGTGCTGCAGGCCCACCGCCGCCGGACGAATCCCCAGCGCAAGCGAAACTTCAAGCGCCACAATGCCGGTGATCAGCGTTACCGCTCCAACACTGCCCACCAGCAACACCGGCCTGCGCTGCTGCAGCGTCTCGTTGAGACCGGTTTCTTCGGCCGTTGCGATCGCCGTCGTCGTCAGTACGTCGGTGTCCCCATCGGGGGAGAGGTTGTGCGCGAAGCCCTCGATGTGTTGAGCATCGGCGGGGACAGTGGGAACGTCGAAGCGACTCAGGGTCACCGCGTCAGGACCCGTTTCCACGGGGTCGGCAACTCGCGCGTAGGCGAAGGCATCGGTAGACAGGACGTGCAGCGACGCATTCGCAGACGCCAGCGCCGCGCCCCGGGCCAGCGCCGTGTCCGGCTCTTCCGGCCCGTTCACCGCCAACGATGTCACCGTTTCGAGTTCCCGCTTGATCGTGACGATGTCAAACCCACAGATGTCCATCCCGGAGCCGATGACGAAGACGCCGCCCGGCCGTGAGCTGAGCGCCTCGACCCACCCGCCCAGTATTCGCACCGCACTCAGGGCATCGACGCTGTCGAGCGGTTCATCGCGGATTTCGGCGATCGCCGCGTCGGCGGCCTCCACGATGGCCATGCTGACGCTCTCGGCATCGGCGAAAAGCATGGCTATCCGCTCATAGCCCATCGCCACTGCGACCGCCTGCGCCAAGGTTGTCGCCGCGACGAACGGCGAAATGGGTGTGACGTTGTCGGCGTCGCACGCAGCCAGTGCCTCGCTCACCACGCAAGCACCTAACCCGTCGGTCCAGGTGACGCCGATCGAACTCACGCGGTTGCCACCCGCGGCCGCGGCCGCCCGGACATCTCGCACCGTCGTGACCAGGTGGTCGGTTGCTGATCCAATAGCGTCGTCGACCGCTACCTGTCGCTCCTCGATGGTGACGCCATCGGCGTTCTGCCCTTCGACCAGCACCATACGAACCGCTGCGGGTGTCATCGATAGCCCGAGTACGATGTCCACTTCTTCTCCAAATGCGTTAGCTGGCAAGCCCCGGATTCAGCCAGAATTCCGGGACGCTCGCAGATCCAAAATATCACCGCATCGGATGCGCCACCGTACTCAGAACTTAGGTATTAGCTGAGAATCCGTCCCGGCGCTACAACTTGCCGGCCACAAAGCTGGCAGCCTGGTCCACTAGTCCGGAGTCGATATAGGACGGCTGCAGATGCGACGGCCAGTTCGTGCCCCTGCCGCAGATCGGATCTCCTGGCGCGCACTGGTCGATCGTCTTTCCGGCAAACGCCGGGGACAGTCCCCGGGTGCCGTTACCGAACAAGGCGACAGCCGCGACATGCTGGTCCACACCGGGTGGCAGCACGTTGGTGAACCCGAACAGCGGGCGGCCACCAGTCACCAGGTCGGCCACCTCGGCGCCAAGCGAGTAGCCGCCGAGCACCAGGCGCGTGTTCGGGCAGTCCCTGGCCATCGACTGCACGTGGGCGCTCATGTCGTTGGCGCCGGTGCCGGTGCTGATGTTGGCCGGGTAGTTGACCCCGTAGACACCGACCGACATACGCGTCTTGCTCCGCAGCGAGTTGACCAGGGCATCGCCGACCGCGCCGACGCCGGGTGGTTCCTCCCGGCCCCGGGCGAAGACCACCTCGGCGTCGGGGCAGCCCGCCGACGCTGTCGAAAGCAACGGCGCCGGACCGATCGACAATCCGGAAACGAGCAGAATGGCAATCGCCAGGCTGAGGGCAAAATGCGCGCCTGGCATCATCGCGACAAGCCTCATGCAGCGATGCTACGGATTTCGCCGACAACGCGCCGAGCCGTCCCGGCTGCCGCCGTGTTAGATCTCCAGCATGGGCGAGCGTGTCACGTTCCAGAGTTCGACGGGCCCGAACCTGGCCGGAATCATCGACGTGCCCGACGGTGCGGTGCGCGGTTGGGGGGTGTTCGCGCACGGCTTCACCCTTGGGAAGGAATCGCCGGCGGCTGCCCGGATCTGCAAGCAGCTGGCCGCAGACGGGATCGGCATGCTGCGCTTCGACGCGCTCGGTCTCAGTGGATCGGAAGGGGATTGGGGCGACGGGTCGTTCACCGTCAAGGTCAACGACATCATCAAGGCATGTGAGTTCATGGCCGACCGCGGCACCGCGGCCGACATATTGGTCGGGCACTCGTGGGGCGGCGCGGCCGCACTCGCCGCCGCCCGGCAGTCACGTGGGGTGCGGTCGGTCGTCACGGTGGCCGCCCCGATCGACCCGAGTCACGTCGAAAAGCATTACGACGCAGTGGTCGACCGCTGCCTGTCCGAGGGCAGCGCGGAGTGGATGGTCGGTGGCCGGACGCTGACCCTGAAGCGGGCGTTCGTCGAGGATGTCCGCGCCGCTCATCTGCGCGACAAGATCAAGAGTCTGCGCTTGCCGCTGCTGATCCTGCACTCGCCCACCGACAACACGGTCGGCATCCAGAATGCGACCGAGATTTTCCGCCTGGCCCGCCATCCCCGCAGCTTCGTCTCCCTGGAGGGCTCCGATCACCTGCTCACCGCGCGGGGGCAGGCTCGCCGGGCCGCCCGCATCATCGGTGCCTGGGCCGACGCATACCTCGACGAGGACTAAGGCGAACTTCGCCTGTCCTGGGTTTCAAGAATCTGCCAAGGCGCCTGTTGAACCCTCTGCACCATGAACCCGATTGACCTTCTCATCGTGGCCGTTGCCTGCGGGGCCTTCGCCTGGTCGATGGCGCGGTATGCACCCAAAACCGTACCGGGAATCGGCGTGGCCGCTCAGGGCGTGCTCGGCGTGTACACCGGGCTGATGGTCCGCGACATCTCGTTCGCCGCGCTGGGCTCGCACTGGCCGATCGTCATCGCGGTCGCCGTCAGCACCCTAGTCCTGAGCGTTGCGGGCGGTGCGCTCCTGGGCCTGCACCGTGACATCACGCCGCTGACCGGTGGCCTCGCGCTGGTGGCCGGCGGTTCGGCCGGCCTGGTCGCCATCGCCCGCGAACTCGGCGGTGACGATCGCGTGGTCGCGGCCGTCCAGTACCTGCGCGTGGCAATGATCACGGCCGCCATGCCCATCGTCGCCACCGCCTTCTATCACAGCACACCCGCCCAGGGCGCGCACGTCAGCGAAAAGGCATCGCTGCCTTGGTATCTCACGCTTCCCCTGATCGCGGCGATCGTGCTGCTGGGCGCGGTGGCCGGACGCCGGCTGCGGCTGCCCGGTGGCGGGCTGATCGGCCCGATGGTGATCACCATGGGTCTGGAATTCGCCGGGATGGTCAACGGGCTCACGATTCCCATGCCGCTCTTCCAGGCCGGAATCGTGCTGATCGTCTTACAGACCGTGATGGCCTTGGACCGCGACTCGCTCCGTGCGATTCGGCGGATCCTGCCCGGCGCGTTCGCGTTGATCATGGTGCTGAACGTGGCCGCGGCGGGCCTGGGGGTGGTACTTGCTCACTCGGCCGGGCTCAGCATGCTCGACGGGTACCTGGCGACCAGCCCGGGCGGTGTGTACGCGGTGCTGGGCACCGCGGCGGGCTCGGGTTCGAACGTGACGTTCGTGATGGCGTCCCAGGTCATCCGGGTAGTGCTGATGCTGGTCGCGGCACCGTTGGTGGCGCGGCTGTTCATCCGCTTCACGCCGCGGGGCACCGAGGCGGCCCCGCTCCACCCGCAACTGGTCCCCGTCACCGCCTGAGCAGGGCGTCGGTGCGCCCGCGCACCACGTCGAGTTCACTCTCAATCCGGGCGACGTCTTCTTCGCCGACAACCACACGACACTGCACAACCGGCGCAGCTTTGTCGACGCCCCCGAGGCGGCGGCGCGGCGCTGCCTGGTGCGCCTGTGGCTGGCCGGCGAACCGCGCACCTGAAGGCCGGACGCCTTTAGAAAGCGCCAAGCCAGGCGCGAAAAACTTCTAACATCACCGCGGTTCCGGGGGAAAGGCGAACCACATGTTGAGGCACTTGGCCACCTTCACCGTGCGGCGTCCCAAGGCGGTGCTGGCGGCGGTCCTGGTCCTGCTCGGGATCAGCGTCATCCTCGGCGGCTCGGTGTCCGACAAGCTCGGCACCGGCGGAAACACCGACCCGGCGGCGGAGTCGTCCCAGGCCGAGGAGTTCCTGGACCAGCATTTCGGCACCACCTCGAACCTGGTCATTCAGCTGCTCCCCCGCGAGGGCACCGTCGAGGCGCCCGATGTCGCCCCGGTGCGGGATCGGGTGCTTCGGCTGATCGCGGCCGAGCCGAAGGCAAAGGTCACCAGGGCCTTCGGCGACGAGGGAGCCGGCGATCTGCGCAGCAAGGACGGCCGCTCCGGTCTGATTCTCGTCCACGTTGGCGGCACCGCGGACGAGGCCGCCGAGACGGCCAAGCGGATCATCGCGAGCCTGCCCACCGACCCGAACGTCACCGTGCGGGCCGGCGGATCCCTGGGCGTGCAGCAGGAGATCCGGGACAAGGTCAAACACGACCTCAAGACCAGCGAGAGCATCGCGGTGCCCATCTCGCTGGCCGTGCTGGTAGTGGTGTTCGGCGGTCTCATCGCCGCGGCGCTGCCGGTGGTGGTGGGAGTCGTCTCGATCGTCTCAACCCTGTCGGTGCTGCTGCTCATGACGACGATCACCGACGTGTCGGTACATGCCCTGACGGTCACGACCGCGTTCGGCCTGGGACTGTCGATCGACTTCGGCCTGCTGATGGTGTCCCGGTTCCGCGAGGAATGCGCCAACGGGAAGGGCCACCACCAGGCCATCGTCGCCACCGTCAGCACCGCGGGACGCACCATCCTGTTCAGCGCGGCGACGGTCACGCTGGCGATGACCAGCCTGCTGGTGTTCCCCACCTACTTCCTGCGGTCGGTCGGGATGGCGGCCACCGCCACCGTCCTGCTGTCAGCATTCAGCGCCATCGTGGTGCTGCCCGCGCTGCTGGCACTTCTGGGCAAGCGCGTCGACTCACTCGCCATCATCCGGCGCAAGGTGCCGCTTTCGGCGGACTCACTGTTCTGGCGACGTTTCGCCGAAGTGGTCACCCGCCGGCCGCTGCTGTACGCGGTGCCGGTGGTGGCGGTCCTGTTGGGCCTGGGTATGCCGTTCCTGCACGCCCAGTACGCCACCCCCGACGAAAGGGCGCTGCCGACGGACTCCAGCGCGCGACTGGTGGCCGAGTCGCTGCAGCACGACTTCCAACTTGACCCCTCGCAGGCGATCACCCTGGTGACCCGCAACGACGCCGGCGTGCTCGCCAAGCTGGCCGCCGACGTGTCGGGCATGGACGGTGTCGTCCTGGTCAACGGCCCCGTCGGCCGCTACGAGCATGGCCAGCCGGTCGGTCCTGCGCCCGCGGCGGCCGGGGCCGGCTACGCCTTCGTCTACCTGTCAGTGCAGGCGGACTCGGACCAGGCCCAGCACCTGGTCCGGGATATCCGCGCCAAGATCAGCGGCCACCAGGTTGAAGTGGGAGGTCCGACGGCCACACTGATCGACAGCCGCGCCGCGATCGCCGACCGGCTTCCGTTGGCCATTGCGCTGATCGCGGTCGCCACCTTCATCCTGCTGTTCCTGTTCACCGGCAGCGTGGTGGTGCCGGTGAAGGCGCTGCTACTGAACCTGCTGGTGCTCAGCGCGGTGCTCGGCGTGCTGGTCTGGATCTTCCAGGAAGGCCACCTGGCCGGGCTGCTGGGCTTCACGCCCGCGCCGCTGAACCCGTCCATGGTGGTCTTGCTCTGCGCTATCGCGTTCAGCCTGTCTGTCGACTACGAGATCTTTCTGCTGAGCCGGATCAAGGAAGCCCGCGATTCCGGCTTGTCGAACGACGCGTCCACCGTGATCGGGCTGGGCCGGGTGGGCCGGATCGTGACCAGCGCCGCACTGCTGTTGACGATCACGCTGATCTCCTTCGCCAATGGGCTGTCGTTCATGAAGATGTTCGGCATCGGCACGGCGCTGGCCGTCGTCATCGACGCGACGATCATCCGCGGCGTCGTGGTGCCGGCATTTCTTCGGGTCGCCGGTGACCTCAACTGGTGGGCGCCAAAGCCGTTGCGCTGGTTGCACTCCCGCATCGGCATCAGCGAAACACCCGCTGAGGAGCCGACGCCGCAGGCCGAGACCCCGGCACCCGCCGAAGACACCGCGGTGGCCGCCGCCCTGCACGCGGCCCGGGAATACGTCCCTGCCACGCCGTCGAGCACGCCGTCGACAGACGTCGAGATCATCCCCGGTGCGCACCTGGTGGCCAACGTCAACGGCACCGTCATCGTGGTGGCCCACCGCGAGCGGACGCCGCTTTCGGAGCACTCCGTCGCCGCGCAGCAGCTGTCGGCCCTGTCCGAGATGGTTCGGCGCACCGACCCGCAGAAACTCATCAGCGCCTTTGCCAAGCTGTCCCGTCAGCCCTGGACGCACACCCTGGTCGATGTCGGCATCCTCACGCCCACCTCGGCCGGCCTGGAGATACTGCTGTGCGGCAGCGTGACGGTCGCACTCGACGACGGCGACGGGCGGACGCTGCTGCACGGCCGCGGTCGCCTGGTGCACTACTCCGTGCCGATGCCGGCGGTGGCCGCGACGATCACCGTCGACGAACTGGGTCAGCGGCCGCGGGCCGGTATCGGGGCAAACGGTGTCTACCGGCTCACCAGTGGCACCGTGCCCGGCGACGGCGCCATCCTGTGGTCGGCGTCGACTCCCCGCCCGTCCACACCGGCGGTTACGTCCCCGCAACCCAAGCGGTGGGCCGTTCTGGAGGACGACTCTCGTTTCGAGATTGACCGCGACTGCGTCATCGGTCGGGACCCCCGCGGATCGGATGCCGCACGGTACGGACTTCGCCCCGTCAGCATCGACGACCCCGCGGGGTTGCTGTCGCGGGCGCACGTCGAAGTCCGCCTCGTCAATGGGCACGTCGTCATCGTGGACCGCGGCTCTACCAACGGCGTCTTCCTGCGCGAGCCGGCGGATTACGGTTGGAGCAGGATCGCCCCGTGGGAGCAGACAACCTGGCGGCCCGGCGCCTGCCTTCAGATCGGCGGTCGCATGCTCAGGCTGCAGGTGGTGCCCGACCCGGCGGCCCCGCGCGGCCCGCGCGTCATGATGCACCACTACGCACCGCGACAGGCGTCCGCGCCTCGCGTGGCGGCGGGGCGCTTCCCGATCGACTAGGGTGGTGCAGGTCAATCGGGCTGCGATCTCGCGACGGTACGCTCGACAGGAGTCGAGTGGGGAGTTGCAGGCATGCCCGAGGACCAGAATAAATCCGAAACTTTAGAGCCACATTTCGAGGACGTACAGGCGCATTACGACCTCTCCGACGAATTCTTCAGAATTTTTCTTGACCCCACCCGGACCTACAGTTGCGCGTACTTCGAGCGCGAGGACATGTCGCTCGAAGAGGCCCAGATCGCCAAGGTCGACCTGTCCCTGGGCAAGCTGGGGCTGCAGCCCGGCATGACGCTGCTCGACATCGGATGCGGCTGGGGCACCACGATCATTCGGGCGCTCGAGCAGTACGACGTGAATGTGATCGGCCTGACGCTTAGCCGCAACCAGCAGGCGCACACCCAACGACGCCTCGACGAGCACCCCAGCCCGCGCAGCAAGCGGGTATTGCTACAGGGCTGGGAACAGTTCGACGAGAAGGTCGACCGCATTGTCTCCATCGGTGCGTTCGAACACTTCGGGCGTGACCGTTACCCCGACTTCTTCGCGATGGCTTACCAGGCACTGCCGGCGGACGGCGTGATGCTGCTGCACACGATCATCCAGCCCAGCGAGGAGGAATTCGCCGACCGCGGGTTGCCCATCACCATGACCAAGCTGCGGTTCATGAAGTTCATCATGGAGGAGATCTTCCCGGGCGGCGACCTTCCGCCCGCTAAAGTCGTCAAGGAGCAGGCCGAGCGCGCCGGCTTCTCCCTCACCCGGGTTCAGCAGCTGCGCCCGCACTACGCACGCACCCTCGATACGTGGGCCGCCACGCTGGAAGCCCACCGCGACGAGGCGATCGCCGTTCAGTCCCAAGAGGTTTACGACCGCTACATGAAGTATCTGACCGGTTGTGCCGACCTGTTCCGCGAGGGCTACACCGACGTCGCGCAGTTCACCCTCGCCAAGGCCTAGGTTCAGCCTCACTCATTGCGGACGCAATCGTAGGTCAGCTTGACCTCATCGCCGAGGTTGACCACTTCGAACTGGTCGACGCCGATACCGTTGAAAGACTGCGCGGTGATGCCCAGTTCGGACCACTTCTTGCCGCTCGTCCGGTCGTCGGCAAACGTGAGTGGCACCTGACCGCCGTCGGCGAGCAGCATTCCGTACTTCTTCAGCGCGGCGATGACCACCCGCTCGGATTTGGAGAAGTGCGAGTCGTCGAAGTCGGCGCGAAGCCGGAACCGCACGCCGTAGGGCGGTGCATTCGGATCCGTGCTGGTCGGCCCACCCGCGTGCGTTGCGGGCCGGACGTAGACGCCGGCCTTCATCCGGTCATTGGGGAGGATGAAGCGAATCGCGTGATTGATTGCACCAGAAGCGACTTCGTCGGCGGTGGGCGTCATCGCGGCAATCGGGAACCCGGCCGCGTCCGCGCTCGTGCACTGGTCTCCGCGCAAGGTGTCAGGGTATTTCCGGGTGAGATCCCACGTGAAAAAACCTTGCGCCGTGAGATCTTCACCGGACCGGCCGCCGTGGTAGATCTCGTAGAGCTGGTGCCGGCCGCGATCGACGACCAGCAGATGGCAGTCTTCCTGTCCTGCGGTGGCGCCGGTGGTATCGCAGCTCAGGTTGGTAGAACCTTCGAAGTGGGCGTTCGCCGGCACCGGCATCTCAGCGGGTACGGCGTCGCAATCCGGACCGTCATAACAGTATTCGTCGGTGCCGACGACCTGCATCCGGCGGGTGTTGCCGTCGGCGACGAAGATCGGGATGGAGAAGTCGGTCTGCAGCGCGCCCGTCCCCCAGCCGCCCGCCGCGCTCAGCGCGTGGATGATCGCATCCGAGCGGCCGGCCTTCGCGGCTCCGGACACGTCGACGTTCCACGGTACGGCCGTGGTGAACAGCGATCCGGGCGGCACCGGCGCGCTCCCAGATGAAGAACCGGCACCGGGCGGCGCGTCCGAATCGGACGCCGGTGGTTTGGCGTGGCAACCGGCAACCAGTACGAGCACACAACACAAAATCGCCAGCGCCGTCGCTGGCCGCGGGTGGTGCATGGCCTGACATTATCGGTTCGCCTCGTCCCCCGAAACCGGTCGCGTCGCCCGGTACAGGGAGATGGATCCGGTGCCGGTCCTGATCACCGACACCTCGGCGACATCGGCGAAGCCGGCCTGTTCGATCAGCCCGGGCAGGATTCCGTCCGCGTTCGGCTGGGTGTCCCGTTTGCCGTCGACGAACTGCACGATACGGAAACCCAAGCGCATCAGGGCGTCGCGCTGCAGACCGTAGTCGGCGATGACAAGTTCTCCGCCGGGGCGCAGCAGTGTGAACATGTTGCCGATCATCGCCTTCTTCATCGGCACCGGGCACTGATGCAGCACCAGGCTGGACACCACCTTGGTGGCCATCCCCGGTCCGAGAAACTCGACGGCGCGGTCTCCCATGCCCTCGACGAACTCAACCTGCACCCCGGCCCGGCGCACCTTGGCCCGCGCGATGGCCAGCACCTGCGGGTCGGGGTCCACCCCGATCACTCGGGCGCCCGGCTGCTGCTGTTTGATTCTTATCGCCAATGATGCTGTGCCACAACCGACATCGACGACGACATCATCCTGCGTCAACTCGAGCCGCGCGATGACCGCCGATCGCCACCGGTCTTCGCGGGTCAATAACGCGATGACGGTGTCGTAGTACTTGGTGTACTTAGGGTCACCCGCCGCGGGCGTAAACGACTGCGCTGACATGACACTCAGTCGTACCATCGGAGGAACATGACTTTCTCTGCACAGACGGCCACAATCTTGTCCTGCGCGGACACCCCTGCTCTGGTCGACATGCGCCAGGGCGGCACCTGCACGGCCGGCGCGTTCGTCTACGAAGGCCAGCGGGTGACCACGGCGCGCCACGCGCACGACCTGCACCAGCTGGAGTACGTCGTGCAGGGCGTTCTGGAAGTGGAGACGGATGCCGGTGCCTACGTGTTGTCCGAGCGGCAGGCCGCCTGGATCCCGGCCGGGCTGGGACACATCAGCACGATCGACACCCGAGCGAGGTCGGTGTCGATATTCCTGCATCCCATCCACCTGCAGCCGGCCCACTCGGGCGCGGGCATCGTGATGGTTTCGCCATTGATCCGGCAGATGATCATGTACGCCTGCCGGTGGCCCATCGACCGGGATTCGTCCGACCCGCTGGCCGATACCTACTTCCGCTGCTTCGCCGAACTGCTGGCCGAGCTGCTGGGGTCCCAGAGCCCGTTCAGCCTGCCCACGACCACTCACCCGCAACTCGGCGCGGCACTCAAACACACGCGTAATGCGCTGGCGTCGATCACCATTGACGACGCCGCCGCGGCCGCGGGCATGTCGCCCCGGTCGTTGCGGCGATTGTGCCATCGCGAGTTGCAGATGACCTGGCGCGACTACACCCAACAAGCTCGCCTGATGCGGGCCGCAGCGCTGCTGGCCGACTCGGAGTTGAGCGTGCTCCAGGTCGCCACCAGGGTCGGCTTCGATAGTGCCAGCTCCTTTACCCGGGCGTTCCGAAGCGCGTGGGGCCGGCCTCCGTCGGCCTACCGCCGGCACGGCAGCGAGTTGCCGGCATGAAACTCAACGCCCGCAATCTGCACACCCTCCAGATACCCAAACCCGAATACGATCGCAACCGAATCAGAACCGGGATAGTGCATTTTGGCGTCGGCGGCTTTCACCGCGCGCACCAGGCCATGTACGTCGACCGACTGCTCAGCCAGGGGATCGCCCGCAAGTGGGGCATCTGCGGGGTCGGTGTGCTACCCCGCGACCGCCGGATGCGCGATGCGCTGCGCGACCAGGATCATCTGTACACCCTCACCCTGGCACACCCGGATGGCACCCGGGAGCCCCGGGTGATCGGCTCCATTGTCGACTTCCGTTATGCACCAGACGATCCGGAGTCGGTGATCGAGTTGCTCGCCGATCGCGCCGTCCGGATCATTACGCTGACCATTACCGAGGGCGGTTACAACGAACCCCTGAGTGACGTCTTCGCACTGGTCACCGAGGCGCTGAACCGCCGGCGCCTGCGGGGCTTGAAATCACCGACGATCGTGTCTTGTGACAACATCGTCGGCAACGGCCACATCGCCCGGCAGGCTTTCACCGCCTACGCCGAAGCGTCCAATCCCGCACTGGCGCAATGGATGGACCACAACACCAAGTTTCCCAACTCGATGGTCGACCGGATCACACCGGCCACTACACCCGATGTGATCGACAGCTTGACAACGGATTTCGGTGTGGACGACGCCTGGCCGGTGATCACCGAGCCGTTCGCCATGTGGGCTCTCGAAGACGATTTCGCCGACGGGCGGCCGCCGCTGGACCGGGCGGGCGTCACGTTCACCGATGACGTGTCGCCGTACGAAGCGATGAAACTGCGGTTGCTCAACGCCAGCCACCAGGGCCTGTGTTACTTCGCCTACCTCGCCGGGTACCGGCTGGTGCACGATGCCGCGCAAGACCCTCTCTTCATCGAATTACTCACGTGCTACATGGATTACGAGGCGATGCCGACACTCACACCGGTGCCCGGGCTGCACGAGTTCAAGGCCGGGCTGCTCCCCCGGTTCGCCAACGCCCACGTCCGCGACACGCTGGCCCGCCTCTGCGCCGAATCCTCGGACCGCATTCCCAAGTGGCTGCTGCCGGTGGTTCGCGACAACCTGCGCTCGGGCGGACCGGTGCGGTTTTCCGCGGCCATCGTTGCGAGTTGGGCCCGGTACGCCGAGGGGTTCGACGAACAAGGCCGCCCGATTGACGTGGTGGATCCGCGGGCCGACACTCTGATTCCGATCGCCCGCTCGCAACGCACCGACGCGTCGGCGTTCCTGGCCAACCGTTCCGTCTTCGGCAACCTGCTCGAGGAGCCCCGCTTCGTCGAGCCCTACCTGTGGGCGCTGGACTCGCTGCACCGCGAGGGCGCCCGCGCGACGGTCGAGAAGCTGCTGCGGCCGTGACCCTGGTCGCCGGTATCGACTCCTCGACACAGTCCTGCAAGGTCCTGGTGTGTGACGCCGAGACCGGTGCCGTGCTCCGCCAGGGTCGCGCCGCACACCCCGACGGCACCGAAATCGACCCGGCCGCCTGGGAATCGGCTGCCCGGCAGGCCGTCGCGGCCGCGGGCGGTATCGCCGATGTCGACGCCGTGGCGGTCGGTGCGCAGCAGCATGGCATGGTGTGCCTCGACTCCGGCGGTGCGGTGGTGCGTCCCGCCCTGCTGTGGAACGACGTGCGCTCGGCCGACACGGCACGCGCCCTGGTCGACGAGCTGGGCGGACCGCGAGCGTGGGCGCATGCCGTCGGGCTGGTGCCGCTGGCGGCGGTCACCGCCGCGAAACTGCGCTGGCTCGCCGACCACGAACCGCAGAATGCCGATCGCACGGCGGCGGTGTGCCTGCCACACGACTGGCTGACCTGGCGGCTGCGCGGTGAATCCGGCATTGCGGCGCTGACCACCGACCGCAGCGATGCCAGCGGCACCGGTTACTTCGACGCCGGCACCGATCGGTACCGTCTCGACCTCCTCGAGCTGGCGCTCCGGGGCCGCAGTCCGGCTCTGCCGCGCGTGCTCGGACCCTCCGAGGCATTGGGCGGCGCAACGGTTTTCGGGGCGGGTTTGGGCGACAACGCCGCCGCGGCGCTGGGTCTGGGCGCCGCCGAGGGCGACGTCATCGTCTCAATCGGAACATCGGGTGTGGTGTGTGCCGTGGCCGCCGACCCGGTCCGCGACGAGCAGGGATTCGTGGCCGGTTTCGCCGACGGCACCGGCCGCTACCTTCCCCTGGTGTGCACGCTCAACGCCGCGCGGGTGCTCGATGCGGTGGCGACAATGCTGAGCGTGGGCCACGACGAGCTGTCCGCGCTGGCCCTGTCGGCGCCACCGGGCAGTGCGGGCCTGGTACTCGTGCCCTACCTGGAAGGTGAGCGAACGCCCAACCGGCCCAACACAACTGGCGCGCTGCATGGTCTGCGTCTGTCGAATTCGACGCCGGCCAACCTGGCCCGGGCCGCGGTGGAAGGCATGCTGTGCGCACTCGCTGACGGCCTCGCCCACCTCACCAGGCACGGCGTGAGAGTGCACCGCATCCTGCTGATCGGTGGCGGCGCGCAGTCCCGCGCGGTGCGCGAGATCGCGCCGACCGTATTTGGCATGCCCGTGGTGGTCCCGACCCCGGGCGAATACGTCGCACTGGGCGCGGCGCGGCAGGCAGCATGGGCATTCAGCGGGTCACCGGACCCGCCTGCCTGGTCACCGCCGGCCACCCGCACATACGAGGGACAGGACGCACCCGGCATGCGTGACCGCTATGCGCGGGTGCGAGACCTCACCGAATGAGGGAAAGCGGGCGGTAGACCGGCAGTGCCCGGTACATGGAGGCGAATGTGGCTTTGTCGTACTCCTCACCGATCTCGCCGTCATGGGCGACGACGGTGGGTCCGTCGACGGCGGTGAAGGTGAACTCCGGAACCTGCATCTCGTGGTACAGCGGGCTGCGTTCCAGCCGGCCCAGCAGCAGCGCTGTCAGAATCCTGGTCCTGGCCAGTCGGCGACCGGTTTCCAGGATGCGCACATCGATCAGGCCGTCGTCCATCCGGGTGCGCCGGGACGGCGCGAATCCCGTTGGCAGATAGAGCGAATTGCCGACGAACATCAGTGACGTCTGCAACGTCTTGTTGTCGTAGCTGATGCGTACCGGCTGGCCGTTGCGCAGCGTGTGCAACATCGCGTACATGCCCGCCAGTGGCTTGCCGATCCGCTTTTCCAACTTCTCGCGCTCTTGGACGAACGCGGGGTACGCGCCGATGCTGGCGGTGTTGACCACCATCTGGCTTTCGTTCAGGCACATCAGGTCGACGTACGCGACGCTGCCCCGCCGTATCGCATCAATGGTCTTGGCGACGGTGTCACAACCGATGTCCTTGGCGAAATGGTTGAAGGTTCCGCCCGGGAAAACTGCCAGCGGCACTCCGGCGTTGGCCGCGACCGCCGCGGCCGCTGCCACCGTTCCGTCGCCCCCGCCGACCGCGAGCACCTCGGCGCGCTCGGCGGCGTCGCGCAACACCTGCACGGGGTCGTCATCGGATCCGAGTTCGACGATCTCCGCCGCGGGCAACTGGCCCCGCACCTCGTCGGCGACGCGGACCCCGCTGCCGCTGTTCGAGGCCGGGTTGACCACCAGGACCACGCCGGAACCGTCGGGGCGCTCCGGAACGTCCGCGCGCAGCGGTTCGGTCTTCGGCAGCGCGGTTTCGACGATCGGCGGCACCAGCCGGCTGCCCAGCACAGCGATGCCGGAGCCGATGCCGAATCCGATCACCACGTCGCCGGGGTAATGCGCACCGACCGCCACCCGGGACAACCCGACCAGGCCGGCCAGCAACGCCAGCCCGAAGCCCAGCGTCGGGTTCTCCAACCCCACCCCGACGGCGAACGCGGCGGCGCTGGCGGAATGACCGGACGGCAACGAATTGGACGTCGGACGACGCCGGACGCGCCGGACCAGAGGCACCGAATCGTAGAGCGGACGCGGCCGCCGGCGGACGCGCTTGGCGACCTGGTTGGTCACCAGGCTGGTGACCCCCAGCGACACCACTCCGCGAATGGCGCCGCGCTGCGCCGAGTGCTTGCCCGACGCGATCAACAGCGCCGCGATGACGAACCACAGCTTCGAGTGGTCGGCCGCCCGGGTCAGTGGCGGCATTGCCTTGTCGAGCAACGGGGTCGGACTCTCCGCAACCGCCTCAAACAGCTCACGGTCGAGAGCCCCCAACCCCCTGGTGATCTGTTTGACACTACGCAGCGGTCGTATCGGCCGTTCGCTCATTGTGTCCACCCTACGGGTGGGGCAATGGCAGAACCTCACGGCCGCTCACCTTTTCGCCGCAGGGTCCAGGCCGGCACCCAGTGCGTCACCGCCTTGTGCCTGGCCCCGAACTCCACCGGGTAGGTCACCAGACCCCACCAGTCGCCCTGCTCGCACAGCCCCCAGCAGCTCAGCTTGCCCTCCACCACCTTGTGCAGCTGCAGCCCGTTCGGCTGATACCGGCCGGAGCGGTGCGGCTCACGCGGAAACAGCACCGTCAGGTCCACCAGGACCGGGACGGGGGGACGCACCGGCCGGAAGGGCCCGCGGAGCGGCTGCCCGTTGTAGCCGATCGACGCGAGCCGCCCCATCGTTCGATCATACGTTCGAACGTGAGCCCGTCACAGTTTCGTCCTGCGCCGGATTGGGCAACCCGTCAATTAACGATTTCGGAAGGGGGCTCGGAGATGAAGACCATGTTCGCTGCCGGGATTCTGACGGCCGGCGCCGCGTTGTTCACCACCGCGGTGGCCGTGGCCAATGCCGACGAGGTGCAGGTCGAGGGCAGTTATGCGACGTTGGCGGCGTGTCAGGCTGACGGTCCACACGTGGAAATCACCCACAACGACGGGGCGTACACGCATTGGGACTGCCGCCAGGGCGATGACGGGCTCTGGTACCTGCACCTGACGAACTAGCGCGTCAGAAGGTCAGAAGACGCGCACCCAGTCGACGAGCATGTCCTGCGGGTAGGTGCCGGCGGCCGGGTCGCCGCCGCCGGAGCCACCCACGGCCAGGTTCAGTACCGGGAACACCGTGTAGTCCGGGTCGTTGAACGGCCATTCCTTGAAAGGCTCGTCCAGGTTCTCGATGCCGGTGGCCGGGACCGAGAAGTAGGGCGCTGCGCCGTCGGCGTAGTCGACCCAGAAGTACATCCCGGTGACGTCCCACTTGACGCGCCAGTTATGCCAGCCGCCGTCCACGCCGATCGGGTTGGTCTCGAACGCGGTGCCATCCGGGTTGGCGTGCACCGTGGTGCCCGACGGCCAGGTGCCGTTGCCGTACCACTCGATGAGGTCGATCTCGCCACTGCGGCCGGGGTCGTCGTTGGACAACCACCACGCCGGCCACATGCCGGGTCCCAGGCAGTTGAATTTAATCCGGGCTTCCCATGTCGTCCCTACGCCGCCTCGCCACAGGCCGTGCACCAGGCCGCCGAAGTAGCCGCCGTGGCCGTCGTGGGTCGCGCGCAGCACCAAGTTGGAATTGCCGTCCAGGAACACGTTCTGGCGGCTGTCGCGGTACTGCCCCCAGAACTGTGGCTGGTCGAATCCGACCGGGTTGCGGATCGGCGTGCGGAAGTTGGACACCGCCCACTTGCCGGGATCGGGGGCCGAACCGGCCGGCCCGTCGAACTCGTCGTGCCAGATGAATCCACCGGTCGCCCCGGCCGCGGGCGCGGCCGGCACCGGCGCGGGACCGGCGGGTGCGGCCGGCCGGGACGGGCTGGCGTTTGCTGTCGGGGCCGCAGTCGCGGCCGCCAGTGCGCTGAATCCCGCCAGCATGAGCATGCGGCGGCGGTCCATCTGTGGCATGGCAAGGAAGATAGCAGCCCGCTTGGCCTTACGTGGACTCTGGCGAGGCGGTTTCGCGTAGCTCCTGGTCACTGCGGGTGGACATTTCGCGCGGTGGCTAGCGGACGCCCTGGACGTCACTGCGCCGGAACGGTCAGCCGGGCTCGCTGATCTTGACCAGTGTCTTGCCGATGTTGGCCCCGGTGAACAGGCCGTTGAGGGCGTCGACGCACGACTCGATGCCCTCGTAGATGGTCTGGCGATGCCGCAGCCGCCCCTCGGACTCCCACTGGCGCAGATTGGCGAACGCCTCGTCGAAGCGGCCCCACTGGTCGAGCGCGTTGAAACCCTGCATGGACGCGGTTTTGGACAACAGGTTCACGTAATTGGCCGGTCCGGGGTGCTCGCCGGTGAGGTAACTGGAGATGACACCGCAGAGCACCACGCGCGCCCTGGAAGCGAGCCGGCCCAGCACCGCGTTGAGGATGGGGCCGCCGACGTTGTCGAAGTAGACGTCGACGCGGCGCGGGCAGTGCTCTTTGAGCGCGGCCATCAGGTCGTCGTTCTTGTAGTCGATGCACGCGTCGAAGCCGAAGTCCTCCACGACCGCCCGGCACTTCTCGGGCCCGCCGGCGATACCGACCACCCGGGCGCCGGCGATCTTGGCGATCTGCCCAGCCACCGACCCGGTGGCACCTGCCGCGGCCGAGACCACCACGGTTTCGCCGGGCTGTGGGCGGCCGATGTCGGTCATGCCGAAGTAGGCCGTGGCGCCCGTCGGTCCGTACACCGACATGATCGCCAACTGGTCATCCTCGCCCGGGATGGGTGTGCTGAAGATGTCGTCGCGGATGACCACGTACTCCTGGAAGCCGGTAAGCGTGGTGACGATGTCGCCGATAGCGTATGCGTCGCAACGTGTTTCGACGACCTCGCCGATCCCGGCCGCCCGGATCACCTCGCCGAGCTGCACCGGCGGCAGGTAGCTGGGTTGGTCGTCGAGCCAGGTGCGGGCGGCGGCGTCGATGCCGACATAGGTGGTGCGCAGCAGCGCCTCCCCCGCCGCGAGTTCCGGTGCCGGACGGGTGATCAGCTCGGTGTCGTCGGGCTGCACCAGACCGGAAGGGCGACGGCGCAACAGGATCTGGCGATTCGGCAATGCGGGCACGACGCCGAGCCTATTCCGCCGCCTTTCCGATATGGGAGCATCTGAGCATGAAACCAGAGGATGACCCGGAAGCCCGGATCCGGGAGCTGGAGCAGCCGCTGGCTGATACGGCGCGCGCCTCGGAGCTGGGCGAGCAGGGTGGCTACAGCTATCCGCCGCCGATGCCGCCGATGCCGCCGATGCCGCCGATGCCGTCGAGCATGCCCCCGCCGGGTTACGGCTACACCAGCCCCTATCCCGGCGCCACGCCGCGGTCGTCCTCGGGCATGCGCTGGTTCTGGATCTTGGCCGCGGCCGGCGTGCTGGGCGTGCTGGTCTTGGTGGGCGGCATCGCCGCCTACGCCGCACGCCAGTTCTCCCACGATGATCTCGTCCTGCCCTCGCCCACCGAAAGCACGTCGGCGGACACGTCGTCACCTGCGACACCCAGCCGGACCGCACCCTCGACCGGCAAGACGCGCACGCCCAGCGCCGGTCCGTCGCCGTCGGCCACCGCGCCCGCGGGTGAGACGGTCACGATCTCAGGGATCAACGAGAACAAGACCGTCGCCTGCAACGGCACCGTGATCAACATCAGCGGCATCTCCAACACGGTGACGCTCACCGGCCACTGCGCGACGGTCAACGTCTCCGGACTGCAGAACGTCATCACCGTCGACAACGTCGACACCATCGAAGCGTCCGGGCTGAACAACAAGGTCACCTATCACTCCGGCTCGCCGCAGATCAGCAAGAACGGAAGCGGGAACGTGGTGGAGCAGGGCTGAACGCCGGCCGGCACATCTGCGCGCCAACTAATGGTCGTGGCCGAAGACTCTGTCGGCGACGTTGGGAAGGACTTCATCGGCCCAGTAGCGAGCGGCCCGCATCAGCTCGTCCGTTTCCTCGACGAAGCGCCTCGGGTCGGTTTTGTGCCGGTAGCTGCGAGTCAGGAACAGGCCGCCGGAATCTGACCGGAATTCGACCGCGCCGCCCCCCGTGTCGGTGCCCCGCCTTTCCTCCTCCTGGAAGCCCGCAATGACACCGGGTCGCGGCGGTTTGCGGAAGCGATAACAAAGCGCCAGCACGGTGAGCATTTGTCGTACGGGGTCGTACTCGAACACCACCGGCCCGTCCCAGCCGTCAAAGCCGCCGTAATTCTGAGCATTCAGGCCGGGGCTGTTCGGGAGACCGTGGGCCCGCAGCGCGGCTTGCGCCAGGCGCACGGCGTCCTCGCGGGTCAGATCCGGGTCATCGGGAACTGGCTTAGGCGTCAGGCGGATCGGGCGAGTCCTTGGTCAGCCCGTTCGTCGGGTTGTCCAGCACGCTGACCGCGATGCCATACGGCAGGAAACGCACCTTGCGCTTGGGGTCGGTGTTGTTCTTGTTGGCGCGCAGCGCGTCGAGTTCGCTGGCGTACACCTGCTCGACCCGGGCGCCGCCGTCTGCGTCGACGGTGTAGATGGCCCACACCCCGTCGCCGGCCTCGCCCGTGGTCTCGGGCTCCGGGCGGCTGCTGCGCCGGGAGAGGTCGTCGAACAGCAAAGACCAGCCTGAGCGTCCGCCGGGCGACCCGACGTACCTGCTGATCCGCTCGAATGCGTCGCGCAGGCCTTCGGTGCCCTCCCGAATCACCCGATCCAAGTCCTCGGGGTCGAACCCGAAGCCGCCGCCTGATCCGCCTTTGTCACTCATATCGCCCAGTCTGCGCTCAACTCGACCGATCCGCTACGGACCGGGTTCCGCGGGCGGGGGCGGCGGCGGTGGGGGATTGATCGGAATCGGGATCGACAGGAACGGCAAGTGCAGGTACATCGTCATGACAGGGGTCGGCGCGGCGGGCGCCGGGGCGGCCGGTGCTGGCGCCGCGGGCGGCGGCGCCGACGGCTGCGGAGCCTGTTGCACCGGTGTCTGCACCGGTGGGGCCGCCTGCTGAGTGGGCTGACGACGCGGCGCGGGGGCCAGGTACGCCGGGGCCTGCGCCGGTCGGGTGACGGTCTGCGGCGGTGCCTGCTGAACCACCGGCGGCGGCGGCGCGGCGGCCACCTCGACCGAAGGCGGCGCCGCACTCGGGGCTGGCGCCACCGTCGGCGGCGACGCGGCGCTCGGAACCGGCAGCAACACCTGCGCCGGCAATTCGGTGGCGGGGGCCTGGATCGCCGGTGTCGGCGCGCTGTCGCGCGGGCTGGACTGTTGGGCAGCGGTGGTGCGGACGTGGGAACCCAGCGACACGATCAGGGTTCCGGCCACCACGGCAGCGACGCCCACGATGGCCGCGCTGACCAGCGCCACCGGCCTGCGCCGAGCGTCGGGCTCCGGTTCGGGGTCGGCTTCGTCGTCTATGGCGCTGTAGGCGAGCGCGCCCTCGCTGACGCCGGCCATCGCGCAGACGTCGAGATAACTCGGGGTGAGCGCGTGCGGGTTCACCTCTCCGGTGCCCGGATCCAGCGCGTAGGCGAGAGCGGACGTCGACGAGGCGAACAGCGGCGCATTCGCCGAAGCCAGCGCAGCGCCTCTGGCCAATGCCATCTCCGGTTCTTCCGGACAGCTGACCACCAACGACGTCGCCGCTTCCAAGGCCGGTTTGACGCCGACGATGTCGACGCCGCAGCCGATGAGGAACACGCCGTCGGCCCGCGAACCCGGCGCGTCGAGACCGGCGACCATCGTCACCAGCCCGGCTGCCAAGGATTGATCGCCGACGGACTGGCGGTGCAGGTCCACGATGGAGCCGTCGGCGATCTCGACGACGGCCAGTGTCGCGCTGCCGGCCTCGACGAACAACATCGCAATGTGCTCATAGTCGAGCGCGGCGCCCACCGTCTGCGCCAGCGCGGCGGCGGCGAGCAAGGGCGACACCAGCATCACACTGCCGACGTCGCGGGCGGCGAGTTCCAGACGCAGCGCGGCGACTTCGGTTGGGTCCGTCCACGTCACCCCGGTGGAGGACATCTGGTAACCGCCCTCGATGGCGGCTTCGCGGGTGCCGACCAGCGCGGCGATGACCCGATCGGTTGCGGCATCACCACCGTCGTCGGCGACCTCGATGCTTTCTTCCTCGACGGTCGCGCCGTCGGCGTTCGCCCCCTCGATCAACACCATGCGTACCGCTGAGGGCTCCATCGATACCCCGAGCACGATGTCCATAACCCCTCCAAGCCATGTGCGAGCTAGCCACGGGGTCTACGGCGGACCGGCGCACCACCCGGGCCGCCGTCGACAGAAACCGCCCCACTGCTGGAGCGACCGATTGAGCTGGCCTGTATGCAGTTTGCCAGCTCAAACCCTACTCGCGCACATCGAGGTAGGGGCCAATTCCTAGGAAGCTCAAATGTGAATCGCCGGTCAGGGACCTCCGGGCGAGGAGAAGGGGTTCTGCGGGTTGGCGTTCTGCGGCACCTGGTTGGGGGCCTGGTTGGCTGGGACCTGGTTGGCCGGAACCTGGATCGGGATCGGCAGCGGGAGCAGCGGCACATGCAGCCATTGCGTCGTCATCTTCACCGGCGGCGGCTCGGACGTTTCCGGCACCTCTGCCGCACTGGGCGCCTCCGCCGCGCTGGGCGCTTCGGTGGTGGACGGCGGAGCAGAGGTGAGCGGCGTTGTAGTGGCGGCCGGGGGCTGCGTCGTCGTGGCCGGGGCCGGCCTGGTCGTCGTCAGCGCCGCAGACGGCGACGGCGGTGGCGGTGGCGCAGGAGGGGGCGTCTCGACGCTGGTGGGAGCCGCCGCACTGGGAGCCATCGCCTCGCTGGGCGGGGGCGGCGGTGGCAGCGGGCTGGGCGCTGCCGGACTCGTCGGAATCGGGCTGGGCAACTTGGCGTTGGGCGATACCGGCGGCGGCGCGACGCTGGGCAGTACGGGGGCCGGACGGTGGGTGTGCCGTTGTTCCACGGCGGTCAACGTGATCGCCACCCCGCCGACCGCGGTCATCGCCACCGCGGCACACAGGCCGATCAGCAGCTGCGAGAGCCGGATGCGGCGCCGCGGAGCCTTGGGCGGGTCGATGATGTTGAGCCGCATCGAGAAGCAGGGACCGTCTTCGTTGTAGGAATCGCCCTGAAAGCGGGTCGGCACCTCGGGGAATTCGGTCTGCGACCAGGCCAGCTCCCGATCGGTCAGCGCATCCTGGTCGATCACCATCACGTCGCCGGCCGGCAGGTCGATGACGCCGCTGCCCGCGGCGCCGGCCGCCTGGGAAACGCCGGCCAGCAATCCGATGGAGGTTCGGGTCCGCAGATCCATCAGATCACGGCGGGTCGCCATCAGCAGGGCGCCCTTGGCCGCGGCGCTCACCGGATCCGACGCAGCCAGCACCGGCAGTCGAGTGTGGAACGAAAGACGTTGACGGACAAGCGGAATATTGGCCCCGCCGCCGACCGTCACCACCGCTGCCAGGTCGGCGAAGCTTGAGTTGTTGCGTGCGAGCATGTCGTCGAAGGCGTAGATGAGTCCGGTCAGCCGGTCGGCGATCAGATCCTCGAACTTCTCCCGGGTGAGCTCGATGCTGGCACTGGCGCCGTTGAGCTCGGCCGCCAGTTCGGTGACGGCGTCGGTGGACAGCCGCTCCTTGGCCTCCCGGCACTGCTCGGAGAGCCTGCCGAGCTGGCCGAGGACGGCGGGGCCGGCCGGGTCGACGTCGGAGTGACCGAGCTCCTCGATGACGTGCAGCAGCACCGCCTGGTCGATCTGGTTGCCCGAGAAATCGTCGTAACGCATTGTGGCGCTGACGGGTTCGAATTCGTCCTTGGTCTCGAGCAGAGTGACGTAGGTGCCGGAGCCGCCGAAGTCGAGCAGACCGACCACGCCTCCGGTGGGCACCCCGACTTCGGCGTTCACCGCAGTCAGCGCGGCGATCGCGTCCGGAACCAGGCACGGCGCCATGCCGCTTCGGACGAATCCGACGTGCGTGCGCAGGGCGTTGCGCAAAGCCTGCACGGTAGCCGGTTTCCAGTGCGCCGGAACGGCGATCGTGATCTCGGCGGAACTCGCGTCGGCACCGACGGCAACCACCATCGCGTCGAGCGCCTCGACCGTCAGCAGGTCGGGGTCATGCGCTGATCCGTCCGGGGAGATCAGCGCCACGGAATCGCCGATGCGTTCCACGAACGCACTCATCAAAGTGCCGGGATCGGCCGAATTCTCGCCGAACACACCAAGTTTCGGGGCGCAGTGCGGATACAGGGTGAGCACAGCGCGACGGGTGACCGGAGAACTTCCGTTCACCGCCGCAACCAGGTTCATGGTCCCGATCGACAACCCCAGCGGGTCGTACATATAGCCATGCTTTCGTCGATAGGGGGTCGGTAGCCAGCGTTAACCTTAGCCGCGGGACCCTCGAATATGGTTCGGCCCCAACGTCATTGGTATACGGTCGATGCCGTGTCGTCACCGAAACGGTACGTCGGGCACTCTTGACAACCGCCGTTCCGCCGGAGCCGCCCCGGCCCTCCCGCGCCGCGGCCGGCCCGATGTGCTGCAATGAGCCGGTGAGCCTCTCCGAATACCCGATCGCCGATATCGAAGCGATCAAGCAAGTCAAATACCGCTATCTGCGCGCGATGGACACCAAGCACTGGGACGACTTCGCCGAGACGATGACCGAGGACATCGTCGGCGCCTACGGCTCGTCGCTGGGCAAGGAATTGCACTTCGATAATCGCAAGGACCTAGTGGAGTACCTGAGCTCAGCGATGGGGCCGGGTGTGGTCACCGAGCACCGCGTAACGCATCCGGAGATCACCGTCAGCGGTGACACCGCTTCGGGCATCTGGTACCTGCAGGACCGGGTCATCGTTGCGGAGTACAACTTCATGCTGATCGGTGCCGCGTTCTACCGCGACCAGTACCGGCGCACCCCCAGCGGGTGGCGGATCAGTGCCACCGGCTACGACCGCACCTACGAGGCGACCATGTCGGTGGCGGACCTGAAATTCAACGTCAAGCCCGGCCGGGCCCGTGCCGACGTGAGCGAATAGCGAACGCCTACTTAGCGATTACTTGGCGATCGCGATGACGGCGCCGGGCCGCAGCCACTTGATGATCGACACCAGCGTGGCGTCGTCGATGGCGACGCAGCCCTCGGTGGGTCCGCCGTCGGTGGTGTGAAAGAAGAACGCGGCGCCGCCGCCGGGCACCTTGTTCTTGTTGACGCCCATCACCACCGCGTGCTTGTACTGCGGGATCTGCAGATTCTCGCTGTCAGCGGTATTGAAGGGGCACTGGGCTTTCTGGCACACCTGCATGCTGTTGAAGGTGGGGCTGTGGTCATCGCCGCTCCACCAGTGATTGGGCCCCACCTGCGTGTAGGGCAGTCCCCCACCGGGGTTGGGCGCGGTGCCGAACGCCGAGTCCAAGCTGTAGACGCCCATCGGCGTGGCCGGGTAGCCGCTCTTGGCCTGCGGCGCCATCCCCGCCGAACCGACGTGGGTCGGAATTGAAGTCTTCAGCGGCTGCCAGCCCGCCGCGGTGCGCTGATAGATGTCCATCTTCGCGTTCGATCCGCCGGTGGAGACCACCGAAACCACCTGTGTGGCATTGCCGACGGAGTTCGCGAACCAGGGGTTGCCGGCGGCACCGGCGATTCCGGCGAACAGTCCTGCCCCGGTGCAAAGCACAGTGAAGGCGCACACGGCAGCACAAAGCTGAGCTAGCAGTCGGCGCATTGTTCAATGGTCAGACCCGCCGCAACTGAGGGTCAAGTAAAGCTTAAGAACCGGTTGTGTCACGGGGCGGTGACCCGGGCCGAAACACCCACAGGCACACCATGAAATACACGTAGCCCAGCACCCAGCCGGCAATCACGTCAGAGGGGTGGTGCACATTGAGCGCCACCCGGGCCACGCCGACCGTGAAGACGCCCAGCCCGGACATCGCCATTGCGACGGCCCGCGCCTGCCGACTGGTGATCATCGGTAGCCAAAAAGCCAGCAGCGCAAGCAGACTGCACATCGCTTCGAGTGCGTGCCCGGAGGGAAACGACGTCTCGGTCGCAGACACCAGGGCGGTACTCGGTCGCGGGCGACCGGCCAGATTCTTGGCCACCAGCGTGACGAACCCGTTCAGCGGCCCGCACGCCATCAGCAGCAGCCCCATCCGCACCCGCCGGCGCGCCAGCGCGAACACCATCACCGCCAGGGTCAACAGCCGCAGCGGAATCGGGCCCAGCACGAACGACACCACCACCCACAGCCGAACCCACCCGGCGTGCTTGATGCCGATGTCGTGCGCAGGGTTCAGCAGCGCCCAGTCGAAGGCGTGCAGCCAGCCCCACTGCTCGCGGTGCCCCACCCAGAGCATGGCGTAGAGCGCCACCGCCGCCGCGACCAGCCAGGCAGACCACGAAAGTCGGGACGCGATTCGGGGGCTGCTCATCGGCTACATCGATACAGCCTCGATGCACCGAACGCCAAACCACCTCATACTGGCGTCATGCCCGTGATTCTCCGGAGATTGTTCGGCGTCGGTAAGCTGCCCGCGGACCTGCATGCCCAGGTGGAGTCCGAAGGCTTGATCCATCTCGCCGAATTCGTCGCCGTCACCAGACGGTTCAGCGGGTCCATCCCCGGCCTGCGGTCCCAGGGCAGCGTCGCCAGCTATGTGGGTTCGCTGGCGCTCACCGAGCAGCGGGTGCTCGCGACGCTGTCGGTGGTGCCCAAGCTGGCCGGTCGGGTTGTGGACGTGCGCTGGGACGAGGCGACCGGCGGTGCCGCGACCGCGGAGATTTCCGCGACGGGATTGCAAGTCGACCTGGACACCGAAGCGGTCGACGAGCGGTTCCACGGCCATCTCTCGCTGCATTTCAAGGACACCATCGACGAGGATGTGCTGGCGCTCCTGCCGCGGCGATCAGTGTCGTTCGACGTGCCGCCGGAGTACGTTTTCCGGGCGGTGGGCGTCACCTACAGCCCGTGACGGCCGCGTTTCTACGATGACCGGATGACCGAGTACGCGTACACCGCGGCCGAGCGTCGCGCGGTGTACCGCGTGATCGCCGAGCGGCGGGACATGCGCCGCTTCTCCCCGGGCGAGCAGGTGCCCGAGGAGGTCCTGGCTCGCCTGCTGCAGGCCGCGCACGCCGCGCCCAGCGTGGGACTGATGCAGCCGTGGCGCTTCATCCGCGTCACCGACCAGGACCTTCGACACCGCATTCACGCCCTCGTCGACGCCGAACGCGAGCTCACGGGGGCGGCGCTGGGGCCGCGGGAGGCCGAATTCCTGGCGCTGAAAGTCGAGGGCATTCTCGAGTGCGCAGAGTTGTTGGTCGTGGCGTTGTGCGACGACCGGGAGGCGCACATCTTCGGTCGGCGCACGCTGCCGCAGATGGATCTGGCGTCGGTGTCGTGCGCGATCCAGAACCTGTGGTTGGCGGCGCGCTGCGAGGGCCTGGGCGTGGGCTGGGTGTCGCTGTTCGATCCGCAGGGATTGGCGGAGTTGCTGGGGATGCCCGACGGCGCCGAACCGGTGGCGATTCTGTGTGTCGGGCCGGTCCCGGAGTTCCCGGACCGGCCCGCGCTGGAACTGGACGGCTGGACTTCGGCGCGGCCGTTGCCGGAGTTCGTCTCGGAGAATCAATGGCAGACTCCTGGAAACGAAAGGATGGTGTGACTGACGGTGGCCGGTGACTCGGGAGCAACCGCGCAGAATGTCGTGCTGGTGCACTGGCACGACCTGGGGCGTTACCTCGGTATCTACGGCCACCCGGACGTGTCGAGCCCACGGCTGGACCGCCTCGCCGCCGAAAGCATCCTGTTCACCCGGGCTCATGCCACCGCTCCGCTGTGCTCGCCCTCGCGCGGCTCGCTGTTCACCGGGCGCTACCCGCAGAGCAACGGCCTGCTCGGATTGGCCCACCACGGTTGGGAATACCGCACCGATGTGCGCACGCTGCCTCAACTGCTGTCGGAATCGGGCTGGTATACCGCCCTTTTCGGCATGCAGCACGAGACGTCGTATCCCAAGCGGCTCGGTTTCGACGAGTTCGACGTGTCGAATTCGTACTGCGAGTACGTGGTGGAGAGGGTCAAAGAGTGGCTGCAGGACAGCACGGAAAACCTGTCCGGTCAGCCATTCCTGCTGACGGCCGGGTTCTTCGAGACCCACCGGCCCTACCCCCACGACCGTTACGAACCGGCCGACAGTTCGACCGTCGAGCTGCCTGACTACCTGCCCGACACACCCGAGGTGCGCGGTGACCTCGCCGACTTCTACGGGTCCATCACCACCGCGGACGCCGCGGTGGGCGAGATACTGGACACGCTGGCGCAGACCGGTCTGGACGCCAGCACCTGGGTGGTGTTCTTCACCGACCACGGCCCGGCCTTCCCGCGGGCGAAGTCCACGCTGTACGACGCGGGAACCGGCATCGCTCTGATGATCCGGCCGCCGACCAGCCTGGGCGCGGCGCCGCGGGTATACGACGAGCTGTTCAGCGGCGTCGACCTGTTGCCCACGCTGCTGAGTCTGCTGGGCATCGAAGTGCCCGCCGACATCGAGGGCGTCTCGCACGCCGATGCGCTGTTCGCGCCGGAGGCGATCGCCCCGGTGCGCGACCACGTCTACACCACGAAGACCTACCACGACTCGTTCGACCCCATCCGGGCCATCCGCACCAAGGACTACAGCTACATCGAGAATTACGTGCCCCGGCCGCTGCTGGACCTGCCCTGGGACATCGAGGAGAGCCCGTCGGGAATGGCTGTCGCGCCTTTCGTCAAGGCGCCCCGGCCTCAGCGGGAACTCTACGATCTGCGTAAAGACCCCACCGAGACCACCAATCTGCTGACCATCCCGGCGGCCACCGCGGAGTCCGATGCCGTCGCGGCCGATCTTGCGGTGCGACTGCACGATTGGCGTCAGCGCACCGGCGACGTCATCCCGTCGGAGTTCGCCGGCACCCGTATCTCGGTGCGCTACACCGAGACGTATCTGCGGATCCACCGCGCGACGCCGACCAGTCGCTCGGCGATCGCGGTGGACCGGGGTATCGAAGAAGTGGTCGAGCCCGGATCAACCGGATAAGCGGCGCCCGTCGACCTGCGCCACGATGAACAGCCGGCGGAAGGGGAAGATCGTCGTGCCGTCGGCCCGCGGCGGGTAGGCGTCGTCCAGCAGCGGGATCAACTCCTGACGGAACTGGTCGAAGCCGTCGTCGTCGAGGCGCTCGCGCACCGGCACCAGCGCGGTGCCGGTGATCCATTGCAGCACGGGGTGCTCACCGGTCAGCTGATGCAGATAGGTGGTCTCCCAGGCGTCGACGCGGCAGCCGGCGTCCATCAGCAGATCCGCGTAATGCGCCGGCGGATGCACCACCGCCCCCACCCGAAACGGTATGTCGCGCATGATCTTTGCGTAAGGCTCCCGACGCGCCAGGGCGCGCACGGCGGCGTGCGACGGGGTGTCGAAGTTACCGGGAATCTGAACGGCGATCCATGATCCGCTGGGCAGCTGGCCAACCCACTTGAGCAGCAGATCGGAATGCTCGGGCACCCAATGCAATGCCGCGTTGCTGACCACCACGTCGGTGTCCGGCTGGGGCTTCCAATGACGGAGGTCTCCGGTCACGGCGTCGATTCCGCGTTCGCGCGCCGCCGCCACCATCTCCGGTGAGCTGTCGATGGCCTCGATCACCGCCTGCGGCCAGCGCTTGGCCAGGTACCGCGTCAGGTGGCCCGGGCCGCAACCGAGGTCGACCACGCGGCGCGCCCGGTCGGCACCCACCCGCGACAACAGGTCGTAGAACGGGCGGCTGCGATGGTCCGCAAAGGCCAGGTATACGTCGGGATCCCACATCTCGGTCCTCCTGATCGACACCTGCCGGGTCCGGTCCGTCGGGTGTCACCAACAAACCGTATTACCGGACTCTCTCAGAACGCGCGCCCACGGGGGTAGAAAATATTGACGATCCGGTCGAAACGTCCGGCATTCGGCACAATCAGCGAGTTACGATCGGCTTGATGTCTGAGATTTCGGACCTGGTTGGTGACACTGATCCGATCAGTCCCCCGTTACCCATTCCCGACGTACCCGGCGGCGATGTCGGCGTCGAGGGACTGCCCGCCCGCTCCACCCTGTCGCCCCGGCAGCGACTGGTGGTGGAAGCCTCGGCGATCAGCGATGTCGCGCTGCGGACTACGGCCTCGGCCCTGCTGGCCACCACGGTGGCACCGGTGGTCGTCGCTGGCAATCTGCGCCGCGGCGATTCGGGCAGTGAACGCGACAAGCTGAAATTCTATGCCGAACTCGGCGCCCAGCGTGATCCGCGCCTGTCCTTCCCGGCTCCGTTGGAACCGCCGAGAAACGTGACCCGCCACGCCAGTCCGCTCGCGCAGCGAGTTGCCCTGGCCACCATCGACAACATCGCTTTCCCCAGCAGCTTCCGGGCGATAAACCCGGCCATGCGCAAGCGCTGGAGTGCGCTGTCCGCCAACAATGTGGTGCGGGCCCAGCATTGGCGCCATGACGACGGGCCGCGGCCCACATTGTGCGTGATCCATGGCTTCATGGGGTCCTCGTACTTGTTGAACGGCCTGTTCTTCTCCCTGCCGTGGTATTTCCGCTCGGGCTACGACGTTCTGTTGTACACGTTGCCGTTTCATGGCAAACGAGCCGAAAAGCATTCGCCGTTCAGCGGCTTCGGATACTTCGCCAGCGGGTTGAGCGGTTTCGCCGAGGCGATGGCCCAGGCTGTGCACGACTTCCGGTCCGTGGTGGACTATCTGCACAGCACCGGTGTGGATCGGATTGCGCTGACCGGGCTTTCGCTGGGCGGTTACACCTCGGCGCTGATCGCCTCGGTCGACGACCGGCTGGAGGCGGTCATCCCCAACTGTCCGGTCATCACACCGGGCGACCTGTTCGACGAATGGTTCCCGGCGAGCACCTTCATCAAGTTCGGCCGTTGGCTGACCAGCATCGACGACGAAGAGCTACAGGCCGGACTGGCTTACCACGGCCCACTGAATTACCGGCCGCTGCTGTCCAAGGACCGCCGGATGATCATCACCGGACTGGGCGACCGGATGGCCCCACCGGAGCACGCCGTGGCGCTGTGGAAGCACTGGGACCGGTGTGCACTGCACTGGTTCCCCGGTAGCCACGTGCTGCACGTGAGCCAGCTGGACTACCTACGCCGGATGACTCCGTTCCTGCGTCAGTTCATGTACGACTGAGAGCTTCGACGGGGCCTTGGGTGGTGGCAGGCCAGTCCAACCGCTCCAGCAGGTCGGCGGGCGCTTGGGTGTGCCCGTCGAGCCGGCGGGTGGACAGCGGGTCCAGCGCCTGCAGCGCCGGCCGCTGGTTGCCCCGCTCCAAGGTCAGGCCGGCTACCGGCGCGGCGCCATTCGGCGCGGCATCGGTGCGCAGCGCGCACGCTGCCGCAACCGTGCGGTGCGCTCCGGAGTCCGCGATCTCGAGCGCCGTCCAGACCTCCCGCGCCTGCAAAGCCCGCACCGCGGCGAGCGTTTCCGGCAACCCCGATCCCGGCGCGATGCGGTATGCGGCAACGTAATCGGAGCCGCCCTGCTGCACCGCGCGCCACGTTTCCCGCGCGGTCTTGTCGGACTCGAACGCCAGCACCTCCGGAACATCCTCGGCGGCAACGGTGTTGGCGTCGAAGCCGAGCTCCCGCAGGTGATCGGCGAGCCGTCGGGCGGCGACCTCGGCGGTCTCGTGCAGCGGGATCCGCGCCGAGCGTGCCTGCAACGCGGCCAGGTTGTCGACGGCCGAGAACGTCAGCCCGATCCACGTTTCGGTGGCACCGGACGCGTTGTGGCGACTGGTGATTCGGATGCTGTCGGCGCGGACGCCGTAGCGGTTGGAGTACCCGGCGATCAGTGGCAACGGCAACGTGTCAGTGTCCGACGGGGTGGACCCCAGCCGCAGCAGCGCGGTGGTGCGGGTGTTCACCTCCGGCTCGGGCAACGGCCTTCCGCCGCGGCGGATGATCGCCAGTCGCCGGCGCAGGATCGTGGTGAAGTGCAGACCGCGCCACCACCCGAACAGCAGGATCACCGCCACGGCGGCGATGCCGAGCAACCAGTAATCACGGGTGGACTGCCAAGGGTAGGCCATCGCGGCCGGCACCACGGCCAGTAGTGCCAGAGTGATCCTGGCGGCCCCGGGTGTGGGAATCGCGTGACTCACGGGGTGGGCTCCTTCCGGCGGCGAATTACCGCCACCGTCGCTGCGGTGATGATGACGAGCAAGGTCAGCACACCGGCTCCGGCCAGTGCGACGTTGCGCGGTGTGGTGCTCTCTGGTGCCGCTCGCGGCGGAACGGCCACCGGCTTCACCGAGGCCGGTGCCGGTGTCTGACCGGCGGCCGAGGGCAGCTGCCAGGTCAGTGCCGCGACGGCATCGAGGATGCCGGCCCCGACCACGTTGGACGGGTCCCGCGGACCGTTCTGCGCCGTCGCGGTGAGGCGGCGCACCACCTCGGCGGCCGGCAACTCGGGGTACTTCGAGCGGACCAGCGCCGCCACGCCGGAGACGTAGCCGGCCGCGTAACTGGTGCCGCTGAGCGGTATCAGCTGCTGGTGGTCGTCGGGCAGACCGTTGGCCAGGCCGCCGCCGTCGCCGTTGCTCACCGAGGCGATGTTCTCCCCGGGCGCCGCTATGCCCACCCACGGACCGGCCATGGTGAATTTCGACGGCCGCCCGTCGGAGGAGACCGACGCCGCGGACAGCACGTACGGCTGCCACCAAGACGGCACCGACACCGACTTGACGCCGGCCCAGTTGCGCGGGTCGCTGGGGCGGCTCAGGTCGGTGAGCGGGTTGGACTCACACGACGTGCCCCCGGCGACCGATCCGGTCGGGCCGCTGTTGCCCGCGGCGGCCACGATCACCACGTCCTTCTCCACCGCCGCATACCTGATCGCCGCTCCCAGCGCGGCCTGATCCACGGTGCGGTCGGCGGGCAGGCAGGTGATCGCGGAGATGTTGATCACCCGGGCGCCGCGATCGGCCGCGTGCACGACGGCCCGGGCCAGCGCCTCGATGTCGACGGCCGCCCGCGCGAGCGTCGGGTCACCGCCAGGAGTGCGCGGCGAGTACTTGGCCGACGTCACCCGCAGCGACAGCAGCCGTGCGGCGGGCGCCACGCCGGAGAAGCCGTCGTCTCCGGGCTGGCCGGCGACGATCCCGGCGACCAGCGTGCCGTGCCCGTCGCAGTCGGTCAGTCCGTCGGTGGACTCCACGAAGTCACCGCCGGCATCGACGTTGTTCAGTCGCGGGCCCGGCCGCACGCCGGTGTCGATGATGGCCACCAACTGGCCTTCGCCGCGGGAGAACTGCCATGCCGCCGGAAGATTCAGCAGGGACTGGCTGGGTGTCGGAGCCCCGGGATCGCTACCCGGTAGGACGCCGGAGACGCTGCACGGGCCGCGCTGCTCCATCGCCTGTACGGGCCCTGGCGTGCCGCTCGGCGGTGGCGCCGCAGCGTCCACCACCGGGGGGCTGATCGCCAGCGCCGGCGGCGCCGTCGCGATCACCGGGGCCTGCATCAGCGCCAGAAGCGCCGTGCAGCAACCCAATCCAGCGGCACGTCTCATCGATTGAGCACCCAGGCGAACAGGCCCACCAGGAATGCCATCACCGGGATCAGCGAGGCGTCCAGGCCGGCCGCGAGGAAGCCCAGCAACCGACGCAGGGGCAGCGAGTAGCTATCCGGCGACGCAATCGACGGATTCAGCGCAACCACGATCCAGGCCAGCACGAGCAGTGCCAGCACCGCCACCGCCACGAAGGCACCGAGGAACCGCCCGGTCGCGGCGTAGTACACCAACAGCACACCGGCCACCAGGAACGGCTGGGCCAGCAGCCACGCCTTGCAGGCAGCCGAATCCCAGACCCGAGCCCGCAGCGTGGCCGCCAGCGAGGCGGCGACGACCACGTACCAGCCCGCGACGCTCAGCGTCTCGGGCCGCAGCGCGATCGCCACCGAGCCCACCACGCTGAGCAGGACCGCGGCGGCGATGAACCCGTTCTGGTGGGCGTCGCTGATCCGCACCCGGCGTGGCAGGTCCTCGAGGACCCGCAACGAGGGTGCGGACGGGGTGGGATCCCCGGGCGCCGGGATCACCGGCAGCGGGAACCGCGCCCAGAGCGCCGAAAGCTGAGCCGCCTGAATGGTAATCAACAGCGCCGCCACGATCAGTCCGCAGCCGAGGGTCAATATCGGTAAGCGCCAGAGCAATTCGGCCCCCGCCGCCAGCGCGACCGTCAGTCCGACCACCGCCGAGGCGGTGAAAAAGCCGACCGCGCGCTCACGTTCGGTGCTCGGCACGATCACGGCGATCAGCGACCACGCGGCGACCCCGGCCGCGGCCAGCAGCACCTGAGCGGCGCCGAACCTGCCCGGCACCGCCAGCGCCAGCGCTGTGGCGATCGGGACCAGCGCGGTGATCGACAGCGCGACCCCGGTGCGTGGCGACCGCGCGGTGCTCAGCAACCCGGTGATCGCGATGACGACCGCGATCGCACTGACGGCCACCAGGCCGATCAGGGCTCCGGTGGCAACCCGATGGGCGGCCGACAGGCCGGTGGCCAGCAACGTCACGGCGATCACCGCGGCCACCGCCCCGCGCTGAATATGCTTGGCGCCCCAAGGGTTCCGCCGCGAGGCGGAGAAGATCATGGCCGCGTCGGCGATGTCCTCGACAATGCCCGGCGCGGCGGGACCGGTCGGCACCGGCTGCAGGGCGAGTAGATCCCCGTCGACCACGCCGACGGTGTCCAGGCTGGCGTCCAGGCTGAACGGCGCTCCACCGATGGGCGCCAGGCTCAGGTAGGGGGCACCTTGCGCATCGTCACCGTTGCCGGCCGCCGGGACCACCAGACGCTGCACGGCGGGCAGAATCTCGCGCAGCGGCAACTCGGTGGGCAATGCCATCTCCGTCAGCCGGCTGTCCGCGAGAATGGCGACGCGGACGATAGGCATGACGGTGCCGGACGTCATTGAACCCACCAAAGCTGCTGGGGCCGTTGCTGAAACATCGTGCTCTCTTTCTGCTTGCTACTTATGACGTTGTCTGGGTGGAGAAGTCGCGCGATAACCGGTGGCCGGGGAACCAGTCCCCGTCCGGCAAAAAGGACGTGAGTCGCTCGATCGCGACGGCGGTGGCGAAGGGCGTGCCGGGACTGAATGTCGAAACCCATTCGCCGTCGAAGGCCCGGGAGGGACTGACCAGCACCCGGCCGGCGGTGGTGTCGACGATGCTGAGCCCTACCTCGGTGGTGCTGTGCCGGCCGTCACGGTTACAGCCGGCCACGATCTCGACATAGCTGCGAGGACCAGTGAAGACCGACTCCACCACCGCGCGCGCCGATGTCGGAATGCCCAGGTATTCGAGGACCTCCGCGAGCGGCGCACCGGCCCGCAGCCGCTCGTCGGCCCGGGCCCCCACCCTGGTCGGCAGGCTGAACTCCTCGAAGCGGGCCGGCGGCCGTTGCATCAATCCCACGCCCAAAACCGGAACCAGCGCTCGTGGGTCGTCGATGTCCATCACGGTGAAGGTGACCAGTTGCGCGCTGCGCAGCGCGACCACGGTGACGCCGGCCCGCTGCGCGACGATGCCGCGCAGCATGTCACCGGCGTCGGTCACCGAACCCGGACCCAGGTAACGCAGGTCGAGCCACCGGTCTGGGAAGCACACCACCTTGATCCACTCGGTGATCGCAGGATTGATGACACCGCCTGAACTGCCCTGCGTCATCACTCCCATCCGCGTCAGCTCGTCCTTCTGACGGTCGAAGAACGCGGTTCGTTGCGCGGCGTCGCGATACGGGGTGGTGATCGCAAGCACCCATGGAAAGCTGCCCGCCCCAGCGGTTTCCGCAATGAACCACGCCTGATCGACCGTCAGCTCGACGGCATTAGGCGAAGCGTCCATCTCTCCGGGGCTAACCGCCCCACTTGGCGGCTTCGGCGGCGTCCCGGGCCATCATCGACATGGTGTTGGCCTCGTGGGTGCTGGCCATCGCCTGGTAGGCGCGAACCAGATCCTCCATGGCCTGATTCCACTGCACCTGCCAGGCCTGGTAGGTCACCCCGGTGTCACCCTGCCAGGCGTTCTGCAGCGCGGCCTGCTCGGCCGAGATGTCGGCGCCCAGGCCCTGCAGGGTACCCGCGTAGCCCGACATGTCTCCGGCGTGCGCGAGCATGGCCGGGTAGTTGTACATGATCTGCGACATGATCAATCCTCTCTATCGAAGGCGGGCTCAGAAACCGGTGTAGGACGACGCGGCCGCGGCGTCGGCGGCCACGTAGGTGCCGGCAGCCTCACCCAGGTTGGCCTGCGCGATGTCCAGCAAGGTGTTCACCCGGGCCGCGACCTCCACGAAGCGTGCATGGGCAGCCTGGAACGCCGCCGACGACTCACCCTGATGGAACGCCTGCGCCCCCATCGCCGCCTGCTCGGCCTGACCGATCGTGTGCCGCATCAACCCCGCCTTGGCGCCGAACGCCGACTGCGAGGACACCAACTGCGGAATGTGAGCGTCCAACAAACTCATAGCTCTTCCTTTCCTTGATTTGAATCAGAATTCCCTGCTCGGCAAGTCATCTCGCTGACTTCCGGCTCCCCCTTCCTCTCGACCCCGCTCCCAGGTCCCCGGGACCATGGGCAGGTGCGGACTGCCGCCGAAATCAGCGGCCAGCGCGGTCAGCCCGGCCGCCTGCAACAGCGTGTCGCTGGGCACCGTCCCGGCGAACCCGAACCGGCCGGCACCCCGTTCGGAGGCCTGTGCTTGGAAGGGCTCCGGGCTGGCGCCGGACCCGGCGTCCATGTCCAAGAATTCGTCGCTGTGGTCGTGCAACTGTGCGCGGCGACGTCGCTTCACCCGGGCCGACGCGCTGCTGACGGCGGCCGCACCGGCTGCCGGGATGGTTGCCGCGGGCGCCTTGGCACCGCTTCGGCCACCCACGGTCGGCCCCAGGCTGGGACCCCAATCCCCGCCCACCGCAACGACATAGGGCGCGATCGTCGTCCCGGTAGCGGTCATCGGAGCCGGTGTGACCGCGCTGGCGCCGGCAGCACCCGCTCCGGCGGGAGCGCCCGCGACGCCGGCCGTCGCCGGCACCATCCCCGCAACCGGCCACACCGCGTGTGCGGTGGTGGCGGCCAGCGCCAACGGCGCCGCGGCGGCCGGCACCAGCACCGGCGCAGTGGCCGGCAGCAACGCTATGGCGCTCAGCCCCAGGCTGAGGCCGATCGGCAGCAGGAACGGCGAACTCAGGATCATGGTCCAGGTGGGCCAGCCGACGATGTTGAAGAACACCTGGTAGGCCAGCGCGAACAACAACGGGCCGTAGGTGACGATCGCCGCCTCGGGATTGGTGAGGAAGGCAACGAAGATCTTGATCGTGTTGCCGATCGGGTCTTGCAGGAATGCCGCGATCTCTTGGAACATCGCGGAGTAGAAGCTGGTGTAGGCGTTGTAGAACTGCTGCAGCACCTGCAGCAGCCACTGCCACGGATCCGTCGCGGCCGCCGTGGCCGCGTTGGTGGTCAGGTCACCTCCGGGATGCACCACCACCGGCGCCGGGCCGGTTCGCGGCGCCGAGGCCAGCGCCGCACCGGCGGCCGCCTGATACAGCGCCATGGTCGCGGCCGCCTGCAGCCACATCCGCAGGTAGTCCGCTTCGTTGAGGGCGATCGGAACCATGTTGACGCCAAAGAAATTGGTGGCCACCAGCACGCCGTGCACCAGGTGGTTGGTGGCCAGCTCGGCCAGCGTCGGCATCGCGGCCAGCGCGGTGCTGTAAGCCGCGGCCGCGGTGTCGAGCCGAGCCGCCATCGCGGCGGCGTCAGCGCTGGCCCGCAGCAGCCAGGTCACGTAAGGCTGATGTGCGGCAACATACTGTTCGGCGCTCGGGCCCTGCCATGCGCCCGCCGCGACCGCCCCCAGGAGTCCCTCGAGTTCTGCTGCCGCCGAAGCATATTCGGAACTGAGAGCGGTCCAGGCTCCGGCGGCCGCCAACAGCGACGCCGGACCCGGTCCACTGCTCAGCAACGCCGAATGCACCTCCGGCGGCGAAGCAACCCACATGGGCCCCAGGGGGGAGCTCATCAGCCGCCAGCGATCCCGTAGGTCGCAGCGGCGGCGGCGTCACCGGCGAGGTAACTGGCGCCGGCATCGGCGACGCCGACACCGGCCCGCCCCAACTCCTCGACACCTTGGGCGGCGACGGCGGCGTGCTCCTGGCCCTGGGCGCTGAAGCCGGCGGCGGTCTGCAGCGACACCGGGTCGGCCGCCGGCGGAACCACCGCCGTGATCAGCGGTGCCGCGCTGGCATGCGCGGCAGCCAATCTCGCCGTCAGCGCCTCGACCGCGGCGCTGGCACTGGCCAGTCCCTCCGGAACCACTCGCAACGTCATGACTGACTTCCCTCCTGTTGCGTATCACCAAATAACGCGGCCGCACCGACCATCGGATTGACCAACTGAACAAATGTCGGGGTGTCGCTGTCGGACAACAAGACTCCGCGTCCGGCCGGCAGCCGACTGAACCGCTGACCCCGGATCTTGCCGCTGTCCTGCGGGTTGCCGGCCAACATCAACGTGGTTGCCTGCAGGTCGTTGAACCGGCGCAGCAACGGGTTGGTCATCAATGCGTGCGCCGATCCGGACGCGCGGCCGGTGACGATCACCCGCAACCCCAGATCACTGGCCTGGCCGAGCAGGCCGATCAGCGGGGTCCAGGGGCGCTGCCCGACGTAGGGTCCACTGGCCGCCGCGGAGTCCGGAACCTGGTCGACGTCGTCGATGATGAGGTAGTGGGTGTGGCCCTGATAGGTCCAGCGCGACAACTCCGCCGGGGACAGCCCGGCCGGCGGCCGCCGCGACTCGATGATGTTCGCCAGACCGATCATCGCCGGGGTGATCCGGTCGATGTTCGCGGTGTATTCGTTGTCCGGGAACAGCGGCTCGTCGACCAGGTGCAGGCGACGGTCGAGCACCGTGAAGGCAACGGTGTCGGGGGTCGAATTCTCCCGGATGGTGCGAATGATGTGGCGCAGCAAGGTCGTCTTGCCCGACTTGCCGTCCCCGAACACCATCAGCAGCGGCTGCTCGGCGAAGTTGTGCACCACCGCCGCCAGATCTTCTTCCCGCTGGCCGATGACGATCTGTTCCGGACCCCGATACAGCGCGCCGACCGCTTGTGGCGCCAGGTTGGTCGGCAGCAACCGCACCGGCGGCGCCGTCTGCCCCGGGTAGCGCGCGTTGATCGCGGCTATCTGATCGAATTCCGGCTCCGCGAACAGGAAGTGCTGAGCCGCCATCGTCAGGCCGCGCCCCGGCTGGTCGTGCGGGATCGCCTCGGCGGGACGGTGCAGGGCTCCCGTCACCCGCACATTGCTGTCGCGGGCGTCGTGCAACTTGAGCTCGAGTCGCAGGCCCAGGCCGTCGCGCATCGCCAGCGGAACCTCCAGCCAGCTCGGCGTGGTGACGACCACGTGGATGCCGTAGGCAAGACCGCCGTTGACGAGCTCGGTTACCCTGGCCAACAACGGGTTTCGGGTGTTGAACTGGTCGACGTTGTCGCGGCCGAAACCGTAGAGGTTGTCGATGACCAGGAACACCTCACCGAAGCCGTCGTCGGCGACCGAGCCGTTGCCGTGCCCGTTGGACTGGCGGTCCCGGAACGCTTCCCGGCGCTGGCGAGCCAGCAGCAGTTGCTCCAGCTCGCCGAACGTGCGGCGGATGCGTTCGGGTTCGAGGGCGGTGGCGACGCCGCCGACATGCGCCAGCTCCTCCAGGGCGCGCAGCTGTCCGCCGCCGTAGTCCAGGCAGTAGAAGGTGACGTCGCGCGGTGAGTGCAGGCTCGCGGCCGACAGGATGAACGTCTGCAGCGCAGTCGATTTCCCGGACTTGGGCCCACCGTGAATCACCATGTTTCCGGCCGAGCTCGTCGCGTCGAACACCAGCGGGTCGCGCCGCATCTCGAACGGCTTGTCGACCTCACCGAGCGGCCAGCGCCATTGCCGGGGCGGCACCCCGGCTCGGGCCAGCGCCGCGGTCAGCGGGATCGGCTCGTCCAGCGGCGGCAGCCACAGCTGCGGCGCCCGCGGTCCGTAGCCGGCCAGCTGCTCGCCGATGGTCGCGATCAGCTTGCGCGGCGGTCCGATGGGCTCGTCCTCGTCGACACCGGAGACCACGGTGCCCGGATCCGGCTCCACAGCTCCGGCGGGGAACAACTTTGGCTCCGGAATCGACTGCACCACCATGGTTTTCGCCATCTGCGGCGGTTCGTAGATACCGTCGACGTAGGTGGAGCGGAACTTGATGGGGGCCGCCCCCGGCGCCGGCACCAGGAACCCGATGCCTTTGTGCTCCTTGCCCGATTCGATGTGGTACGCATCCTCCACACCGATAATCTGACGAGACACGCTGGGGCTGGCCACCTTCAGACCTATGCGGTAGGAGGTGTTCTTGTCGATGTCCTTGATCTTCCCGACATCCAGCGTCTGGGAGGCGAACAGGATGTGGATGCGGAACGAGCGGCCCTTGCGCGCCACGTAGTCGAACAGCTCCGCATATTCCGGGTGATCGGCGAGCATCAGGGTGAACTCGTCGGCTACTACGAAAAGCGTCGGGATGGGCGCCAGATCGTGTCCGTTTGCGATCGCGTTCTCATACTCGGTGACCGAGTTGAAGGCGCTGCCCTGCACCTTGCGGCCGGCCTCGCGCAGCAGCATCTCGCGGCGGGCCACCTCGCCGCGCAACGTGTCGGCGAACCGGTCGGCCAGCGACTTCTTCTCGGCCATGTTCGAGATCACGGCGACGACCTGGGGGAAGTTGCGGAAGCTGTCGGCCCCCGCCTCACCCTTGAAGTCGGCGTAGATGACGATCAGCCGGTCGGCGGAGTGAGTCGTCAACAGCGACAACAGAATCGACATCAGGGTCTGCGACTTGCCCGAACCCGTCATGCCGATCATCAGGCCGTGCGGACCCATCCCGCCCTCGGCCTCGTCCTTGAGGTCGAACATCAGCGGTTCGCCCGTGGCGGTGACGCCGATCGGGACGCGCAACTCGTCGTCCCGGTTGCGCGGCGCCCACAGCGCCGGCACGTCCAGCCGCGACGCATCCGAAATGCCGAGCAGCGTGGTGAAGTTGGCACCGCGGGTGGCCGCCGAGCGCAGGCCGGTGTGCGTCGGGTTGGAATCCCAGCGCGACAGCCGGCGCGCCAGGTGGGCGGCCTCGTGCGCACTGAATTCGTCGGCGTCGTCGATGTAGGGCTGCCAGCCCCCGGTCTGCCACCGGTCGATGCTGCCGCCGGTGACCCGCAGGATCGGCTTTTCCGGGTCCGAGTACTGCTCCCGGTGCGGTTCGGTGTCCGAGAAGTACACGACGGTGACACCCGCGCGGCCCGACGACAGGGTGGAGACGTTCAGGTCGTAGTCGGGGTCGTCCACCACGATCAGCAAGTGCCGCAACGCGTCTACCGGCCGCCCGGTGAAGGCCGGCCGGTCGTCAAGCGCCGGCGCGAGCAGGTCAGCGAGCTCGTCGGCATCGTCGGTCAGATAGCGCGCCGGGCCAACGCCGTCGAGGCGACCGGGAATGTCGACGTGCGGCAACCACTTCAGCCATGACCAGTCGTCGCCCTCCAGGTCACTACTGGCCAGCGCGACTCCCAGCACCGTCGGGTCGTGCCAGGTCACCGCCTGGGCAATCCAGGCCCGCACCGCTGCCCGCGCCTGTCCGGCGTCGCCCAGCACGGTGATCCGCGAGACCTTGGTCAGGTCGATTCCCGTCGGCACGTCGCGAACGGTGCGCTGGGTCTCCAGCAGGCTTCGTAATGCGCTGTGCGACACCGGTTCCAGGTCGATCTCGTCGGCGGTGTCGTTGACCCGCAACGTGGTGGACAGCGGCGCGCTGTGTCGGCCGGCCCGCAGCACCAGGAAGTCGGGGTCGTGCGGGTCGCGCTCCCACTGGCGCCGGGAGCCCGGCACCGCGGCCAGGGTCTCCGGCTCCGGGTGTGACCACTGCGCCGCCGCGCGCTGCTCTGCCGCCTGGGCCCGGATGTTGTCCCGCACCACCGACAGGTAGCGCAGGTAGTCAGCCCGTTCGGCGTCGACTTCCTCGGTGCGCATCTTGTTGTCGTTGCCCCGGTAGAGCGCGGTGGCGGCCAACAGGAGCACGAACGGGAAGAACAGCGTCTGCGGGGAGATCACCTTCATGCCGGTGGCGAACAACGCCACGATCATGCCGACGATCAGAATTCCGATCAGGTACGGCATCGCGCGCCGGAACAGCGACGGCGGAATCGCCCGGGGCAGTTCCGGCGGCGCCTCGATGGTGATGGTGCCCTTGCGGGCGCTGGGCGGTGTCAGCCGCCGGCGGGCCTCGAAGATCAGTCGGCTCATCGGGGCTCCCCTTCGGCGGTTACCTGGTGACCGGGCCGGCTGTCGGGCGGCAGGCCGTCATGCGCGAGCAGCGCATCGGCGCGCGACAGCGTCGGACCGGGTGCGAACAAGGACAGGATGGACCACGGGATGCTCAGCGGCGGCGACGCCAGGCCAAGCGCCTCAACCGCTTTGCTGCGACCCTCGGACCGGCCGTCGGACTCGTTGTCGATGCCGTAGCGCACCCCGGTGTCGGACACCCAGAACAACGACCCGGTGGCCGGCGCCGCGGCGCCCCCGCCCACAGTCTGGGTGAAGTATCCGGTGCCGGGGGCGAGCGCGACTTTAGCCCCGCCGCCGACCAATTCGACCGTGTGCAGGCCCTCGCGCACCGGCAGCGCCGATCCCGCCAGCAGGCTCAGGGAGCTGGTGGCGGCCCCGGCGGGCTTGCTCCAGAATGCGCAGGTGATCGGGCTGCTGGCCGGATTGACCAGCGTCACCGACTGCGCGGGATAGCGACCGGTCTCCAGCAGCCGCGACACCGGCAGCTTCGCGATGTCGTCGGCGCCCAGCCGCGGCGGTTGTTGCAGCCCATAGGAATTCGTGTTGCGCAGGATCGCCGCCAGCACCGGTGAGATCGGTTGCAGACCGTCCGGCAGCACCGCGTAGTAGGTGACGGTGTCCGAGGCACTGCGCTCGACCGCATAGGACACCACTACCCCGCCGATCGGCGCGGGCACGGCGAAGCCGGCCGGGGCGCCCGCGTTGGGAATGGCGGGGGCCGCGAGCGGTGGCGACTCAGGGATGGCGTTGAACAGACCCGCCGCGATCGGGCGCGGCGCGGGCACGTCGGTACCCAGGCCCAGCGCGTTGGTGACGGCGTGGTCGGCCAGCTCGATCCGGCTGCGCTTGCCGTCCCATAACAGCCAGGTGCTGTTGCCGTTATCCACCAGGACCACCTGGGTGGAACTGATTGCGGCGGCGCGGGAGCCGTCGCTGTAGGGTGCTCCGGCGATGACGGTCACACCCGTGCTGTGTGCGCCGCGCCCGGGCTGCCCGCTGACTCCGTCGCACACCGTCCAGGCGGCATCGCGAGAGGTGTTCTGCACCATGCGCTCCGGAGCGCCCGGAATACCTATCAGGTTGCCACGCGGAAACCGGTCCAGCTCAGCGCTTTTCACCGTGGTCGGATTGACCGGCTGGCCGGCGATCAGCCGGGCGGAGGTGAGGTTGAGCACCGGGTGCAACTGGTCGCCGACGCGCACGTACAGCGCGGCGGTCGACCGGTCGGCCAGTACTGTGTTGCTGCCCACCTGGCCGTTGGGGCGGATCAGCGAAAAGACAAAGCAGCCAAGCAGTCCGGTGACCAGCAGCAGCACACCCATCAGCACCGCGCGCGACTGGGTCCGCAGCGGCTCGACCAGCATCCTGGTGTCGTGCAACGCAATTCCCGAGGCGATGCGGCGCATCACGAACCGCCATCCGGTCACCTGATGGCGGGTGACGAATCCGCGGCGGTAGTGGACCTGGTCAGGGTTCTCGTTGACCGGGGTTCGGGAAGCGAACGAACGGCGTTCTTCGTCCCGTTCGCCGTCGTGCTCGGTCCTGCTCATGCCGGCACCGACAGCCCGAGACCACGCAGCAGCGGGGCGACTGTGTTACCGACATCTTGTGCGGTGATCGTCATGAGTTCCTCATCGGTGAATTCACCCGTGCCGGCCTGCTCCGAATGGTCGAGCCGGAATTCGCGCTCTTCCTCGGAGCGCTCCACCACATTCCGGACGAACCGGCCGTTGCCGGCGATGTCAAGGTTGCGCCGGGCGATCCCGTTGCTGTCGGGTGAGGACGTCTCGGCCAGGTGCGTGAACAGCCGCTGCATGTCGTCGAGGGCGGCCTGCTCGAAGACGCTGTCCCGTTGCTGCGCCATCAGATTCGCGATCTCGGTGAGCTCGGACGGCTGGTAGGACGGGAAGTCGATGCTGCGGGTGAACCGGGACCGCAGGCCCTCGTTGGTGTCGAGGAACTTGTCCAGATCGGCGCGGTATCCGGCGATGATGACCACCAGCCGGTCGCGGTCGTTCTCCATGCGCGCCAGCAGTGTGTCGATGGCCACCAATCCGAAGTCGTTCTTGGCGCCGGTGGCCACCAGCGCGTACGCCTCGTCGAGGAACAGCACGCCGTCCAGGGCGCTGTCGATGATGGCGTTCGTCTTGGCCTCGGTCTCACCGATGTGCTGGCCGATCAGGTCCGCGCGGTGCACCTCGCGAATGTTCTCCCGCTTCAGCAGACCCAGTCCGCAGTAGATCTTGGCGACGACGCGGGCGATGGTGGTCTTGCCCGTGCCGGGCGGACCGGCGAACACCAGGTGGTGGGTGCGCTGGGCGACGGTGAGGCCGCGTTGCTGGCGCAGCACGGCCATCGCGACGGAACTCTTCAGCCGCGAGACCTGGTTCTTGACCTCGTCCAGACCTATGAAGTCGTTGAGCTGGACCTCGGCCTCGGCCAGCAGAGCGGCCTTGCGCTCGCGCGCGCCCGGGTCGACGAAATCGGCGTCGCTGGGTTCGGTTTCGGCGTCCCACGGGTCGATGCGCGCGTCGATGCGTGCCGCGGTGGTGGTGACCATGCCGAAGCTCGGATCCGACAGAGCCTGCTCGATCTCTTCGTTTTCCGGATTGGCCGCATACAGCTCGTGCAGGACCTCGCTGGCCGCTTCCTCGTCCACGTGCGCGCGCAGCGCCAGCGCCTTGGCCAGCGCACCGTCGACCGCGGCGACGGCGATGGGCCCTTCGGGCTCCTCCAGATAAGACAACGCCGGAGCGAACATGCCCAGCCGGGCCAGCGCGGTGCCCAGGGTGATCTTCACCGCGTGCGCGAAGGCCTCGTCGAGGTCGGCGTCGTTGACGATCGGGGTCAGCAGCTTGACCACGTCCGACCAGCGCTCGGCGCGATAGTTGATGACCACGGAGATCCAGCGGGCCTCCCGCAACTTGGGACGGCGCTCGCTGATGCGGCTGACAATCTCATGCGCCACCGCGAACTGGCGCTCGGCGGCCAGCGCGGCCGCATAGGCGAGGTGGAAGTCGTCCGGGGTAGTGGCCCGGAACTGCAGATAAAGGCCTGTGTCGTAACGGAATCCGAGAGCTCCTGAGGCCAGCTCCACCTGACGTTGCAATACCCCGGCGGTGGCGGACGTCCGCGACACCTGCTCGAGCACGTGCTTGGAGGTCTCTCCAGCAGCGGCCAGGCCGGTCCATGCGTCGCACTGCTCGTGCGCGATGCGGGTAAGCGCGCTGAAGCCGGACCGGGCCGCGCTCAAGTCCGCCGGGCGCTGCCGGTCGTAAACCGAGATGCCGAGCGCGCGACAGCAGGTGGCAAACCTACTGACAACGTCGCCATCTACCCTGCCGTCCGTCCGGGATGCTCGGGGCGCAGCCGCCAGCATGCCGATATCACCGCGTTCCACGCCCGCGCCGTCTCCTGAAGTCAAGGTCGTCATTGGCAAACTCCGCCTGAGGTTGGCCTCACGAAGTTAGCATTCCCTAAGCTAACTGTCGAGGCGACCCCGGCCGCGCGATTGACCACCTGAACTCCTGTCTCAACGGCCTTGACCTGCGCATTCCGCGCAGCGGTACGCGGCGGGCGGCAAGGTAATGAAGCTTACTGAATATGGTTTTCATTAACAACTCCGGGGTGGCGGCGGCTCGGGACCCGGCGTCCAGGTGCGCGGCGGCATGGGCGCCGCCGCAGCGCCGCCAAAGCGGTGGCCGGGGAACGTCATGAGGCCCACCGCATCGGCGACAGCGCCCTCGGCGAGGGGGGCGCCGCCTCCGCCGGTGGCGCCGACGCCACCGCCGCGTCGGCGACCGTCTGATACGCGGTCATCGTGTTGGCGGCCTCGATCCACATCCGGACATAGTCGGCCTCGTTGAGCGCGATGGGAATGGTATTGATCCCGAAGAAGTTTGTGGCGACCAGCGCGGCGTGCAGGACGTGGTTGGCGGCGAGTTCGGCCAGGGTCGGCATGGTGGCGAGTGCGACGGTGTCAGCGGCCGCGGCCGATTGCTGCCGTGTCGCGGCGTCGGCGCTGTTCGCGCCGGCCGGCATCAGGCAGTGCAGATAGGGCAGGTGGGCGGTCACGTACCTGGCTGCAGCCGGCCCGTCCCGCGCCCCGGCCTGCACCACCGCGAGAATGTCGACCAGCTCGTCGGCGGCCGAGGCGTAGTCGGCACTCAGCGAGCGCCATCCCTGAGCCGCCTTCAGCCAGCCCACAGCTCCCGGGCCGCTGCTGAGCTGCGCCGAATGGATCTCGGGCGGGACGGCCCCCCACGCCACCACCTGCACAGACAAGTGGTCGGACGCGCATCGGGAAAAGTTCCCGGCCGGGGCTACGGCTTGGTGGCGCTCACCAGCGTGTTGCGGGCGAACATCGGCCCCGCCTCCGAGTCGGGCCCGGGTATCGGGCGGCCGACCTCCCTTAGGTAGTCGTTGAGCGGTGTCCCGATCGCCGTCCACCCGTGCTCACCGAACCACTCGGCGGCCGGGGCGTGGCGTTCGTTGTAGACCAACTGGAAGAAGGGACGTTCCTCCGCGGCGGCACGTTCTTCTTCCACCTTGGCCTGGAATTCCTCGGCCGGCATCGGAGCGCCATCCTCGACAGCGACGTGGCTGCCAAGGCTGGCCAGCGCGTCGATGCCCGAGAAAAGCTGTTCTTGCGCGGCGGCCGGCAGGTAGATCAGTAACCCCTCGGCGATCCAGGCGGAAAACAGCATCGGGTCAAAGCCGTTGTCCTGCAGTGCTGCCGACCAGTCGTCGCGAAGGTCGACGGCGATCTCGCGGCGCTGCGCGCGCGGTTGCACGCCGTGCTCGGCGAGGACCTCCCGCTTGAAGTCGAGGACTTGCGGCTGGTCCAGCTCGTAGATCGTCGTTCCATCCGGCCACGGCAATCGGTAGGCCCGCGAATCCAGGCCCGCCGCCAAGATCACCACCTGGCGAGCGCCGGCCGCGGCGGCACGCTGGAAATACGCGTCGAAGTATTTGGTGCGGGCGGCCTGGAAGTTGACGAAGTGCTGACCGAAGTCGTCATCGAGCAGTTCATGGTCGGGCGCGTTGCCGTCGAGCACGTCAGCCCAGGAACCCCCGACGGCCCGGGCGAACATCTCGGCATACGGGTCGACGACCAGCGGGTCGGGCTTTTTGGCCTCTAACGCTCGGGCCGTCGCGACGAATAGCGCAGTCGATCCAACGCTTGTGGTGATGTCCCAGCTGTCACGTTCGCTTCGCACGCAACCGACCCTACGCGGGGCGGTCAACCCCGTGGCGATCGCAAGCGCGGCGCAGCCGGGCGCAGCGGGTCGCCACCATCAAGCCCCGTGGCGATCGCAAGCGCGGCGCAGCCGGGCGCAGCGGGTCGCCACCATCAAACCCCGTCGGAATCCCAGGTGCTTGGCAACATCGGCGCCTTTGGCCCGCCGCCGAAGTCGTCCTCCACCAACGTGCTCAATCCTGCCGCGGTAGCCGACGATTCCCTGTGCACGGTGCCGGCGAACCCGAAGCGTCCGGCCCGAGCCTGCGAAGCCACCGGCTCCCCGTCGTCGGGCGCGCCCCAGTCCGGGTCGACGTCGACATTCATGTCCGCGAACTCGTCGCCGTGGTCGCGCAGCACGGCACGCCGACGCCGACGCGCACGGGCCTGCTCACGGGCAGCTGCCGCAGCAGCCACCGCAGCCAGGTCGGGTTCGGAAGCCTTCCTGCTGGCGCTGGCGCTGGTGCTCATGCCGGACCCGAAACCGACGCCGGGGCCGCCGCCGACCAGGAAGGGAAAGCTGGCACCCGCGGCGGGGAGAGCCGGCGGCGCCGATGCCGGTCCGGCACCGGCGACTGTGCTCGTGGCGGGGGCGGGCGCGGGGGCAGGTGCCGTGGGCGCGCCTGACGCGACGACGCCGTTGGCCACGGCGGCGGCCGGCATCGGCGGACCGGCGGCAGCAGGCGGTACCGCCGCGGGCAGCACCGCCGGCGGCTGGATGGCGGCGAGACCGGAAAGCCCCGCCAAGCCGGTAACCGCTCCAAGACCGGAAGCCGGGGCAGTGAGCGCGAGCGCCAGCAACTGCGGCGCCTGGTTCACCGCTTGAAAAATTTGCAGGATGTGTTCGGGGTAGTCGAAGAACACGAGATCGATATATGACTGCAGCGCCTCTTCCGGATTCGTGAAAAGCTCCTGCACGAACGATTCGAAATCCTTCGGGAACTCGATGCCACGAGCGACCCACCAGTACGGGTCGGCGGCATTCGTGTACTCCTCGAAGGGGATTCCGTTGAGCGTGCCTTCGGTGGGATTCCAGATCACTCGACCACCGCTGATCACGCGCAGAAACTCCGCTACGACATAGTCGAGAGGGGTCGCCTCGCCCCCGTGCTCGTGGCCGTCCTCATCGGTGTGGCCGTCCTCATCGGTGTGGCCGTCCTCATCGGTGTGTTCGTCGCCCTCGTGGTCGTCCTCGGTGTGGACGATTTCCGGCGCCGGGCTGGTCGCCGGAGTCGAGGCCGCCGCGGTGCCGGACACTGCCTCATAGGTCGCCATCGTGGTGGCCGCCTGGACCCACATGCGCACGTAATCGGCCTCGTTGAGCGCAATCGGAATGGTGTTAATCCCGAAAAAGTTTGTCGCGACCAAGACGCCATGGACGGCGTGATTGGCAGCCAGCTCGACCAGCGTGGGCATCGCGGCCAGCGCGGCCGTGTACGCCGCGGCCGCAATCTCATGCTGGCCAGCCGCAGTGGCGCTGTTGACGCTCGCCTGCATCAACCACGCCAGAAAAGGCGCATGGGCGGCGACGTACTGTGCGGCGGTCGGGCCTTCCCAGGCACCGCCCTGCACCGCGGCCAGCAGCGCGACGAGTTCGTCGGCCACCTCGGTGTACTCGGTGCTCAGGGCCGACCACGCCGCCGCGGCCGCCACCAACGAGCCCGGTCCCGCCCCGCTGCTGAGCAGCGTCGAGTGCAACTCCGGCGGCGCCGCCATCCACACAGTGCCCATACCAAAGCACCCCTCCACCACCGACCTCGATGCCTGACACTAGTGACCTTGACAATCGTTTTCAATATGGTGAACCGGCATCAGGAGGGCGCCCGAGGGGCAAACGGGCGCACCAGCTGCGAATGCCCGCGACGTCGATCAGACGCTTGACGTGGATATGCCAGCCGTCGCGTTCGCTTCGCGCTTCATATGACCTGCGGCATATGACCTGCGGCCGGGCGCGGCGTGTCGTCAGTCAGGCGCGGCGCGGATCCCAGGTGCTCGGAAGCATCGGCTCGGTTGGGCCGCTGGCGAATTCGTCTTCGACCAGTGTGCTCAATCCGGCCGCAGCACTGCCGGATTCTTTCCGCGCCGCGCCGGCGAACCCCAAGCGTCCGGCGCCGGCCCGCGAAGCCACCGGCTCCCGGTCCTCGGGCGCGCCCCAGTCCGGGTCGACGTCGACGTTCATGTCCGCGAACTCGTCACCGTGGTCGCGCAGCACGCCACGCCGACGCCGACGTGCACGGGCCTGCTCACGGGCAGCTGCCGCAGCAGCCACCGCAGCCAAATCGGGTTCGGATGCCTTCCTGCTGGCGCTGGCACTGGCCGCCATGCCGGAGCCGAAACCGATGCCGGGGCCACCCCCCACCAGATATGGGAAGCCGAAGCCGGCGGCCGGGGCTGACGGGGGCGGTGCCGGCGCGGTGCTCGCGACGCTGCTCGCCGTGGGCGTGGGTGCCGGTGTCGGCGCGGCGGGCGCGGCTGACGCGACCACACTCGGGGCCACGGCGGCCACCGGCAACAGCGGCACGGCAGCAACCGGCGGCAGCATTGCGGGAACGGCCGCCGCAGGCGGTGTCCCCGCCAACCCAGCCAAGCCGGCCAAGCCGGCGACCGACCCCAGATTGGAGACGGCGGCACCAAGGGCGACCGCGATCAGCTGAGGAGATGTGGCCGCTTGCACGACCTGCAGCACGTGGGTGGGCCAGTCCAACAGGGCGAGTTCAATGACGAACCACATGGCGCCGTACGGATCTGTGGACAGCTGAGAGACGAAATTCTGGGCTTGCGAGCTGAATTCGACGGCACGCACGCCCCACCAGATCGGTTGCGTGGCGTCTGTGTAGTCGTGTGCCGGGATTCCGTTGACCGTGCCCTCGAGGGGATCCCAGTCGAACTGGTTGTTCGTGAGCGTTCGCAGCAGATCGGCGAGGAAGTAATCGAATACGGTGGGATCGCCGTGGTCGTGGCCCTCGTGCTCGTCGTGTTCCCCTTCTTCGTGCTCGTGTTCGTCGCCCTCGTGGTCGTCCTCGGTGTGGACGATTTCCGGCGCCGGGCTGGTCGCCGGAGTCGAGGCCGCCGCGGTGCCAGACACTGCCTCATAGCTCGCCATCGTGGTGGCCGCCTGGACCCACATGCGCACGTAATCGGCCTCGTTGAGCGCAATCGGAATGGTGTTAATCCCGAAAAAGTTTGTCGCGACCAAGACGCCATGGACGGCGTGATTGGCGGCCAGCTCGACCAGCGTGGGCATCGCGGCCAGCGCGGCCGTGTACGCCGCGGCCGCAATCTCATGCTGGGCAGCCGCGGTGGCGCTGTTGACGCTCGCCTGCGTCAACCACGCCAGAAAAGGCGCATGGGCGGCGACGTACTCTGCGGCGGTCGGGCCTTCCCAGGCACCGCCCTGCACCGCGGCCAGCAGCGCGACGAGTTCGTCGGCCACCTCGGTGTACTCGGTGCTCAGGGCCGACCACGCCGCCGCGGCCGCCACCAACGAGCCCGGCCCCGCCCCGCTGCTGAGCAGCGTCGAATGCAACTCCGGCGGCGCCGCCATCCACACCGTGCCCATGCCAAGCCACCCCTTCTGCACCGACTTCAGGGCACGCCCTTATTGCATGTGACAATCATTTTCAATTAGTGCGACGTCGCTAGATAACCGACCAAGCGGCTCCGGTGGGATTGGCGCACCCGATCTACCGGCTATCGAGCAGATAACAGGGCTTGCCGACTGAGCCTGTTGGGCCTGGATTTGCTATACGAGCGCCCGACCCGCCTTGATCCGGCGATCCAGGTCCCACAGCATCAGGTTGAACGGGAACTGCCGGATCACTTTCGGCAGCACTCCGTTCACCGCCCCGATCACCGCCATCAGCCGGTCGAAACGCTGCTGTTGGGCGTCGTCCCACGGCAGCCGCATCTCGTCGCGGAACCGTTGCGGCAGGAAGCCCGTGGTGATCAGCAGATTGAAGCTCTCCAACGGGGTGCGCAGCCAGTCCGGCAGCGGCACACCCTTGATCCGGGAGACCGCGATCGGATACAGAAATTCCCGGACAGAGTCGTCGATGTGCACCTGCTCCAACGACTCTTCCCAGTACCTGTCGAACGCCGCTCGATCCGGCGGCCACATTTCCGGTGGCACCTGCAAGGTGGTGCCGATGGACATGCCGTCGCGATAGATCCGGTCGGCCTCGTCTTCGGGGATCTCCCCGACGAAGGTGCGGTAGATGTCGATGCCGCCCTTGAAGATGCAGGCGGCGACCCATAACTGCAGTTCGGGATCGAACGCGTTGTAGGGCACCGGACTGTCGGGCGTCGAATAGACCTCGGCGTGGGCGCGGTTGACCGCGCGACGAAAGGCCGCCTTCTGAACGTCGGTGCCGGAGTTGGCCACCGCGATGTAGGTGAAGGTGGTGCGGGCGCGCTTGATGGGATGGCGGTCGATGCGCCCGCTTTCCACACGACTTTCCGCCACCCCGTGGCCGACGCCGGGCCGGGCCAACTCCATGATCACGTTGGCCGGACCGGCCAGCAGCGCGACACCCATCAGTCCGTAGTCGGCGGCGATTCGCCGGCGGTGGGGGCCCCCCGTCCGCGGCGGATCGGCTATCGGGCGCTCGACGTGCGGAACGTGCTGGCGCGCGGCCTGGTCAATAGTCATCGTCGGCTCCCGCGGTCCCTCAATTTGACAACGCATGTTTCCTGATATTGTCCGCTGCCGGCCACTGATGTCAAGATGGTCGATATGACGCCCCGCAGCGCACGGCCGTATCGCGGCGTCGAGGCGACCGAACGGTTGGCCGCGCGCCGCAATCAGTTGCTGGCCGCGGGGTTGGACCTGCTCGGCGCCCCCGATGAACCGGAGTTGACGGTCCGCAGCGTCTGCGAGCGTGCCGGCCTGTCGGCCCGCTACTTCTATGAGAGCTTCAGCGACAAAGACGAGTTGGTCGCACACGTGTATGACTGGGTGATCGCCAAGCTGGCGGCGAACATCCAGGCCGCCGCGGCGACCGGACCGACACATGAGCAGGCCCGCGCTGGGATGGGTGTCGTGGTGCGCACGGTCGCCGAGGACGCCCGTATCGGCCGCTTGGTGTTCAGCACCAGGCTGGCGAACGCGGTGGTGATGCGCAAACGGGCCGAGTCCACCGCGCTGTTCGCCCTGGTGACCGGCCGGCACGTCGTCGACATGCTGCACGCACCCGAGAACGAACAGGTCAAGGCGGCGACGCATTTCGCGGTCGGCGGCGTGGGGCAGACACTGAGCGCGTGGCTGGAAGGCGACGTGAAGATGGAGCCCGAGGAACTGGCCGACCACCTGGCCGCACTGCTGCTGGAGCTGACCGAGCCCAGCCTCTACCGGTCGGCTAAGGCATCAGCGGTACCTGCCACACCCGCATCTCGGGATGCAGCCACAGGCGCAGCCACGTCAGACGCATGATCCGCAAGGCGCCGGAGATGAGCAGGTACGCCATCGGCGCCTGGATCAGCATTGCGGTCACCACCGACACGGCAGCGTCTTCAGGCTTGGCGGTCATCAGGTCGAACCACCCGTCGCAGATCAGCAGCACTCCGGTGGTGAACCCTGTAAGCACGATCAACTGACGGCGCAGAAAGCCCAGCACCGCCGTGGCGGCCATGAAGCCGAGCAACAGGATGTCGAACCCGATCCAGGTGACCGGCCAGTTGTGCGCCACGTACTTCTGCGGCAGGGTGACCGCCAGGTAGCCGATCCAGGGGATCATCACGATCAAGCCGCCGACGATCAGACTCAGTCGGATCCGCCGCATCCGGGCCAGCACCTCAGGGTCTTCCAGATCGCTCAGCGGCTTCTCCAGCCGGGTGATCAACTCCCGCCGCTGTTGAGGGCTCAGCGCCTCGATCTGTTCGTCGGTAAGAATGCCCTCGGTCACCCAAGAAGTATCGACGGCTACCGGCCGGCCGCCACCGGCGGGCGGCGATCGGCCGCGGTCCTGGGCACCGCAGGCGTGTCAGCTTCCGTAAATTCCCTTACCCAGCAAGCGAATTCGAGCATGATGCCGTCGGGGTCCTGGAAGTAGAAGGAGCGCACGTAGACCCCGGGATGCACGGTTGCGGACACCTGCATCGGGCTCTCGTCGTGGTTGAGCACCGGGCCGACCCGAACACCCTTGTCCTTCAGCCGTTGCCGGTAGGCGTCGAACTTGTCGGCCGGCACGTGGAAGGCGAGGTGATTCATGGTGCTCACCGCGCTGGTGATGTCCCCGAGACCCGGCAGCGCACCCGGCGAGGAAATGCCCGGCACCCGGTCGGCCGCCTCGGCGAACCAGAAGAACGCGACACAGTCACCGTTGCCGGCGTCGAAGAAGAAGTGCTGCCCTGCCCCTCCGGGCAGGTCCAGCGACTTGATCAGCGGCATGCCCAGGATGTTGCTGTAGAAATCCACCGTGCGCTGCATGTCCGAACACACCAGCGCGACGTGGTTGATTCCGCCGAGCTCGAATTCACTGTTGGTGTTGTGCGGCTTGATCATGTTCGCGGCCCCTACCTAAGATCCAAATCTGAATCTAACATCAGATTCAGGTTCGTTCCAGGGAAGGCGCGCGTGACCAGCACGGCAGCCCCATCCGGGCGCCCTACCCACCGCGGCCGGCAAACCCAGGCCGCGATCGACGCCGCCGCCCGAAAGGTTGTCGCCCGCAAGGGGATACTGGCGACGACCGTCGCCGACATCGCGGCCGAGGCCGGCCGGTCGGCGGCGTCGTTCTACAACTACTACGACTCCAAAGAGGCGATGGTGCGCCAGTGGGCGCTGCGCTTCCGCGACGAGGCCGGTGAGCGCGCAGCAGCGGTGACCGAGCACGGCCTCTCCGAACGCGAGCGCGCACACCAGGCAGCCGCCGCGCACTGGCACACCTACCGGCACCGCCTCGCCGAGATGGTCAGCGTGTCCCAACTCGCGATGGTCAGCCCCGACTTCGCCCAGCACTGGGCCGAGATGTGCTCGATACCAATTGCTTTCATCGCCGACTCGGTCAGGCGTGCGCAGCGGCAGGGCTACTGCCCCAACGACGACCCGCAGTTGCTCGCCGAGGCGCTGGTCGCCATGTTCAACCAGTTCTGCTACATCCAGCTCACCGGCGAGTCCGGCGAGCCGGACGACGAGGCCTGCATCCGGACGCTGGCCAACATCTACTTCCGGGCCATCTACAGCGAGGAGCAGCGCTCGTGACCGAGATCATCCGCGAATTCATCGGGCTGCCGTCCCCGACCGCCCGACGCGCCGGAGCGGGCGGACACCCGTGCCAGGGTCTCTACCATCACGCGGCGGGCCAGCGGCCCAAGGTGGCAATGATCGCCACGCACTACCAAATCGACTTCTCCGAGCACTACATCGCCGACTACCTCGCTGCCCGCGGCATCGGGTTCCTGGGCTGGAACACCCGGTTCCGGGGCTTCGAAAGCAGCTTTCTGCTCGATCACGCGCTGGTCGATATCGGCGTGGGCATCCGTTGGCTACGGGACGTTGCCGGCGTGGAAACCGTTGTCCTGCTCGGCAACTCGGGTGGTGGTTCGTTGATGTCGGCCTACCAGTCCCAGGCGGTGCACCCGAACGTGACGCCGCTGGAAGGCATGCGGCCCGCTGAGGGCGTCACCGAGTTGCCCGCCGCCGACGGGTATGTCGCCACCGCCGCACATCCCGGACGACCGGACGTACTCACCGCCTGGATGGACGGCGCCGTCGTCGACGAAAATGATCCGGTGGCAACAGATCCCGACCTGGATCTGTTCAACGAGGACAACGGCCCGCCGTATTCGACAGAGTTCGTACAGCGCTACCGGCAGGCACAGGTGGCGCGCAACCACGCCATCACCGATTGGGCCGAAGCCGAACTCAAAAGGATCCGGGCGGCCGGCTTCTCCGACCGGCCGTTCACCGTGATGCGCACCTGGGCCGACCCCCGCATGGTCGATCCGAGCATCGAACCCACCAACCGTCAGGCCAATTCGTGCTACGCCGGCCGCCCGGTCAAGGCCAATAGATCCGCGCTCGGCATCGCCGCGGCCTGCACGCTGCGCAGCTGGCTGGGTATGTGGAGCCTGCGGGTGGCCCAGACCAGGGCCGAGCCGCATTTGAGCCGGATCACCTGCCCCGCCCTGGTGATCAACGCCGAAGCCGACACCGGCGTGTTCCCGTCCGACGCCAAACGGATCTACGACGCACTGGCCGGCACCGACAAATCACAGGCCGTCATCGACACCGATCACTACTTCACCACACCCGGCGCACGCGAGGCCCAGGCCGACGTCATCGCCGATTGGATCACCAAACGGTGGCCGTGAGGTTCAGACCCTGACCAAAGGCGCCCAGCGTGCGTGCGGCAGGCGGTCCTCAATCAGTGGTCGTGACCGGTGTGATCACCCGGGGCAAAAGGCTCGAGCTGGTGGTACAGCGCCTCGCACCCCGACAGCGCCGAGGATCCCACCACCGCAGCCGCGACCAGGCCCAACACCCGCGCCGTCAGCGCAATTTTTCCGGACTTAGCTTTCATGAATGGCTCCCTTTCAATCAGTGACATGCGGAGCGTACTGAATACGACAATCATTTTCAATAGAACGTCCTGAGTGGCCCCAACCAGCCAGTTGTTAGGTTGGAAGATGCTGCGCACAAGTGAAGCCCACGAACCTCATGGGAAAGGCGACCAATGCCGATCGCGATCACCCCGGAGCACCAAGACCTGGCCGATTCAGTGCGGTCACTGGTGTCGCGGGTAGCACCGTCGGAGGTGCTGCATGCGGCCCTGGAAACACCGGTGGAGAACCCTCCGCCGTACTGGCAGGCCGCCGCCGAACAGGGTCTGCAGGGCGTGCACCTGGCCGAATCCGTCGGCGGACAGGGCTTCGGCATCCTCGAACTGGCCGTCGTGCTGGCCGAGTTCGGCCACGGCGCGGTGCCCGGGCCGTTCGTGCCATCGGCGATCGCGAGCGCGCTGATCGCCGCGCACGACCCGGACTGCAAGGTGCTCTCCGAGTTGGCGTCGGGAGCGGCCATCGGCGCCTATGCGCTGGACTCGGGACTGACGGCCACCCGACAAGGCGACGTGCTGGTGATCCGCGGCGAAGTGCGTGCGGTGCCCGCGGCCGCGCAAGCCTCCATCCTGGTGCTGCCGGTGGCCATCGACAGCGGCGAAGAGTGGGTGGTGCTGCGCAGCGAGCAGCTGGAGATCAATCCGGTGCGCAGCCTCGACCCACTGCGGCCCATCGCCGACATCTGCGCCAATGCCGTCGAGGTGGGTGACGACGTAGTGCTGGCCGACCTGAGCATGACCAAAGCCCACGCGCTGATGACCACGCTGCTGTCCGCCGAAGCGGTGGGGGTCGCGCGCTGGGCAACCGACGCGGCCTCGGGTTACGCCAAGATCCGCGAGCAGTTCGGCCGGCCGATCGGCCAGTTCCAGGCCATCAAGCACAAGTGCGCCGAGATGATCGCCGACACCGAGCGGGCCACCGCCGCGGTGTGGGACGCCGCGCGTGCTCTGGATGAAGACAGCGAGCACTTGGCGTTCGCCGCGGCCGTGGCGGCAACGCTGGCACCGGCCGCGGCTCAGCGGTGCACACAGGACTGCATTCAGGTGCACGGCGGCATCGGCTTCACCTGGGAACACGACACCAACGTCTACTACCGCCGGGCATTGATGCTGGCCGCCTGCTTCGGCCGCGCCTCGGAATACCCGCAACGGGTGGTGGACACCGCGACCACCAGCGGGATGCGCGCGGTGGACATCGATCTCGATCCCGACACCGAGAAGCTCCGCGCCGAGATCCGGGCCGAGGTGGCCGCCTTCAAGGAGATGGACCGCGAGTCGCGCAAGGTCGCGATCGCCGAGGCCGGGTGGGTGCTCCCCTACCTGCCCAAGCCGTGGGGACGGGCGTCGAGTCCGGTCGAGCAGGTGATCATTGCCCAGGAATTCGCCGCCGGGCGGGTCAAGCGGCCGCAGGTCGGCATCGCGGCGTGGATCATCCCGTCTATCGTCGCGTTCGGCACCGAGGAGCAGAAGCAGCGCTTCCTGCCGCCGACGTTCCGCGGCGAAATGGTTTGGTGCCAACTGTTTTCCGAGCCGGGAGCCGGATCCGACCTGGCCGGCCTGTCCACCAAGGCGACCAAGGTGGACGGCGGCTGGCGCATCACCGGGCAGAAGATCTGGACCACTGCCGCGCAGTTCTCGCAGTGGGGCGCGCTACTGGCCAGAAGCGACCCGAACGCCCCAAAGCACCAGGGCATCACCTACTTCCTGCTCGACATGAAAAGCGAGGGCGTGACGGTCAAGCCGCTGCGTGAGCTCACCGGTCAGGAGTTCTTCAACACCGTCTACATCGACGACGTGTTCGTGCCGGACGAGTACGTGCTGGGCGAGGTCAACCGCGGCTGGGAGGTCAGCCGCAATACCCTTACCGCCGAACGGGTTTCGATCGGCGGTAGCGATCTGAACTTTCTGGCCAGCCTGCAGCAGTTCGTCGAATTCGTGCGGGACGGCCATTTCGATCAGGTCGCCCGCCACCGCGCCGGCCAGTTGATTGCCGAGGGCCATGCCGCCAAGGTGCTGAACCTGCGGTCGACGTTGCTGACCCTGGCCGGCGGCGACGCGATGCCGTCGGCGGCCATCTCCAAGCTGCTGTCGATGCGCACGGGCCAGGGCTACGCCGAGTTCGCGGTCTCGTCCTTCGGCACCGACGCCGTGATCGGCGACCCGCACACCCCGCAAGGCAAGTGGGGTGAGTTCCTGCTGTCAAGCCGGGCCACCACCATCTACGGCGGCACCTCGGAGGTACAGCTCAACATCATCGCCGAGCGACTGCTGGGGCTTCCCCGCGACCCGTAGGGGGCGCGAGCAGACACAAAAGCCCCCGGGAGCATCCGCTCCGAGGGGCTTTTGTGTCTGCTCGCGGTTGTTAGTCGCCCTTCTCGGCGTCCTCACCCTTTTGCTGGGCCATCTCCTTGGCCTTGTCCTTCGCCTCGTCCTCATCGTCGACGTCGAGCTCACGCAGTTCGCGCTTGAGGATCTTGCCGGTGGGGTTGCGCGGCAACTCGTCGAGGAAGATGACCTCGCGCGGCACCTTGTACCGGGCCAACTCCTCCTTCACATGCTTCTTAAGGGTGTCCTCGTCGACATCGGAGCCGTCCTTCTTGACGACGAACGCACGCAGCCGGTGCCCCCAGTCCTTGTCCTCGACGCCTATCGCGGTGGCCTCCACCACGTCGGGATGCCCGCTCAGGCAGTCCTCCACCTCGGCCGGGAACACGTTCTCACCACCGGAGACGATCATCTCGTCGTCGCGGCCGCTGACGTACAGCAGACCGCCCTCGTCGAAGTAGCCGACGTCCCCCGAGGACATCAAGCCGTCGATTATCTGCTTGTGACCACCGCCGGTGTAGCCCTCGAAGGGGAAGGCGTTGCCGACGAAGATCCGCCCGACCTCGCCCTGCGGTTTCTCGTTGCCGTTGTCGTCGAGGATCTTGACCTTGACGCCCTTGACCACCGGCCCGACCGTCGCCGGGTTCTTCTCCAGATCCTTGGGCCCGGCAATGGTGGCGAACGCGATCTCGGTGGACCCGTACATGTTGTAGATGACGGGGCCGAAGTCTTTGAGCGCGCGCTGGGCCAGCTCGGCGCCCAGCTGTGAGCCGGACACGAAGATGATCTTCAGGTGCGACAGATCGGGCTTCTTGTCCATCTTCTCGATGGCGTCGAGCAGGCGCGACAGCATCACCGGCACCACCACCATGGCGGTCGCCTTGTGCTTCTCCAAGTCTTCGAGCACCAGCGGTGGCTTGAACTTGCGGCGCAGCACCAGAGTCGAGCCCAGGAACATGGCGATGGTGGCGTGCAGGTAGCCCAGCGCGTGGAACATCGGCGCGGGCAGCGAGGTGATCTCGTTGGCCTTGAACGGCACGTGCGACAGGATGCCGCCGACCGGCGCCAGCGTCGGCGGCGTGCTGCGGTTGGCCCCCTTCGGGGTTCCGGTGGTACCGCTGGTCAGGATGATGATCGAGGCGTGTTTGCTGGCCTTGGGAGCCGGCTCTTTGCTGCTGCGCTTGATCAGCTCGGCCAGCGTCTCGTCCTTACTGCCGGACTCCTCGTCGCTGTCCGGGTTGGTGCCCAGCGCCCGCAGCTTGCCCAGCTCCGGCTCGGCCTTGCTGACCGTCTTGGTGTACTCGTCGTCGTAGATGATCACCTTGGCGCCTTCGCGCTCGGAGACCTCTTTGACCTGCGGTCCGGAGAATTCGCTGTTGAGCAGGATGATGCGCGCACCGGCTCGGGCGGCACCGTAATTGGCGATGACGAACCACCGGGTATTGCGGGCCAGGATGGCCACCCCGTCGCCGCCCTTGACGCCCATCTCGATGAGGCCGTTGGCCACGGCATGGGCGGCTTCGTCGAGTTCTTTGTAGGTCATCGAGCCCTCTTCGTCGATGACGGCGCGGGCGTCGGGATGGCGTCGGGCGTTCAGCGACGGCAGCATGCCGAATTCGCCCCACTTGGCGATATCGGCTGCCATGGCCGCGGTCTTGAGCGGCGACTCGATCTTGAACGCGCCCGCTTCGAAGATCTTTCGCACGTAGTGCAGTTCGGCAGCGCCGCGTTCGACGTACTGCTGAATCTTGGCAGGGATCTGCCCGGGCAGGTCGCTGAGGTTAGGCATGTTCCTCACCATATGTGACGGAGGTCGCAAAGCGACGGGTAGGTTTCCCCCGAATTACCATCGGCTTCTATGACCAAACCCGCGTCGCTGGAAGTGACCGGCCACCAGGTCACCGTCACCCATCCGGACAAGGTCGTTTTTCCTATTCTCGGGGTGACCAAGCTCGATCTGATCCGCTACTACCTGTCGGTGGCCGACGGCGCGTTGCGCGGGGTGGCCGAGCGGCCGATGATCCTCAAGCGGTTCGTCAAAGGCATCACCGAGGAGGCGGTGTTCCAGAAGCGCGCGCCGGCCAACCGGCCGGACTGGGTGGACGTCGCCACGTTGCGCTACGCATCGGGCACCTCGGCCGACGAGGCGGTAATCCATGACGCCGCCGGCCTGGCCTGGGTGATCAACACGGGGTGTGTGGACCTGAACCCGCATCCGGTGCGCGCCGACGACCTCGAGCATCCCGACGAGCTGCGGGTCGATCTGGACCCGATGCCCGGCGTCGACTGGCAGCGCATGGTCGACGTGGCGTTGGTGGCCCGGGAGGTGCTCGAGGACTACGGCCTGACGCCCTGGCCCAAGACGTCCGGGTCGCGCGGCTTCCACATCTACGCCCGGATCGCTCCGCAGTGGCCGTTCGCCAAAGTGCGGCTGGCCGCGCAGACCGTCGCGCGTGAGGTCGAACGACGGGCTCCCGACCTGGCGACCAGCCGGTGGTGGAAGGAAGAGCGCGAGGGCGTGTTCGTCGACTTCAACCAGAACGCCAAGGACCGCACGGTCGCGTCGGCGTACTCGGTGCGCGCCACCCCGGACGCCCGGGTCTCCACCCCGCTGCGTTGGGACGAGGTGCCCGGGTGCCGCCCGGAGAAGTTCACCATCTCGACGGTGCCCGGCCGGTTCGCCGAGCTGGGTGACCCCTGGGCCGGCATGGACGACGCGGTGGGCGGTCTGGACCGGCTGCTGGCCTTGGCCGAAGAATTGGGACCGCCGGAGAAGGCGCCGCGCGGCGCGCAGAAGTCCGCCGACGGGCGCCGTCAGTCCTCGATGCCGTTGATCGAGGTCGCCCGCACCAAGACCAAGGACGAGGCGCTGGCCGCGCTGGACACCTGGCGGGAGCGTCATCCCGCGGCGGCCGCGCTGCTGGAGCCGGTCGACGTGCTGGTCGACGGCATGCGCGGCCCCAGTTCGATTTGGTACCGAATCCGCATCAACCTGCAGCACGTACCCGCTGATCAACGTCCACCGCAGGAGGAACTGATCGCCGACTACTCCCCCTGGGAGAACTACACACCGAAGCCCCGGCCGCGTAACTGACGGCTCGGTAAGACACGCGATACTCTCTCGCTGTGCACCAGGGATGGAGTCGGCGGGGGTTTTTGCAGGCCGCCGGGGTGGCGGGGGTGGCCGGGCTGGTTGCTGCATGCTCCGACCCGAAGCCGGCACCTGGATCGGCCGGCGGCGGGTCGGTGACGGTCACCCACCTGTTCGGTCAGACCGTCGTCAAGGAACCACCCAAACGGGTGGTCAGCGCCGGTTACACCGAACAGGACGACCTGTTGGCCGTGGGCGTGGTTCCGGTCGCGGTGACCAACTGGTTCGGCGACCAGCCCTTCGGGGTGTGGCCCTGGGCTCAGCCGAAACTTGGTGCGGCACAACCCGTTTTGCTCAATTTGGAGAACGGGATACAAGTCGACCAGATCGCCGGCCTCAAGCCGGACCTGATCGTGGCGACCAACGCCGGCCTGGACGCCGACACCTATCAAAAGCTGTCTGCGATCGCGCCGACCGTCGCACAGTCCGAAGGGGAAGCCTTCTTCGAGCCGTGGAAAGACCAGGCCGCCACGATCGGCCAGGCGGTGTTCCAGGCCGACCAGATGAAGTCGTTGGTCAACGCCGTCGACAGCAAGTTCACCGACGTCGGGCAGAAGAATCCGTCCTGGAAGGGCCGCAAGGCGCTGCTGATGCAGGGCCGCATATGGCAGGGCACGATCGTGGCGACCGTGGCGGGCTGGCGCACCGATTTTCTCAATCAGATGGGACTGGTGGTGGCCGACAGCATCAAGCCCTACGCCAGCGACCATCGCGCGGTGATCCCCCGCGATCGCATCAAGGATGTGCTGGATTCCGCCGATGTGGTGATCTGGTCGACGGAGAGTCCCGAAGAGGAACAGGCGTTACTGGCCGACCCCGAGGTGGCGGCGTCGCAGGCGACCGAGCGTAAGCGTCACATCTTTACCTCCAAGGACCTCGCCGGGGCGATCGCCTTCGCCTCCCCGCTGAGCTATCCGGTGGTTGCCGATCAGCTGCCGCCACAACTGGCCAAAGTTCTGGGCTGACAGCGCTCTGAGCGTTTGCTAAGGCAGCTCTGGCAGAGCTCGAAATCGCTCGCACGCGGCTTCGTTCCGGGGCTACCGTCGAATCATGAGTGTGACGGAGATCACCGATTTCTCGAGGGGCGTCGACATGGCAATGACCGTGGTCGACTACGGCGACCAAGCACTGATCCTGCAGTGTGACACCACCGCCGAGGTGTTGGCATGGACGGAGGCGCTGCGGGCGGCCAGATTACCGGGGGTGCTGGACATCGTCCCGGCCTCGGTAACGGTCCTGGTCAAACTGGACGGCCCGCGCTTCCAGGGCGTCACCCGGCAGCGCATCAGAAGGTTGCGGGTGGCCGCCGACGCGCTCACTGCCGACGCCGGCGACCCTGCCGAGGACATCGTGATCGACGTCGTCTACGACGGCCCCGATCTGGCCCACGTCGCCAGCCATACGGGCCTCAGCCCCGCCCAGGTCATCCACGCCCACACCAGCACCCGGTGGCGGGTGGGCTTCGGCGGGTTCGCACCCGGATTTGCCTACCTGATCGGCGGCGACGAGCGGCTTCGGGTGCCGCGGAGGTCCGAACCGCGGACCTCGGTGCCGGCCGGCGCGGTGGGCCTGGCCGGCGAATTCAGCGCGGTCTACCCGCGGCAGTCGCCGGGCGGATGGCAGATCATCGGTCACACCGAGGCCGTCCTGTGGGACATCGACCGACCCGACCCGGCGCTGCTCACCCAGGGCTGCTGGGTCCGGTTCCGGGCCGATTAGGGGGCGTCATGACCACCACTCTGGAAATCCTGCGCACCGGGCCGCTGGCGATCGTGCAGGACCTCGGCCGCACCGGGCTCGCCCACCTGGGCGTCGGCCCCTCCGGGGCCGCCGACCGCCGCTCGCACACCCTGGCCAACCGGCTGGTCGCCAACCCCGACGACCGGGCCACCGTGGAGGTGACGTTCGGGGGTTTGACCGCCCGGGTGCGCGGCGGGGACCTCGACATCGCCGTGACGGGCGCCGACACCGACCCGACCGTCAATGGAATCATGTTCGGCACCAACAGCATTCACCACGTACGGGACGGGCAGGTGATATCCCTCGGCACGCCGCGGGCTGGATTGCGCACCTATCTGGCGGTGCGCGGCGGCATCTGCGTCACGCCGGTGCTGGGCTCACGCAGCTATGACGTGATGTCGGCGATCGGCCCACTGCCGCTGCAGGCCGGCGACGTGCTGCCGGTCGGCGAGCACACCGACGATTACCCCGAGCTGGATCAGGCACCGGTGGCCGCGATCACCACGGAAGCGGTCGAGTTGCTGGCAATACCCGGTCCGCGCGACGACTGGTTCGTCGACCCCGATGTCCTGGTCCACACCGACTGGGTGGCCTCCGACCGCAGCGACCGGGTGGGAATGCGGCTCGTCGGGCGTCCGCTGCGGCACCGCGATCCGGACCGGCAGCTGCCGAGCGAGGGTGCCACCCGCGGTGCGATCCAGGTGCCGCCCAACGGGCTACCGGTGATTCTGGGACCGGATCACCCGGTCACCGGTGGCTACCCGGTGATCGGCGTGCTGATCGACGAGGACATCGACAAGGCCGCCCAGGTGCGGCCCGGTCAGCACGTGCGCCTGCACTGGGCGCGTCCGCGGCTGCCCCGATGAGCACGGCCTGGTAGAACAAGGGACGTGCACACCGCACGCCTGGTCCACACCGCCGATCTGGACAGCCACACGCGCCAGAGCATCTATCAGATGGTCACCACGGCGTTCGCCGGCGACTTCACCGACACCGACTGGGAACACACGCTGGGCGGGATGCACGCACTGGTCTGGCACCACGGCGCGATCATCGCGCACGCCGCGGTGGTGCAGCGGCGGCTGATCTACGGTGGCCACGCGTTGCGCTGTGGGTACGTGGAAGGTGTTGCGGTACGCGAGGATTGGCGCGGCCAGGGACTGGTCCGCGCGCTGCTGGACGGAGTCGAGCAGGTGATGCGCGGCGCCTACCAACTCGGAGCGCTCAGCTCCACGGTGGATGCGCGCGGACTGTATGCGGCCCGCGGCTGGCTGCCCTGGCTCGGACCGACCTCGGTGCTGGCGCCCACCGGTGCGGCCCGCACTCCCGAGGACGACGGCTCGATCTTCGTCCTTCCGGTGTGTGTGTCCCTGGACACCTCCGCGGAGCTGATGTGCGATTGGCGCGACGGGGACGTCTGGTAAGTCTCACACTGCGGGTGGCGCTGCGGTGATCGGAAATTCACACGCCCGGGTCACTGGCGGAAGCGCCCGAGCAACAAAGGATTTTTAGCGTGAGCGGCAAGGTCGATGACGTTAGGAGTCTTCATGTTCGCCCGCCGTTCGCACGCTATCTCCGAGTGGGATCCCGAAGATGTCATTGCGTGGGAGGCCGGCAATAAGGACATCGCCCGGCGCAACCTGATCTGGTCGGTGGCCGCCGAGCACGTCGGATTCTCCGTCTGGTCGATCTGGTCGGTGATGGTGCTGTTCATGCCGGCGTCGGTGTACGGCTTCTCCGCCGGCGACAAGTTCTTGCTGGGTGCCACGGCGACGCTGGTCGGGGGCTGCCTGCGGTTTCCCTACACCTTCGCAACCGCGAAGTTCGGCGGGCGCAACTGGACCGTCTTCTCGGCGCTGGTCCTGCTCATCCCCACCGTCGGAACGATTGTGCTGCTGGCCAATCCGGGCTTACCGCTGTGGCCGTATCTGGTGTGCGCCGCGCTGGCCGGCTTCGGCGGCGGCAACTTCGCCTCGTCCATGACGAACATCAACGCGTTCTATCCGCAACGGCTCAAAGGCTGGGCGCTGGCGCTCAACGCCGGTGGCGGCAACCTCGGAGTGCCGATGATCCAGCTGGTCGGTCTGCTGGTGATCGCCACACTGGGCAACCGCAGTCCCTACTGGGTCTGCGCGGTGTACCTGGTGCTGCTGGCGGTAGCCGGTATCGGCGCGGCGTTGTACATGGACAACCTCAAGCAGTACCGCATCGAGATCGACACGATGCGCAAGGTGCTGGCCGAGCCGCACACCTGGGTGATCTCCATGCTCTACATCGGCACCTTCGGTTCGTTTATCGGGTTCTCCTTCGCGTTCGGTCAGGTGCTGCAGATCAACTTCGTCGCCGGTGGCCAGAGCACCGCTCAGGCCGCCCTGCATGCCGCCCAGATCGCGTTTCTGGGACCACTTCTGGGATCGCTGTCGCGGGTGTACGGCGGTCGGCTGGCCGACCGGGTCGGCGGCGGGCGAGTCACCTTGATCGCGTTCTGCGCGATGATACTCGCGGCCGGAATACTGGTCAGCGTCAGTACTTTCGGCGATCACCGCACCGGTCCGGCGCCCGCCTCGATGATGATCGGTTACATCGTGGGCTTCGTGGCGCTGTTCATCCTGTCCGGAATCGGCAATGGCTCTGTGTACAAGATGATTCCGTCGATCTTCGAAGCCCGCAGCCACTCGCTGCCCTTGAGCGAGGCCGAACGACGGCAGTGGTCGCGCTCAATGTCCGGCGCCCTGATCGGATTCGCCGGGGCCGTGGGCGCGCTCGGCGGTGTCGGGGTCAATCTCGCTCTGCGCCAATCCTATTTGAGCAGCGGCACCGCCACCTCGGCGTTCTGGGTCTTCGTGGGCTTCTACATCGCCGCCTCGGTACTGACCTGGACGATCTACGTGCGCCGGCCGCTGGCGTCGGTCGGTCATGCGAGCGGTGCCCCGGGTCTGGCGTACGTGTAGCTAGCAGCCGGCTCGTCCGTTGGCGCCAGTGGTCCCGTCGAAGTCGGGGCCGCTGGCGCCGTCGAGTCCGGGTAGGCCGTTATAGGGGGGCGTCCCAAGGCCTAACCCGGCGGCGCCGCCGCTGCCGGCGCTGCCCGGCAAGCCGCCGGTGCCGCCGATGCCACCGTCACCGCCGCCCCCGTCCGGGCCCTGGCTGCCGAACAGTCCGCCGCGCGCGCCCGAGCCGCCGTGGCCGCCCTCGCCCCCGCCACCTCCGTCACCACCGTGGCCCGAGTCGCCGCCGTTACCACCTGAGCCGCCGGCCGCCAAACCCTCAGGAGCACCGGCGGTTCCGCCTGGCCCCCCGACCCCACCATTGCCACCTAGACCGCCGGCTCCACCGCCGCCCCCGACACCGCCACTGCCGCCGGCCCCGCCATTGCCGATCAAATAGCCTCCGGCACCGGCGTTTCCGCCCGCGCCACCGGCGCCGCCCAACCCACCGTGCCCGCCCCGGCCACCGTCGCCGCCCGATCCGCCGTTCCCGCCGAAGGAGTTGCCGCCGGAACTGTAGGCCGCGTTGGTGGAACTCGAGTCGGTGGTGCGGTGCCCCCCGCCGTCACCACCGGTGCCGCCGACCGAACCGCTACCGCCGAGGCCGCCGCTGCCGCCCACGCCGCCGTTGCCGCCGTTGCCGATCAGCAACCCGCCGCGGCCCCCGTCTCCGCCGGCGCCCCCGACGCCGCCGGACTGCCCGTCGAACCCCACGCCGCCGTCACCGCCGTTACCGCCGAAAGCCGCGCCCGCACCGCCATTCACGGCACGGGCTGCGCCGGCCGCGCCGCCGTCACCACCGCGGGCCCCACCGGCACCACCGGTGCCGCCGTCTCCGCCGTTGCCGGCGACGGCGTTGGCGGCGCTGGTCACGCCCTTGGTCTGCGTGACGTCCGCGTTGCCGCCGTCACCCCCGCTGCCCCCGTTGACACCCGCGCCGCCGGGCTGGCCGTCGAGGCCCGGCCCACCCCTGGCGAATCCGGTATTCCCGACCTGATTGCTCATGCCGTCCTCGCCGTTGAGCGTTGCGTCGGTGGCCGATGCGGGGTTGACGGCGTTTGCGCCGGCCATGCCGGCGCCACCGTGTCCACCGCTGCCCCCCGAGCCCCACAGCCCGGCACTGCCACCGGCGCCGCCGGTGCCGCCGGCCGTGGTCACCGAGGTCGCGGCGCCGCCACTGCCACCGTTGCCACCGTTGCCGAACAACCATCCGCCGCCGCCGCCGGCGC
>NZ_LQOY01000115.1 GCF_002101675.1 Mycobacterium gordonae | reverse complement strand
CCCGGAATTGGAAGCGCTTCGTGATCTCGCCGCAAAGTTCGTTGCCACTGAGATTGCACCCCACTCAGAGCGCTTCGCCGAGCAACACCATGTCGACCGGGCGGTGTGGGAACGAGCAGGCGAGCTGGGCCTGCTGTGCATGTCGATGCCGGTCGAATACGGCGGCGGCGGCGGGACGTTCGCGCACGAAGCAGTTCTGCTCGAAGAGCAAGCTCGAATCGGGGACAGTTCGTGGGGCGCCGGCCTGCACAGCGGCATCGTCGCACACTACATCCTGCACTACGCACGGGAAGACCTGAAAAGGCAGTGGTTGCCCAAGATGGCGTCGGGCGAATTGATCGGTGCCATTGCGATGACGGAGGCTGGAACCGGATCTGATCTTCAAAGCGTGAAGACGCGCGCCGTCCTCGATGGGGACGAGTACGTCATCACCGGCTCGAAGACGTTCATCACCAATGGTCAGCAAGCCGATCTCATTGTCGTCGTGGCCAAGACCGACCATACCCAAGGCGCCAGCGGTATCTCGCTGATCGTCGTGGAAGCCGATCGCCCCGGGTTCCGGAGAGGACGAGTCCTCAGCAAAATAGGTCAGCGCGGTCAGGACACATCTGAATTGTTTTTCGACGGCGTGCGCGTCCCCAAGACGCATCTGCTAGGCGACACCGAGGGGCAAGGCTTCTTTCAGCTGATGACGCAACTGCCGCAGGAGCGACTTATCGTCGCGGTCGGAGCGGTTGCCGCCATGGAATTGGCCTTGCACCAGACGATCGAATACACGCGCCAACGAGAAGCCTTCGGGCGAACGATCTTCGGGTTCCAAAATACCAAGTTCACCCTCGCTGAAGCCGCCACCGAAACAAGGATTGCGCGAGTGTTCCTCGACCACTGCATCTGTCTGCATCTCGACGGTAAGCTCGACGTGCAAACTGTCGCGATGGCCAAATGGTGGACGACGGAACGGGCGATGAAAGTCCTCGACGACTGCCTGCAGCTGCACGGCGGGTACGGATACATGACGGAATATCCGATTTCGCGTCTCTGGGTTGATCAGCGAGTACAGAAAATCTACGCGGGGTCTAACGAAATAATGAAAGAGATTATTTCGAGGTCGCTTTGACAAGATAGCGACGACCGAACGCCCGGTGTATCAACGCAGATGAGGATCTGCTA
>NZ_LQOY01000114.1 GCF_002101675.1 Mycobacterium gordonae | reverse complement strand
GCGGTGGTTTGGGGGACGGTTTGGGGGATGCAAGTTGTGCGAGGTTCTGGGCCCGCTCGGTGTTGATACGGGCTCGGCGGTCTTGGGCGCGGGTGCGCCGGCGGGTGGGCATCATCAATCCGCGGGGGCCGTCCACCGGTGGTGTGGTGGTGGCCGGGATGGGGTCGCTGGGGCGGCACAAGGCGGGGACGAACAGTCTGCTGCCGGGGTGGGTGGTGTACGTATGACCGGTGGGTGACGTCCAGATGATGGTGGCGTCGGGCAGCTGGCGGTCGCGCCAGCCGCGGAGTCCGCCCCAGAATGTCTTGAGCAGGTGGTGTTTTCGGCACAGGCAGCGCAGGTTGGCCCGGTGGGTGGGCCCGAACGGGTACGCGATCGCGTGATCGATGTCGCAGGTGTCGGCGGGGCGGTCACAACCCGGGAAGCGGCAGGTCAGGTCACGGGCGCGGATGAAGCGGGCCAACGCCGCCGACGGCCGGTAGCCCGGGGTGGGTTCGGGGCAGTAGTCGATCGGGGCGATTGTGGCGCCGGCGGCGATAAGCGCACTCAGATGGGCTGCGGGCACGGTGGGTCCGCCCACGATCTGGGCGGCGGGCAGGCAGACCCCGGCCGGCTCAGGATCAGGCGTCGGGCGTAGCGGGTTGTCGGGGTCCACCCGGTGTGGCTGCTCACCGTTAAGGCGTGGGTCAGGCGGGGCTGCGGCGGTGGCGGGTTCGGCGATCACATGGATCACCACCGCACTGGCCCGGGCATCGGGGACCCGGGCGGTGCAGTCGGGGTCGGGGCATTGGCAGGCCAGGCGGACACCGTCGGCGGCTAGGACGCCCAGCGCATCGGCGCGGCGCTGGGCCACCGTGCGCGGGTCATCGGCGCAGACCTGGTGAGCCATCTCGCTGAGGCGGCGATCAAGCACTGCGGCATCGGTGCCCAGCAAGGTCCCCCACAGTTGGGCCGTGCCCGAGCCGTCGTCGGCAGGGGTGATGACCACGTCGCGGGAGCGCGCGCCGTTGCGTGCGCGCCGGACCGCGGCAGGGTCGCAACGCGCGATGATGGCGTCGATAGCCTTGGCGGTCTTGGGTTGTGTGAGCGGTCCGTAGCCCAGGGCGTCGTTGGCCAATGCGGCATCGACCACCCGCAGCACGGCGGGATCGTTGATGAGCTCGGTGTGCCAGATGATGGTGGTAACCAGCCGCAGACTCAGTCGGCCCGCAGCGAGCAGCGCGCCGACCGCGGGCAGGCGCGTGCGCAGCGCCAGCGCCTGATACATCTGATGTGACGCCAGACTGTGGCTGATGTTCAGCGCGGCACCGACCTGGGCAGCGATAGCGTCCCAGTTGTCACACGACCAGCGCCCGCAGTCGGTGGGCCCGATGGCGTGGCGGGCCACCAGTTCGGCGATCGCGGCGAGCCGACACGCGGCCGCCGCGGCCTCATCGCGGGTCGCCGCGGCCATGACGTCCACAACTGCGGCGTCGTCAGCCTCCGACAGATGATCGAACATACTTTCGAATCATAGTCGGGCGCCACGGATCAACACCGCGCCGCGACCCCAAACTGTGGACAAAATGTCAACTGTGGATAAGCGCGTCGCCTCATGGGCCGAAGGTTCAGCTCACGCGCGGTGCAAACGCTGTATTACTGCGACTCGCAGGCGATGCCGTCGTTGTCGCGGTCCAGCTTGGGCGCATACGCCGGGTCACCCCGCGGAATGTTGTACCGGCCATCAGCGGCTGCCGCCTTACAGTTCGCATAAGGCGGATCCGCCTGCGCGGGCGCGGCGACGGTCACGCCCAAGCCGACGCCCAGAACACCGAAAGCGGCCACGACGGCCAGAAAGACGCGAGTCGTCATCGAGAACAGCACCTCCTCTGTGCGAGAGGAAGATTAACGACGACGACGAAAGCTAGGGGCGGGATTCAGCCAAGTTTTCGCGAAATGAGCACACTTTTCGTCTCACGAGTCGCCATCACGAAACGAACTGATCGTGTTCATCACGCCGGAAATCTGCTCCTCACTGAGCTTTTCGCTATCGAAGACCAGCGTCAGAAGCACTTTCAGGTCGAGCATCTGCTGCAGATAAACCAGGCACGGCGGGCACTCCTCGAGGTGCCTGGACACAATCGCACCCCACTGCCCCGGGTCGGCCTCGACCAAATCGTCGACGAGCCTGACGAACTCGACACAGTCGATCGCGGGAACGGTGTTGTCGTAGACGGTCATCGTTGATACCGCCTTTCCAGTTGATTTCGAAGGTTGCCGCGCGCGCGGTACAGCATTGCCCGCTGTGCCTCGAGCGAGAGTTCCAGGACCTCCGATGTCTCTTCCGCAGACATCCCAATGAGGTCGCGCAGAATGATGAGCTGCCGTTGCCGAGGCGGCAGCGCGTCCAACGCTGCGCGCACGTATCCCACCAATTCTCTTGCCACCGTGTGGTCTTCCGGGAGGAACCGCTGCGACGGTGGCACGCTCCAGTGTCGGGCGTCGGGGTGGCCGGGAGGGTGCATCCGCCCGGCCAACGGGTCGGCGTCGTCGGCGGCCAGCACTTCGTGCTCGCGGATCCGCGACTCGCGGCTGCGGTGCCGCGATGCGGTGTTCTTGACGATGCCGAACAACCAGGTGGCCACCGATGAACGTCCTTCGAACGCCACGGAAGACTTCAGCACCTGAACCCATGCCTCCTGGACCGCCTCCTCGGCCAGCGCGGACGAACTCACCATGGTGCGAGCGAAATTCACCATCGGCCGGTGGTAGTCCCGGACCAATGCGGCCAACGGAACGCCACCGACCAGGTGCTCGGGCTCGGCACCCTCGAAAGACGCCAACGGCGTTAAGGGCATCCGCCTAGTTCCCAACGCAATTGGGCTTCCGACGGCGATTGCACCGGGATGAACGCCGCCTCGCGGTAGCGACGGCTGGCCGGGGTCTTACTCGCATACCCCTTACCGCCGGCCGTGCGAGCCTCTAATGCGGCACTGGCACTGGCGATCTCGGCCGCGGTGAGGCGCAAGGTCAGTAGCTCCTTCTTCAACACCGGCCCGCGCTGGTCCCCCACCGCGGCGGCCAAACTCGCCAACGTTGCCTGCGCCCAGCGCAGCCTTTCCGCGATCACGTCGAGCTCAGCAGCGAAAACCGTGTTGACGCCGGTCAATCCGATTCTGGCCTGCTTCACCGTCGTCTCAGCCAGACCGACGCACATGGCCGACTGCAACACCAGGAAAGTGGGCCGCACCGCACCGAGGAACGCCTCAAAGTCGGTGGACAATACCTGCTCGTCCGGCACGAACACGTCCTGCAACGACAGATACGACGAGGCGGTACTGTCCATCGCCAACAACTTGAAGTGATCGCCAACGGTCACACCGGGGCTGCTCAAGGGCAATGCGACGATAACCTTCGCACCGTCGTCAGCAGCAGCCCCAGTGACCAGCAACGAGTCGTGGTAGAGGTTGGACGCCCACCGGATCGAACCGCTGATCCGGTAACCACCCGAGACCGCGACAGCGGTCAACTCCACTTGGCCACAACCGGCCAACTCCTTGAAGGCGGCGGCCATCCCGGTCACCCCCAACGACATCCCGGCCAGCAGCGGCTCTGCGGCCGTCAGGCTGAAAGGCGTTGCGGCGGTGAACAAATACTCCAAAGCCATCCGGTTCGCCCACACCGAGAACCCGGTGCTCATGCACTCCCCGGAGATCAACCTGATGACATCGGCCATCTCGGGGAGCCTGCCGTCCGCTTTGCCGGGCGCGCCGAGGCCGAGCAACCCCGCGGCACCCAGACCCGGAAAGCTGCGGCGGGCCGTGGCCTCGCCGCGGTCCAACACGCCGGCATGGGAACGGATGTCAGTCAACAACTCCGAATCAGCCAAGCCGATCACGGCATCGGTGGTCGTGGTCATTCTGACTGCCTAACCGATGGAAAGCGCGGAGTCGACAGTTACCGGACGCGTGAATGTATTGACCACGGGCGACCACGCGACGGCGTTGTGGTGGATCTCCTTCAGCGTCGCGTCGTCGGCGTCGCCGGCCAGCGTCACATTGCAACGCACGGCGGTGAATCCGAGGATCTTGCCGTCAGGAGTGTCGCCCACGCCCCACACGGCGGAGATGTCGATGTCTCCCTCCATCTCGACCTCGATCTTCGTCAGAGTGACGCCGCGATGGGTCGCGTTGGCCAGCAGTCCCACCGAGATGCACGAACCCAGCGCAGCCAGGCAGGTTTCCGAAGGGTTGGGCGCCGAGTCATCACCCAGCAGCGCCGGTGGCTCGCCTACCAGCATCGGCGCCAGATCGCGCACATAGGTCATGTTGCGGAAGCCGGACTCGCACACGGTTCGGGCCTTGAGCGTCTTCTTGCCGGTGGCGGGGTCGGCCTTGGCGTTACAAGACAGCCGGTCGAGACCCTGAGCGTCGATGACGAGCGCGTCGGTCATGCACTTCCTCCTTGGTTGCCGAACATCTGGTCAAGGAGTTAGTGCCGAGCACACCCACGAACGTGACGGTGACCTCAATCACACGGTTGCGTCACGAAGTCGATCAGCTCCTCCACCCTTCCGATCAGCGCCGGTTCCAGGTCATTCCAGTCGCGGACCTTCGATCTGATGCGCCGCCACGCCTCCGCGATGTCCGTCTGGTTGGCGTGCGGCCAGCCGAGCGCCTGGCAGATGCCGTGCTTCCATTCGATGTGCCGCGGCACGGTCGGCCAGGCCGGCAGGCCGAGCCGCTGCGGCTTGACCGCCTGCCAGATGTCCACATAGGGATGTCCGACCACCAAAGTGTCCTCTCCCCCAGGACCTCTGCGCACCGCTTCGGCGATGCGCGATTCTTTCGATCCGGGCACCAGATGATCCACCAGCACGCCGAGCCGGCATCCCGGGCCGGGTCGAAATTCTCTGACGATGTCCACCAAGTCGTCGACACCGCCGAGATGTTCGACCACGACGCCCTCGATCTTCAGGTCCTCGCCCCAGACTTGGGCGATCAGCTCGGCGTCGTGGCGGCCTTCCACATAAATGCGCCCCGCGCGAGCGATCCGGGCCCGCGCACCGCGCACCGCGACCGAACCGGACGCCGTCCGTGCCGGGGCAGCAGGCGCCGATCGGCGCGGTGCAGTGAGAATCACCGGTTGCCCGTCGAGCAGATAGCCAGGGCCCAGTGGAAACCCACGCGTCTTTCCATGCCGGTCTTCGAGGTCGACGCGGCCGTATTCGACGCGGACCACCGCGCCCACGTAGCCCGTCTGCGCGTCCTCGACGACCATGCCGAGCTCTACGGGGTGCTCTACCGAACGCGGCTTGCGCCGCCCGCCGCCGGCCAGGACATCGGTTCCATAGCGATCAACCACCCGGCCATACTAGGGAGCCGGGACCTCGATCACCTGCGCGGCACGCCGCGACGCCGCACGAAATTGGTTGTCCATCACGATATTCGGTGACCGTCGACACCGAAGAAATGCAGGTGCCCGGGCTGCGGATGCAGATGCACCCGGCTGCCCTTACCCGGCGGGTCCTGACCGTCGGTGCGGGCGATGATGGGCTTGCTGATCACTGTGTCGGCCCCGGTGATTCGGCCGTACAGGTAGGCGTCAGCCCCCAACTCCTCCACCACGTCGACTTCCATCTCGACGCCGACGCTGCCGAGCTCGAAGTGTTCCGGACGGACCCCGACGACGATCTCCGAAGCGGTACCGGCGATCTCACGGGGCACCGGGATATTCCAATCACCGAGCGACGCAGCGGAATCGACGATCGGGACGGTGAAAAGGTTCATCGCGGGTGACCCGATGAAGCCCGCGACGAAGACGTTGCCGGGGTTGCGGTACAGCTCCCGCGGCGTCGCACATTGTTGCAGCAGCCCGTCGCGCAACACCGCGACGCGGTCGCCCATGGTCATGGCCTCGACCTGGTCGTGAGTGACGTACACCGTGGTGGTGCCGAGTTGGCGTTGTAGGGCGGCGATCTGATTGCGGGTCTGCACGCGCAGTTTGGCATCCAGGTTCGATAGCGGTTCGTCCATCAGGAAGACCTGCGGGCGGCGCACGATTGCCCGCCCCATCGCCACCCGCTGCCGCTGCCCGCCGGAGAGGTCTTTGGGCTTGCGTTCCAGATATTGCTGAAGATCTAGCATCTGCGCCGCCGCCGATACCCGTTCGCGGATCTCGCTTTTCGGGATCCTGGCCACTTTCAGCGCGAAGCCCATGTTCTGGGCCACCGTCATGTGCGGATAGAGGGCGTAGTTCTGGAAGACCATCGCGACGTCGCGATCCTTCGGATCGAGGTGGGTGACATCGCGCTCACCGATCCGGATGCGTCCGGAGTCCAGGGTTTCCAATCCGGCCAGCATTCGCAGCGACGTCGTTTTGCCGCACCCCGACGGCCCTACCAGCACCATGAATTCGCCGTCGCCGACGACGAGATCCAGGCTTTCCAGCGCCGCCCGATCGCTACCCGGGTAGCGCCGGGTCGCCTGCTCGAAACTCACCGAAGCCATCGGGCTAACCACCCATCCCGGTCACGGCGATGCCGCGGACGAAGGAACGCTGGGCGAAGGCGTACACGATGACCAGCGGCAGCAGAATCAAAACCGAGGTCGCCATCAGCACGGGCCAGCGGGCGACGTATTCGCCGCGCAACCGGACCAGCCCGAGGGTCAGGGTGGCCAGGCTGTTGCGCTGGATCATCAACAGCGGCCACAGAAAATCGTTCCACACGCTGACCCAGGTCAGCACCGCCAGCACCATCACCGCCGGCCTGGCGTGCGGCAGCAGAATGCGCCAGTAGATCTGCCACGGCGAGCATCCGTCGAGAATCGCCGCCTCCTCGAGATCGGTCGGCAGGGTGCGGAAGAACTGCCGCATAAGGTAAGTGCCGAACGCGCTGCCGAACAAACCCGGCACGATCATAGCCCAGGGAGTGTCGACCCATCCCAGCGTCCGCATCACGATGAACTGCGGAATCACCGTGACAGTCAGCGGCACCATCAGAGTGCCCAGATACAACAGGAACAAGGTATCTCGGCCGCGAAAGTCCAACCGTGCGAAGGCATATCCGGCCAGTGAGCAAAACATCACCTGGCCGGCGGTGACGCACCCGGCGTACAACACGGTGTTGAAGAACATTCGCCAGAACGGCATCAGGTCGAACACCGTGGTGTAGTTGGACCACCGCGGGCTGGACGGCAACAGCCGCGGCTCGCTGATCTCACCCTCCTTCTTCAACGATCCGGAGACCGCCCACAGGATGGGAAACAGCGCGCACCAGGCGACGACGATCAGCGCCGCGTAGGACGCCGCGGCACGGAAGACGGCGTGCCTAGCTGAGACCACGGGAGGACTCCCACGTACGGCGGCGGGTGATGCGTAGCTGCAGCACCGTCAGCACCAACAGGATGGCGAACACCACCCAGGCCAGGGCGGAGGCATAACCGAACTCCAGGAAGGAGAACGCGTGCTGGAAAAGCATGATGCCCAGCACGTATGTCCCGGTTTCGGGTCCGCCGTTGGCACCGGTCAGCACGTAGACCAGGTCGAAGGACTGGAAGGCGTGGATGATCGAGATGACCACCACGAACGACATCGCCCCACGGATCAACGGCACCGTGATGGACACGAACTGCCGGATCTCTCCCGCGCCATCGATTCGGGCGGCCTCGTACACCGTTTCCGGAACACCCTGCATCGCCGCCAGCAGAACCACGGTCGCGAACGGGACACTGCGCCACACGCTCACCATGCACAACGACACCATGGCCCAATGCGGTTCGACCAGCCACGGTATCGGACCAATGCCGACCCAGCCCAGCATAATGTTGAGCAATCCGTTATCGGTGTTGAACACGAACTGCCAGACGACCGCCATCACCACCGATGAAATCGCCAGCGGCAGAAACACAATGGTGCGGAAGATGCCAATTCCCCTGACTTTCCGATTCAGTACGCCGGCGACGACGAGGCTGATCAGCACGGTGGGCACCACGGTGCCCAGGGTGTAGATCACCGTGTTGCGCATGGCGATGAGAAACAGCGGATCCGAGGTGAACAGCTGACGAAAGTTGGCCAGGCCGACGAACTTCGCGGGGGTGAACACGTCCCATCTATGCAGGCTCATGTACAGCGAGAAACCCAGCGGGAACAGCATGAACAGCACCACCGCGGCCAGGTTCGGCGCGACGAAAAGTCTTCCCGCCCAGGCTCGCCGGCGCCAGGGGCGAGTACGGCCGGCAACAGGTGCGTCGATGGCGCTCATGGGTTGCGCAGCACCTCGTCAACCGAGTGTGAGAGCCCGGACAGCGAAGTGGCCGGACGCGCTCCGCGCAGCACCGGCCCGAAGTTGCGGTCCATCAGGGCGACGACCTTCTCCCACGCCGGTGTGATCGGGAGGCCTTCGGACACCACGGGTCCGTCGGTGAGCACCTCGAGGTTGCCGACCCTGCGGTGGGCCTCGGCGAAACCCGGCGAATTGATCGCCGATCTCAACACCGGAACGAACAACCGGGATTCACCGATCAGGGCCTGCCCGACCGGACCGGTGGCGAACTTGACGAACTCCCACGCCTGTTCTTTTCGCTTGCTGGTCGCCGCGATCCCCAGACCGGTGACACCGATGTTCGAGCACGCGTTGTGCCCGCGCGGCCCCAGCGGCAGTGGGGCGACATCGAAATCCAGGCCCTGCGCCCGGTCGAACGTCTGGTAGCGCCAGTGCCCGCCCAGCGCGATCGCTGCCCTGTTCGCCGAGAAGAGGTCGGCGTTGGACATCGACTGCTGGTCCGACGCGCTGGGCGACACCCTGTGCTTGTTGATCAGGTCCGCGTAAAACTGCACCGCCTCGACGAACGCGTCGTCGTCGAAGTTCAGGTGGGTCGGGTTGGTCCGCGGGGACGACCACCGCACGCCGTTGTTCATAGCGAAGAGGCCGGCCGAGTAGAACGACACCCAGGCGTTGACGAAACCCCACTGCGCGACCCGGCCCGATGCCTCCCGTTTGGTGAGAGCCTTTGCCGCGTCCAGGAATTGGGCGAAACTCCAACTCCGCTGCCAGGTGGCCGGTGGCGGGGGCACTCCCGCAGCGTCGAACATGGCCTTGTTGTAGAACAGGTAGTTGCCCGACCACTGCTCCGGAAACGCGTACTGACCGTTGTTGTAGGTGAACGTCGCGTACAGCGCGTCGATGCTCTCAGCCTTGAGTTGAGCAGCGAATCCCGGGTCGCGCGCCAACAGCGGGTTGAGGTCCAGCAGCACACCGCGGTCGGCGAGTTCGGCGTAGGTGAGCTCCCACGTCATCAGCACGTCCGGACACTTGCCCCCCGCACAGAACGTGGAAAGCTGCTGCATCACGCCGGGCCCCGACAGCAGCGCCCGGACCTTGATGTCGGGATGCCGACGCTGGAACTCGTTGACGACTTTCATTCGCGGCCGGATCTCGTCCGGATTCGCGGCGAAGAAGAAGGTCAGCGCGTCGTCATCGTCAGATGCGCAACCCGCAGCCCATGGCGCCAGCGCGAGCGCCCCTGCGCCCCGTAGCAGGGTGCGCCGTGCGAACGGCTCGTCGATCATGGTGCTCCCGGAACCGGTCCGTTCCCGCCCTCCCATGGCGGTGTCTGATGTTCTTCATAGCCGACAGTCCTGTGCTCTGCCTGGGATGCGCTACTTCTCCGGCAGATTCTTAGGACGGCAGCGTCAGGACGGCGACGCGCAGCCGTTCGGGGTCGCCGGTGATGTCGATGACCCGGATCCGGTTGTTCGCGCCCACAGCGATGCGCAGCAACGCCAATAGCCGCCCGGCCGGTGCGATGGCGATGCCCGGACGTCCGTCGATCAGCACCACCGCGCCGGCGCGGGCCCGGTCCGTGAATCGCCTGGTCTCCTCGGCAACTGCTCGGGCACCGCGCATCTCGACCGGCACCTCGGGGGGAACCAGCGACGGGTCGACGGTGCGGACCACGTCGGGCGCCAGCAGTTTGACCAGGGCATCGATATCGCCGTCGCGGGATGCCGCCAGGAACGCCTGCACCACCTGGACGTGCTCAGCACGGCGTGGGGCGGCAGCGGCAGGCGCCGGTTGCAGGCGACCGCGGGCCCGGCTGGCCAGCTTCTTGGTGGCCGCCGGCGTGCGGTCGAGCAGCTCGGCGATCGTCTCGAACGGCATGGCGAATACGTCGTGCAACACGAAAGCGACGCGCTGCGCGGGCGGTAGCCGGTCGAGTACGACCAGTAGGGCGCGGCTCACCGAATCGGCCGTGAGCGCGTCCTCGTCTGCCGCGGGCGCGACCAACCGCTCGTCGGCAGCGTCTAAGGGCTGTTCCGCCCGGCGCTTGCGTGCCCGCAATTGGTCGAGTGCCTCGTGGGCGGTGATAGTGGTCAACCACGCCGTCAGATTGGTCACGGCGGCGTAATCGGACCGGCTGGCCTTGAGCCACGCGGCCTGCACCCGCGTCCTCGGCGTCCGGCACCGAGCCGAGCAGCTGCAAAGCCACCGACTTCAGGCGCCCGCGATCCGCCTCGAATCGGCGGGACAGATCGACCAGGTCCACGGCTGTATTCATCAGGTCACCTTTCCGGAGCGCACGTCGTCTAGAAGCTGACCGCATCTGTCGACCTGCCGAAGGAGACCTTCCTCATGACATTAATGCACACTGCCTACCTGACGGTTCTGGTCACCACCATCGCTGCCACCGCGGCCGTCGCCGTACCCGACCTGGTCCCCGCGCAGTTCGTGCTGGCGAATTCGGCCCGGGTCGGCGTGCCGCGCTCGTGGCTTCCGACGCTGGCCGTGTTAAAGCTGGCCGGCGCCGGTGGTCTATTCGTCGGGCTTCTTGGCTTGAGACACATCGGAATTGCCGCTGCGGTGGGGCTGGTGCTGTACTTCGTCGGCGCTGTCGTCGTGCACATCCGGGCACGCGTCTTCTCCAACATCGCCTTCCCCGGCTGCTACCTGCTCTTGTCGGCACTCTCGTTGGTGCTATCGGTGCTGCGCTGATCAGGCGGGAAACCAATGGACGGCGTTGATCTGGTTGCCGCGCCAAGCCACCTCGGCGAACAGGATGCCCCGCCCGTGATCGCAGGCCACCGACACCACGACCGTCGATCCCGCGGCGATCACCTTGGCCCAGTTGGCACCGCGCAGTCGCTCGCCGAGTTCGGCGAGGCCCAGTCCGTCGTTGTCTCCCATAGTGATTGCGGCAGCCGGTGACAACTTCGAGCGCGCGGCCGACTCATCGCCGCGGGCAGCGGCGCGCAGGAAACCCTCGACCAACCTCTTGTGCCGTGCGCCAACCCGGCGGAAACCCGTCATGAAACCGAGGGCACCGCGCGGGCCTTGGTTGCCCAGCAGCCCCTTGCCGAGTTGCAGTCCCGGCGACAATGCCCGGGATCCGGTCTTGAGGAACTGGACCATCATGGCCGGCAGTTCCCAGTAGGCGCGCAGGTGCGCAACCTTCCACTCCCCGTTGACCTCTCGCAGGTCATACCGAAGGAACGCCGGAATGAACATCGTCACGGCATCGCCCATCGCAACCTCGAGCTCTAGATCGCGAAGCACGGTGGGGCCGGACACGATGTCGACGTCGCGGTGGAAGGTGATGCCGCGCGGGCCGATGAACGTGTCGTAGAAGCGGTAGATTTCGTCGTGCCCGACGTGCGGGCTCGACCCCACCGGGTCTTCGACGCGGCCGTCGTCGGTGAATACCCGTACCCACCCGTCGCGGTCATGCGCCGAAACCGCTTGCGGCGAGCGCTCAACAGCGGCCAGCAAGTCTTCTCTGTGCGATGTGGTCATGGTCGCTTTCCGATCAACTCGATACTGGCGGTTCGCATTTCGTGGAGTGCCTGGCTAATCATGTCCGCTGACACCCCAGCCGTCAGGTCCAGCAACACGCGGGTCCCCAGGCCGGCCCGGGCGGCGTCGTGCGCGGTGTGCCGCACACAGTGATCGGTGGCCAGACCGGCCACGTCGACCTCATCCACCTCATGTTGCCGCAGCCAGTCCAGCAGCGAGGTGCCGTTCTCGTCGACGCCCTCGAAGCCGCTGTAGCCCGCGCCGTACGCGCCTTTGCGGAACACAGTCTCGATCTTGCTGGTGTCGAGGTTGGGGGCGAAGTCCGCACCGGCGCTGCCGGCACGGCAATGTGGCGGCCAGGACGACACATAGTCGGGGTCGTCGGCGAAGTGGCTGCCGGGATCGATGTGGAAGTCCTGGGTCGCCACGATGTGGTGGTAACCGGGATCAGCCGCGAGATAGTCGCTGATCGACCGGGCCAGGGCATGGGCGCCTGAGACGGGCAGTGCACCCCCCTCACAGAAATCTTTTTGCACGTCGACGATGATCAACGCTCGCACGCGTACACCATATCGCCGGATTACCGAGGATCCGGCGGGTTTGTGTGCTGGCCGGCCGGGGAACACAGCCGCCATGTTGATCCGCAGAATCGCCCGACCCATGTTGTCAGCTGTCTTTATCGGCCAGGGAGTGGACGCCCTGCTCAACCCGAAACCCGCAGCTCAAGCGGCGCAACCGACGGTGAGCGGCTTGCAGTCGCTGCCGGATTCGGTGAGCAGCAACATCCCGGCGGACGCCGAGACGTTCGCTCAGATCAACGCCGCGGTCCAGATCGGCGGCGGCGTGCTGCTGGCCGCCGGCAAGCTGCCCCGCATCGCCTCGGCCGCGCTCGCGCTGACGGTGATCCCCGGAAACCTTGGCACGCATATGTTTTGGACCGAGACCGACCCGGAGCGCAAGGCTGAGAAGCGGCGAGCGTTCCTGGCCGACGTGAGCCTGCTGGGTGGGTTGCTCATCGCCTCCGCCGATACCGCCGGGAAGCCGTCCCTGGGCTGGCGCGGACGTCGTGCCGCCGAGCGACTCTCCGACAAGGTGTCCGGAGCGCTGCCCGGAACCTCGCATGATGTGCTCGACTCGGAGTTGGGTGAGAAGATCGTGCACGGTCTGCAGGCCGGCGCGGAACGTGGTCGCGAACTGGCCAGCACCGCTGCCGAGAAGACCGCGCCCTACGCCGAGGCCGCCCTGGAACGCGGACGGGAGCTGGCCAGCACTGCTGCCGAGCGCAGCGCACCGTACGCCGAAGCCGCCCTGGAGCGCAGCCGGGAACTGGCCACCACCGCGGCCGAGAAGAGCAGGCCGTACGCCAAGAAGGCCCGCAAGCGCGGCGAGAAACTGGCACATCAGGCCGCCGACCGCAGTGCCGACTACGCCGAACTGGCCCGCAAGCGCAGCGAGAAGCTGGCCGACACCGCCCGTGAGCGCGGGCTGGTACTCGCCGAAACGGCGCGCGATCGCGGCAGCCGGCTCGCCGACACCGCGGTGACGCGCGGCAACGAGTTGGCCGAGACGGCGCGCGATCGCTTCGACGACCAGCTGACCAGCACGCGCAAGCGCTGGGGACGTTAGCCAGCGCTGGTCAGGAAGGCGTCGACGATCGCGTTTACATCGCGGTCGTCGATGTCGATGACGACGCCGGGTTCGTCGGTGCCGAGCGGCTCGAGCGTGTCGAGTTGCGATTGGAGCAAGGTCGCCGGCATGAAGTGGCCGGACCGCGCGGCCAGGCGTGCGGCGATAAGGTCCGGCCTGCCGCGAAGATGCAGGAACCGCGCCGACGGGCTGTAGCGGCGAAGCCGGTCGCGGTAGGCGCGTCTGAGCGCTGAACAGCTCATCACTCCGTCGGGGTGTGCTGCCAGCCACTCACCCACCTTGTCCAGCCACGGGTAGCGGTCGTCGTCGGTCAGGGGTTCGCCGGCGGTCATCTTGTCGATATTGGCGGGCGGGTGCAGGTGGTCGGCATCCTCGAAGGCCACTCCCAACCGGCGGGCCAACGCTGCCCCGACCGTCGACTTGCCCGACCCGGAAACCCCGATCACCAAGACTGGGCTCACTGAGTTGGTTCGACCTGACTGCGGTTCCACTCCATCCAGCCGACGCCGGTTCGGCCGTCGGTTGTGCTGACGTCGACCCAGGCGCGCGGGAAATGGCTGACCCGTCCGTCGACGCCGACCAGCCGGACCGGCGCGTGCGCACGGATTCGAACGTCTGCGGTGATGCCAGCCGGTGTGAGCTCGAGTGTCTGGTTCTCGGGTAATCCGTTGGCGGCGAAGGCTTCCCGGATGTCCACCGTCGTCAGGTCGGTGATGGTCCCCGCGCGGTCCTGGGCATAGCCGATGCTGAATGCTGGGGTGTTCGGAATCTGGATGCGCACACCGTGCAGATGTGTGCCGTCCTGCAGGTGCAGCGCGGTCCACATCCAGTCCATGGACCACCAGTCGCGCACGCCCCACGAGTGGTCGCGTTGCCCCGGGACCGAATTGATCTGATAGCGGGCATGTTTGACGGTGACAGTGCCCGAAACCGTACACGGGATCTCATACCGCGTGGTCAGCCGGTACTGATACGGGATGCCTTCGGTGGTCCACACCAGGCTCATGGCAAGGTCAACCGGCTCGCCCGGCTCACCGCGCAACAGTGCGGAAGGGTCTTGATAGGACTGGCCTTTGGCCCTGATGTCGACGCGGTAGCTCTGCAGCGGGGCGTCACTGGAGTGGGCGAATTCTAGGTCCTCGGCGCGCGCCGACCAGGCATCCGACGGCAGTGGTATCTGGTAGTCGACGACGACGGTGGGCTCATCGGGTCCGCAGACCAGGGCGTGAATCCAGGCGATCTGCTGATTGGCCATCAGGCCGATGCGGAACCAGCCACCCAATCCCTCTGCGGCGTCGACGAAGTCGGCGTACCAGCTCTCGCTCCACAGGGGTTCCTCGGTGGCCGGGTGGGCTGCTTCGTCCTCCGGTGACGGCCGCAAGGGTTCCGGAGCGGCGGCAGCGGGCAATATTGCCAAGGCATCGACATCCAAGACATGTTGGCAGTGCCGCTCCAGCATCGTCATGAACAAGCGGTCGCCCCGCTCGGTGCGCTCCACCAGCATCGACGAGACGATGGCCATCATCACCCCGAAAAAGCTCTGGTGCCGCACCCCTTCACGCACGTCGGCCAGGCTGACCGCAGCCTGGGGCCCGAGGGCTTCGTGGTAGGCGTGCAGCAAGCCATCGTACTGTTCCCGGCGATCCGCTGCAGGAAGGGCGCAGCCCACGAAGTAGGCGAGGTCGGTGAACGCGGGTCCCCAGGAAACCGTCTGCCAGTCCACCACGGTGAGCGCCCGGCTCGCCCCGGCCACTCCGAACAGCAGATTGTCCAGGCGGTAGTCACCGTGCACCAGGCCCTGGATGCCGCCGCGGGCGGCCTGTTGCGCCAGGTAGCCGTCGAATGCGCCCATGAACCGCTCGCAGACGGTGTGGTGTGCCGGGGCGATCTGATCGGCGTAGCGGTCGATGAACCCGGCGTACAACGGGGTGATCATCGTCTGATTGAGGGGCGACTGCCGGTTCAGCCACGGGGCATCGGCCAACGCCGCGTCACCCAGCAGGGGGCCGTGCAGATGGCCCAGCTCGGTGACGGCGAGAAGCGCTTGTTCGATTGTCGCGCCGGCGATTTCGTCACCCACCGTGGCCGGCCCGGCGTCGTCGAGCAGCAGATCGAACACACCGGTGGAGATGTCGATCGCGGCGTGGTAGCACGGCGCGATCGCCCCGCCCAGGCGTGGTGCGATGTCATGGTAGAAGCGGACTTCGCGTTCGTAGAGGCCCAGCGCCAGCCCGGTCTGCCGGCTCACCGGATCGGTCGCCGCGACCTTGAGCACCACCGACGACGGCCGGGGCCTGGTTTCCGGTTCGGCGTAGGTCAGCCCGATGCGGTAGCACTCGCTCATCTGGCCGGTGCCGATCCGCTCGACGCTGAACTCGGAGATGGCGCCGGCGCGGACGGTGGCGGTGAGCCACTCGGGGGTGAGGTCGGCGGGCCGCTCGATGGCTTGGTCGGTGTTGGAAACCATGGGGTCAGCGTGCCAGGTCAGCGCGCGAGGGTGAAGCCGTCCCAAGCCAACCGGCGATGCTGGTGCGGGTCGAACTCGATGCGCGACTTGCGATCGAAGACCATCACCGCGCGGTCCTCGTGGGTGTAAACCGGCCAGTCATCCCCCGGCACACCTGAGCGACTGAACGACCGCCAACGGCGTTGCACGTCGTTGCTGACCCGCAGCGCAGGGCCCCGGTCGGCCGCCGCGGTCAGCAGCGCCCCCAACCGGGTGCGGTAGATGTCGAAGACCGCGAACAGTTCAGTGGCGTGAGTGGCACCGAAGCCCGACCACTGCAGTGTCCGTGGTGCGTAGTCGTAGCGGTAGAGGTAGGTGGGCGCGTGATGGGTGTGCGCCTCGGCGATCTGCCAGGCTGCCGTGCTGAACGCGAAGTCGCCACCCAGCTGAATGCAGGCCTCCGACTTGGGGTACTTGGGGTAGGCCGCCGTAATGCGTTCGCGCGCAGCCGGTTCCACTTCGGCGAGCAACGCTTCGACCATCGTCTTGTTGGTCGGCAGCATGCCGAGGAAGCGGGTGAACAGGCGCCCTTCTTCGGCATTGGTTCCGACGATGAGCGGCACTTGGTGTGCCTGGCCGGACCGCATCGCCTCGACGGGATCGACCGGCACCACCTCATCACCGAAGACGGGGCCAATCGGAAAGGCACCCAGCCGTTTCTGCATGCCCTGGTCGATCAGCCGGTGCTGGGTCTCGACCAACTGGGCCGCCGAGGCCCGCATAACCGCGTTGGCGGCGTCCTTGCTGCGCGCGCCGAGCAACTCGGCGAACCGCGTGGCGAATTCGGCGGCCACCTCCGTCGAACGGGTCATGCCGGCCGCCGGACTCTCGGAGATGGCCCGGTGGAACAGGCCCGCCGCCTCGGGCACGGCCAGCAGCGTGGCGGTGATGTGCGCGCCGGCGCTCTCGCCGAAGATGGTGACGTTGTCGGGGTCGCCGCCGAAGTTGGCGATGTTGTCTTTCACCCAGCGCAGCGCCATCACCAGGTCGCGCAGGTACAGGTTGCCGTCGATGGTGACGTCCTGGGTCGACAGCGACGACAGATCCAGGCAACCGAGCGCGCCCAACCGGTAGTTGACCGACACGTAGACGCAGCCACGGCGGGCCAGCGCGGCGCCGTCGTAGAGCGGGGTGGCCGAACTGCCCAGGATGTAGCCACCGCCGTGGATGAAGACCATGACCGGCATCGGTTCGGAGGCGCCGGCTTCGGGTGTGACGACGTTGAGGGTCAGACAGTCCTCGCTCATCGGCTGATACCGGCCGACTCCAAGCATTGTGTAACGGCGTTGCTGCGGTGCGCAGTTGGCGAATCCGTGGCAGTGCCGAACGCCTGACCAGGGCTGGACGGGCTGCGGCGCACGGTAGCGCAGCGGGCCCACTGGCGGCCTGGCATACGGGATGGAACGCCAGCGATTCACCCCGTCGCGGGTGAAGCCTTCGACGGTACCGGCGGTGGTGCGGGCGCGGACGATGCGCTCATGCATACTTCGACGTTAACCGACGCACCGATCAGGCGGCGTGCGCAGCGCCGAATTCCGGGGTGCGACGGCTAGCCTGACGGGATGCGGATCGCCGCGCTGGTCGCCATCCCGTTACTGGTCGCCGGGTGCTCGCACTCCGTCGGCGGCCACGCCGGGCCGTCCCAAGCGACGTCCAGCACGGCGGCGCCGCCACCGGCATCAGGCGCGCCGCCCGCCGGGACGCCGATCGCGGCCGTCATCAGCTGGATCGAGGCAGCTCATCCCGCCGACCCGGCGCGTTATCAGCTTGACGGGAATGTCGCGTTCAGCGCTGCAGGCGGCAAAGCAAAATGCACGACGGATGCCAAGCACACCGCCGGTCTGCTGTCGTGTCTGGTCCAGCTGACCAATCCCCCACCTCGCCCGGAGACCGCCTACGGCGAGTGGAAGGGCGGCTGGGTGGACTTCGACGGCACCAACCTGCAGGTCGGGTCCGCCCGCGCGGACCCTGGGCCGTTCCTGGCCGGCACCGGGGCGCAATTGGCCGACGGAGACTCGTTGTCCTTCGGTGATTTTCGCTGCCGCGCCGACCGAGGCGGCGTGCTGTGTGTGAATTACGCGCACCACTCGGCGGCGCGGTTCGATGGCACCGGTATCCAACCGTACGGATGCCTGCGGTCGGTGCCACCGCCGGACGGCGTCGGCGTCGCATTCAGCTGCCCGTGACTGATCCCGTGATTGTTCCAAACAGCTGGCTCATGTCGTCGGCCGATCCGCCGGGAACCGTTTAGCCCCCGTTAGCGATGGGTGCGGTGTTGGCGGAATATAGCGAGTAGCGTCAGGACCAGCCAAACGCATCGGCCGAAAGGGTGCGGATCATGAAAGCACCAATCATCGCGGCGGCCATTATGGCGGTTGCAATCAGCGCAGCCGTAGTTGCCAGCGCGGAAGAAGTCCCCAACATGACTAACGGTGTGTACGAAGGACAGTCTTGCGGCAATCCCGCGGGGAAGTTCATTTTCGGGCGTGACGCTGGTGGCGCCGCATTGATCTGCGGAGGGAACGGAAAGCCCAACGTCTGGGTAGCGGCTGGATTTCCCGTGGTTGGCGTTCGACAACTTGGCGAAACAGGGTGCGTGGAGGAGATTCATCGCCGCACGGCAAGTGGGGCTTATGCACAATCACCGGAGGGCGACGCGATGATATGCGCCTATCCGACTGACACGTGGGTAATACGTCCGACTCCCAAGTAAGTCAGCGGCCGCCCTAGGAATTGCCGGCCGCTCTGAGCCTTTCCGCTCAACCGGCGGTGCCGTTGCTGCCGAACAGCAACCCGCCGGCACCACCGCTGCCACCCGTCCCACTGGCACCGGCCGGCACGCCGGGGCCGCCGGTCCCGCCGCTGCCGCCATCGCCGCCGTCGCCGATCAGGGTGGTGGATCCCCCGACACCGCCGGCCCCGCCGGCGCCGCCGGCTCCGGTGGCCGCGGCCCCTCCGGCGCCACCGCGCCCGCCCGTCGCGCCGTTGCCGAACAGCCAGCCGCCGGCTCCGCCACGGCCGCCCCGGGCTCCCTCACCACCGGCATCGCCGGCGCCGTCCGCCCGTGCTCCGGCGCCGCCTGCCCCGCCGGCTCCACCGTCGCCGAACAGCCTTGCGGCGCCGCCGTTTCCGCCCAGACCACCGTCACCGCCGGTACCCGCCGCCTGGGCCAGCGCGTCTCCGCCCGCCCCGCCGGCACCGCCGTTGCCGAATACCCATCCGCCGGCGCCGCCGTTGCCGCCGACTCCGCCGGTCTCGCTGAAGTGACCGCCGCCCAGGCCACCCGATCCGCCTGCGCCACCGGCACCGATCAGTCCGGCGCTGCCGCCGAATCCGCCCGTGCCGCCGGTGCCGCCGGCCGCGCTGGATCCGCCTGCGCCCCCGCTGCCGCCGTTGCCGAACAGCAACCCGCCGGCGCCGCCGCCTCCGCCGGTTCCGCCAAGCCCGCCGGTCG
>NZ_LQOY01000113.1 GCF_002101675.1 Mycobacterium gordonae | reverse complement strand
CCCCCCCACCGCGTCCCCCGACCACCCCGAGAGCACCAACTCACGCTCCCCGCCATCGACCAACGACACCTCACCCACCACCACCGACGCATCCACCACCACCGCACCGAGGACCCGCCGGTAGAAACCGGCGATCCGCTCGACGGCGGCGGTATCGAAAACTTCGGTGAGATAGCTGAACTCAACCCGCAGCCGAGCATCGAAGCTGACCGCCAGACTCAACGGATAATGGGTCGCATCGGTCACACGGATCCGCTCCACGCGCAGGCCGCCCGTGGAGTCGAAGAGCTGTTGTAGCGCGGTGGTGTCGACGGGGTAGGACTCGAACGCTATGGCGGTGTCGAACACGGCTCCTGGACCGGCGAGGCGGTGGATATCGGACAGGCTGCTGTGGTGATGCTCGATCAGGGCGGCTTGCTCGGATTGCAGGCGGTGCAGTGCGGCGGTGACGGTTTCGGTGGGGCGGATGCGTAGCCGGGCGGGCACGGTGTTGATGAGCAGGCCGATCATGGAATCCACGCCGGGCAACCCTGCCGGCCGCCCGGAGACGGTAGCCCCGAAGACGACGTCGTCGCGTCCGGTCAGCTGGCTCAACACGATCCCCCACGCGAGTTGGACGACGGTGTTGACGGTGACCCCCGTTCGGGCGGCGAAGGCCGCAATGCATGTGCTGTGCTCGTCGTCGAATTCCAAAATGTATTTCCCTGGGGGAGAGGCGATTCGGCGGGTCGGATCGGCCGGGGAGAGCATGGTGGGTTCGTCCAACCCGGCCAGGGCATGACGCCACGCCCGTGCCGATCGCTCGGTGTCGGCCTCGCTGACCCACTCGAGGTAGTCGCGGAATGGCCGGGAGGGTGACAGCGCTGAATGGTCGCCGTCGGCGGCATAGAGGGTGAGGAATTCTTGCAGCAGCAGCGGCGAGGACCAGCCGTCAAGCAGGATGTGGTGGTGGGTGATGACCATCGCGGACTTGTTGCGTCCCTTGGTTACCAGGGCAAAACGCAGCAGCGGCGGGGTTGTCAGGTCGAATCGTTGCAGCCGGTCGGACTCGGTGAAGCGGGTGAACTCCGCGTCCGGGTCGGCCGAGCCGGTGAGGTCCAGTTCGAGCCAGGGTACCCGGACGTCCTTGAGGACGACCTGCGCTGCGGCGCCGTCCAGGGTGGTCACGAACGCCGTGCGCAAGTTGTCGTGGCGGTCGATGATGCCTTGCGCGGCGGCGCGCAGCCGCGCGGTGTCGACGTCGCCGGCGATGTCGATGACGGTTTGCACGGTGTAGGCGTCGACGGAGGACTCTGCCAGCAGAGCATGGAAGAACAGCCCCGCTTGCAGCGGCGCCAACGGCCAGACGTCCGAAAGGCCGGGATAACCCGCTTCCCAGGCGGTCAGGTCGTCTTGGGCTACCGAGACGAGCGGGAAGTCCGAGGGGGTGTGGCCGCCGGCTCCCGGCATATCGGTGTGCCGGGCCAATCCGACCAGCACCGCCCGCCACAGTTCTACGAGTTCTTCGACGTCGCCTTGGGCCAACAATGTTGTCGGGTAGGCGATCTGGGCGTCGAATTCGTCATCGAGCACCATCGCGTTGATGTGAATGGTGGCCAGTGCGGGCATGTCGGCGTCGGGCGTGCTGGTCAGCGCGGTGAATTCCGGGGTGACTCCCCATGCGCCGTCATCGGAGCCGGCCGGCAATTCGGTGCCCGCGATTCGGCCGAGATAGTTGAAAGCGATCTGGGGATGACCCACGGCCTGCCAGGCACTGGCCCCGACGGGCGTCAGGTGCCGCAAGACGCCGTAGCCGATGCCGTGATGCGGTATGGCCGCCAGCTGCTCTTTGATCGACTTGATCAGCGCACCTGCGGCTGCCCCGCCCTGTAGCACGTCGTCGACGTCGATACCGGACACGTCCAGCCGGGCGGGAAACACCGTGGTGAACCATCCCACCGTCTGGGACAGATCCGCACCGGCCACGACGGACTCCTCCCGGCCGTGGCCTTCGAGATGAACCAGCACCGAGGGTTCATCGACCCCGCGCCGCGACCGCCACACCGCCACCGCCACCGCCAATGCCGCCAGCAACCCGTCTTGCGCACCGCTTCCGAACAGCGCAGGCAGGGTGGCCAGCACCGGCTCGAACACCTCGTGAGGGAGCCGCAACTGCACCCGATCCAGCGCCGACATCACGTCCACCCGCGAATCGAAAGGACGCGACCCGACCAGCGGATCGGGGCCGTCGACGATTCGCGTCCACGCCGCCAGCTCTGCGTCGAAGTCCCCCCGGCGGGCCGCCTCCTCAAGCCCATGAGCCCACCGGCGCATCGACGTGCCCGCCGGCGGAAGAACAGCACGCCGGCCCGCGGTCACCTGTTCCCACGCCCGCATCAGGTCGAAGACAATGATGCGCCACGACACAGCATCGACCACCAGATGATGCGCGACGATGATCAGTCGGCCCGAACGGCCCGAAATATCTTGCTCGCCAACGGGATCCAGCCAGACCAGCCGAAACACCGATCCCGCCGACGGGTCCATCCGATCCACCGCGGCGTCCAGCGCGTCGCTGGCCAGCGACGCCAATTCCTGGTCCAACGCATCGGCGGCGAACGGGACCCGGCGCACCAATGCATCCACGTCGACCGAACCGATCCCCGAAGTCTGCATCCGCCAACCCGCCGAGGGATCCCGCCACAACCGGGCCCGTAACATGTCGTGCCGCGCTATCACCGCCGAAACGGTCTCCACGATCCTCGCCCGGTCCACACCGATCGGCAACTGCACCATCATCGACTGAACGAACCGGTCGAAGCCGCCACCGTGGCTCACCAGGTCCCGCACAATCGGGGTCAGCGGCACGTCGCCCACACCTGCGCCAGGCAACTCCTTCAGCGCCTGTCCGCTCGGTGCCGTCTCGGCCACCTCCGCCAAGCGGGCAGCCGTGCGGCGCTCGAACACATCCCGGGAGGAGAACCACACCCCGCGAGCCCGACACGCCGACACCACCTGAATCGACACGATGCTGTCCCCGCCCATCGCGAAGAAGTCGTCATCGAGTCCCACCCGGTCAAGGCCCAAGACCTCGGCGAACACGTCGGCGACGGCTTGTTCGGCCCGGGTGCGCGGAGCCCGCGAAGGGGTGGCGGCAAAAACCGTCGCCGGCAACGCGTTTCGGTCGATCTTGCCCGAGGGCGTCAGCGGGAACTCGTCGAGCACCACCACCTGAGCCGGCACCATGTAATCGGGCAACCGCGCCCCCAACCATTGGCGCACCGCGTTGATCTTGGTATTCGTCCGGGGGACATTCGTGTGGGTGGCGTATTGCCGGCTCCCGGACGGGGGTAGATAGACATCCGTCAGCGGGCCGGCGCCGGTAATGAAGACGGCATCCAGGGTGCCCGGTCGGGTGCCCCAGGTGACGGCGACGCGATAGCCAGTTGCTTCGCCGAGGCGGTGCAACTCTTCGGGGATTGCGGTGTCGGCGGCGGCTTGCGCGCGCGCATCTGCCAGGGACAGCCCGTCGGCGACGCCCTGCTGGAGGTGGACGTCGGTGATCAGTCCGGTGCGGGGGATGTTGGTCACGCGCACGACGGCGGGCCTTCGGGATGTCAGCCGGCTGTGCAGCCCGCTCAGGTCCGCGCAGTCGGCCCACCTCCAGGCGGATGCGGCGGCCACCGAACGCACCGGCGTGGGAGCTCTGTGGATGATGACGTCGTAGCGGTATCGGTTGAGCTCGTTGTCGCCCGACCCGCGTTTGACCTGGATGTCCAGTCCGGCCACCGTTGGGTGGTCGGTGACCCAACTGGTGAAAAACTCTGGGGCGACGAGTAATTCGGTTTCGCTCAGTATGGCGCGGTGGACGCACTGGCGGATTTCGGCGACGTCGCCGGTGGTGGCGGCGCGGGCCAGCGCCACCGCTGTGTGGAACACGCCCTGCAGCTTGTGGTTACGGACGTCGCCGATGAACACCGCCCCGCCCGGGGACAGCAGGTCCACGGCATTGTCGATGAGGTCGGCCAGGTATCCCGCGTGGGGGAAGTACTGGATGACCGAGTTGAGAATGATGGTGTCGAAGTAGCCCCGCGGCAGGCCCTCGGTGACGTGGGCGGGCCGGGTCAGCAGCTGGACACGGTCACGCCACGGCACCTGCGACTGCTCCAGCCGGTGGGCCAGGGTGTCGATCGCCACCGCCGACATGTCGGTGCCCACGTAGTGTTCACACCGCGGGGCGATCTGTGACAGCACCAGCCCGGAGCCCGCGCCGATCTCCAGCACTCGCCGCGGCCGCAGAGCCATGATCCGATCCGTTATGGCCGAACGCCACTCCACCATCTCGTCGAGCGGAATCGGATCACCGGTGAAGCTGCTGTTCCAGCCCCGAAAGTCCATGCCTAACTCCGACATCCCAACATCGGCGCCGTACAGCTCGTCGTACATGCATTGCCACTGTTCGACGATTTCGGCGTCTTGAACGGCGGTGTCGCCGGAGCTGGCGTCCTCCAGGGCGATGTAGGCGATGAGGTGGTCGGTGCCGGTGGGGGTGTGGTGGATGGTGGCGGCGGCTTGGGTGACGTGGGGGCAG
>NZ_LQOY01000112.1 GCF_002101675.1 Mycobacterium gordonae | reverse complement strand
GCGGCACCGGCGGCAACACCTACCTCATCGGCAACGGCGGCAACGGCGGCCAAGGCGGCACCGGCTGGACCGGCGCCGACGCGGCCGGCCCCTCCATCTCGGGCACGGTAGCCGCCGGCGCCGCGGGCAGCGGCGCGTCAGGCGGTGCGGGCACCGCTGTACAGAACGGCGGCGACGGCGGCTCGGGTTTCAACCTCAGCAGCAACAACGGAAAAGCCGGCAACGGAGGCGCCGGGGGTAGCGGCACCTGGGGCACGCCCGGCGCCGCTGGAGCGGCAGGGGCACCAGGAGCGGCGGGCCTGGCAGGAACGAGGAACGGCGGCCTGGATGACATCGCGCGTGACGGAATGCCGGGCGGCACCGGCAGTCCCGGAACACCCGGCTATCAGAGGTGGCCCGATTAGGCCTGCAGTCGATGCGGCAGCATGGGTGCGATCAACGCCGGGCAGTAGGTCGCTATCGCGACGATGGTGAACGCGGCCGCCCGCTCCTGGGACAGGCCGTTGATCTCGGCCATCTCGGAGACGATGGCGTCGAAAGATCCACCCGGCGACAGCGCCTTGGGACATACCGAGCGGCCGAGTGCTATCGCAGTGGCCGGCTGACTGTAGGGAATGCCCGCGTTATTGAGCGCATTCAGAAACGCATTGCCCATCATGTCGGCGTGGATCGGAGCCGCTACAGTGGCCGACACACCGAACACGCCTGCGGCGACAGCCAGCGCTCTGAGGGCGATCGCGGGTGCGGTCATCGTGACAACAGTGCTCAACAACAGTCACGTTCACAACACGGTGGGGTAAAGGTTTGCCCACTAAAGCGTTTTGATCCCGCTGCCGGGCGCAGAGCGCGTTATCGCGCCCGCTGTCCCCCGTTTGGTGGACAACACCCTTCATGTCTACGGCGGACACGGGTTTCCGCCGCACACCAGCCAGCAGTGGGATACCACGGCGGCGTGGTGCGGCCGAGAATTTTTCTCGTACGAAGGCACAACCACGAGAGGAACTTCCCATGGCCTACGAGACCCTGTTCTGCGAGACCGAGAACTCCTACTGTGCTCCGGCGTTCCACGCCGGCGACGCCGAGTGAGCTAGCCAACCCACTACCCGGAAGGGAACCTCCGATGTCCTACGAAACCCTGTTCTGCGAGAACGAGTGCGCGTACACCACGCCCTTTTTCACGGTGGCTGACGTCGCCGAGTGACAGATTTCCAGCGGGGTCTCATCGCCCACCCTCCCCCTCCCCCTCGCGATGAGATCCCGCTGGACTTTTCTTGTCCAACCGGACCAATTGTCTTCCGATGATGCCCTTACTCAGTAGCGTGAAGCCCATGCCGGAACCGCCAAGCCACGGGACTACACAACTCAGCGGCCCCGATTGGTCACATTGGCCCGCACGGGTATTGGGCCACGCCGACCCGCTCACAATCGGCCACCACGCGGGCACCCACCGCATCATTTCCCCCGACCAGACCTGGTCGGCCATCCAGCCTCACCTGGCGACGGCCGGCATCACCCGGGTCGCCGATCTCACCTGGCTCGACGACCTCGGCATTCCGACCGTACAGGCCGTGCGCCCGGCATCGTTGACCCTGTCGGTGAGCCAGGGCAAGGCCACCACCTACCGGGCCGCTCAGGTGTCCGCCGCCATGGAATCCCTGGAGAACTGGCACGTCGAGAACATCACACCTGACCTATTTTCAACGCCCACAACCGATCTCACCGATGTGCTGACGTATGACCCGGCTGATCTCAACCGCCCGGCGGGCAGTTTCTATCACCCCGGGGCCAAGCTTGACTGGATGACCGCGACGACACTGCTGACCGGCCGCCGAACCTGGGTCCCGTGGCTGGCCACCCTGGTGAACATCTCGGTCAACGACTCCTGGGGGCCACCGATTTTCGGCATGGACACGACGGGACTGGCCTCGGGCAACAGCTACCACGAAGCGACGCTGCACGGTCTGTACGAGGTCATGGAACGCTACGGCATGGCCGCCGCGCAGCCGGGTTCCACCCTGTTCGAGGTGCCGATCGAGGACGTCGTCCGCTCTGATTGCGCGCAATTGGTCGAGATGATTCACCGCGCGGGAAGTGAACTGCAGGTCGCCCGGATGGACGTCTGGGACGGCTTCTACTGCTTCGCCGCCGAGATCACCTCACCCATGATGGAGATCCCGTTCAGTGGCAGCGGTCTACACCACGATCCCAATGTCGCACTGTCCCGGGCCATTACCGAAGCCGCGCAATCGCGACTGACCGCGATCAGTGGAGCACGCGAGGATCTGCCGTCGGCGATCTACCAAAGATTCGCCCGCATGCACACCTTCGCGCCCGCCCGAAAGTCCATGCAGCCCATGCCGGAAGGTGACCCCACGCCCTGGCACATCACCAGCACCGACTCGCTGGGCGAACTGCTCGCTTCGGCGGCGACCGCCGTCGCGGGAGTGGCCGGCGCCGAGCCGCTTGCGGTGGTGTGCGACTTTCCCGACGCCTGCGTGCCCGTGGTCAAGGTGATCGCGCCCGGCATGTCCGCGACGGTTCAATCACCCTTGCGCACCCCCTTGCAGGAGCACTCATGACCGCCACGGCTCGCATCGTCGTCACCGCAGGACCCACCATCGGCGCCGCTGACATTCATGCGGTGATCCCCCATGCCGAAGTGGTCCCACCGATTTCGTTCGGCGACGCGTTGCGCTACGGGTTGCGCTCCGGCGATACGCTACTCATCGTCGACGGCCTCTTCTTCCAGAGTGCGTCGGTGCGGCATAAGGAGCTGCTGACGCTCATGGACGACGGTGTGCGGGTGGTCGGCTCCTCGAGCATGGGTGCGCTGCGCGCCGCCGAATTACACCCGTTCGGCATGGAGGGTTACGGCTGGGTCTTCGAGGGATACCGTGACGGCGTCATCGACGCCGACGACGAAGTCGGCATGGTGCACGGCGATCCTGAGGATGGGTATCCCGTCTTCGTCGATGCGCTGGTCAATATTCGGCAAACGGTAGCGCGTGCTGCCGAATCCGGGCTTTTGTCAATCGCTTTGGCTGACCGGCTAGTCGAGACCGCACGCATGACACCGTTCACCCAGCGCACTTGGCAGCGGCTGCTGGACGCTGTCGACGCGCCCGAAAGTGGTTACCTCGCCAAGCAACTGACGTCGCTACGGGTTGATGTCAAGCATGCGGATGCGGTTCTGGCGCTGAACGAGGTCGTCCGGGGCCAGGGTAACGCCGCGGTGCGCCCCGGCCCGCCGCCAACCATCTGGTCGGAGCGTTGGCGGCAGCGGTGGGCACCACCCACCCCGGTGGCCGTCACCACCGAGGACGGCACTCAATCGGCCGTCGATATTCTTGACCTCGAAGTCCTTTCGATGTTGAGCGTCTGCGCGACCGACCGCTGGGCATACCTTCCCGCCCTTGAACAGGTTGCGGCCTGGCATTGGAGCCTGACGCACCCCGGCGATGTCGGCAGCGTCCGTGACCGGGCCTCGCAAGCCGCCGCAGAGATGACGGCGGACAACTACGAACGATCGCTGGAGGCAGTGGCTCACCGTTACGCAATTGCCACCGGAATCATTGACGAATCAGGCTTTCCCGAGCACGTGTGGGGCCACTGGCTCACTACAGAGGAGCGTGAAAGCCTACGCAGCGACCCGGTAGCCATCTCGGCGCGACTGACCACCCGCACGCTGTTCTTCGCCCGGTCGCTACCGGCGATCCGGCATTTCCTCGAGCTACTGCGCCAAGATCCGCGACTGCCTGAATGGCGCACCCTCGCCGCCGCGGCGCTGGCTCGCAGGGACGAATTAGCGAGGCTCAAACCACATTTGAATTTGCGCCGACCGGATCCAAAGCAACTGAAGGCCCTCTTCGGCAAACTATGGGGCACCGAGGTGGACCGCATTGAACTCGCCCAGCGTGGTCTGATGACCGAAGAAGCCTTCTACTCGGCCGCCACACTTTTCGCCGTCGCGGCCGCCGACAACCAATTGCCGTCCATCGAGGTGGGCAGGTTGGGCACCGCCCACCAGGGTGCTGCCCCATTCGTTGTCCCCTGATTGGCGGACAACAAGATTCATACGTGGCGCCCTCCGGTAGGGGGAAGCCAAGTCTGCAAACGGCGTGAAGAATCAGTCGGACGGGTTCATCGAAGCGCCATTTGTCGCCTGACGTACCTGAAATCTCGAAATCTGTCCATGAGCACGAAAGGAAATGTCGTATGAATCACGAACTCCTGTTCACCGAGAGTGCGGTGTCTTACGAGAGCAGCGCCATGACTTTCTTCTTCACTTCCGACACCGCGGTCGACTGACCCGTCACACCGACCACCGAAGACCGCGGGTAATCGCATGATGCCGACGCTGCACGCGAACCGCGCCGATCAGGCGCGGGGCCCGGACTGGTCGCCGTGGCCGGCACGCGCGTTGGGACGTGCCGACTCGAAAACGATCAGTTATCGGGCCGGCACCCACCGCTTGATCTCGCCCGAAGAAACCTGGCTCGCGTTGCAGCCCCTGCTGGGAGCCGCCGGCATCACCCGCGTTGCGGACCTTACCTGGCTCGACGATCTCGGTATCCCGACGGTGCAAGCGGTACGCCCCGCCTCCCTGACCCTGTCGGTAAGCCAGGGCAAGGCCGCGACGTACCGTGCGGCCCAGGTGTCCGCGGTGATGGAGTCGATGGAGAACTGGCACGCCGAAAACGTTACGGCCGATCTGTTCCGCACCACCACAACCGAACTGGGCTCCGGCTTAACCTACGACCCCGCGCAACTTCGTCGCCGCAGCGCGAGCCTCTACCATCCTGAAGCCAAGCTCGACTGGAATATCGCGACGACTCTAATCAGCGGGCGGCCCACCTGGGTTCCGTCGGAAACCGTACTGGTGAACGTCGCCGTCCGCGATGAGTGGAACCCACCCGTATTCTTGATGGACACCAACGGATTGGCTTCCGGCAACACCTATTCCGAAGCCGCTTTGCACGGCTTGTACGAGAGCATGGAACGCCACAGCCTCGCCAGCGCCCACCCCGGCTCGACGTTGTTCGAGGTGCCGTTGGACGATGTCGTCGGGTCGCGCTGCGCTGAACTGGTGGAAATGATTCAGCAAGCCGGCAGCGAGATACAGATTGCCCGGCTCGACAGTTGGCCCGGATTCCACTGCTTCACCGCGTCATTGCGGTCGAACATGACGGAGGTGCCCTTCTCCGGACATGGGTTGCACCACGACCCCAACGTTGCGCTGTCCCGGGCGATCACCGAGGCCGCACAGTCACGCCTGACGGCCATCAGCGGGGCGCGGGAGGACCTGCCGTCGCTGATTTACGACCGCTTCGCCCAGGTCCACTCGTATTCCCAGTTGGACTGGTCCACCAGGCAGATGCCGACCGCAGCGCCGATGACGTGGGATGTTCCAGAGGTAAGCTCCATCGACGACCTACTCGTTTCGGCGGCGGTGGCGGTGACCGCCGAGACCGGCATCGAGCCGGTCGCGGCGGTGTGCGATTTCGCCCACGCTTGCATTCCCGTGGTGAAAGTCATCACTCCTGGCCTGAATCTGGCGCACCAATCACCAATGCGCGTCGCGCTCGAGGAACAGACCCCCTAGAGCTTTTCCACACCAGCCACATTGCGCTTGCCGCGGCGCAGCACCAGCCACCGTCCGTACAGGAAATCCGTTGGCTGCGGCGACCACTCGTCGCTACTGACGCGAATGTTGTTGACCGAAACCCCACCCTCGCCGATGGTGCGCCGCGCGGCTTTTCTGCTCTCGGAGAGACCGGCGGCCACCAGCAGGTCGACAATCCCTTCCGGCTCACCGGGTTTCAATTCCGCTACCGAAGTCTCGCGCAACGCCGAGGACAGCGTCGCCTCGTCCAGCCGCTCCAGCTCGCCCTGTCCGAACAACGCCCGACTGGCGTGCTGAACGGCCTCGGTGGCCGCCTCACCGTGCACAAGAGTGGTCAGTTCGGCGGCCAGCCGGCGTTGTGCGGCGCGTTGCTGCGGGCGCTCGGCGGTCGCCTGTTCCAACTCGGCGAGCTCCTCGGCGGACAAGAAGGTGAACCAGCGCAGGTAGCGGATCACGTCCGCGTCTGCGGTGTTGACGAAGTACTGGTACCAGGCGTACGGGCTGGTCATCTGCGGGTCCAGCCACAGGCTGCCGCCACCGGTGGACTTGCCGAATTTCTTTCCGTCGGATGACGTCACCAGTGGCACCGTGAGCGCATGTACCGCGGCGCCGAGCTTTTGGCGCACCAGCCGGACGCCGGCGATGATGTTGCCCCACTGATCGGACCCGCCGATCTGCAGCGAGCAGCCGTGCCGGCGGCGAAGTTCGACATAGTCGTTGGCCTGCAACAGCATGTAGCTGAATTCGGTGTAGGAGATGCCTTCCCCCTCCAGACGGCGCCGCACGGTGTCGCGGTCCAGCATCACGTTGACCGAGAAGTGCTTTCCGATGTCGCGCAGGAACTCGATGGCCGACAATGCACCCGTCCACTGAAGATTGTTCTCGACGATCGCGCCCGTCGGAGAATCGTCGAAGTCGACGAAGCGCTCCAACTGCCCGCGGATCCGCTCGGCCCACTCGGCCACCGTGTCGGCCTCCTGCAGACTGCGCTCACCAACCTCGCGGGGGTCGCCGATCATCCCGGTGGCCCCGCCCGCCAGCACGATCGGGCGGTGCCCGGCGCGCTGGAAGCGGCGCAGCGCCAGCAGCGGCACCAGATGCCCGGCGTGCAGGCTGGCCGCCGTGGGGTCGAATCCGGCGTACACGGTCATCGGCCCCCGCCGCGCCTCGGCCGCCAGCGCGTCGAGGTCGGTGGATTGCGCGATCAGTCCACGCCAATCCAGCTCATCGAGAATCCCGGACGACTCGTTACCCATGCCTGAGATCCTTCCAGGGCGGTCGCCGGCCGGTGCGGGCCGGATGCGTTCAGCCTGATTCCAGCCGGTGGCCCGCACGCCGCCATGAGGTAGTTTGCGGAGGGTTATGGACAACCGCTTCTTCCCGTTGGTCGTCGTGGCGATCATGCTCGCCCTGGGCCTGACGCTCACCGTGGACGACTTCCGGCGCGCCGCCACGCTGCGCCGCCCACTGCTGGTGGCGCTGCTGTGTCAGTCGGTGTTGCTCCCCGTGCTCTGCCTGCTCATTGCCGAGGCCCTCGAACTCGAGCCGAACCTGGCGGTCGGGCTGATGTTGATGGCGGCAACGCCGGGCGGGACGCTGGCGAACGTCCTGAGCCATCTGGCCGACGGGGACCTGGCCCTCAATTTGACGCTGACCGCAGTCAACGCGGTGCTGTCGATCTTCGCGATACCGGCGATCCTGTCGTTGTCGATGACCTGGTTCCTGGGTGACGGGCGCTTCATCCCGCTGCAGTTCGACAAGTTTTTCGGGGTGATCGCGGTCGTGCTGATACCCACCGCCATCGGCGTCGCCGTCCGCCACCGCTTTCCAGATCTGGCGCAGCGACTGCACAAGCCGGTCCGGATCGCCGCGGCGGTGCTGCTGGTGGTCGCGCTGGCCGCGGGCATCGCCGGCGGCCGGACGACGCTGGTGAAGAATTTCGGCGTGCTCAGCGTGGCCGTTGTGTCCTTCTGCGCGATCAGCTTGACGGTCGGTTACCTCGCCCCCCGTTGGATGCGACTGGCACCGCGCCAGGCCATCGCCGTCAGCCTGGAAATCGGTCTGCACAACGCCGTGGTGGCGATTGGCATCGCGCTGAGCCCGCAACTGCTCAACAACGCCGAAATGGCCACACCGGCGGCGGTCTACGGCGTCCTGGCCCCGTTGGTCGCACTGACCTTCCTGTTCGTCGTGCGCAGGCTGGATCCGGCCTATCGCCGGGCGTCGCCGCCGTCCATCGGTCGTCCAGCCTGAAAATTCGCAGGCCGCTACTCGAAGTTCGGCAGTAATTCCTCAGAGTGGGCGCGAACTAGTCGCTCATGCCCGGGGCCGGCGCCCGCGGACTTCGCCGGTAGGCCGACACCTCGGGCCGACCGGCCAGCCACAGCCGCCACGGCCGGTCCGCGGCCTGGCTGACCCCCACCCGCGGCCCCGCGGTCGCCGTCAGCGGTGCGCCGAGTTGCAGCGTCACCGGGCCGTGCGGGTCGAACAAGTCAATACCGTTGTCCTCCATGGTGATTCCTAGTGCCGCGCAGAGATTTCCCGGCCCCCGGGCCAGTGCGCTGCCACGAACCGCCGCCCCGCGCCGTCCCCGAGCCACATCAATCCCCTCCTCGATCGCGCACGCCCTTACCAGGACCGCCGCGGCGGTTCCGTCGGGTCCACACGCGACGTTGGCGCAAACATGGATCCCGTGGCTGCGGTAGGTGTACAGCCGCCCGGGCGGACCGAACATGACGGCGTTGCGCTCTCGCAACCCCCGATAGGAGTGCGCGGCGGCGTCCGGCCAGGGCCCATCGGGGACTCCGCCGTAGGCCTCGACCTCGACGATCAACGCCGTGACACCCCGGGCTCTCAAGCGCGCTCCGAGTAGCCGGTGGGCGGCCGCGACCGGATCCACCCGCAGTTCGGGAGCGTTCACCGAACCGATTCTGCCCGGCTCTTGACAAGCGCCGGCCACGGGGCGGATATTCATCACATGATGACTTCATCGCACGATGAATTAACCGGCCCGGCGGTCAGCATCGAACACCTGCGGGTCAACCGCGGCAAACGAACGGCGCTGCACGACTTTTCCGTCCAGATCGCCCGGGGCAGCATCACGGGCCTGCTCGGCCCTTCCGGGTGCGGCAAGAGCACGCTGATGCGCAGCATCGTCGGGACGCAGATCGTCACCGCCGGCACCGTCACCGTGCTCGGCCACCCAGCGGGGTCGGCGGCGTTGCGCCGCCGGGTCGGCTACGTGCCCCAGGACCCGACCATTTACAACGACCTGCGGGTCGTCGACAACGTCCGGTATTTCGCCACGTTGTACGGGCACGATGGGCAGGCCGCCGATTACGCGATCGACCGGGTGGGCCTCACCGATCACCGCACGGCCTACTGCAGCAATCTGTCCGGCGGCCAGCGCATCCGCGTGTCCCTGGCTTGCGCGCTGGTCTGCGGCCCCGAGCTGCTGGTGCTCGACGAACCCACCGTGGGCCTGGATCCGGTTCTGCGCGTGGACCTCTGGTCTCAGTTCAGTGAGCTGGCCCAAAGCGGCACCACGCTGCTGGTGTCCAGTCACGTGATGGACGAAGCCGATCACTGCGGTGATCTGCTGCTGATGCGCGAAGGCCGCCTGGTCGCCCACACCACCCCGACCCAACTACGAGAGGACACGTCATGCACGTCACTGGAGGAAGCGTTTCTGTCCATCATCCGCCGCAGCACCGAGCCCCTCGCCGGTTAGGGATCAAGGGCTACACCGCCACCACGGCGCGGATTCTGCGCCAACTGGCCGCCGACCACCGCAGCGTGGCCATGATCCTGCTGGTGCCCAGCCTGGTCATCACGCTGATGTACTTCATGTTCGAAAACGTGCCGCACCGCCCCGGCACGCCGACGCCGTTCAACGCCGCCTGCCTGGTGATGCTGGGTCTGTTTCCGTTGCTGCTCATGTTCTTGATCACCTCGATCACGATGCAGCGGGAGCGCGCGTCGGGAACCTTGGAGCGGATCCTGACCACTCCGCTGCGCAGGCTGGACCTGCTGGCCGCCTACGGCACCGCGTTCTCCATTGCCGCTGCGGCGCAAGCCATTCTGGCCTGCCTGGTGTCGTTCTGGCTGCTCGGCCTGTCCACCGCGGGCAGTCCGTTGTGGGTGTTCGTGATCGCCATCATCAACGCGGTGCTCGGCGTTGGGCTGGGCCTGCTGTGTAGTGCGTTCGCGCGCACGGAGTTTCAAGCCGTCCAGTTCATGCCGGTGGTGGTGGTTCCGCAGTTGCTGCTGGCCGGGGTGATCGTGCCGCGCAGCGCGATGCCCGATTGGCTGCACTGGCTCAGTGACGTCATGCCGGCCAGCTATGCCCTCGAGGCGCTGCAGCAGGTCGGTGCGCACACCGGGCTGACGGCTACTACGGTGCGTGACATGGTCATCGTCTTGAGCTTCGCCCTAGCCTCTATGTGCCTGGCCGCCGCCACACTGCGGCGGAGAACCCCCTAGCGTGGCCGGCCGGCGTCCCGGACGGCCCGCGGGAAACTCCGACAGCCGGGAGCGCATTCTGGCAAGCGCACGAGAGTTGTTCGCGGTAAACGGCTTTGACCGAACATCGATCCGAGCCGTGGCCAAGGGAGCCGGCGTGGATGCCGCCCTGGTGCACCACTATTTCGGCACCAAAGAGCAGTTGTTCGCCGCCGTCATCCACATTCCGATCGACCCCATGCAGGTGATCGGGCCGCTGCTGGACGTGCCGGTCGAGGAACTCGGCCTGAAGCTGCCGTCGCTGTTGCTGCCGTTGTGGGACTCCGAACTCGGCGCGGGGCTGATCGCCACGCTGCGGTCGCTGATCTCGGGCGACGACGTGGGCCTGGCGCGCTCGTTTCTGCAGGAGATCGTCGGCGGCGCGGTGGGATCCCGCGTCGACAATCCCCCGGGGACGGGCAGGCTGCGCACCCAGTTCGTCGCCTCGCAGCTGATGGGGGTGGTGATGGCGCGCTACATCATCAAAGTGGAGCCGTTCGCGTCACTGCCGACCGAGCAGATCGTGCAGACCATCGCGCCGAACCTGCAGCACTACCTCACCGGAGAGCTGCCCGAAGGCCTCACGCCGTAAGTCGCCCGTGTTCCTCGTCGTCGACGTCGCGGGCCTCGTCGACCAGCAGAACGGGGATGCCGTCGTCGATGCGGTAGGCGCGGCGCAGTCTGGGGTTGTACAGCTCCCGACCGTCGTTCACCAGCAGCAGCGGGCCGCGGTCGGCCGGGCAGACCAGAATGTTGAGCAGGGTGTCATCAAGCATCGGCATTGACTTGCTTTCCGCTGAGCTCGGCACGGGCGGCCGGGGTCAGCTTGCGAAACTGGTGGGTGGCGGCATCGAGGTACCACGCCTGGCGGCCGGCTTTCGGGATTCCGGCCGCCCGCAAGGCGCTGACGGTGGGCCGGAAGGTAGCGCTGAGCGTCATCTTAGGCACCACGTGCACGATGTCCGGCCCGAGCCCGACGGGCATGTTTTCCACCGCCTCGGTCAGATCGGCCGCGGTGATCGTCGCACCGGGCCGCAGCGTCACGGCGGAGACCGCCAGCTGCCGACCACCCGCGGAGACCCCGTAGGTCACCGCCAGGTCGACGCCGTTGATCAGGCCGAGCGCATCGACGACCGGCTCGGCGTACACCATGCCGCGCGCCGTGCGGATCACCGCGCCGCGCCGCCCGGCCAGCCAGAAATCGCCGTCCTCGTCGCGCCGGAACAGGTACTCGGTGGAGATCCAGGTGTCGGCGGGTGCGAAAACTCCTCGCTTGACCGACGCGGTGGGGTCGATCGGTCCCCGCGACTGGGCGAGCAGGACACCGATCTGGTTGGTGGCGGCCACCTGGACGAAGCCGTCGTCGTTCTCGAGGATCAGGTCGTTCTCCGGGTCGTACGCACCGAGTTCGACGCGCCCGGCACCCGGCAGCGGCCGGCCCTTGCTGCCGACCTTGGCGCCGGAGACGTTGGCCAGCACCGCCTGACCGTCGGTGGTGGCGAAGAACTCGACGACGTGGGCCGGTGCGAAGGCGTCGCAGACGCGCTCCCACAGACCGGTCGGCATGCCCGAACCGATGAACAGCCGCACCGGATGATTGCCGTGCAGGCCGAAATCAGGGTCGTCGACCACGTCGCGCAGCATGGCCCACGTATACGACACCACCGTGACGCCGTACTGGCGGATCTCGGCGACGAACCGGTCGGGGCGCAGGCTGCGCGACAGCGCGATCCGGGTGCCGCCGACCACCGCCCCACCCAGACTCACCAAGAGGGCGGACTCGTGGTGCAGCGGCGTGAGGCAGTACACCGTGTCCTTGCGGTCCAGCGCGGCCGTCGACGCGGTGCCGAACGCCGACAGTGCCCACCGGTAGTTGGTGATCTGCTTGGCGACCAGCTCGCCGCCGGCCGCGTTGAATGCGATGAACGCCAGGTCGCGCGCGAATCCGGGATTGGCGCGGTACCAGGCGGGAAGCTGCACCGCGTCCGGGTCGATCTGCTCCATGTCGATGACTTCAGCGTCGTCCGGCAAATGCAGATCGCGCGACTCGCCACCGCCCAGCACCAGGATCTGGCCCGGAAGTTGGCGTGCCGCCTCGAGATTAGTTGGATCAGTGAGGATTTCGCTGACCGCCCCGAGCCGCACCTGCGCGGCCAGGTCGACGTCTTCGCGCATCAGCACGGCCACACCGCCCAGCCGGGACAGCGCGGCGATCGCGACCAGCGCGCTGGGCCGGGTCGCCATCAAGACGCCGACCCGGTCACCCTGGCGCACCCCCACCTCGATCAGGCCGCGCACCACGTTGTTGATGCGCCGGTTGACCGCCTCGTAGGTGTGCACCCGGCCGTCGAACAGCAAAAACTCCCCTTGCGGGGCGTCGTGGGCCTGCTCATCGATGATGCGGCCCAACGAGATTCGGGTGTGGTCGTTGAGCTGTCCCAGGCGCGCCAGCCGCGGCAGGGTGCGTACGGTCTCCACGGCCAGGGTGCGCATGGAGCGGTTGGCCGCGACCACGGCGTCGGCCGCGCCGCGGGCCAGCGCGAGCGCCGCCTCAGACACTTCGCCGAGGCCGTGGGCGATGCGGGAGCTGAATGCCACGCCGCTGTCGTTGTGTTCCTCGGGCTGCTCGACCATCAGGCTGATGCTGGCCGGCTTGTCGCCGTTACTGGAGATCCAGCGCACCCACTCGGCAACGGTCGGCCAACTCTGCAGCGCGGCACGGGATCCCACCACCAAGCCGAAATGCCCGGTACGGATCAGACATTCGTAGACCTCGGTGTTCGGCGCGGCCCGCCGGATGCCGCGCACCGAGGCGGGCTGGCCGATGTCGTCGACCTCTCCGACGAAAGCCAGGATCGGACAGGTGATGTCGGTCAGCGTCACCATCTGACCGTTGATGGCGAAACCGCCCGTCATCATCCGGTTGTGCGCGATGAACTGCTTGAGCAGCTCCGAGATCGCCGGCCCGGACCAGGCGATCCACCCTTCGCGCTCGAGGAACCGGCGCTGCTGTTCCCGCGGCAGCAACGCCTCGCGGTCATGCAGCTGGCGCACGAAATCGATCCGGGCCTGAGCCGTCTTGATCGGATCCATCATCTGAAAACCGGTGCGCGCCATCCAACTTGGGATGTTCAGCCGATTGAACACATGGTCGGCCATGAAATCGGCGACGCCGGCGCCCATGTTCGCCGGAATGCCCATCGGCAGTGCGGCCAGGGTGTCGACCGGCGAACCGAATGCGACGATGCTTGCCAGGTTCTTCGACCTTCGATACGCCGCGACCTGGTAACACCACATGCCGCCCTGGGAGTACCCGACGAGGTGCACATCCTGGCCCGCAGTGTCCTTGACGGTGTCGATGGCCTGATCCAGCGCGACGATGTGATCGGCCAAGGTTCGCCGCATCCCGCCCTCGACCTTGTCGGGCGAGCCGAAGTCGATGACCCACGGGTCCAGCCCGCTGGCGTGCAGGATGCCCACCGCACCGTCTTCCCGGGTGACGTCCCACATGTCGGCAGACATCATCATCGGGTGCACCATCAATACCGGTGGACCCACCGGCGGCTGGCCGGGCCGGTTGTCCGGCGGGAAGTATCGTCGCAGCTTGTACATCGGCACGGTCTCGACGACCTGGGACGGCGACGGGACGCTGCCTGTCTCCAATCCCCCGAGCCGCAGCACTTCCAGACCGTTCTGGGCTGTGGCCACCAGCCGCTCGACGGGTCGCGTGACCATCGAAAAATTGAGATCCACCACTGCTCCTCAACGCTCCTGACGTCGGCCTTGACCAGCGAGGACATCATGGCACATCGGGCTCGGTGTGTGTTCCAGGTCACTGCACTTGCGCTCCGGCGCGCTGCGGCCGACGGTGCCGGACGCAATGAGCAGCCAAGAGTGCCAGCACGTTTGAGGTTGAGGCTGCGTCACCCGTGGTCGTCAGCCGACCCGGCGCCCGCTTCCCCCTCCCAAGTGCCCGGCAGCAGCGGAATGCGCGGCCCGACCCCGAACTCGCCGTGGACCAGCGTCGTGGGGCCCGCCGCGGCGAGCCGCCCCTGCACTGAGGTCCCGGCGAACCCCGGTCTCCTCGCACCCGTTGCCGACGCGGACACCTCGGGCTCCGGGTCCATGTATTCGTACCCCCGGCCCAGCTGGGTCACCTTCGCCCGCCGCCGCTTCGCTGTGCCGGCCGGTTCGGGGGGCGCGGCCGCGGCCGCCGGCTCCTCGGCGCCCTGGGAGTCCGGCGCCGTTCTGCTAGCGCCCGCCCCCACCGCTTTGCGGGCAACCGAACCGAGGTCACCCACGACATAGCCGAAGTGCTCCATACCGGCCCCCAAACCCAGTCCCACGCCCGTGCCGGTCACCGTAGGCGGCGCCGCGGTGGGCGGCGTCGCACCGGGCGCGGGGGGCGACGTGGTTACCTCGGCCGGCGCCGGGGCCGGCGAGGAAGTGGAGGTCGGCACCGTCGGGGCCAGAGCGGCCACCGGCGGGGTGACCGGCGGCGCGACGGGCGGCGCCGGGGTGGCGGCGGCCAGCGCGACCAGCCCTTTGACACCAATCGGCCCCAGCACCGCACCGGCCGCCAATGGCACCAGCGGCGCGGTCAACAAGGGCACCACCACCGCGAGCAACACGATGGTCTGTTCGAGCAGCGTTTTCAGCAGCGCAATGGTGTCGGTGATGACGGTGCCGATGATCTCAACAGTGACGAACAGGATGGTGAATCCGATGGTCGTGGGATTGCCCGAGGCGAACGCCGCCGTGAGATCCAGCGCCACGAACGAGAACATCTGCGACAGGAACAGCACGTAGCTGCCGATATCCATCGGATAGCCGAGGGCGAACGCGATGTTGAACGGGCTGAGGTAGCTCAGCGGGTTTCCCAGGATGACCAGATACGGATCGAATCCGCCGAACAGCGCCTGGAAGAACGGCAGGTTGGACAGCGCGTCGATCAGCGGCTGGACGTAGTTGTCGTAGAAGTCGATGTACCCGGTGTCGGTGAGCCACTGATAGAAGTCGTTCTGCCGGTCCGGCGGCAGCTCGGCGGCGGCCAGTGCACCGGTGGTGACGATCTCGGGCGCCGCCGCGCTTTGGGGCGCGGTGTCCACCGCGGCCGCGGCGACGGACTGGTAGGCGCTCATCACGGTGGCGGCCTGAACCCACATCCGCACATAGTCGGCCTCGTTCAGCGCGATCGGAATCGTGTTCACACCAAAGAAATTCGTCGCTGTCAAGATTGCATGAGTGGCGTGGTTCGCGGCCAGTTCGGCCAGCGTCGGCATCGCGGCCAGAGCGGTGGCCCAAGCGGTGGCCGCGATTTCCTGTCGGGCGGCCATGGCCGCACTGTCCGCCCCGGCCTGGGTGAGCCAAGCCAGATAGGGCAGGTGGGCGGTTACGTACGCCTGGGCGGTCGGACCGCTCCATTCACCGCCCTGCACGGCCGCCAGCACCGCGGCCAGATCCAGGGCCGTCTCCGCGTAGCTGGCGCTCAGCGAACTCCAGGCCGTCGCCCCCGCCAAGAGCGGCCCGGCGCCGGGGCCGCTACTGAGCAGGGCCGAATGCACTTCCGGCGGGGCGGCCATCCAGATCGGGGCGGTCATTGCGCAACCGCCCGGCTTGAAACGGGAAATGTTGCCGGGGTTGACAAATCACAAACAAAAAGCCGAGTAGACATCGGACGGCGATCGCTCTCTCGGGGTACACCGCCCCGGGTCGCAGGACGCGATGACGCGAGTATCCTGGCTCTCGGATCGCCGCTCGCCTCGCCTTCCAGCTAATCGCCGTGGCGTATGAGGGTCGCTCCCCGATTACAGTGGCGGGACCGCGCCGGTTTCACACCGGCTTCCTGCATCGTCATTGCCTAACCGGTGCATTGTCGCATCCCGCTGGCCGCAGCGGTACCGGACAAGGCGGCCGGTACCCTCAGTCCAGTGGCACACCTGCTCGGAGCCGAGGCCGTTCACCTGGCGTATCCGACCCAGGTCATCTTCGATTCGGTCACCCTCGGCGTCAACGACGGCGCGCGCATCGGCATCGTCGGCCGCAACGGCGATGGGAAGTCCAGCCTGCTGGGTCTGCTCACCGGCCAGCTGAAGCCGGACTCCGGCCGGGTCACCCAGCGCAGCGGTCTGCGAGTCAGCGCCCTGGCCCAGGCCGACAGCCTGGATCCCGAGCACACCGTCGGCTGGTCGCTGGTCGGTGACCAGCCCGAGCACCAGTGGGCCGGCGACGGCCGGGTGCGTGACGTGGTCGCCGGTCTGGTATCCGATATCGCTTGGGATGCAAGGGTTTCCACACTCAGTGGCGGCCAGCGCCGGCGGGTGCAGCTGGCCCAGTTGCTCATCGGCGAGTGGGATGTCATCGCTCTCGACGAACCGACCAACCACCTCGACATCGAGGGCATCACATGGCTGGCGGGTCATTTGCAGCAACGCTGGGCACGCAACAGCGGTGGGCTGCTGGTCGTCACTCACGACCGGTGGTTTCTGGACGAGGTCGCGACCGCGACATGGGAAGTGCACGACGGCATCGTCGAACCGTTCGAAGGCGGTTACGCCGCATACGTGCTGCAGCGGGTCGAGCGCGACCGGCAGGCCGCCGCGTCGGAGGCCAAACGGCAGAATCTGATGCGCAAGGAGCTGGCCTGGTTGCGCCGCGGAGCCCCCGCGCGCACCTCCAAGCCCAAGTTCCGCATCGAAGCGGCCAACCAGTTGATTTCCGACGTGCCGCCGCTGCGCAACACCGTCGAGCTGGCCAAGCTCGCGACGGCCCGGTTGGGCAAGGACGTCATCGACCTGCTCGACGTCTCGGTCTCCTATGACGGACGCCCGGTGCTGCGCGACGTCGAGTGGCGGATCGCCCCCGGCGAACGCACCGGGATCGTCGGTGCCAACGGCGCCGGCAAGTCGACCCTGCTGGGGTTGCTCGCCGGCACCGTCCAACCCGACTCCGGCCGCGTCAAGCGCGGTAAGACCGTCCGCCTTGCCGTGCTGGATCAGCAGGGCGACGAGCTGACCGCGCTGGCCGGCGAGCGCATCGCCGACGTGCTCGGACGATTGCAGAGCGGCTACGAGGTCGAGGGTCGCGAGATGACACCGACGCAACTGCTGGAGCGGCTGGGCTTCGGCCGCGGGCAGCTCTCGGCGCGCGTCGGGGAGCTGTCCGGCGGTCAGCGCCGGCGCCTGCAGCTGATGCTCACGTTGCTGTCGGAGCCGAATGTGCTGCTGCTCGACGAGCCCACCAACGACGTCGACACCGACATGCTGACGGCCACTGAGGACCTGCTGGACTCCTGGGCGGGCACCCTGATCGTGGTCTCACACGACCGTTACCTGCTGGAACGGATCACCGATCAGCAGTACGCGATCCTCGATGGCCGACTGCGGCATCTGCCCGGCGGCATCGACGAATACCTCGCCCTGGCCAACAGGTCATCCGCCAAGCCGGCGCAGACATCCGGGCCGGCGCCGGTCGATCAGCAGGCAATGTCGGGGGCTCAGCGCCGGGCCGCCGAAAAGGAACTGGCCTCCGTGGACCGCCAGTTGGCCCGCCTCGCCGGCAGGATCGAGGCCAAGCACACCGAACTCGCCGAGCACGACCAGTCCGACCACGTCGGCATCACGCGATTGACGCGGGAGTTGCGCGACCTCGAAGATGAGGTCGCCGCGGTCGAGGCACAGTGGCTGGAGTTGTCGGAGGTGCTGGAATGAAGCCGGTGTCCTACCCACCCGGTGAAGCATTGCTGGCGCTGTACCGGCGCCGAGGCCCGGTGATCAATGCCGGGGTGGGAGGGCGCGGTTTCGTCTATCTGCTCGGGCCGGAGGCGAACAAGTTCGTTTTCGCCAACGCCGATTCGTTCAGCTGGCGGGAGACATTCCAGGATCTGGTGCCGATCGACGGCCCAACCGCGTTGATCGTCAGCGACGGTGAGGACCACCGCCGCCGGCGCAGCGTGGTGGCGCCGGGATTGCGGCACCGCCAGATTCAGGACTACGTGCAGACCATGGTGGCCACGGTGGACGCCATGATCGACAGTTGGCGTCCGGGGCAACGGCTGGACCTCTATCAGGAATTCCGCTCGGCGGTGCGGCGCAGCACCGCGGAAAGTCTGTTCGGATCCCGCATGGCCGCATATTCGGACTTCCTGGGTGAGCAGATGCAGCCGCTACTGGACCTGAGCCATCACCTGCCTCAGGTTAAAAAGCTGCATCAGCTGCTTCACTCCCCCGGCTGGCGGCGGGCGGTGGCGGCCAGGTCGCGCATCGACGGTTTGATGGACGCCGAAATCGCCGACGCCCGGTCCCACCCGCGACCCGACGACCACATGCTGACGACGCTCCTGCATGGACGGTCTGAGGAAGGCCAGACGTTGCAGGACAACGAGATTCGCGATCAGATCATCTCCCTCATCGCCGCCGGATATGAGACCACCAGCGCAGCACTGGCGTGGGCCGCGTACACGCTGCTGACCTGGCCGGGCGCCTGGGAGGCTGCCCACGCCGAGGTGAACCGCGTGCTCGGCGTTCAAGCGCCCACCGCGGCGGACATTCCCGCCCTGACCTACCTCAACGGCGTTGTGCACGAAACACTTCGCCTGTACCCACCGGGAGTCATCTCGGCCCGCCGGGTGATCCGCGACCTGCGATTCGACGGGCATCGGATCCCGGCGGGCCGGATGATCATCTTCAGCGCTTACGTCACCCACCGGCTCCGCGAGTTATGGCCCGAGCCAACCGAATTCCGTCCGCAACGATGGGATCCGGCGACGCCGGACTACCGCAAACCCGCTCCGCACGAGTTCATTCCGTTCAGTGGCGGCTTGCACCGGTGCATCGGGTCGGTGATGGCCATCACCGAGATGACGGTGATGCTGGCCCGGCTGGTCGCCAGAACGGAGCTGCGACTGCCCGCTCAGCGCATCCGGGCCGCGAACTTCGCCGCGCTCAGCCCCCGGCCCGGCCTGACGGTCGAGGTCCGCGAGTCAGTGCCAGCGCAGTAGCACCAGTTCGGCGCAGAAGCCGGGCCCCATCGCAAGCATCAGTCCGGGGCTTCCGCTGGGCGGCCGCTTCTCGATGGTGTCGCGCAGGATGTGCAGCACCGACGACGACGACAGATTGCCGATCTCACCGAGGGAGCGCCAGGTCAGCTCCAGGGCCTCTGGCGCAAGCTCGAGTGAGTTGGTGATCGCGTCGATTACCTTCGGCCCACCGGGGTGGCTGACCCAGGTGCCGATGTCGTCGCGCGTCAGGTCGTGCAGGGCGAGGAACCCGTCGACGTCGGCCGGCAGATGGGCCTCGATGAGGTCGGTCAGGTCCGGCGAAAGCCGCAGTTGCAGGCCATGGGAGCCGACGTCCCAACCCATAATGTCCAGGGATTCGGGGTACAGACGGCTGCGCGAATCGACGATCGTGGGTCCGGTGGCGTGCACCTGCTCGGCGCGGCGGTCACCGACTGCGACGACCGCGGCGGCGCCGTCACCGAACAGCGCCGTTCCGATCAGGCCGGAGACCGTGGGTTCGACCGCCGGATAGGTGAGCGAGCACAGCTCGACGGAGATCAGCACCGCGACACCGTCGGGCGCGCCGCGCAGGTAGTCGTGCAGGCGGGCCACACCGGCCGCTCCGGCCACACAACCCAGGCCGAACAGGGGCATCCGGCGAACGTCGGGGCGCAGTCCGAGCCGCCCGGCGATCCGGGCGTCCAGCGAGGGAACCGCGACACCGGTGACGGTGGTGGTGACGATCAGGTCGATGTCCTGGGGCTGCAGCCCGGCCTCGTCGAGCGCACCCATCAGCGCCTCGATGCCGAGGTCGACCGCCTTGTCGATGAAGATTTCATTGGCGTCGCCGAAGTCGTTCAACGACGGGTAACGCTCCAGCGGCAGCGCGAAGTGGCGATTGTTCACCTTGGCGGACTTGTGGAGACGCCGAACTATTTCTTCGTGCTCCTTCAGCCCAGGAAACTCGACGAACAGATCGGTGATTTCACTCTGGCTGTATCGGTGTGGTGGCAACGCACCGAAGACCCCGGCGATAACGCTCATTGACCCTGCCTCATTCAGTTGCTCGTCGGACAGCCCACCCCGAAAAGACTCTTAAATGCCAGAGTTTAGTTGGGTTTCCGCAGGCCCGCAAAGACGGTGATATTCAACACCTGTCTTATTTGTGTGAGGAATATTTGTACGCAGCACGGGTTGTCAGCCTTTATCATCACCGTGCTCGAAGGTCATCGCGATAAGGGCTTCAGGGGTCATCGAGTCGATTATTTCGTCGCTGTCCATAGCACCTGACATGGGCTTTTCCTGCTGGCCGGCCAGCAGCACCAGTTTCTCGAGTAAACCGGTTCGCCGCAGCTCACTGATTGGAATCGTGTGCAGTAACGACCAAATCCCGGCCGCCTCGGATTCGGCGTGGGAGCCGCCGGACAGTTGTTGCGCCAGATGCTCGGCCAGGGCGATTGGAGTGGGATAGTCGAAAATCATGGTGCGCGATAGTGCCAATCCCGCCAAAGCGCTCTCCGCTTTCAAGCGATTACGCAGTTCCACCCCGCTCATCGAGCTGAAGCCGAGGTCTTGGAAGGCCCGGTCGGCTTCGATGTCGCCGCGGCCGGCATGGCCCAGCACGGCGGCGGCATGGTGGCAGACCAACTCGACGAGCCGGCGACGCTGATCGTCGGGACGGAGGTCGTGCAACCGTTCGGCGTCGGGTGCTGAAACCGCGGTGTCGTCGCGGGCGCCCGCCCAGTACCGTCGCCTGGCGAATCCATAGGTCGGTAGGTCGACGCGCCGTGCTCCCAGTCCGTCGAAGGTCGCGGGCCACTCGACGTGCACTCCCCTGGTGAACATCCGGGCTGCGGCGGTGAGTGCGGCTTCCGGTTCGGCGAGTCCCTCCGTCAACGTCACGACCGAAATGTCCTGATCGGCCGTCAACCCGGCGGCCGGGCCCACCTCGACGAACACCCCGCCGCCCAGTTTCGCGGCAGTATGCATTCCGGCGGCGAACCGCACCGGTTTGCGCGCATGCTCTACCCAATACTGCGCCGATCCATATCCGGTGCCGGCCAGCTCGCCCGTCAGGTTGGAAATGAGGCTGATTCGCGGCTCCGAGGCGGTCAGGTCTGCGAGTGCGCTCACAAAGTCCTCGAGCATGGGCTCCATCAGCGCCGAGTGGAACGCATGCGACACCGCTAGTCGGTGCACCCGACGGCCTTGGGCCACCAAGCGCTTCACCACCGCACCGACCGCCGCCTCCGGCCCGGACAACACCACGGAATCCGGCGCGTTGACCGCCGCCACGCTGACACTTTCCCCCAGCAGCGGCGTCACCTCGGCTTCGCCGATCTGCGCCGCAACCATCGCCCCACCCGCAGGCAGCCCGGCCATCAGCCGGCCCCGGACAGCCACCAGTCGCGCGGCATCCGGCAGCGACAGCACCCCGGCCAGCTGGGCGGCGGCGACCTCCCCGACCGAATGACCCAGCAGCACCTCGGGTTCCACGCCCCAGGAACGCAGCAGCGCGGCCATCGCCAGCTGTACCGCGAATAGGCCGGGCTGCGCGAATTCGGTGTTCTGCAGCAGAGTCTGGTCCTGACCCCAGATCACCTGTCGCAGCGGCAATGTCAGGTGTGGGTCCAGGGCGTCGACGACCGCGTCGAATGCGGCGGCGAACGCCGGGAACCGGTGGTGGAGCTCCCGACCCATGTTCAGGTATTGCGATCCCTGCCCGGGAAACACGAACACCGTTGTGCCGGGTTTCCCGGCGCGGCCGATCACGACACCCGACCCCGGCACGCCCGCCGCCAAACCCCTCGCGGCCTCCGACAGCTGCTCCCGGTCGCGGCCGACCAGCACGGCCCGGTGCCCGAATCGCGCGCGCGTGGTCGCCAAAGACCAACCCACATCGGCGATCCCGCTCTTACCGGAGTGCCGGGCCAGACGGCCCGCCTGGTTGACGAGCGCTTCGGCTGAGCGTGCGCTGAGCACCCACGGCACGGTCACCCCGTCAGCCGGCGCGACCCCGCTCGGTTCGGGAGAGGGGGCTTGTTCGACGATCATGTGCGCATTAGTCCCGCCCATGCCGAACGACGAGACTCCGGCGCGCCGGGGCCAGGCTTCCCACGCCGTCAGAGTGCCGTTCACCCGCAAGCCCAGCGCTGCCAGATCGATGTCCGCGCCGACGAAGTTGAGACTTGCCGGGATGAAGCCGTTTTCGATCGAGAGCACCGTTTTGATCAGACCCGCGACCCCGGCCGCCGCGCCGGTGTGACCGATGTTCGTCTTGACGGATCCGATAGCCACCGGGTCACCGCCGCCGAAGATGGCGCCCAGCGCCTCGGCCTCCACCGGGTCGCCGACTTCGGTGCCGGTGCCGTGCGCTTCGACGTAGCCGATATCGGTGCGATCCCGACCGGCGTCGGCCAGGGCGCGCCGCACGACATCTGCTTGGCCGGCGGCCGACGGCACGGTGAGCCCAGCGCCCTGGTATCCGGCATTGCCGACGGCGCTGCCCGAAATGACGGCATGGATGCGGTCACCGTCGTGCACGGCCGCGCTGAGCGGCTTCAGCAAGACCAGGCCGGCGCCTTCGCCGCGCACGTATCCGTCGGCTCGCCGGTCAAACGCATAGGTGTGCCCGGAGGGCGAGAGCGCACCGAATTCTTGTTCCAGTCGGGCAATTTCGGGTGTCAGGTTGAGGTGGACACCACCGGCGACCGCCATCGCGAAGGCGCCCGCACGCAGGCCGGCGCAGGCTTCGTGAATCGCGGTCAGCGACGACGACTGACCGGAGTCGACGGTCATGCTCGGCCCGCGCAGGCCGAAGGCATACGAGACCCGGTTGGCGATCATTCCCCGACTCAGCCCGGCGAATGCGTGGTGGTCCACCTCCTCGCCGGCCTCGCGCAACGTCAGCAGGGTGTAGTCGTCACTCATTGCCCCCAGGTAGACCGCGACCTGCCCGCCGCGCAGCGTGTCCGGTAGGAGAAACGCGTCTTCGAACAGTTCCCAGGTCAGCTCCAGTGCTAATCGCTGCCGCGGGTCCATGGCACCCGCCTCGCGTGGCGACACATTGAAGAATTCGGCGTCGAATTCGTCCACCGCTGACAGCGGTTCGGTGACCTCACGTCCTTCCCGCACCAACTCCCAGAATCCGCGCGGGCCGGCGGCCCCAGGGAATCTGCACGCCAGACCGATGATGGCGATGTCCGTCGGTTGCACAGCGCCCCTAAGGGGTCAAGTCGTCGTCGAGCAGAGCCAGCAGCTCGCTCTTGGGACCGGTCATGTCGTCCTCAGCGGTGTCGGTCAGCCCGACGATGAGGCCGCGGAGCCTGGTGGCGATTTGAGTTCGCTCTTCGGCGGTCCACTCGGACTGGTGCACAAGGGCGTCGAGTTCGGCGCTGATGTCGTTGAAGCGGCCCAGCAGGTTCGGTTGTTCGCTGGGCGGCGGTGCGCTGGTGGCCAGTTGGCCCGCGAGGTACTCGGCCAGCGCGGCGGGCGTCGGGTAGTCGAAAATCAAGGTCGGCGAAAGCGTCAGGCCGGTCGCGGCTTTGAGGCGGTTGCGCAACTCCACGGCGGTCAGCGAGTCGAACCCCAATTCCTGGAAGGCCTTCTGGCCGTCGATCTCCATGACGCTGCTATGCCCCAAAACCGTTGCCGCACTCGTCGAAATCAACTCGGTCAGGGCACGCTGACGCTGCTCGGGCGGCAGCGTGTGCAGCCGCTCGACCATGCCACTGGCCGCCGCCGAGGTGTCGGCGGCATCGATTACGCGCCGGCTCGGACGGGTGAGAAGCTCATGCCACAACGGCGGCAGGTCAGCGTCGCTGGTCAGCGCGGTGGTGTTCAGTCGGGCGGCAATAACGACCGGATGATCGGCGAGCAGGGCGGCATCGAGCAGTGCGAGCGCATCGTCGGTGGGCAGGGGCGACAAGCCGACCTGCCGCATCCGGGCGAGATCCCGTTCCTCGAGGTGGCGGGTCAGGGCGCTCACCTCTTCCCACAGGCCCCACGCGATGGAGTTCCCCGGCAGGCCTTGTGCGCGGCGATAGCTCGCCAGCCCGTCCAAGAAGGCGTTTGCCGCGGCGTAGTTAGCCTGGCCCGGACTGCCCACGATCCCGGCCAGCGACGAAAAGGTGACGAAAGCAGCCAGTTTCGCATCGCGCGTGAGCTCGTGCAGATGCCACGCGCCGTCCACTTTCACCCGCAGCGCCGCATCGAGCCGCTCAGGTGTCAGCGCGGTGATGACGGTGTCGTCGATGACGCCTGCCGCATGGAACACGCCCTTCAAGGGGACGTTGCCGGGTATCTGACCGAGCATTGCGGCGACGGCGGCGCGATCGGTGACGTCACAGTCCGCGACCGTCACCTGCGCCCCGGCCTGCTGCAGACCGGCCACCAGTTCCTCGGCGCCGTCGGCCTCCAGGCCGGATCGACTGACCAACACGACGTGCGCGACGCCGTAGTGGTCCACCAGGTGCCGGGCTACCGCCGCGCCGGCCATCCCGGTGCCGCCGGTGATCACCACCGAGGCACCGGTCAGCGGCGACTGCGCGCCGGCAGGCCCGTTCGGCACGGTCAGCACCACCTTGCCGATGTGGCGCGCCTGGCTGACGAACCGATACGCCTGCTGCACGCGTCGCACGTCGAAAACTGTGATCGGCAACGGTTTCAGCGCACCGTTGCGCATCAGTCCCAGAACTTCGGCGTACATGGCCGCCATCAGGTCCGGCCCCGCCTCGAACAGGTCGAACGCCTGGTAGCGGACCCCGCGGTGCTGTTCGGCAACGGCTTGCGCGTCGCGTACATCGGTCTTGCCCATCTCAAGGAAACGCCCGCCCGGGGCCGTCAGCCGCAACGAAGCGTCCAGGAACTCGCCGGCCAGCGAGTTGAGCACGACATCCACCCCTTCGCCGTGCGTGACCTCCCGAAACTTCTCCTCGAAGTCCAGCGTCCGGGAATCGCCGATGTGTTCGTCGTCGAAACCCATGGCCCGCAACGTATCCCACTTGCCGGGGCTGGCCGTGGCGAAAACTTCACATCCCCAGTACCGCGCCAGCTGGATGGCAGCCATACCCACTCCACCGGCGCCGGCATGGATCAGCACCCGCTCACCGGCGCGGACTCCACCCAGAACCGACAGGCCGTACAGCGCCGTCAGGAACACCACCGGCACGCTGGCGGCGGTGGCCAACGACCAACCCGCCGGTATCGCGGTCACTATCCGATGATCCACGACCGCTTCGGACGCCGCCGCACCCAACTGACCCATCACGGCGTCCCCGACCGACAGCCCGGTCACAGCGGCGCCGACCTCCACGACCACACCGGCACCTTCGACGCCCAAGTCCCCGGAACCGGGATACATGCCCAAGGCCAGCATCACATCGCGGAAGTTGACGCCTACCGCCCCCACCGCGACCCGGACCTGTCCTGGGCCCAATTCCACCCGCTCACAGTGCCGTGCGGTCAGCTCCTCCAACGTCCCTCCGGCACCAGCCCTCAACCGCCACAAACCCTTTGGCAGCTCCAGCACCGGCGATGACGCACGCACCAGCCGGGCGCCGTACACCGTGCCCGACCGCACCACCAGTTGCGGCTCCCGATGCCGCAGCGCCTCCTGCACTGACACCGAATCATCGGAATCGATCAACACGATCCGGCCGGGATGCTCGGCCTGCGCGGAGCGCACCAGTCCCCACACCGCCGCGCCCGCCAAGTCCGATACCGCCTCGTTGGGGAGCGCCACCGCACCGCGCGTCACGACGGCCAACACCCCGTCAGAGCTGAGATGTTCCTGGATCACCCGCAGTGCCTCGTGAACGGCGCCGGACACCGCCGCTGGCAGTTCCGCATCCGGCCGCGGCGACCAGACCGACCGCACGCCGACGGTATCAGCACCGTTGTGCTGCAACGACGTCCACACCACTTCGAGCAGTCCGCCGCCCGGGTTCGCCCCCGACGGCGCTGCCGCCGCCAACGCCTGCTCGGACACCGGCCGCACCACCAATTCCCGCACGGACAACACCGGCAACCCGGCGGGATCGGCCAGTTCGACCGACACCGAGCCGGCACCGGTTGGCGCCAGCCGGACACGCAGCCGTGACGAACCCGCGGCGTGCAGCGTCACCCCCTGCCAAGAGAACGGCAACGCCAACTGCTCGCCGCCCTCCACGAACCCCCAGGCGTGTAACGCCGCGTCCAGCACGGCAGGATGAATCCCGAAGCGCCGCACGTTAACTCCTTCAGGCGCGGCAACTTCGGCGAAGACCTCCCGTCCCCGCCGCCACACCGCCCGCACACCCTGGAATGCCCGACCGTAACCGTAGCCGCGCCCGGCCAGCTGCTCGTACACACCCGAAACGTCGACCGGCTTCGCGCCCACCGGCGGCCACGCCGACAGATCCGCTCCGCCCCGGATGCTGACGGGGCCCAGGACGCCCTCGGCGTGCAAGACCCACGACTCACCGTCCTTAGCGGCCGAATACACCCAGACGCCACGGCGTCCGCCGTCGTCAGCGTCAGCCACGACGACCTGCACCGGGACCCCACCGGTAGCCGGTAACACCAAGGGCGCCAACAGGGTCAGCTCCTCGATGACCGGGGCACCGGCCTCGTCGCCAGCCCGCAACACCAGTTCGACGAAACCCGCACCCGGAAACAGCAGCACGCCGCCGACGACGTGATCGCCCAGCCAGCCCTGCACCGCTGGCGAAAGCGCGCCGCTCAACACGACACCGCCGACGTCAGGCCGTTGCACCACGACACCCAGCAGCGGATGCCCGCTGCCGGCCAGGCCCACGGTGGCCAACTGGGTCGGTCCCACCCCTAACTCGGCCAACCAGAAGTGCTGGCGGGTAAAGCCGTAGGTCGGCAGGGCAACCCTTTGAGCACCGAGGCCGGCGAACGCCTCGCGCCATTGCACGGCGACACCGGCGGTGAACAACCGGCCGAGTGCGATCAGCAGCGACTCGACCTCGGCACAGTCCCGGCCCATCGGACTGGCCGGCACCATGTCACCGGCAAGGGACTGCTCGGCCAGCGCCATCAGTCCGCCGCTCGGACCTACCTCGACGAACACCCTGGCTCCCGACGACTCTGCCAGCCGCACGCTGTCGGCGAACCGCACCGGTTGACGCACGTGCTCGGCCCAGTAGTCGGCAGATCCGTATCCGGGGCCGGCCAGTTGACCGGTCACGTTGGACACCAAGCTTATTCGCGGTTCGAACACCATCATCTCGGCCAGGGCCGCCGCGAACTCGGTGCGGATAGGTTCCATCAATGCCGAATGGAAAGCGTGGGAGACAGCCAGCCGGTGTACACGTCGACCCCGGGCAGCCAACGCCTGCACGGCTGCGTCCACCGCGGCCTGCTCACCCGAAATCACCACGGAGTCCGGAGCATTCACCGCGGCGATGGTGGCGCCGGGGCCCAGCTCCGCAGCCGCCTCCACCTCCGTGGCCGCCACCGCGACCATGAGACCGCCGGCCGGCAACGCGGCCATCAGCCGGCCGCGGACCGCGACCAGCCGCGCCGCATCCTCGAGCGAGAGCACTCCCGCCACATGCGCGGCCGCGATCTCGCCGACCGAGTGACCGAGAACCAGGTCCGGCACCACACCCCAGGACTGCAGCAGCGCCGCCAACGCCACCTCGACGGCGAACAACGCCGGCTGGGCGAATTCGGTGCTCTCCAGCAGGGCCGCATCGGTGCCCCAGACCACTTGCTGCAACGGCATCCGGAGGTGTCCGTTCAGCGCGTCGGTGGCCGCGTCGAAGGACTTGGCGAAAACCGGGAACCGTTCATAAAGCCCACGGCCCATGCCGAGGTATTGCGCACCCTGCCCGGGAAAGACGAAGACCGTCTGGCCCGCTGGACGGGCGCGGCCCACGGCGACATCCCCGGACGACTCGCCGGTGGCAACGCCGCCCAGCGCCTCCAGGAATTGCGTGCGTTCGGTGCCCACCACCACGGCACGGTGCTCGAACAGCGTCCGCGTGCTCACCAGTGACCAGCCCACGTCCAGCGGGCGTTGCATGGGGTACGAGCGCAGGTGCGCCATCAGACGCTGCGCCTGACTGGCCAGAGCGGCCGGGGATCGTCCCGACAGCACCCACGGAACGGGCCCGGTGAATGGTTCTGGTGCAACGACTTCCGGTGCCGGCGCCTGCTCGAGAATGACGTGGGCGTTGGTGCCGCTGATCCCGAACGACGACACACCGGCCCGTCGTGGCCGTCCGGGCGCCGGCCACGGCCGCGACTCGGTCAGCAACGACACCGCGCCTGCCGTCCAATCCACATGCGGGGTAGGCGCATCCACGTGCAGCGTCTTCGGCATCACCCCGTGCTGCATGGCCAGGATCATCTTGATCACCCCGGCCACCCCCGCCGCCGCCGACGAGTGACCAAGATTGGACTTGATCGATCCCAGCCAGAGCGGCTCTGCCCGGTCCTGGCCGTAGGTCGCCAAGATGGCCTGCGCCTCAATCGGATCGCCCAACATGGTGCCGGTCCCGTGGCCTTCGACGACATCCACGTCGGCCACCTGCAGACGTGCGCTGGCCAACGCCGCCCGGATCACTCGCTGCTGCGACGGGCCGTTGGGCGCGGTGAGGCCGTTGGAGGCGCCGTCCTGATTGACCGCCGAACCCCGCACCACCGCCAGCACCTGGTGCCCCAGCCGTTGCGCATCGGCCAGCCGTTCCACCACCAGCACGCCCGCTCCTTCGGCCCACGACGTGCCGTCTGCCGCGGCCGCGTACGCCTTGCAGCGACCGTCGGCGGCCAGCGCCCGCTGCCGGCTGAACTCCACGAAGCCACCGGGAGTGGCCATCACCGTCACGCCGCCCACCAGCGCCAGGTCGCACTCGCCGGAACGCAGCGACTGCACGGCCAGATGGAGGGCGACCAGCGACGAAGAGCACGCCGTATCCACCGAAACCGCCGGGCCTTCCAGACCCAGCACGTAGGCCACCCGACCGGACGCCACGCTCAGCGTGGAACCGGTGAGTCCGTAACCCTCCAGCTCGCCCTTGACTTCGCCGCCGTAGCCGGCGTGGATCACCCCGGCGAAGACACCGGTGGCGCTGCCGCGCAACGTGGCCGGATCGATGCCGGCGCGTTCCAAGGCTTCCCACGACACTTCGAGCAACACCCGCTGTTGCGGATCCATTGCCAGTGCCTCGTTGGGTCCGATACCGAAGAACCCGGCATCGAAGTCTCCGGCATCCCGCAGAAAACTTCCGCGCCGGGTGTAGGTCTTACCGAGCGCGTCGGGATCGGGATCATACATCCCGTCGATATCCCAGCCCCGGTCCGACGGAAAGTCCGACACCCCGTCACGGCCCTCGATCAGCAACTGCCACAGAGCTTCCGGCGACTCCGCACCACCGGGATAGCGGCAACTCATGCCCACCACGGCGACCGGCTCCGAGAGCCTGTCCTCCAGCTCGGACAGCCTTCTGCGGGTGCGGCGCAGGTCGGCGGTGAGGCGCTTCAGGTAGTCAACCTGCTTGGTGGCGTCCACTGATGTTCCTTGGCTTCTCAGGATTCGAGTTCTTCGTCGAGGATGGCGAAGAGTTCGCTTTCGCTGGCGGCGGCGAGGTCGTCATCGAGAGCCAGGTCGGCCATGATCTCGCGCAGGCGGTGAGCCAGCTTCGCTCGTTCTTCGGGATCCCAATCACGTTGCCGAACCAGGTCATTTAGCTCTCGGGTGATGGCCTCGAAGCGCGCGGTCGGGTCGGCCCGGGGCGCCGGGGTGGACAGTCGAGTGTCGAGGTGCTCCGCCAGCGCGGTGGGGTTGGGGTAATCGAAGATCAGCGTCGGCGAGAGCGTGAGGCCCGTCGCGGTTTTGAGGCGGTTGCGCAGCTCGACGGCGGTCAGCGAGTCGAAACCCAGCTCTTGAAAGGCGCGCTGGGCGCTGATGTCGGCGGTGCCGGAGCGGCCCAGCACCGTTGCCGCGTTGCTGCACACCACGTCGACGAGTTCGCGGTGGCGCTGGTCGGCGCTGAGCCCGGAAAGTCGAGCGGCCAGGCCTGTTGTCGACGCGCCCGGCGCTTCGACGGTCCTTCGGATCGGGCGGCGGACCAGCTCACCGAGTAGGGCGGGCGCGTCGTCGCCCAGCACGGCGGTGTCGAGCCGGGTCGCTGTCACTACGGCGGGATCGGCGTGTATGGCGGCGTCGAACAACGCCAGCGCCTGGCCGGTGGACAGCGTCGCGAGGCCGACCCGGCCCATCCGCGCCTTGTCACGGTCGCCGAGGTGGCGCGTCATCGCACTGTCCTGCTCCCACAGACCCCACGCCACCGACGTGGCCGGTAGCCCCCGCACCCGACGGTGCTGTGCCAGCCCGTCCAGGAAGCTGTTGGCCGCCGCGTAGTTCCCCTGACCGGCGGTGCCCAGGATGCCGGCCATCGACGAGAACATCACGAAGACGGACAAATCCGCGTCCCGGGTGAGTTCGTGCAGATGCCACGCGCTGTCGACCTTGGCGCGCAATACCGCGTCCAACCGCTCGGGGGTCAGCGCCGCGATCAAGCCGTCATCGAGAATGCCGGCGGCGTGAATCACCGCCCGCAACGGAAATCGTTGCGGCACCTGCGCCAGCAACCCGGCGACGGCGTCACGGTCTGCCACATCGCAGGACACCACCGACACCTGCGCGCCGGCGCTTTGCAACTCCCCCACCAACTTCGAGACCTCCGGCGCCTGAGCACCGGACCGGCTGACCAACATGATGCTGGGGACCCGGTACCGCGACACGAGATGGCGTGCCAGCGCCGCACCGGCCATTCCGGTTCCGCCGGTGATCAATGCGGTACCGCCGGCGAGCGGGTCGAGAGTGAGCACCACCTTGCCGGTATGCCGGGCCTGGCTGACGAACCGGTAAGCCTGACGAACCCGGTGCACGTCAAAGGTCGTGAACGGCAACGGGGTCAGCGTTCCGGACTCGAACAGCGCCATCAGGTCGGCCAGCATCTGTGCCGTGAGGTCCGGTCCGGCCTCGATCAGGTCGAATGCGCGATACAGGATCCCCCGCTGCGCGACGTCCCGGGGCTCGCGCAGATCGGTCTTTCCCATTTCGATGAACCGGCCACCCGGGCCCAACAGTCGAAGCGAGGCATCGATGAACTCACCGGCCAGCGAGTTCAGCACTAGGTCGACGCCGGCTCCCCCGGTGGCCGCCCGAAACTTCTCCTCGAAGTCCAGGGCCCGCGAGTCACCGATATGCTCGTCGTCAAAGCCCATGGCGCGCAGCGTGTCCCATTTTCCGCGGCTGGCGGTGGCGAAGACCTCCAAACCCCAGTGCCGGGCGAGCTGCACCGCGGCCATCCCCACTCCGCCGGTGGCCGCGTGCACCAACACCCGCTCGCCGGCCTTGGCCGCACCCAGCACCGACAATCCGTACAGTGCGGTCAGAAACACCACCGGGACGCCCGCGGCCTGGGGCAGCGACCAGCCCGCCGGTACGGCGGTCACCAATCGCCGATCGACGACCGCTTCGGGGCCCACCACCCCCAGCAGGCCCAGCACGGCGTCACCGACGGCGACATCGGAAACGCCGGGGCCCACTTCGACCACCACACCGGCGCCCTCGACCCCCAGCTCGCCGCCGCCGGGATACATGCCCAACGCCACCAACACATCCCGGAAGTTCACCCCCACCGCGGCCACCGCAACCCGCACCTGTCCGGAGGCCAACTCCCCCCGGTCATGCCGGCCGACGCGCACGTCGTCCAGCGTGCCCCCGCCTCCGGTCACCAGTCGCCAGCCGGTCGGCTCCACGGGCAGCCGCAGCGCCGACGAACCGGACGGCTTCAGCCGGGCTCGGTAGGCGACCCCGCGGCGCACCAGCAATTCCGTTTCACCGCAACCGATCAGTTCGCTGGGGTCCAGTGACCCGTCGGAATCCAGCAGCAGCAACCGACCGGGATGCTCGGCTTGAGCCGAACGCACCAAGCCCCACACCGCCGCGCCGGCCAAGTCCGAAACGTCCTCGCCGGCCATCCCGACGGCGCCGTGGGTCTGCACCACCAGCACCCCGCCGTCATCACCCACCAACCAGGATTGCAGCCGGCCCAGCGCCGCATGGGTGGCCGCATACACCGACGCCGGTGGCTGGTCCTCGGACATCAACTGCCACAACGTCACTGACGTGTCGCCGGCGCCCGCCGGCGCGACGGGTGTCCACTCGATCACGAACAGGCCGGCGTTGCCGAGCCCCTCCAGCGCCGGCACCTGGGCGCCCATCGGGCGAAAAGCCAAGTCATGCACCGTCAGGACCGGCAGGCCCGACTGATCGGCCAATTCCAGAGCCACCGAATCCGCACCCATCCGGGTGATGCGGACCCGCAGCCGGGCGGCGTCGGTGGCGTGCAGCGTTACGCCCTGCCAGGAGAACGGCAGCACCGTCGAGTCCTGTTCAGCGGCCAGCCCCAGCGCATGCAGCGACGCGTCCAGCAAGGCCGGATGAATGCCGAACCCGGTGGTGGTAAGTCCTTCGGCCAGTGCGATCTCGGCGAACAGGTGGTCAGCCGACTGCCACATCGCCTGCAGGCCATGGAAGCCCGGGCCGTACTCGTAGCCGCGGGCGGCCAATCGCTGGTAGACGCCCCCAACGTCGACGGCCGTGGCCCCGGCAGGCGGCCACACCGACAGATCGGCCTGCGGTGGCGATGTGCCGGTCCCCAGAGATCCCGTGGCGTGCAGCGTCCACTCCGAGTCGGGACCACAGGCATACACCGAGATCTCCCGATGGCCCTCTTCATCGGGGGGACCGACCACCACCTGCACGCGCACCGCAGCCTCGTCGGGCAGCGGCAGCGGTGTCGATAGAGTCAACTCCCGCACCGTCGGGCAACCGACCTCGTCGCCGGCCCGCAGGGCCAATTCCACGAACCCGGCACCGGGGAACAACACGGTGCCCGACACGCCGTGATCGGCCAGCCACGGATGGGCTGAACGCGAGAGTTGGCCCGTCAGAACCACACCGCCGGAATCGGGCCGCTCCACGACCGCACCCAGCAGTTCGTGTGCGGCACCCACCAACCCGGCGCGGCGGACGTCGCTGTCTCCCGACTCGGTCAGCCAGTACCGGCGGCGCACAAATCCGTAGGTGGGCAACGGCACCCGGCGGGCCCCCGGAAACACCAAGGACCAGTCCACCACCACGCCCGCCACCTGGGCCTGCGCCGCCGACAACCAGAACCGTTGCAGCCCTCCGTCATTGCGGCCCAACGACGGGACGATAACCGACTGCTCCGCGCCCAGCGTCTCCTCGATGCCGGCGATCAATACCGGGTGCGGACTCGACTCGATGAAGACCTGATGACCGGCGTCGGATGCAGCGCGTACCGCGCCTGCGAAGTGCACCGTGCCCCTGATGTTCTGGTACCAGTAGTCGGCGTCCAACGCGGCGGTGTCCAGCAGCGCGCCGGTCACCGTCGAGTAGAACGCCACCGGCGACGCGCGGGGTGCGATGTCCTTGATAGCCGCGACGAGGTCGTCGCGGATGGCGTCGACGTGGAACGAATGTGACGCGTAGTCGACCTCGATCCGGCGGGCGCGAAGGTTCTCCGCCTCGCATCGGCGCACCAGTTCGGTCACGGCGTCCACTTCGCCGGACACCACGATCGACGAAACCCCGTTGACGGCAGCGATGTTCAACCGGCCGGCCCAGGGTGCCAGCAGCTCGTGCGCGCGGTCCGGGCTGAGCGCCACCGAAGCCATGCCACCGGCGCCGGACAGTTGCATCAGCAGCCGGCTGCGCAGCGCCACCACCTTGGCGGCATCCTCCAAAGAGAGCGCGCCGGCGACGTAGGCGGCGGCGATCTCGCCCTGTGAGTGGCCGATCACCGCGTCCGGTGTGACACCGAGGGACTGCCACAGTTCGGCGAGCGACACCATGATCGCCCACAGCGCCGGTTGCACCACATCCACCCGGTCCAGACCCGGCGCCCCGGGCACTGACCGGATGACGTCGAGCAACGACCAGTCCACGTATTCCCGCAGTGCCTTGTCGCAGCGCTGCAGGTGATCAGCGAAAATCGGTGCGCTGTCCAGTAGTTCGCGTCCCATGCCAACCCACTGCGAGCCCTGGCCCGGGAAGACGAACACCGTCTTGCCCACCGGTCGGGCGCGGCCAGTCACCACGGCAGGCCCGGGCTGACCGGCCGCCACCGCGGCCAGTCCCGCCATGAACTGTGCGGCATCGGTTCCAACCACCACCGCGCGGTGCTCGAACAGCGACCGGGTGCTGAGCAGCGACCAGCCCACGTCGAGCGGGTTTTGGCCGCCGGCCTTGACCTGCGCCAGCAGCCGGCGGGCTTGATTGAGAAGCGCGTCCGCAGAACGCGCCGACAGGACCCACGGCACCACGCGGTCGTCGGGCCCCGGTGCGTGATCGTCGACCGACGGGGGCTGTTCGAGGATCACGTGCGCATTCGTCCCGCTGATCCCGAACGACGACACAGCGGCGCGGCGCGGACGCGCGTACCGCGGCCAGGGCCGCTGTTCGGTCAACAACGACACCGCACCCGCCGACCAATCGACATGCGGGGTGGGCACGTCGATATGCAGCGTCTTGGGCAGCACCGCATGCTGCATAGCCATCGTCATCTTCATGACGCCTGCGACACCCGCCGCGGCCGACGTGTGGCCCATGTTCGACTTGATCGACCCCAGCCACAGCGGCTCGTCGCGATCCTGGCCGTAGGTCGCGACAATAGCTTGCGCCTCAATGGGATCGCCGAGTGTGGTGCCGGTTCCGTGGCCTTCGACGACGTCCACGTCCGCCGGGGTCAGGCGGGCACTGGCCAGTGCGGCGCGAATGACCCGCTGTTGGGACGGACCGTTCGGCGTGGCCAGGCCGTTGGAGGCACCGTCTTGATTGACCGCCGAGCCCCGCACCACGGCCAGCACCGGGTGTCCCAACCGCTGTGCGTCGGCCAACCGCTCTACGACGAGGGCACCGGCCCCCTCGGAAAAGCCGGTGCCGTCGGCGGCACCGGCGTATGCCTTGCACCGACCATCGGCGGAAAGTGCCCGCTGCCGGCTGAATTCGATGAACATGGCCGGGGTCGCCATCACCGTCACCCCGCCGACCAGGGCCAGATCGCACTCCCCCGACCGCAACGACTGCACCGCCAGATGCAGCGCCACCAGAGACGACGAGCACGCGGTATCCACCGACACCGCCGGACCTTCCAGGCCCAGCACGTAGGCCACCCGACCGGATGCCACACTCAGCGTCGACCCGCGCAACCCGTAGCGCTCGAGTTCGCCGGGCACCCGGCCCTGGCCGCCATACGAGCCGTGGAAGATCCCGGCGAACACGCCGGTCGGCGAACCGCGCAGGGTCAGCGGGTCAATACCGGTGCGCTCCAACGCTTCCCATGACACCTCGAGCAGTAACCGCTGCTGCGGGTCCATCGCCAGCACCTCGCTGGGCGCGATCCCGAAGAACTGCGCGTCGAAGCCAGCGACGTCGGTCAGGAAACCGCCGGAGCGGCTGTAAGACTTGCCGACCGCGTCCGGATCGGGATCGAACAACTGCGCCAGATCCCAGCCGCGGTCCCTGGGGAACTCGGTGACCACATCACGGCCGGCGGCCACCATCTCCCACAGCCCCTCCGGCGTGTCCACTCCGCCCGGATAACGGCAGGCCATGCCCACCAACGCAATTGGTTCGGTGGCGCGGGCCAGATAGTCGCGGTTCTCGCGCTTGAGCCGCTCGTTGTCCTTGAGTGATCTCCGCAGGGCGGCAATGAGCTCGTCTTGAGTGCTCACGACATTCAGTGCCAGCGCAACAGGACCAGCTCGGAGCAGAACCCGGGACCCATGGCGATCATCAGTCCGGGGCTTTCGCTGGGCGGCGGCTTGGCCAGGGTGTCACGCAGCACGTGCAGCACCGACGCCGACGACAGGTTGCCCACCTCGCCCAGTGAGCGCCAGGTGAGTTCGAGCGCTTCCGGTGGCAGCTTGAGGGTTTCAGTGATTGCTTCGATGACCTTGGGTCCGCCGGGATGGGTGACCCAGGCGCCGATGTCGGCGGTGGTCAGGCCGTGCTCGGCCAAGAAAGCGGTGACGTCGGTCCGCAGATACTGTTCCACCACGGCTGCCACGTCCTTCGACAGCACCAGCTCGAAACCGCCGGGGCCGACATCGAATCCCATGGTGCGCAATGAATCCGGATACAGGTGGCCGCGCGAGTCGACTATGCTCGGTCCGCCGGCGTCGATCTCCGCGGCGCGACGCTCCCCCACGGCGACAACCGCTGCCGCACCGTCGGCGAACAGTGCGCTGCCCACCAAACCGGCCACCGACGGTTTGTAGCCGGGGAAGGTGAGCGAGCATAGCTCGACGGAAATCAGGGCAGCGATGCCGTCCGGGGCGCCCCGCAGATAATCGTGCAACCGGGCGACCCCGGCGGCCCCCGCCACGCAACCCAATCCGAACAGCGGCACCCGTCGAACGTCGGAGCGCAGACCTACCCGTCCGGCGATCCGGGCGTCCAGCGACGGCACCGCAAGACCGGTGACGGTCGTGGTGATGAGCACGTCGAGGTCTTCCGGGCGCAGTCCGGCCTCGTCGAGCGCACCCATCAGGGCCTCGACGCCCAGGTCCACCGCCTTGTCGATGAAGATGTCGTTCGCCTCACCGAAGTCCTTCAGTCGCGGGTACTGCTCCAGCGGCATGACGAGGTGGCGGCTGTTGACCTTCCCGTTGGCATGTAGCTGCCGGACGATGTCCTCGTAGTCCGCAAATTCGGGAATGCTGACGAACATGTCGGTGAGTTCTTGCTGCGAATAGCGATAGGGCGGCAGGGCGCCGAAGACACCTGCGATGACACTCACTGGTCCCACCCCTTTGATACGAACATCGCGGCCACATGGTTCATGCGAAAAGTCAACCGAATCGCGTAGAGCAGCAAGTTTAGTCGCGGCCAACCTGACCGGCAAAAACGGAGCGTGCCGCTCAGCGCCGCACCTGCTGTCCACCAGATAACGGCAAGCTAGCGCCGCCCGGGGCTGCCTCCTGCGCCGGCCGCACCGGCCTGGCCGTCAGCCCCGGCTTGGCCGTCTGCGCCCACTTGCCCGTCGCTTCCATTCCCGCTCGCGCCCACACCAGCCTGCCCGCCGGCACCGCCGGCGCCTCCGGCACCACCGTGCCCGCCGGCCCCAGCACCTCCGCCGGCCCCGCCATCGCCCGGCTGCCCGAACCAGCCCCCCGACCCACCATCGCCGCCTGCACCACCGACGCCGCCGCCGCCGCCAGCGCCGCCGGTGCCACCCTGACCGCCGGCGCCGCCATCGCCGCCAACTGCGACGGCCTGACTATTGGCACCGGTTGCGGTGGCCGTGGCACTGCCGCCGACGCCGCCGTGACCGCCTCCACCGCCAATGGCGCCGAGCCCTCCCTGCCCACCAGCCCCGCCGGCGCCACCGACGCCGCCGTTGCCGAACAACAGCCCGGCGTGACCGCCCGTCCCGCCCGCACCACCGGCCGCGCCCATGCCGGCGTTGTCGGCACCGGTTCCGCCGGCGCCGCCGGTGCCGCCGAGCCCGCCGGCGGCGATGGCGATGGCTTTCGCAGTGTTGGGATCCGTGCCACCGGCAGCGCTGGCAGTACCCGTGCCGCCCGCGCCACCGGTGCCACCGTTGCCGCCGATGCCACCGTTGCCGCCAGATCCACCCACACCGCCCCCAGCGGTCGCGCGAGCCTGACCGACGCTGCCACTCGCAGCGGCGACCGCGGTGTTGTTGGCGCCAGCACCTCCCAGGGCGCCGTCGCCGCCGCTACCGCCAGTACCGCCGGTACCTCCAAGGCCCCCGGTTGCGGTGGCTGTGGCGCCGATACTGGCGGTCGCGGTGGCGGTGTTGTCGGCTCCAAGACCTCCTTGGCCACCCATACCCCCCATGCCGCCGGTGCCGCCCGCTCCGCCGTTACCTCCGGACGTAGCGGCAAGTGAGGGAATAACGCCGCTTATCGAGGACCCGGTGGCGGTAGCGGCACCCGCTTGCCCCCCGAACCCGCCGGCTTGGCCCACCAGGCTGCCGTTGGCGCCGAGCCCACCGTCGCCGCTTGTGGCGGTCGCGGAACCGACCACGGAGGTCGCGACGGGAGCCCCGTGGGCGCCACCCTGTGCGCTGCCGTTCGGGGCAGCTGGTCCTGGATTGACGCCGGCCGCCCCGGCGGCCCCGATACCACCGACTCCTCCGGCGCCACCAGCACCGGACATCAGTGCGGCGTTGCCCCCGGCACCACCCCGACCGCCGATGCCGTTGTTGACTGCTGCGTTGCCAGCACCACCGGACCCACCCGGTCCACCGTCACCGAAGAGGAAGCCACCGTTGCCGCCGGCCCCACCGGTGCCGCCCAGACCGCCCAGACCGCCTGGCCCACCGTTGCCGAACAGCCACCCCCCTGCGCGCCCGGCGGGGCGGGCGGCGCAGGGG
>NZ_LQOY01000111.1 GCF_002101675.1 Mycobacterium gordonae | reverse complement strand
GACACCCCCGCCCAACGCTTAGCAGCCCTGCTCGATCAAGCCGCCTAACCGCGTTGCACTAACCACTTGACATTGAGGCCGAAAATCTCGCTGTCACTTAACACTCGGCGAGGCTGCGGCGCGGGCGGTCGCCGTCGCGGGTCAAGCGCTGTCAGGCATCAGCCGAAGTCATACAAACGGCTACTGTGCCCCCGGCAGGATTCGAACCTGCGACACCGGCTTTAGGAGAGCCGTGCTCTATCCCCTGAGCTACGGGGGCGACGGGCTGAGCTTACCGGGCGTACTGGCCATTACCGACCGCTCACCGATCAGCGCAGTTCGGCGATCACATTGGCGAAGTTGTCGATGTGGTTGTCCTGAACGGTGAAGTGGGTGACGCCGTACTTCTCCCGGTGGCCGACCAGTTTCTCCGCCATCTCCCGCGGGGAGCCGCTGAGCACCGAGTGCATGGCCAGCAACTCCTCGTCGGAACGGTCGGGCGCATTGCGACGGGTCAGGGACAGATTCGGCATCGTCTCGTCGGGAGCGGGTACCGCGGTAATCACCAGGTTCAGCTCGAGTGCGCTGAACCGGTCACCGGCGGCGTTGCGGACGAACTCGATGCGCTCGGCCAGTGGGTCCTCGACGTCTCGCACCTTCGCGCCGGTGAGCCCGATGATGTCGGCGTGCCGGGCGGCCAGTCGCATCACGCGGTCGCCGCTGCCGGCGATCATGATCGGCACCCGCGGGTGATGCTCGGTCAGGTACTCCGTCATGTGTTGCAGATAGTTTACACGCGCACCGGCACTCGGATAGGGCAACTCCGCGGCCTCGAATTCTTCTCGGACATAACCGGTTCCGAGCCCAACCTCCAGGCGGCCGTCGCTGAGAATGTCGAGGGCCCCGATATCGCGGCTCAGCAGCGCGGGCTTGTAGAACGCGGCGTTGAGCACGTACATGCTGAGGTGGATTCGCTCGGTCACCATGGCCGCCGCCGTCAGCGTAGGAAACGGCGCGGCCGCGCCGAGATGGTCTGGCACGCAGAGGACATCGAAACCGATGTCTTCCGCACGCTTGGCGATCTCCACCAGCGCATCCCGCGACCTGAAGTAGCGGATGCTCAAGCCGAACCGAAAATCCTTGTCCACCAACAACCTCCAACTAATCCGAAGACAACAGCCAGGAACGGGCTGCCGCCGCCAACCCCTGCGCCAAACTGGACGTGACCGGTGACAAACCGTCGGCGCCGGGAAGGGGGCTGCGGGGGCTGAGACCCCGGACCCGAACCGGCAGTTCCAGCTGTGTTCCCCCACTGCGTACCCGGTTCACCGGGTTGTCCGGATGCAGCCCTCTGAGCTCCGCGGGGATCGCGTCGAGATCGGTGATGACTTCGTACCCGGGCAGCCTGATGTGCCCGGCGACATGGGCGGCCAGTGCGCGATTGCTTCCGCCGGCCAGCAGTTGGGTGCCGCGCCCGAGCCGGCCGTAGCCGTGCAGCGAGACGGCGACGTCCACGTGGTCGAGAAATCCCGCCAACTGGGCCGACTCGGCAGGATCGAACCGTGACGACGGCAAGTGGTGCGGGTAGCGGTCGGGATGACGCAGCACATACACCGAGGCGCCCGCGGCCTCGGCAGCCCGTTCGGCGATCACGTCGGTCATCTGCTCGAGCCCGCCACCGTGGATCGCGAGAAAGCCGAACCGTGACCGCAAGCGGCTCAGCTCCACTATCCCGGGCTCGCTCAACAACGCTGAAAGCGACTGTGGCCCAGTGCCATCCGACGACATCGGCGAAGGCCAGCGGCTCGGATCCCAGCGGTGCAGAAAGTCGATCCAGCGCTGCGGCAGCCCGTGGTGTATTGCGCCGTCGATGATGCGCGACAGGTAGCCGGGCCGGGGAGGTCCGGGTGTCACCCGGTGGTCGATGTACACCCACGCCGGTGACGGACCCGCGTCGGTGTGCACGTGTAGTTCGTCCCGCCGGTAGCGCACCGGCACGCCCTCGGCGCTGTCCAGCACGGTCAGGTCATGATCGGAAAGCCGCCACAACACGCCGTGCACTTCACTTCCTGGGCACGGCTCGACGGTGGCGACGCCGCGCTCGTTGATCAGCCAGTCGTGGTTGGACAGCACCGCCGGACGCGGGTCACCGGCATCGGGACAGCGTGCCGCCATCTGTCGTACGCACAGGTTGGATCCGTATGCGAAGTACAGGTGCCGGCGGACCGGCATTCAGCCCGTCACCGTCAGATAGATCAGTGCCACGTTAAGCAGACTAATCATCACCGCCACAACCCAGCCAACAACCGTCGTGGCGGGATGGTTGGCATCGGTGCCCATCAGCTTCCGGTTCGCGGTCAAACGGACCAGCGGCAGCACCGCAAACGGAATCCCGAACGAGAGCACCACCTGGGAGAGCACCAAGGTTCGGGTCGGGTCGACGTTCAACGCCAGCAACGCGATCGCCGGGCCCAGCGTGACCAGTCGACGCACCACCATCGGCACCGACCAGTGCAGCAACCCCTGCATGATCATCGCTCCGGCATAGGCGCCCACCGACGACGACGCCAAGCCTGACGCTAGCAACCCGACCGCGAACAGCACCGCGATCGTCGGGCCCAAGGTGGTGCGCACCGCACCATAGGCGTCCTCAATGGATGCCACGTCCCCATGGCCGCGCATGTTGAACGCGGCGACGAGCAGCATCGCGGCGTTCACGCCGCCGGCGATCACCATCGCCACCCCGACGTCCCAGCGTGTGATGCGCAGCAACCGCCGCCGGGGCGTGCCGGCTTCGGGCCGGCCGTGCCGGTCCCGGGCCAGTCCCGAATGCAGATAGACCGCGTGCGGCATGACGGTGGCGCCCAGAATGGCGGCGGCCAGCAGCACACTTTCGGCGCCCTGGAAGCGCGGCACCAGCCCGGACATCACCTCGCCCGCCGGCGGTGTGGCGACGAAGAAGCTGGCCGTGAACCCGAGCGCGATCACCAGCAATAGCCCGGTGATGACCGCCTCGAACAGTCGTTGGCCCCGGCGGTCTTTGATCAGCAGCAACACCAGGGAGATGGCCCCGGTGATCAGTCCGCCCAGCGGCAGCGGCAGCCCGAACAGGATGCGCAGCGCGATCGCCCCGCCGATCACCTCGGCGACATCGGTTGACATGGCGACGATCTCGGCCTGTGCCCAGAAGGCCAGCCGGGTGGGACGCCCCATTCCGCGACCGATCGCCTCGGGCAGCGAATGCCCGGTCACCAGCCCGAGCTTGGCCGACAGGTACTGCACCAGACCGGCCATCACGTTGGCGGCGATGATCACCCACAACAGCAGATAGCCGAACTTCGCGCCCGAGCTGACGTTGGCGGCGACGTTGCCGGGGTCGACGTAGGCGATCGCGGCGACGAAGGCCGGACCCAGCAGATACCAGCCCGCCCTATCCGAACCCGCCGGGTCCGAGATTGCCGTCTCTTGCGCCAACTCCGCGACCTGTGCCTATCTGTCGAAGTAAAAAGTTAGGTTAGCCGAAATCTGACGCGTCGCCGCTATCGCGCAGGTCAGCTCCGGTATTCAGGATTGGCGAAGCTGGGCCGGCACCCGGCATCCCATTGGGTGCGCTGGTTTCCCTCGGCGGATATGCCGCCGTTAGCCTTCAGCATCCGCGCGACGTGAACAAGGTTGTAGGTCATGAACGTGGTGTTGCGGTTGGTGAAGTCGTTCTCCGGACCGCCCGAGCCTTCATCGAGGTAGGACGGCCCCGGGCCGGCGGGCCCGATCCAGCCCGCGTCGGCCTGCGGCGGGATCGTGTACCCCAGGTGCTGCAGGCTGTAGAGGATGTTCATGGCGCAGTGCTTCACGCCGTCTTCGTTGCCGGTGATCAGGCACCCGCCGACCCGTCCGTAATACGCGTACTGCCCCTGCTCGTTGAGCAGATGGGAGCACGAATAGAGACGCTCGATCACGCGCTTCATTACCGAGCTGTTGTCGCCCAGCCAGATGGGGCCGCACAGCACCAGGATGTCGGCGGCCAACACCCGCTCATACAGGGCGGGCCATTCGTCTGTCTCCCAACCATGTTCGGTCATGTCCGGCCACACACCGGTGGCGATGTCATGGTCGATCGCGCGTAGGGTGTCGACCTCCACACCCAGCTCGCGCATTATCCCGGCGCTGCGTTCGATCAGTCCGTCGGTGTGGCTGAGATCCGGGGAACGCTTCAGGGTCGCGTTGATGAACAGGGCGCGCAGGGCGTCGTCAGTGGTCAAGGTCTGCCTACCTGCCGGGTTAGTGGTGGCGTTTTCGCGGTGAGGATACCGCTGCCGGCCAGTGCCGCGGCCAGGGGCAATCAGTCAGCCGGCCGATACAGCCCACGGCCCGGGATGAGCGGCAGATCCAGGGTGGTACGGATCCCGGCCGGGGCGGCTACCACCGCGGGAATCGCGTTGACCACCCGCATCGCGGTGGCGACCAACCCGGCGTGGTTGTGATCGCCGCGCCGGCTGCTCAGGCAGATGTCCATGGCGTAGGACGGTTCACCGGTGATCTCCACGCGGTAGGAGCCGCCGTGCTGTGCGGGCTGTGGCCAGTCGGGGCACAAGTCCTCGCGCAACCGGGTGATGTGCTCGAGCACCACGGCCGGCCGGCCGTCGACCATGCCCAGCACCTCGAACCGCAGTGCTGCCGCACTGCCTTGCGGGACGTGGCCCGACGCGATGTCGAAGGCCTCCGGTGCTGGCACCCGTTCATACTTCTCGGTGACCTCGTCAAGCAAAATGCCAAGGCCCGCAGCAAGTTGCCGGACCACCGAACCCCAGGCCAGGCTCAGCACGCCCGGTTGCAGCAGGATCGGTGTCTCCTCGAGCGGCTTGCCGAAACCCATCACGTCGAACATGACCACGGCGCTGTCGTAGGTCGCGTAGTCGACGATCTCCATGCACCGCACTTGCTCGACGCTCTGACAGGTACCGGCCAACGCCATGGGCAGCAGGTCGTTGGCGAAGCCGGGATCGATTCCGCCGACGAAAAGACTCGAATTGCCTTCGCGCGCGGCATCTTCGATCGGCTTGATCAGCTCCTCCGGTAACACCTGCCATGGATACTGCAGGAAGACCGGTCCGCTGCCCACGATGTTGACGCCGGCCGCCAGCACGCGCCGGTAGTCTTCCAGCGCTTCGGGAAGACGGTTGTCGGCCATGGCGTTGTAGACAGCGCACTGCGGTTTGGTGGCCAGTACGGCGTCCAGGTCGGTGGTGGCCAGCACGCCGGTCGACCCGTCCAGGCCGGCAAGTTCGGCTGCGTCCTTGCCCGCCTTGGCATCTGAGGACACCCAGACACCGGTGAGTTCGAATTCCGGGTTGTCGATCAGAGCTCTGAGTGAATGGACGCCGACGTTGCCGGTGCCGAGTTGTGCGACGCGTATTGTCATGGTCGGCTCCTCACAGATCCGGGACGGGGATGTCGAGGTTGGGGTAGGTGAGGCCGCCGTCGACCTCCAGGGTTTTGCCGGTCAGGAAGCCCCCAGCGGGTGATGCCAAATACACTGCGGCAGCGGCGATATCGACCGGGTCGCCGAGGCGGCGCAGGGGTGTCGCTTTCTCCATCGGTGCGCGCAGCTCATCGTTGGAGGCCACTACATCAAGCGCCGAGGTCAGAATCGACCCCGGCGCGATCGCGTTGACCCGGATACGCGGGCACAGGTCCAGCGCGGTCAAGCGGGTGTAGTGGGTCAACGCGGCCTTGGCGGTGCCATAGGCGGCAAAGCCGCGGCCGGCCAGTCGGCCGATGGCCGAGGTGATGTTGATGATGCTGCCCCCGCCGGAGTGTTCGAGCATCAACGGCACGGCGGCGATGGTCAAAGCATGCGCCGTGGCGACGTTGAATGTGAAGGCATCCTTGAGATCTTTGGTCGACGTGGTGAGCAACGTGTTGGGCATGGTGCCGCCGACGTTGTTGACGACGATGTCTAGTTTCCCGAAGGCATCCACGGCCGCGCCGGCCAACTTCGCCGTGTCCTCGGGGTGCGCCAGGTCGGCGGTGACCACGTGGGCGCGGCGCCCGGTCGCCCGGACCTGCTCGGCCACTTCTTCCAGCTGCGACTGCGTCCGTGATGAAATGACGACGTCAGCGCCGGCTTCGGCGAAGGCCAGCGCCATGGCCGCACCCAGCCCGCGCCCGCCTCCGGTGATGACGGCGACCTTGTCGTCCAGACGGAACCTGTCGAGGATCACGAGCGCCTCGTTTCAGTAGACGGCCGAAACGATGTGCACCGCTCCGGGAGAATTTCTGTAACAGGTTCTACTTTGTCATACCGGGCAAGAAACGTAACCCAGGAGGCCCCGGCCGATGCCGTCAGATGGTGCCGCGCGGCATCACCCACCGGTGCTGGAACGTCAGCACCTTCGCGGCCGTCTCGAAACAGGTGTCGTAGTGCACCACGACCAGTTTGTGGGCGGATGCCAGCGCGGCGGTCAGCAGGTCGGCGATGTCGACCGCATGGTGCGCGCCGAGCTTCGCCAGTGCCCGCTGCGCACCCAGGGCGGTGTGCCAATGCTCGTCGTTGGTCGGCACATATTCGCGCGCCGAACGGTGCTCGGCCAACCGCTTCTCGTATTCGTCGTGTCCCGGCGCCGCAGCGAGCGCTTCCGCATCCAGAGCCGCGGTGGTCGCAACGACCCCGGTGGCGAGCAGTGCATGTAGCCGGCGTGACACCTCGGGGTGGGACATCCTGGCGGCGGCGCTGGTGTCGATGAGGTAGCGCCCTACTAGAGCCACGCTTGGCCGCGCTTTGCTGTGCTTTTCACCAAACCCCCTTCGGGTGGCTGTATTTGGACCGATGTGTGCACTGGCGCGGACGTTGCGAAGCGGTCGCGCGATTGTGGTGGCGACGCTGAAACGAGAGCCGTGAGCGTGCGGTCGTCGGTCGCCATTGAGCCGACGGGTAAGCGCCCAAGCTAATAGGGGGCGCTCGAACAATGGCACCCCATAAAAGGTTTGTTATCGAAAAGTTATATGACCAGTGGTCACTGTAAAGCAGCTTTACAGAATAATAAATTTGTGCATCGAATTGCAGTCTGCCATTGGGTTAAGTTGCGTTAGTGAATTCCCAACCTTCTGGGCAGGAGTTCTGCAGAAGTGGAACCGTCGAGCCAGTTTCGGATCGGTCCAGTGGCCGCGAAGGTGAACCGCCCGACGACGGGAAGATCCAACCCGCTTCTGCGGGAGACTGTTTCGTGGTCAATGTCGAGTGCCAGGCGGAGGCCGGCTGGGCACCCTGGAATTTGGTCACCTTAGTCGTTTGTTATGTGGGGGCAGAAGTCGGCAAGTACGTGATTCGAGATTGGCCCGACGGCAGCTTCTCAAGTCTTGCCCGACACGCACCCCGCCGCATTCCACGGTATTTCTCAGACTGAGGGGTGCGAACTGAGCGCTCAGGTGGCCGCATTCGGCGTCGCCGGCCGGCACCGTCTGGTCCGAGACGTCCGCATCGGCCGTCGGTCACCCCGCAGTTCGGCAGCAAGATCCGGCAGGTGCCCGTCGATCGCCGAATTGCGTTTGGCGACAGTGCTTTTGTCAACGTTGGCCACGTTTCGTGGCTGGGTCGGGGGACATGCCGCTACCGGGGCCGCTTGGGAAGCGCGGCAACGTCGCTTTCGCCGACTCTTTCACCGCGCGTTACCTGTTGTTAATCTAGCGGCAAGGGAGTGAGGAAAGGGTCTGGTCGGATAAGCCGTGGCGGAGGGGCGGCGGTTAGTATGTTTCGAGTCTACCGATAGGAAGTGAATTGAAACTCAACCGATTTGGCGCCGCGCTCGGTGTCCTGGCCTCAGGGGCACTGGTGTTGTCAGCGTGCGGTAGCGACAACAATGCCGGTGGGGGCAGCCAAGGTACGTCGGGCGGCTCGTCGGGCAGCGTGAATTGCGGTGGCAAGAAGACGTTGAAGGCCAGTGGCTCCACGGCGCAGGCCAACGCGATGACCCGGTTCGTCAAGGCGTTCGAATCGGCCTGCCCGGGTCAGACGCTGAACTACACCGGCAACGGCTCCGGCGCGGGCATCAGCGAATTCAACGGCAACCAAACCGATTTCGGCGGCTCTGACTCGCCGCTGGGCAAGGATGAGGCGGCCGCGGCGCAGAAGCGTTGCGGTGACGCGCCGGCGTGGAACCTGCCGGTGGTGTTCGGCCCCATCGCGGTCACCTACAACCTCGGGGGCGTCAGCTCCCTGAACCTGGACGGGCCGACGCTGGCCAAGATTTTCAGCGGCGCCATCACCACCTGGAACGACCCGGCGATCGCGGCGATCAACTCGGGTACCAACCTGCCCGCCACGCCGATTCACGTTGTGTTCCGCAGTGACGAGTCCGGCACCACCGACAACTTCCAGCGCTACCTGGACGCAGCGTCCAACGGCGCGTGGGGCAAGGGCGCCGGGAAGGCGTTCAAGGGCGGTGTGGGTGAAGGCGCCAAGGGCAACGACGGTACCTCGGCGGCCATCAAGAACACCGAAGGCTCCATCACCTACAACGAGTGGTCGTTCGCCCAGGGGCAGCACCTGAACATGGCCAAGATCATCACCTCGGCCGGTCCCGAGCCGGTGGCCATCGGCACCGACTCGGTGGGTAAGACGATCTCCGGGGCGACGATCGCCGGCCAGGGCAACGACCTGGTGCTCGACACGATCTCGTTCTACCGGCCCACGCAGCCCGGTTCGTACCCGATCGTCCTGGCCACTTACGAGATCGTCTGCTCGAAGTATCCGGACGCGCAGGTCGGGACGGCCGTGAAGGCGTTCCTGCAGTCGACCATCGGCGGCGGCCAGAATGGTTTGGGTGACAACGGTTATGTCCCCATCCCGGACTCGTTCAAAGCGAGGCTGTCGACCGCGGTCAACGCGATCTCCTGATCTGAGGTTCACGTGGTCAAAGCCCCGCTAGCAAAACATGCGCTAGCGGAGGTAGACGCGCGCGCGGCGCGACGGGCGGATCGCCTGTTCAGGCTGGTCGCCTCGGCGGCGGGGTCGACGATCGTGGCAGCGATCCTGCTCATTGCGGTGTTCCTGCTGATCAAGGCGATTCCGTCGCTGCAGGCGAACCAGGCCAATTTCTTCACCAGCGCGCAATTCGACACCTCCACTAACAAGCTGGCATTCGGTATCCGCGACCTGTTCATGGTCACCGTGCTCAGTTCGATCACCGCGCTGGCGCTGGCGGTACCGATCGCCGTCGGTATCGCCGTGTTCATCACCCAGTACGCCCCCAAGCGGCTGGCCCGGCCGTTCGGGGCGATGGTCGATCTGCTGGCTGCCGTCCCGTCGATCATCTTCGGGTTGTGGGGGATCTTCGTGCTGGCCCCGGAGCTGCTGCCGGTGGCCACCTTCCTGAACCAGAAGCTGGACTGGTTCTTTCTGTTCGAGAGAGGCAACGTGTCGCTGGCCGGTGGGGGCACCATCTTCACCGCCAGCATCGTGCTCGCGGTGATGATCCTGCCGATCGTCACATCCGTGTCGCGAGAGGTGTTCCGCCAGACCCCGCCGATCCAGATCGAAGCCGCCCAGGCTTTGGGCGCGACGAAGTGGGAGGTGATCCGGATGACGGTGCTGCCATTCGGTCGCAGCGGTGTGATCGCGGCGTCCATGCTCGGTCTGGGTCGCGCGCTGGGCGAGACGGTGGCGGTGCTGATCATCCTGCGATCGGCCGCCAAGCCGGGGACCTGGTCGTTGTTCGACGGCGGCTACACGTTTGCCTCCAAGATCGCCTCGGCCGCGTCGGAATTCAGCGAGCCGCTGCCCACCGGCGCCTATATCTCGGCCGGCTTCGCCTTGTTCGTGCTGACGTTCATGGTCAACGCCGCGGCCCGCGCGGTCGCCGGCGGAAAGGTCAACGGGTGACCCAAATCAGTGCCGCCGCGCTCGAACAACCGGTCAAGGCGATGTTGTACCGCCACCTGAGCCTGCGGCGCCGGATCACGAACAATGTCGCGACCGGCTTCTTCGTCGCTTCGTTCCTGATCGCGCTGGTGCCGTTGGTCTGGCTGCTGGCGGTGGTGATCGCGCGCGGCTGGCACGCGGTCGTCCAGGCGGACTGGTGGACGCACTCGCTGCGCGGGGTGCTGCCGGAGGAATTCAGCGGTGGCGTCTACCAGGCCTTGTACGGGACGGTGGCCCAGGCGGGTGTGGCGGCGGTCATCGCGGTACCCCTGGGTCTGATGACCGCTGTGTACCTGGTCGAATACGGCACCAGCCGGCTGGCGCGGGTGACGACCTTCATGGTGGACGTGCTGGCCGGCGTCCCCTCGATCGTGGCCGCGCTGTTCATCTTCAGCCTCTGGATCGCCACGCTGGGATTCCAGCAGAGTGCCTTCGCGGTGTCCTTGGCGTTGGTCCTGCTGATGTTGCCGGTGGTGGTCCGCTCCACCGAGGAGATGCTGCGGCTGGTACCGGACGAGTTGCGGGAAGCCAGTTACGCCCTGGGCGTTCCGAAATGGAAGACGATCGTGTGGATCGTGGCGCCCATCGCGACGCCGGGCATCATCTCCGGTGTGCTGCTGGCGGTCGCCCGGGTGATCGGCGAGACCGCGCCGGTGCTGGTGCTGGTCGGTTACAGCCGGTCGATCAACTATGACATCTTCAACGGCAACATGGCGTCGCTGCCGCTGCTGATCTACACCGAACTCACCAACCCCGAACACGCCGGTTTCCTGCGGGTCTGGGGAGCGGCGCTGACCCTGATCATCATCGTGGCCGTGATCAACCTGTCGGCCGCGGGAATGCGGTTCCTGGCGACCCGGCGGCGCTGATCCGGGTCAGGACCCGGGTGGCAGGCGCAGCACTCGGCCGTTGCCGCGGTCGGCGACGTAGACGTTGCCCTTCTTGTCCACCGCTACCGACAACGGGGTGTTCAGGCCGTTGAACGGCAGCTCGACCGAGGCGGTCGCGCCGGCCGGCAGCTTCGCCACCACGTTGTTGTCGTGCTCGGTGACGTAGACGTTGCCCGCGCCGTCGACGGTGATTCCCCACGGCGCGCTCATGCCGGTGAACGGCAGCACCGTCTGATTGCTGGTCCCGGCGTCGAGCATCAGCACCCGGTTGTTGTCGGTGTCGGTGACGTAAATGTTGCCCTCGCTGTCCAGCGCCACCCCGTCGGGGTTCTTCAAGCCCTGGAACGGCAACTCGGTCTGCGCATTGCTGCCCGCGGCCAGCTTGAGCACCCGGTTGTTGCCGCGATCGGCGACATACACGCTGCCCTGGGGGTCCACCGCGACACCCTCGGGGTAGTTGAGCCCGTTGAACGGCAACACCACCTGGTTGTTCGACCCACCTGCCAGCGCCACCACCCGGTTGTTGAAGTCGCTGACGTAGATCTTGCCGGCGGCGTCCACGGCGATGCCTTGCGGTTCGTACAGCCCGTTGAACGGCTTGACCGTCGGGGAGGTGGAGCCGTCCGGCAGCGCCACCACGCGGCCGTACATCGTCTGGTTGGTGACATAGATGGTGCCGCTGGGGTCGACCGCGACCCCGCCTGGGGCGAAGCGGAAATTGAGACCGTTGAACGGCATCGTCTGCTGTCCGGTCGCGTTCTGGGTCGAGGACCCGTTGCCGCCGGGCCGGGTGAGGAAGAAGGCGGTGGCGGCGATCACGACCAGCAGCACGGCCGCTGCGGCGGCGCCGATGATCAACGCCTTGCGCGACTTACGCGACTTGGGTGCCTCGGGTGGCGGTGGTGTCATCGCGTGCGGTTGTGACGGCTGCTGGTAGGGCGGTGGGCGCATCGGGACCGGGCCCGACGGGGCGACGCCGGGATGGCTGGCCCAGCCGGCGGCGGCAACCGGGGCGGCTTGGGTGAATTGATCGGAGTTGTTCTGAGGCCGCTCTCGCCATCCGCCGGTGTTCGACGGCAGCGGTTGGGCCATCGTCTCGTCACCGGTGCGGAACGGGGGGACCGGGGCCCGCATGGTCGCGGGGCTGCTGGGGTGGGAACCCGAGCCGCCCTGGCTATTCCAGCCGCCCGCTCCCGGGTCGACCGCTGGGAGCATCAGCGTCTCGTTGTCGCCCTGACGCAGGATGGTGGCCTCCTGGCGCTGTTCGGGCGTGCTCAGCGCTTCGTGCGCGGCCATGGCGAGGTCGCCGGCCGTCATGTAGCGCTCACTGGGGTTCTTCGCCATGCCTTTGGCGATCACCTGGTCGAGTGCGGCCGGGACACGGCCAGGCCGCAACACGCTGGGCCGCGGGACCGGCTCCATGAGGTGCGAGGCGATCAAGCGCTCGACGCTGTCGGCCCGGTAGGGCGGTGCCCCGGTCAAACATTCACCCAACACGCAGGCCAGGGCATAGATGTCGGCCCGATATGTGACGTCGTCGCCGGTAAACCGTTCGGGGGCCATGTAGTTGTAGGTGCCGACGGCCATTCCGCTCTGCGTCAGGTTCGGGTCGTGCGCCGCACGGGCGATACCGAAGTCCACGAGATAGGCGAAATCGTTCTGGGCGACCAGGATGTTCTCCGGCTTGACGTCGCGGTGGGTGATGCCGCTGGCGTGCGCGGCGTCCAGTGCCGCGGCGACCTGCCGGATGATGGCGACGGTCCGGGCGGGGGTGAGTGGCCCGAACTGCGTCAGCATGGAACGTAGCGAGACACCGTCGATCAGGCGCATTTCGACGAAGAAGTGTCCGTCGAGTTCGCCGTAGTCGTGGATCGGCACGATGTGCGGTTCGTTGAGGCGGCCGGCGATGTCGGCCTCGCGTTGCATGCGGGATCGAAAGACCGGATTGTTGGAGAACTGGGTCGAGATCAGCTTGAGCGCCACCACCCGGTGCTTGCGGGTGTCCTCGGCTTCGTAGACCTCACCCATTCCGCCCCGGCCGATCAGGCGCACCAACTGATAGGGCCCAAAGCGCGAACCCACCCGCGATTCCGACCCGGTGTTGGTCACCGTCGATGCTCCCTTCGCCCGGCAGACGCCACCGGCGCGGTCGCGCCGAAACTGATGGTTAACACACGGTAAATCCTCCGAGAGCGGGCACACAACAAAATCCGGCGACTCAGGATGAATTTTGAATCACGAGTGAGTAACGGACCGCCCGACGGCGGACTTGTCTCCCTCGAAATGTACGCGCCGAAATCCGTTGTCGGCCAATGCCTGTGATGTTACCTGGGGTCACGCGATGGCGTTGACCACCGGCACCAATTTCGACTGGAAGGAGTTCGGCAGCGGAATGTAGCCGTACTCGTCCAAACCGACCTGCCCGTCCCCAATTGTGGCTTGCATGAACGCCTTTACCGCCTGACCGGTCGGGGCGTCGGGGTATTTCGAGCACACGATCTCGTAGGTGACCAACACGATCGGGTAGGCGCCGGCCTGGGTCGGCTTGTAGAAGGACGACGTGTCGACGATCAGGTCGTTGGCGTCGCTTCCGGCCTTGAAGGTGGCCCCGGCGATGGTCTTACCCACCGTCTCGGCGCTGATCGACACCGCCTGCGGGCCGGCCGAGGTGATGATCTGGGCCATGTTCAGCTGGTGGCCCACCGCGAACGACCACTCGTTGTAGGTGATCGACCCGTCGGTTCGTTTCATGGCCTGCGATGTGCCGTCGTTGCCGGCGGCGCCCTCTCCGACGCCGCCGTTGAACGCTTGTCCGGTGCCTTTGCCCCAGGCTCCGTTGGACGCCGCGTCCAGGTAGCGCTGGAAGTTGTCGGTGGTTCCGGACTGGTCGCCGCGGAACACGACGTGGATCGGCGTGGGTGGCAGGTTGGTGCTCTGGTTGAGTGCCTTGATAGCGGGGTCGTCCCACTTGGTGATGGCGCCGTTGAAGATCTTGGCGATGGTGGGTCCGTCCAGGCTCAGCGAATTGATTCCGTTGATGTTGTAGGTCACCGCGATCGGGCCGAAGACGACCGGGATGTCCCAGGCCGGCGAGCCACACCGCTCGCGGGCCCGGTCCGGTTCGCCCTTGTCGGGATTCATCGGGGAGTCCGAACCGGCGAAGTCCGTCTCGTTGCCGAGGAAGGCCTTCATGCCGGCGCCCGAGCCGTTGGCGGCGTAGTCCAGGGTGTGGCCGGGGCAGGCGTGAATATAGGCGTAGACGAACTGCTCCATCGCGTTCTTCTGCGCAGTCGAACCGCCGGCCAGGATCTTCTTCTTGCCCCCACAGTTCACCGGGACCACCGGCGCGGCACTGGACGACGAGGACGAGGATTTGCCGGAATTGCCCCCGCATCCCGACAGCAGCAGCGCGGTGACAACCAGCAGGCTGAGGGCGACGCCAGATCGAGTGAACTTCACGGCAACTCCTCTCGGCAGCACGATGAGCCTACTACTCGGGTGCTCATTTGCTGGTGGCTTTGGTGCCGGCCTTCTTGGCCGGAGCTTTCTTGGCCGGCGCCTTCTTCGCCGCTTCGGCGGGTGCCTTTTTCGCAGGCTCCTTCTTCGCCGGTTCCTTGTTGGCCGGTTCCTTTTTGGCGCTCGAGCGCGCCTTGACACTGGCCTCCAGTTTGGCGAGCAGATCGGAGACATCCTCGGTCTCGTCGAGTTCGGTGGGCTGTTCTTCCACCGTAAACGCTTCTTCGCCTTCGAGTTTGGCGTCGACGAGTTCCTGCAACTGTTCCTGGTAGGTGTCGTGGTAGCGGTCCGGGTCAAAGTCGTCGGCCATCGACTCGACCACCTGGCCGGCCATCTTCAACTCGGCGGGTTTGATCTCTACCTCTTTGTCCAGCACCGGGAAATCGGGATCGCGGATCTCGTCCGGCCACAGCAGTGTGTGGATCACCATCACGTCGCGCTTGCCGAAGTCCTTCACGCGCAAGGCAGCCAGCCGGGTCTTGTTCCGCAGCGAGAAATGCACGATCGCCATCCGGTCGGTCTCGGCGAGCGTCTTGGCCAGCAGCACATAAGATTTGGACGATTTCGAATCCGGCTCCAAGAAGTAGCTCCGGTCGAACAGCATCGGATCGACTTCGCTGGCAGGGACGAACTCCAATACTTCGATCTCGCGGCTTCGTTCCTCGGGCAAGGTGGCGATGTCGTCGTCGGTGATGATCACGCTCTTGCCGTCGTCAGATTCGAAGGCGCGGGCGATATGGTTGTACTCGACGACCTCTCCGCACACCTCACACACGCGCTTGTAGCGGATGCGACCGTTGTCCTTGTCGTGCACCTGGTGGAACTTGATGTCGTGGTCCTGGGTGGCGCTGTACACCTTGACCGGCACATTAACGAGGCCGAAAGCGATCGAGCCCTTCCAGATGGAGCGCATTTTGTCAGTATGCCCCGTGCGCACCCGGGTAATCCGGTGACACCCGCGGCTGAGTGCGCACTTGCAACGCGGCCCAGTCGGGCAGGTCCGCACCGGCGCGCGCGACCGTCAGCGCGGACGCCATGGCCGCGACATCCAGTGCTGAGGTCAGCGTGTCGAGTCCGATCCGGCGCAGCTCGTCGCGCCGGTCACCGCCGAGCAGGCTCAGTTCCCAGAGCCTGTCGAGCAGACCCACCATGAACGCGTCACCGGCGCCGACGGTGTCCACGACGTCGACCGGCTTGGCAGGCACCCCGGTCTGGCCGGCCGCGCAGAAGGCCACGGCGCCGCGCGCGCCCTGCGTCAGCGCCACGATCGCGGGTCCGCAGGCCAGCCAGGCGCGCGCGGTGTCCTCCGGCGCGCGGTCGGGTGCCAGCCAGCGCAGGTCCTCGTCGCTGACCTTGACCACGTCGGCACGGGCGACGAGGTTGTCGATGCGCTCGCACGCCTGATCGCGGTCGACGATCACTGACGGCCGCACATTGGGGTCAAAAGTGACCGTCGCCGAAACCCGGTAGGCGTCCAGCAGCGCGGCGACGGCCAGGCAGCCCGGTTCGCGGACGGCTGCGATGGAGCCGGTGTGCACGAACAGCGGCGGCGGTACGGGTGGTGTGCCTTCGAGCCGCCAGTCCAGGTCGAACTCGTAGGTGGCCGAGCCGTCAGCGGCGACCGTGGCCATCGCAGTAGAGGTATGCGCGGCGTCGCTGCTGCCCGGAACAAGGTGCACGCCAACATTTTTCAGGTAATCGCCGATGCGGCGGCCGTGAGCGTCGGTGCCGATGTGGGTCAGGAAGTCGACCCCGCGGCCGAGCTTGGCCAGTCCGACGGCAACGTTGAGCGGGCTGCCGCCGACATGCGCGGATCGCCCGTCGACGATGTCGATCAGCGCTTCACCGATGACCAGCCCACGCGCCATGGCTGACACGTTACGTTGGCTGTATGGGTACGGCGGCACCGCAGCAGGTCAAGCTGACGAATGCCGAGAAAGTGCTCTATCCGGCGACCGGGACCACCAAGGCCGACATCTTCGACTATTACACCGGTATCGCCGAGGTGATGCTGCCGCACATCGCGGGTCGCCCGGCCACCCGCAAACGCTGGCCTAACGGCGTCGACCACGATTCGTTCTTCGAGAAGCAACTGGCATCCTCGGCGCCGGACTGGTTGCCCCGCGCGAGCGTTACCCACCGCTCCGGAACCACCACCTATCCGATCATCGACAGTGTCGACGGCCTGGCCTGGATCGCGCAGCAGGCGGCGCTGGAAGTGCACGTGCCGCAATGGCGGTTCGAGGCGGAGTGGACCAGGGCCGGTGAAAGCCTCAAGCCGGGCCCGGCGACCCGCCTGGTGTTCGACCTCGACCCGGGCGAAGGTGTGACGATGGCCCAGCTGGCCGATGTGGCACGCGAGGTGCGGGACCTGATCGCCGACATCGGGCTGCGGACCTATCCGCTGACCAGCGGCAGCAAGGGCCTGCATCTCTACAGTCCACTGGATGAGCCGGTGAGCAGCCGAGGCGCCAGCGTGCTGGCCAAACGTGTTGCGCAGCAACTGGAAAAGACGATGCCGAAGCTGGTCACCTCCACCATGACCAAGAGCCTGCGGGCCGGCAAGATCTTCATGGACTGGAGCCAGAACAACGGCGCGAAAACCACCATCGCGCCGTATTCGCTGCGCGGCCGGGAACATCCCACTGTCGCCGCCCCGCGCACCTGGGAGGAGCTCGACGACCCGGACCTGCGTCACCTCACCTACGACGAGGTGCTGGCCCGGGTGGCGCGCGACGGTGATCTGCTGGCCGAGCTGGATGCCGACGCGCCCGTCGCGGATCGGTTGAGCAAGTACCGCAGCATGCGTGACGCGTCCAAGACTCCCGAGCCGGTGCCTCGGGCGAAACCTGCTGCGGGGCAGAACAATACGTTCGTCATCCAGGAACACCACGCCCGCCGGCTGCACTACGACTTCCGGCTGGAACGTGACGGCGTGCTGGTGTCCTGGGCGATCCCGAAGAACCTGCCGGAAATCCCCTCGGTGAACCACCTGGCGGTGCACACCGAAGACCACCCGCTGGAGTACGGCGGCTTCGAGGGGACCATCCCGAAAGGGGAGTACGGGGCCGGCAAGGTGATCATCTGGGATGCGGGCACTTACGAGGCCGAAAAGTTCCGCGACGACGAAGTGATCTTCACCTTGTACGGCAGCCGGATATCGGGGCGGTATGCGCTGATACAGACCAACGGCAACCAGTGGCTGGCGCACCGGATGAAGGATCAGAAGGTCTTCGATTTCGACGGGCTCGCTCCGATGCTCACCACGCACGGATCCGTGTCCGGCTTGAAGAAGGGTCAGTGGGCGTTCGAAGGCAAGTGGGACGGCTACCGGCTGCTGGTCGACGCCGACCACGGCGACATTGCGCTGCGCTCCCGCAGCGGTCGCGACGTCACGCCCGAGTTTCCGCAGTTGCGTTCGGTGGCAGCCCATCTCGCCGATCACCACGTGATCCTTGACGGTGAGGTCGTGGCACTCGACGAGCACGGCGTGCCCAGCTTCCACCAGATGCAGAACCGGGTGCGCGCCACCCGCATCGAATTCTGGGCTTTCGACCTGCTGTACCTGGACGGCCGGTCCCTGCTTCGGGCTACGTACTCCGATCGCCGTCGGCTGCTGGAAACCTTAGGTTCCGCAGGAGATCTCATCGTTCCCGAACTGTTGCCCGGTAACGGCGCTGAGGCACTCGAATATTCGGCCGGGCGTGGCTGGGAGGGCGTGGTCGCCAAGAAGCGGGACTCGACATATCAGCCCGGCCGGCGCTCGGCGTCGTGGATCAAGGACAAGCACTGGAACACCCAGGAAGTCGTCATCGGCGGCTGGCGGCAAGGAGAGGGCGGCCGCGGCGGTGGTATCGGCGCGCTGGTGGTCGGCATTCCGGGTCCGGATGGCTTGCAGTTCGCCGGTCGGGTCGGCACCGGGTTCACCGATCGCGACCTGGCCAACCTCAAGAAGACGCTGGAACCGCTGCACACCGTCGAATCACCGTTCAGCGCCAAGCTTCCCGCCCGGGACGCCCGGGGGGTCACCTTCGTGCGGCCAACACTGGTCGGCGAGGTGCGCTATAGCGAATGGACCCCGGACAACCGGCTTCGCCAGCCCAGCTGGCGTGGGCTGCGGCCCGACAAAACTCCGAGTGAGGTGGTGCGCGAATGAAGTGGGTTACCTACCGCAGCGGCGAGGGTGAACGCACCGGCGTGCTTTCCGGTGATCAGATCTATGCCGTGGAAGCGGGAACGACGTTGCTCGACCTGATCGGGAGCGGCGAACTGCGCGCGGCCGGTGAAGCGGCGTTGGCGTCGCCGGCTGCGGTGGTAGCACTCGCCGATGTGTCGCTGGCTGCGCCTCTTCCGCGGCCACCGTCGATCCGGGACAGCCTGTGCTTTCTGGACCACATGCGCAACTGTCAAGAGGCAACGGGCGGCGGTCGGGAGCTCGCCGATACCTGGTACCGCATTCCCGCGTTCTACTTCGCCTGCCCCGCAACCGTCTTGGGCCCGTACGACGACGCCCCTTCGGCACCCGGAAGCGCCTGGCAGGACTTCGAATTGGAGGTCGCCGCGGTGATCGGTGTGACCGGGCGCGACTTTACGGTGGAGCAGGCCGAGCAGGCGATCATCGGGTACACGATCTTCAACGACTGGTCGGCGCGGGATCTGCAGATGCTGGAAGGTCAGCTGCGGATCGGGCAGGCCAAGGGCAAGGACAGCGGGGTCACGCTGGGCCCATATCTGGTGACTGCCGATGAACTCGAGCCGTTTCGCCGGGGCGGCAAGCTCAGCCTCGACGTGCGGGCACTGGTCAACGACCGCGTCATCGGTACCGGTTCCACCGGTGCCATGGATTGGACGTTCGGCGAGATCATCTCATACGCCTCACGCGGAGTGACGCTGCGGCCCGGTGACGTGATCGGCTCCGGGACCGTGCCCACCTGCACGCTGGTCGAGCACCTTCGGAAGCCGGAGTCCTTCCCGGGCTGGCTGCGCGACGGCGACGTGGTGACGCTTCAGGTCGAAGGGCTGGGGGAGACCCGGCAGACCGTGCGCTCCACGCCGGCGCCGGTTCCGCTGGCGCCGCGCCCGAATCCAGCGGCTTCGGTTGAGGCGGTGCGGATCAATCCGGCGCCCGCCAAGGTGCCCTATACGCGGGGGCTGCACTCGGTCGGCGACCGGGTTTGGGCGTGGACGCTGCCGGATGGCGGATTCGGTTGGAGCAACGCCGGTTTGGTCGCCGGTGACGGTGCGTCGCTGTTGGTGGACACGTTGTTCGACCTGCCGTTGACGCGTGAAATGCTGGACGCGATGCGGCCGATCACCGACGGCGCCCCGATCACTCAGGCGCTGATCACCCATTCGAATGGTGACCACACCCACGGCAACCAGCTGCTGGACCCGGCCGTTCGTATCATTGCCGCGGCCGGCACCGCCGAGGAGATCTCGCACGACCTGACGGCCGACCGGCTGGTCACCATCCAGGTGGCCGACCTGGGTCCGGTCGCGACGCCGTTTGTGCGGGACCGCTTCGGGCACTTCGACTTCCGTGGCATCAAGGTGCGCAACGCCGACCAGACGTTCGAGCGGTCGTTGACTATCGAGGTCGGCGGCCGCAGGGTCGATCTGCTCAACCTCGGTCCCGCGCACACCTTGGCGGACTCGGTGGTGCATGTGCCCGATGCGGGCGTGTTGTTTGGTGGCGATCTGTTGTTCATCGGGTGCACGCCGATCGTCTGGGCCGGCCCGATCGCCAACTGGATCGCGGCGTGCGACACCATGATCGCGTTGGACGCTCCCACCGTCGTACCGGGCCACGGCCCGGTGAGTGACCCCGACGGAATCCGTGCCGTGCGTGACTATTTCGTGTACATCACCGAGCAGACCGATGCCTTCTACGGGAAGGGCCTGTCGTTCGCCGAAGCAGTCGATGCTGTCGACTTGGGTGAGTATGCGTCGTGGCTGGACTGCGAGCGGGTGGTGGTCAACATGTACCAGCGGTATTGCGAACTGGATCCGGAGACGCCGGCGCAGGAGTTGCTGGGGTTGGTGGTGATGCAGGCGGAGTGGCTGGCGAAGCGGCAGCAGAGGTGAAGCCTCGGTGGCCCGCACCGAGAGGGATGTTAACTGCTGACTACGCGACTGCTGACATCACCTGTCGGGTATCAGGCTTGAACATCGCCAGGGCCATGCAGCAGAACGTGCGCTCAACCGCTGCGGCGGCATGCCTCGAAGGTGCCCATCGCGTTGCTGGTGCGGGTGAGCCGGGTTTCGTCGAGCCCCAACGGCGTTCCAATCAATGAAGTTCGCCCAATTGCCCTGCTAGTCATGGCACCTCACCCCACGGTTGGCAGCGGGAGGTACTTCTACCCTCGCCGCCGCGGTGGCTACGGCAGCCCTCTTATCCCGTCTTGCCCGAGCAGACTGCCGCCGATGCCGCCCGCGCCGGCTGTTCCCGTAATGCCGGCTCCGCCGTTGCCGCCGTTTCCTCCGTTGCCGATCAGCACAGCACTGCCGCCCACCCCGCCGGTACCGCCTTTGGCGCCTACGGCGCTTCCCCCGGCGCCGCCGCTACCACCGTCACCAAAAGTTCCGGCCTTGCCGCCGGCGCCGCCATTGCCACCTGTCGAGTACGACTCGCCACCTGTGCCTCCGTTGCCGCCGGGGCCGAAAAGCATGCCGGCGTTGCCGCCCGCACCTCCTGCCCCGCCAAAGTTTTGAGCGAACCCGCCGGCGCCGCCGGCGCCGCCGAACCCGAACAGCAACCCGCCGTTGCCGCCCGTCCCGCCGACGCCGCCGGTCGACAGCGCTTGTGTCCCCGTCCCGCCGGTGCCGCCGGCCCCGCCGGCCGCGCCGGAGAACAGCCCGGCGGCTCCGCCGGCCCCACCTTTGCCGCCGGTGGTGAAGCTGATCCCGCCGGCCCCGCCGTCACCACCGGCGCCGAACAGCCCGCCGGCACCGCCGGCTCCACCTGTCCCGCCGACACCGTTGGCGTTGAACCCACCGACTCCGCCATTGCCTCCGCCGGCGAACAGCCCGCCGGCCCCGCCGGCGCCTCCGGCGCCACCCCCGGCACCGAAGCCGCCGACTCCACCGGCTCCGCCATTAGTGAACAGTCCGCCCG
>NZ_LQOY01000110.1 GCF_002101675.1 Mycobacterium gordonae | reverse complement strand
ATTGTCATGCACCGACGTCATCATCGAACTGCTCATGGCGTGTTGATCCGTATCTCGCCCTGCATCAGGCCGGTTTGTTATGAACCACTGGACTCAACTCACCCTGGCACGCAGGGGGTCGGGCACAGTCAACGAGCCGTGGGCCGCGCAGTTCAAGCGGGTTAGCCGAGATTCCGGGTTGCGGTTCGTCGCCGACATTGCCTACCGAGTCCAGGGTATCTATCTGGCCCAGCTCAGCGTCTGGCGCGAACGCAGCAGCGAGGACGCGCAGTCTGAGCTGCGCTGGCGCGCCGGGATCAAACCCCTGGTGCTTGACGACATCTTGTGGGCGGCGTTTTTGCCCCGCGCTGACCTGGGGGGTGAGCGCGCCCGACTTAACCTCAAAGTCCGAGGCGGGTTCACCGCGGATCCGTTGTCGATCGGCGAGGGCGTCATCGCTGCTGGCCATACGGGCGACCCTGATGGCGGACTGCGCGCACTCATCGATCAGTTCGACTCCGTCACAGCGCAGTTCATTGATCGCTATCCGAGGGTGTCGGATTACCTGATCGCACTCGGCGATCTCATCGCGGAATCTGTACACCCACGCCCCCGCCACCAGTTGCGTCAGATCCTTGCTTTGATCGCCGCCGGTCGCCCCGGCGAGGCGGCCGCGCTTGCTGATGCGCAAATCGCTGCAGGTGATACCGGGCCCTTTTCTGGTCCCATCCTCGATAGCGGTTACTCCGACGGGGTGTTTCAGCACCTAGCGCTGTCGTGCAAACCCACCCACGCCGCGAGACACTATCTGGCCTGCCGCACCCCGACTCACCGCCTGCAGATACTGGCCGAGAGTGACGGGTACCGCCGCGACTTCGAACTCGCCCGCGGCTTTGCCCGCGACCGCCGCGTGTTCGCACGGTTGCGCGATTTCACCGGTACCAGCCTGTGGGGCCTGATCTTGACGCCGCTGCCTGATTCCGGGCCGTTGCGCTATCTGCAGGCGGCCGGGCGCGCAGACGCGATGACACTGGAGATCTGCACACCCAACGACCCGCCCGGGGAAGGATCAACACGCTACGTTATCGGACACGACGCCCCGGGTGGTGGCGCCGCCCGGAACACGATCCAGCTGCCCTACAGCACCGAAATGGTCTGGGAAAGCGAATTATTCGCTGCCGAGGAAGCCATCGGCGTCTTCGACACCTACTACGACACCGGCGCCTTGGACCCGCGCTACCACCTGCGGCCCGCCGAGCAGCACCCGTGCAGCCCGCCACCCTGACCGATGCCCACCCACGGGCTGGCCAGCGGCCAGCCCGCTGTACACGCGGTTGTTCGGCCTGCGAGGGCGCAGCGGCGCATCCGGCGTAGCCGGTCTGTCACAGTGGGCATGCGGACGTAGTTGTTCAGAATTTCAACGTGTCCTTATCGGTACGGGCTCATCTGATCGAGGACCTGTGCCGCGGTGTCCACGATCGCCTGCACCTTGACGGCATCCTCGCGAACATCATCGGCGACAACCGATCCTTCGGGGCTGTACTCGATCGCGTTGCGGCGGCGCCGCATTCGATCAAAAGGCACCAAAGTGCCGCCTAGCGGCGGATCCAGCTGGGCGCGGACTGCCTCAAACACCGCGATATGGCCACCGCGGCTGGTGGCCCGCAACCCCTCGTTTTCCAGTACCGCCGCCAACGCCTTGCGCGCGGCGTCATACACCAACGCATACGCACCGACGGCGTCGGAGTCTGCGATCTGCGCCGCCGACCTCAGGTGCGCGCGAGCTTCATCGAGTAGCCGATCGGCAGCGTTTCGACTCGGATGCACCTGGTCGATGCGCTTCTCGGCGATCAACGCCTCGACCACCTCGCGTCCCTGATCCCACCTCATTCGGTATCCCGCACTGCGATAAGCACTTTCGGTTTGCTGCGCACATCGGCGACGAATGTGTCATCCCAGGCCGGGCTGTCCCACCGCTGAGGCAGGATCCGGACGATGTGCACGGGAAGCTGCAGGATCTTCTCCACCCGCCGGGCCGCCTCATCCAGGTCATCGAGGTCTGCGTTTCCCACGACGAGGACGTCGACGTCGCCGGGCGGTGGTCCAGGCTCACCGCCGTAGCGGCGCGCCCACGAACCAAATAGGTACGCCTGCCGGATCCCTGGGACCGCGGCGAGTTCGTCGGGTAGCACCGCGATCGGCCCGTAAGTCAAGGCCAGCAGTTCGGTCAACGGCCGCGTCAGCCGACTCTGGGCGGCCCTAATCAGTCGCATATTGCCGTACCGCCGCTCGTCAACGAGCCCTGCGGCAACCAAGCGTTCAACCTCGTGGTGCACCGCGGTAACGCTCGCCCCAACGTACTTGGCCACCTCGCTCAGGCTGTATTCGCTTTCCGGGTGCAGATACAACTGCGCCAGAAGCCCACCCTGCAGCTGTGACCGCAGGATCGGCAACAAGGCCGAAGTTCTCATACCTTGCAATATACCTTACGAGTTACACAAAATCACAGGTCAGTTTGCGTTCTGATCCATGCCACCACCCCCCGACCGCAGCAGTTAAGGGGCCCGGCCGAGGGTTCTCCAACCGGCCGGGGTAAGGCGCTGGGCAACGTTGGCTGCCCCACTACCCCCAGGCAACCTAATGGCCCCCGCACTGACAACGAAGTGACCGATCAGCTGACAACCAGATGACCGACCCGGCCGGGGGGCCGGGTCCCCCACAAGCGAGTTGACCGAATTCAACTGGACAACGAGCTGCGGCCTCTCACGGGAAGTTGTTCGGCCGGCCCGGGCCCGCCGATCGCGCCGGTATCGCCTTTTCGTTGCGTTACGTAGCGTTGTGTTACGTTGCGTTTCGTTGCGTGTATCGAAACGTAAGGTACCATTGCGGCTATGAGCGAAGACGTTGGCGCAGTCGAGCAGCAGCCGTGCCGGTACCCGGGGTGTTCGCGGCCGTCGCGGCCCGATTCGGCGACCGGGCGGCCGTCGTTGTACTGCGAGCAGGCGGATGCCAAGGGCGCACCGGTGCACAATCGGGTCAACGCGTGGCGGGCCCGGCACGCGGGACAGGTGGCGACCGCGGCCGCTACCGAGCAGTCGGTAGCGGCGCCGGTGTCGATGGCACGGGCGACGTTGGAGCAGCGGCTGTCTGATTTCCCCGGCAAGCTCACCGAGTTCCGTGACTTCCTCGACACCGCGATCGCCACCATCCGCGAGGCCAGCGACATGGAGGCCGCCGGCGTCGAAGTGGAAGACGCCCACCGCGACGCGTTGACCAAGGTGGCCGAAGCGGAACGGCGCGCCTCCGCGGCCGAACGCTCAGCGCGCTTGGCTGAGGAGCGCGCTGAGGTGGCCCGGCGGGAGCGCCAGGAGGCCGAGGCGGTGGCCGAGGATTCGGTAGCAGAGACCGAGCGGGTCGCACAGGAGTTGGCTGCCGAACTGGCGGGCGTGCGCGAGGACGCCGAGGCTACCGTCGCCGCGGTGCGTACCCAACTCGACACCGCCCGACGTCAGCATGCCGAGGAGCTGGCCGATCGCGATCGCGCCGTCGAACAGGCCAGGGACGAGGCCGAGGCCGCCAAGCTCGACACCGCCGCGGCGGTTGCGGCCAAGGCCGCGGCTGAGGACGCCCTGAATAGGGAGATCGCGATCAGCGGGCAGTTGCGCACCGATGTGGACGCCGGCCGTCGCCAGGCCGAAGACGACCGTGCGCAGCTGCAGGCCAAACTCGACGCCGCCGAGGGCGCACGTCAGCAGGCCCAAGAACAGCTTGCATCGATCCGGCTGGAGCTTGCCGCAGCGCGAGCCGCGACGAGCGCCGCGGAGCAAGCCGCGCAGTTCGCCCACGAGACCGCTGAGACCGTCCGCCGCGAGCTCGAGCAGACACGGGCCGACATGGGCGCTGAGCGCGAAGCCCTGCGGGCCGCGCACGACGCGCAGATCGTCCAAATCCAGCTCAGCGCCGATCAGCGCGCCGACGCGCTGAACCAGGCCCTGCAAGCGCTGCAACGCCAACCAGCCCCGAGAGCCCGCGCCCCCCGCAGATCCCGGCCGGATAGCGAAACCTGATGCGCGACTTTCAATTCCAGCCGAGCCGCGCTGCGTCGCGCTAGCCCGGTAGCCGCACGGGGACGCGAACACACCTTGCTCAGCTCACCACGTAGGTAACGGCCTCATGAATGTTGTTAGCGGGTGAGCTGACATAACGACAAGGCCGACCCGACACCAAGTCTTAAGCCTGTACTGCCGTGAACGGTGGTGTGAAATTCACAGGTCGTGTCCGTCGACCCTAGGAAGACTCCCGACTCCCCCGGCCGGCGGACGCGACTCCCGACGCAGAACCGCGCTACTTTCCCCCCCCTGACGAATAGCTCGCTCTGCCGCCTACTCAATTCGTATCGAAAGACTGGCGCTGGCCGCGAACGGAATTGGCCCGAAGCTTGCCGGGCCCGATTGATGTTGCGGGCCGCATAACCGGCGCAAGAGGGAAGTTAATTCACGGCTCCACGCACGACACAGGTTTCTTGCCAATACCGTTGTAGCGTAGCTTTTATGCTGCCGCAGCAAGACTGAAACACCTTGCAAGCGGAATCGAAAATCTTAGTCGGGCAGGGAGATTCGGATCGGTTCGTCGCGCACGCCAGCCAAGGCATCGCGTGCCTCCTCCAGGTAAACGAACGCGGTGGCTCGACCGTAGAACCGCGCATGTCCGGGCACCGAGGCGCACCCGATGCGGACCCAGTCGGGGTCGATCTGATCGGTGGAGACAAGCTTGTGCCGAGGGGCGGTGGCCGAGGGCAGCGCCGGCATCAGGACAAGACCGGCGGTGGTCGGCAACATGGTGTGGACGGTTTCGGCCACGGCCCATGCGCGCAGCCGTGACTCCGGCGGAAGGCCGCTATCTACGGTCGCCCCGAGCACGATCAGTACAGTGCTGAGTGGCATGCCTGCGGCGAAATCCTCGCTTTCGTCCAACGCTGGATCAAGCCACTGATCGTCGAATAATTCAACGAATGCGGCGGCGCGATCGCCGAACTGGGGCAGGACCTTGGCGGGGTTTTCGTATCCGGCGCGCAGAATTAGGAATTGCACTACTGCGGCTTCAACATCGGGGGCGCCGCGGTGGCCGAGGGCTGACATTCGTACGCTTCCGCGCCATTCTCGACAGCCCGATAGCCGACGGCCGTCGGTGGTCTCGAAGTGCATTCGTGCAGCGCCGAACTCGACGAGCGCTGCCTCGGGGGCGGCGTCTTTCGTGACGTCAGCGCGGCGTTGCCGGATGAACGTGGTCAAGTCGGTAATGGCGGCCCCCATGGTCTGCTGTCCACCCTTCTCTTTCCTGGTCTATCGATCGGCAACCTGGGCGTTGAGCTTGGTCGGCACGGAGGGCGCGGCGCTCGATCCGGGTCGACGAAAATGATCGATGCGCCGTCGCCCTCACTTCTCGATTTCGACGCGGGACGCGTTTCATCCAGCTCATCGTGGGCGCCATGTGCGGTAGGTCGCGTGCAGGTGCGAAACGACTCAGCAGCAGCAACAGCGGGACGCCGAGACTGGGCCTGTTCGCCGGCCGCGTGGTGCGTCTCAGACATGAGAGCAGCCTAGACCGGAACAACGCCGATCCAAGCCGCAACGCGACGATGCATCCTTGGTGATTCAGGCGCGGACCGGCTTGCATTAAAGCCCCGCGTCATAGCCCGTGTCACGCTGGGGCATCCTCTCCGGAGGTGCAAGCCGGCGGACATCAAGACTGCGGGTGATCGCCGTGAACACTGGTGTCAGCCAATGGTGTTGTGGCCGATCTTGATCCAAATCAGGCATCGAGAACGCTGAGCGCTGGTTCCACACTTGAGGGTCGACGGCACCATAGTCCAACCACCGGCCCGCCCGGTCGGCTACCGCGTCCAGAAACGCACGTCCAGAACGCCCATTACCTTCGCGGAACGGGTGGGCGTAGTTGATCCATCCGTACACCTCGGCCATCGTTGCTGCTAAATGTGCTGCGGTAATGTCTTGCCAGTTGGTGGCCGCGATCAGGTCGGCGGCGTGTTGGAGGCACTCGCTAATCCGTTCCGGGGCAGCAAATTCGGTGAATTTCGACAGCGGTACCTCACGGTAGTGGCCCGCCCAGACGTAGAGGTCTTGGAATAGCCAACCGTGTAACGCTCGAAGGTGTTCGGCGTCATAGGTTTTGGTGATGGGAGCTGTGTCAAGTGTGGCGGTGCGTATGGCGACTGCCTTGTATTCGACCTCGCGTAGCACCTCAGCATCGGTGATGCCGCGCTTGTTGCGCAAAACCGTCGTGCCGGGCCAGAAGTAGTCAGCCCAGTCCACGGACTTCTTCACCGTGAGGCAGGTTCGCCATGAAGTCCTCGGCGCAGGCTCGGCCCGTTGCGACCTCGATAACGGCCTCGACGTCGGCGCGGCTCGGCTCCCACCCTTCGAGCACGTTACTGGCGATCGCGTTGTTGACAGTGCGGCGCTTCTCAGCACTTAGGCCCACGAACAACTCCGGCCAGCGCCCTGCCGCTCCGCTTACTCGACTGCCGTTACTCACACTTTCATTCTACCGGGGCGTCCTGACACGACGCATCAAGAAGACGGTCCCGGTGGGGCTCGTGTCCGGGCAGCGCCCATACCCGGGTGGGCGTGCGGAAAGCCATCTCAAGTCACGTCTTTGAGTAGTGCCGCCGGCGTGACGCCGAAGTGATCGGCGATGTCGAAGAGCCGTGCAATCGAGATGTTGCGTTGTCCGGCTTCTACTCCGGTGAGAAACCAGCGGTTGAGCCCGGTGGCCAGCGCCGTCGCGCTTTTGGTCTCCCCGGCCGCTTCGCGCAGCGCGGTGATGGCTGCTCCCAGCGCAACGAGGCGCTGCTGGCTTCTTTCGTCTGGGGCATCCATGTTGCCTACTATAAGCCACGGCGCGTGCGGCCTCCACCGGTCAGTGCCCTGTCACCCCCTCTTCGGGGGCCACCTGAATCATGTTTATCCACAGGATCTTTCGACTATCCACAAGTGTCGGCCTGATCCGCCGAGCAGGAAGACGACAGGCGTGCGCTCCGCTAGAATGACTACTATAGTAGTCATCATTACCGGAGAGGATCCATTTTATGACCGCCACCGCCTCGACACCGAACACCACGACAACGTCGCCGGGCACTGTGGAGCATCTCGACCCGCACACGTTGGTCCTGGAGCCCAACGTGCGCGAGGACGCGCCCACCAGCCAGGGCTACGCCGAGCTGGTGACCAGCATCAGAAATTACGGGGTGCTCTCCCCCCTGACCGCAGTTCGCAGTCCTGAGGGTGAGGTGACGGTGCGCGACGGGCAGCGCCGGTTGCTGGCCGCGCGGGAAGCGGGCCTGGCTACGGTGCCGGTCTATGTCACCATGGATCTGGCCACCACCGAACAGGCGCGCACCGTGGCACGCATCACCGAACAAATCGTGGTCAACGATCACCGGGCGCCGTTGACTGAAACCCAACGCGCCAAGGGTATTCAGCAATTGCTGCTCGAAGGCCTGACCCCGGCGAAGGTAGCCAAATCGCTGACCGTGCCCAAGGCACTGGTCGAAGCCGCCGCCACGGCGACGCGCTCCGAGCAGGCGATGTCGGCGCTCTCACACGCCCAGCTCAGTATCGCCCAAGCCGCGGTCCTGGCTGATTTCGACACCGACCCTGAGGCGGTGCAGTACCTGACCGAGGCGGGCAGTGCCGGCGACTTCGAGCACCGGGTGGCCGAACTGCGCCAGAAAGCCGCCTCGGCGCAAGCCCGCGAGAACGCAGCAGCGCCGTTGCGCGACAAAGGGTATCGGCTGCTAACCGAGCGCCCGAGCTGGAATGACGAGCTGATGGCCACCCGGTGGGACCGCTTGTGCGACGGTCAGGGCAACACAGTTTCGGATGCGGTGACCGAGCATGATCCGCAGCTGTGGGCAGTATGGCTGGACGAGGTCGAGCTCTATGAGGACAGCCGCACCGGCGAGGAGGTCGACGAAGGCGACATCGACTGGGACATCGACGCCGCCGACCACGACGCCGCACCCGAAGAGGGCTATGTGCATCCGCGATTCATCGTCCAGCGCACCGCTTTCGAGCCCGAGTTCTTCTGCCTGGACATCGACGCCGCCGGGCTGCTGACGCGCTCGCAGTACTATCAGCGCTCCCGGCCAGGCGCAAACCCCGCGACCGGCGACACCGGCGCCGAGCAGCGTCGCGAAGCCGAACTGCGCGACAAGCGCAAAGTCGTGGCCCTGAACAAACTCGGCCACGCCGCCATCGAGGTCCGCCGGGCGTGGGTCAAAAACCACCTGCTGGCCCGCAAGACACCACCACAGGGGGCGGCGCTGTTCGTCGCCGCGCAGCTGGCCACCCACCCCAGCCTGCTCATCGGGTCCTACTCCGCCTCGACCGCCGCCGAACTGCTCGCCCTGAAAGACTCCGACACCGTTGCCGACACCATCGCGGCACTGCCCCCCGCTGCGGACTCCCGCGCCAGCGTGATCACCCTGGGCCTGGTCCTGGGTGCGCTGGAAGCCGAATTATGTGGCGTATCTGGATCTGTTCATTGTTCGGACGTGTTACCCCTTCGGATCAGTCAGCGTCAGGGATGCCGGTA
>NZ_LQOY01000109.1 GCF_002101675.1 Mycobacterium gordonae | reverse complement strand
CCACGACGACGGACCTACGCCAAGCCGCGGCCCCGTCGTAGACGTCGACTCCACACGCCGCTCACCTAGAGATATCGCGCACAGTGCGCCGAGCGCGCGGGGGCTCAGGTGTAATCCGGAGCCTACGACGTTGGTGACCCAGTGCGGGCCCCACAGATCGACTCGGGCGCTCAACCAGTCAGCCGGCGCAGCGGAGTCGGCCGGCCGGGGAGGGCGCGGTTCCAGCAACGCTGCGTGCCCGCGTCAGCCGCGCGGCGGGTTGGGGTCGTTGCCGTAGGAGTTCTTCTGGCGGATTGTTCCGTCCAGGTTGCGGATGGTGTGCTCGACCTTGCGGTCCTGCGCCATTTTTCGGCCTATCGCGGTCTGTTCGGCTTTGGTGCCGCCGGTGTGTGCGGCGCGGCGGCTGCCTTCCACTTTCGACTTCCACACCCCGTCTTCGTTGTAGGTGGTGATATCACCTTTGGGCATGTAATCCTCCTCGGCTACGGGGGTTTGTGCGTGTGCAACATTGTGTCAACCGAGAGCGGCCTTCTTGCCTCGCTATCGGGGGTCAGCGTAACGCTGTGCGGGTCAACGGGTTTGGGTTGTTGAGGGCGTCGCGCAGGATGGTGTGGACATCGGTGTTGGCGCGCGCGGCGGTGTCGAGTTGGTCGGCCAGGTTGTAGAAGCCGTGGAACATGCCGGGGCAGCAGCGTGCGGTGGTAGGCACGCCGGCGGCGCGTAGCTGGCGGGCGAACTGTTCACCGGCTGCGCGCTGCGGGTCGGCGTGGGCCAGGACGAGGTGTGCCGCGGCTCAATCCGCTGGCCTCACCGCTTCTCGCCGAGCTGAGCACACTGCCGCCGACGACGGGACAAATCAGAAGCTGGAAGGCGATGGGCGGTCCGTTGCGGTCGCGGGCCAGCAGGCACACACCGATGGCCAGGTTGGCGCCCGCACCTTCTCCGGCTACCGCCACCCGGTGCGGATCGCAGCCGATCTGTTCGGCGATGTCAGCAGCCCAGCGGGTTGCCGTCCAGGCGTCCTCCAGCGCGGCGGGAAAGCGGTTCTGGGGGGCCAGGCGGTAGTCGACGGCCATGACGACCGCGCCGACGCCGTTGGCCAGGCGGCGGCAATCGGCATCGCGTGACACGGAGTCGCGCAGGACGAAACCGCCGCTGTGAAAGTAGACGATCAGCGCGGGACGGGAGTTGGTTCCCGGAGTGGTGTGGGTGCTCAGCGGTTCGTAGATGTGCGCCGGGATATCGTGGTGGCCCTTAGGACCGTGCGCCCGACGACAAGTGCACGCGCGCGACTTGGACGTGCCTGCGGGGGCGTGCAATTGCCGTGCAGGTGCTGGCGGAGCTCGAACGCGTCGCTGCTGTGGTCAGAGGTCGATGCCGTAGCCGCGGTCGATGTGGCGGGCTGGGGTGGTGAGGTTGTCGATGTGGGCGGCGGCCTCGGCGATGTCGCGTAGGCGGTCGACGATCTGGGTGCGTTGGCGTAGTAATTCGACGGCTTGGTCACGGGTGGTGCTGGTTGCGCTGGTGGTGGCGAGGTGGTGTTCGGCGCGTTCGATGGCAGTGCGCGGGGCCGGGTCTGGGTCGGGTTCGGGGGTGCCGAGTTGGTGGGCGGTGGTGGAGTTGTGGTGCAGCGCGGCGATCAGGGTGTGGGCGGGTCGGTGGTGGTGGTCGCCGGTGGTGATGAGGATGAGTTTGGTGTTGGTGGCGGTGGCGGCCGCGGTGAGCCAGTGCAGGTTGTCGGTGCTGAGGTGGTCGGCGTCGTCGACGACGATCAGACTGCCCAGAGGCAGTTTCAGGGGCGTCTTGCCGAGTGTGGTGCGGGCGCTGTCGATGTGGCCGCTGGCGTCGGCGTAGCAGTGGTGGGCGGCGTAATCGCGGGCTGCCGGGCTGGCGGTCAGCGCGAGCACACGGTGATTCTGGTCGTGTGCGGTTGCCACGAGCGCGGCCAGGGCACCGTGCTTGTCGGCGCCGGGGTGTAGGTGCAGTGCTTGCACGGTGTGGATGTTGGCGGTGATCGCGGTAACGACGCGGCGGTGGGTGTCGTCGAGGTCGCCGAGCGCGGTTTCGGGCGGGTAGTAGAGGGCTCCGGGGCTGACGGTGCTGGCGGCCTGCAGGTAAGCAACCTCGGCGCGTAATTGGTCGATGTCGGTCGCCAGATCGTAGGCGTGGGTGGGGCGCTGCGCCAGGGCGCGGGCCGCCCCGGCTTCTGCGCGGCAGAGTTGGTCATCGAGGGTGCGGGCGTTTCGGCGGGCGTCGTTGAGGGCGGCGGTGTCGGTGGTGATGGCCGCGGTGCGGCGGGTGTGGATGTGGTGTTCGGTGACGATGCCCTGCGGGCCGCCGGCGGCGTCGAGCAGGGTGGTGCGGGTGTCGTCGAGTCGGGTGCGCGCAGTGTGTAGCGCGACAGTGATGCGCTCGGTGTTTCTGGTGACCTGGTCGCGGTGGGCGCGGTAGCGGGCGGCGGCACCGTGATCGGCGCGGCGGGTCGCCGCGGTGATGGCGGCGTCGAGCTGGTCGAGCAGCGTGGCGTGCAGCGCGGCGGCGTCTTCGGCGTGCACCCACCGGGTGTGGGCGTGGGCCAGCGCCTGGTGCAGGGGCCGCTGCTGGTGGTGGCGGCGGCGCAGGTCGGCGAGTTCGGCGGCGGCGGCGTGTTCGGCGGGTCCACCGCCCCCGCCCAGGATGGCTTTTTCCAGCTGGCGCAGGTGGCGGTAGGCGGCGTCGCGGCGGGCGCGCAGAGCGGGGATGTCAGTGTTCTCGGCCAGCTCAGCACGCAGGGGCCGGTGGTGGGGGAGGTCGTCGAAGTCCAGGCCGGCGAGGTCCTCTTCGGCGAAGCTGTAGGGGTAGTCGGTGGGGTCGGGTGGCGGCTCGCCCAGGTGCTCCTCGAGCCCGTAGTCGCCGGTGGCGAACAAGTCGAGTTGGTCGCCGACCGCCTGTGTGTGCTGGGTGTCGGCGGGGTGCGGTACGTCGGGGTCGAGGGTGGCGGCGTGGTGGGTGAGCAGCTCGACGCGGTAGGTCAGCAGGCGCGCGTACTGGTCGGGGCGCAAAGGCTTTTCGGCGTTGATGTCGTGCAGGTGTTCCGCGGCGGCGGCGAGCAGATCAGCCGGGGGCCAGTCACAGGCGGCCACCGCGGCGACCAGGGACGGCCAGGCGTAGTCGGTGAGGATCGCTTCGGCGACGACGGTGCCGAACAGACCGTGTAGCGCCGCGGCCCAGGCCGGTCGCAGGGTGGTGTCGGCGCGATCCAGCGACGACGGGGCCAGGGTGCCGGCCAGGCGCCACCACAGGGCGGCGGCGGGCATCTCGGACGGGAGTGGGCCGTGCGCGGCTAGGGCGTCGCGCAGCAACGTGTCGATGTCGGCGCCGGCCTGGGCGGCGTCGTTGAAGTGGGTGGCCAGGCGCGGCCAGAACGGGTCTGCGGTGAGATGTCGGTCGTGGTTTTCGGCGAGCTGGCGCCAACGCGCGGCGTTGGTGTTGGCTCGGGTCAGGGCTGCGTCGAGGCGGGCGTTGATGAGCTGTTGGAAGACCTTGGAGCGGTTGGGGTGTTGTTCGGGGCCGGTGATGCGGGTGTCGGCCTGATCGACGCCGTGGGCGGCCCGGAAGACGGCGATTTCGGCCATCAGAGGGTCGCGCTGGCCGAGCAGTGGGCGCGCCCACGCCGGTGCGGTGGCAGCCCCCCACCCGCGGGCGGTGGAGCGTACGGTGTCGGCGAGTTCGGTGACCAGTTCAGCCCGCGCGCGCAGGCACGGACCCCACACGTCATCGTTGCTCAGGGCCGCTGGTATGGGGTTGAGCCAGTGCAGCGGGGCGGGTTGTGGCGCAGTGGTTTCGCCGCGGATGGGCAGGCGCCAATCCAGGACGGCGGCAGGGTCGACAGCATCGCCGAGTGGGGTGGCTGCGGCGTCGTGGAGGGCGGCGACGGGGTCAGCACCGTGCAGGGCAAGCAGAGCCAGGTTGCGGCGCAGCACCGGCCAGGCCGGGGCGTCGGTGACGCGGGTTCCGAGGCCCGCGGCCGCGGTGTCGATGGCGGCCATGACGGTGGTGCCGGCGCGGTGTTCGGCGCCCGCAGAGAGCGCATCGGCATACATCGCGCACGCTTGGTGTAACCGGGTGAACGGGTCGGCGTCGAGTGCGGCGGCGGTGTGAGCGGAGATTTGTGCGCCGTCGCGGCCGAGAATGGTCGTGAGCACGTCGACGGCGGTCGGTGGGTGGGTGGCTTTGGGCGCCAGGATGCGGTGCGGGTCGGATTCGGCGGTGGAGCCGTAGAAGTGGTTTTCGGTGCGTCCGCGGGTGCCAGCGACGTAGAGCTGCTGGCGGGTGAGCCGGTCGGAAATGACGGTGTGGCAGGTGCCTTCGACGTCGCGCCCACCCGCGGTCATGCCTTGGGCGGCGTTGATGGTGCAGGCGTAGCCCAGGGTGGTGTTGGTGGTGACGTAGCGGGCGGGTAGCCGCACCGTCGTGGCGCGGCCTCGGAGCGGGACGACGGTCAACGAGCCGTCGTCGTGCACGGTGCGGATGGTCCAGCGGTGACCGTTTTTGACCCAGCCGCCGCGGCTGGTGGTCCGTATCCAGCGGGCGTTCTTGCGGGTGGCGATGATGTCGCCGGCCGAGGCGGTCAGCCCATCAGCGAGGGTGACGGTCGCTGCGGCTTTGGGTGTGCTCGCGTCGGTGCCGGCGGCGGTGAGACGGTCCAGTCGGGCGCGTTCGTTGAGTTGGGCGACTAGCTCGTTGGTGGGAGCCAACAGGATCGAGTCGCGCCCGGCGGCACGGTCGGCGGCCCAGGCGTCGTAGGCCATGTCCGCGGCGTGTTGATCGGCGCCGACATGGACGCGGCCGTGGTCGATGTAGAAGCCGATGCCGGCGGGGTCACCGTTGCGGATGGCCAGGCTGGCGGCGGCTTCGGCGTGCCCGGTTTCGGGGTGGGTGAAGCGCACGACGGTGCTCAGGGTGACCGCATTGTGGCGCTGCGCCAGATCGCGCAGGATGCCGCCGGCCGAGATCGACGCCAACTGCTCATCGTCGCCGATGAGGCGCACGCTGGCACCGCGCGCTTCGGCACAAGCGCGGAGGGTGTCCAGGTCGGCGGTGGAGGCCATTCCGGCTTCGTCGACGATGAGCAAACTGTCGGCGTTGATGGTGTCGAACCATCGGCGGGCGGGGTCGTCGTGGGGGGCTTCGGGTTGGTCTGCCCGGGTGCCGGTGAGCTGCACCAGTTTGGCGAGGGTGTCGGTGTCCGAGCCGAGGTCTTCGGCCAGGACTTCGGCCGCTCCGGCGGTGGGGGCCAGGCCGATCACGGTGCCGCCGCTGGTGCGCCAGGCTGCCGCGAGGGCGGCCATGGCGGTGGTTTTGCCGGTGCCTGCGGGGGCGAGCGCGAGTTGTACGCGGGCCCCGGAGGTGGCCATTTCGCGGACCATGGCAATTTGTCCGTCGTTGAGGGCCACACCGGTGTTGGCGTGGGCTTCCAGCAGCGCCACTTCGATGCTGTCGGCGTCGATGACACGGCCGTCGGTGCGGGCGGCGGCGGCCAGGATGCGCCGCTCAGCGGCCAGGATGGCCTCGCTGGTGTGCAGGGTGGTGTCGTGGCGGGTGTACACGCTGGAACCGTCGGCGCGGCGCAGGGCGGCGGGTTCGTGTTTGTCGGTGTCGGCGTGGCTGGTCAGGACCAGACTGTGCCCGCGCAGGGCGGCCGTGACGATGCGGTCGACCAGTTCGGGTCCGCCGGGGTGATCGGCGTAGCGCAGCTGGCGGTGGGCTTCGGCGCGGACGTGGTTGATGGTCCAGGTGGCGCGATGCTCGGAGACGGTGTCGATGACGTGAGCGGCCTGCTGGTGTACCCAGCTGTCGCTGATCGGGACGTGGTGTGCCGGTGCGTGATTGGTGACCGCGGCGACCATGTTGCTCAGCGCGCGCTGGCTGCCCAGGACCTCGACGGCTTGCACGCGCCAGGTGTGGCGCTGCTCGGCCAGGGAGCGGGGTTCGTGTTTGGCTTGCCGTGTTTCCAGGGTGGCTTGCTGAGTCAGGGCGAGCATCTCCACGGCGGTGGGTTCGCGGCCGTGTTCGGTGTGGAACGCCTTGGCCAGCTCGCCCACCCGGTGGTCGATGGCGGCGCTGCGTGAGGAGTATTTCTCGTTGAGTTCCTCGGGGATGCCGTCGATTTCACGGACCGGTCGTTTACCGCGCCGGGACTGCCGCGCGGTGAACCGCACCCGCAGTTTTTCGACCAGCAACGCTTCGATGCGGGTGTTGTAGAACTCCGAGGCCGCGACCGCGGCACGGTGCAGTGTCGCGCCGTCCAGCGCCATCCACCGGCCTATTCCGTCGGGGCCGATGACGTGGACCTTGTTGCTGACTGCGGCGTGGGTATGCAGGTTGGGGTCCCCGGCCCGGGAGTCGCGGTGATCGAAGGCGGCCACGATCAAACCGGTGGTGTCGACCTGGGCGATGCCACCGGCTCCCATGCGGGAGAACGCGGCGTTGTCTTCCAGGAATTCCAGGGTCTCCTCCACCGCCTGGCGGTGGCAGTCCTCGATCGCGGCGGCGATCGGCGGTGCACCGATGGCCCACAGCGTGGAGACCGATTTGACCGGGGTGAAGGTGAGGTCGTAGCCGGCTACCGCGGTGGAGGCGGCGCGGGAATTGGCGGCGATGAAACCGGACAGTTCCCGGGCGTCCGCCGGTGGGCGAGCGTAGGTTTCGGTGAACAATTCCTGCCCGACCGCAGTGCGCAGCCGGGCCCGGATGTCGGGGGCGATGCTGGCTGAAACGTCGGCACCGATGGTGAGGTTGTAGTCGCGGTAAACCTCGCGAAGCCTGGTGACGAACCGGTTTTCTTTGCCGTCGACATGGAAAGGCCGGCCCAGCCGCGCGGCCATACTCGCCCCGGCCGCACCGGCGCCCAGCTTCGTCAGAAGACCGGTGATCTGTTCGGCGTTGGGATGTAAACCCTCACCGAACAGCGCCTTCATCTGCTCTTCGCCGACCTGCGAGCCAGCCGGCACGCCCCAGTACTTGGCGACCAGCGGATCACAGGCGTAGCGGGCCAGCGGAGTGGCCAGTGCCGCCAGGCCGCGGCCCATCCACCGGCCCGGGGATTCCCCCTTTTCGGTGTAGTACTGCGCCAAAGTGGGGCGGCCCCGCTCGGTGGCATCAGAGGCGGCGACTTGGCGGATCAAATAGAGATAGCCGTCGCCGGCGGTCAATTTATGTAAGCCCATCACTGCGTCATCACCTGAACCTGAAACTAGGGGCGCCCCCGCCCCCAGATAACGGCCGTTACCGAACCGTTACCTGAGTGCAAGAGGTGTGATGTTCGGCGGTAGGGAAAAGTTAGGGCAGCCTAAGTGCCGTTCGGGGCGGCGGTGAGTGATCGGGTGCGAAGCCCGGTGTGGGGTGCGGTCGGAAAGATTTTTGGCTTGCGTTGCGGCGCTGGGGGGTTGGTGGGGCTTAGCGTGTGATCCATGGCGAACACAGTGATCAGCAAGCAGGCCCGCCGCGCCGCGCGCGAGGCCGCCAGCGCCGCCCAGGACGACGTGGTGCGCCGCACCCGGGCTAACGTCGAGGATCTGGGACGGTACTTCTCCGCGCGGGAGCGAGTCGAGGCCGTCGATGGGTGGCTTGCGGCGCGCCAGCAGGTGTTGCGCGAGGACGCCGAGCGCCGCCGCGGCGCGCAGCGCGTGGTGTGCGGGCAGGCGCTGGCCGCGATGCGCGATCGGGGAGAGCCCCTGCGTGAGATCGCGCGGATGGCCAAGCTCTCCGAAAAGCAAGCCCGCGAACTGATTCGGGAAGCCGAGGCCGCCGCGCAGGATGCCACGCCGCCGGCCGCTGACGACGCGGCGACACCACCGGTCGCGGACGGGGTGGTCGGTGCTGACGCGGCGGGCGAGGGGCTGGCGGTGACCGCGAGGGACGCGATCCGAAGCGGTGCCGCTGTAAAACCGCCAGCGCAGTCATCGGCGCCGGCCTAAGAAGGTTCGATGTCGGTGTCCGCGGCGAGGATGGGGGCGGGTGCGGCAACCGGGCCGCGCGCAGGTATCGAAAAGCAGTGGGGTCATGGGACGTTCGCAACCGCTACAGCTGGTCGTTGATGCGGTCGTGCGTGCTGTGCGGCCTCGCGGGTCGCAGGAGCGGCTGATCGGGCGGACTCCGAAGGTGAAGGGGAGTGGGCGTGGATGAGGTTGAGGCGCACACGCTCGCTGCGGAATGGGAGTCGGCGCACTGGCATCGCGGCGTGTTACTCAACGGCGACTACGCGCCGATGGAAGAGGCCGAGCAGTGGGTCGAGGAGTTGTTATCCAAGGCGCTGGCGGCGATGGCTGATGCGGGCGTGGTGGTGAGTCGCGGCCCGTTGCGGGTGGTGGACGACAAGCTGGTCGTTGAGTTGGACGGCGTCGAGCTGATGGCACGCGATCCGATTCACGATCATCCGTCGCTGGCTGTCGAGGTGATTCTTGGACGGCTGGACACGATTGCGGCGCAGCGCGAGTCGGTGGCGCGATGGCATTTCTGGTACACGGGTGACCCGGTGGGTGCCGGATTCTTTGTCACACCGGAGGAATTGATCACCACCGTCGGTATCGATGTGCGTGAACTGGGCGCCGCCCAGACGTGGTACCGGCCGCATCCGGGGTAAGGACAGCGCCCGTGACCGCGGGGCGAGCGGGCCGATCGTTTGTTCGGTTGTCGCTGCCGGTGTCGGTGGCCGCGGCGATGATGGGTGCGGGTGCGGCAACCGGGCCGCGCTCAGGCATCGAAACGCAGTGGGGTCATGGGACGTTCGCAACCGTTGCAGCTGGTCGTTGATCCAGTCGCGCATGCAGAGGAGCTGGCGCGTTTTGAAGCCCACGTGGTGCGCGGCCCCGGAGCGGAGGATTGCGCGATCTGGACAGGCGCGGTGGGAACCGACGGCTACGGCCGGTTCTGGGTCGGCCGCGGGTCGGACCGGATCATGGTGCGACCGAACCGGTATGCGCTGGCGGCCGCGCTTGAAGGCGAACCGTTGGCGCCGTGGGTGCGGGCTCTGCATGGCTGTGACAATCCGGCGTGCGTGAGGGTGAGCCTGCCCGGCGAGGTCGGCCTGCTGCACATCGTGGGCGGGACTCAGCGCGACAACATGGTGATGATGGCGCGGGCCGGTCGCGGCGGCGGGCGGCTGCCGATCCGGCAGGGCGACAATGGTCTTCGCGCGCGCCGCGAGCGGGCGGTGGCGTTACGCGAAGCGGTGCGCCACGGCTGGAACGCCGAGGCGGTGCGCGCGGCGCTGCTGGGATCGAGTGATCCGACTCTGTGGTGAGTGGTGGGCCAAAGGCTAAAAAGGGTGCCCGACCGCCAGCGCTGTCGGGGCGGCTGGCGGTCGGGCCCCTGGGTGGCGCTTACTGGCGCGCGGTCCAGCCGGGCCCGGGGTGGTTGAGCCGGTAGTGGAGTCGGTCGCGCGCCCAGGCCCCGAAGTTCTGCGAATTGGGTGTGGTGCGTTCGGATTCGGCGGTCAGCGAAGGCAACGGTGTGCGCCGCCACCCGGTGTGGTCGGCACGCAGATCGGTGTGGGCGAGGTATTCGCGCTTGTCGAGGTTGCACAGGTAACCTCCGGCGGTCGACGCGGCCGCGGGGCGCGGCGGCGTGTTGGGTGCTACGCCGTCGGCCACGAGTCCGTCGAACCGCACGAAATGGCGGTCCTCGACGAGGAAGTACAGAGCGGCCTGGTGGCCGGGATCGGGGTCGGCGCAGTCACCGGCCCAGACCAGGCGCAGACCGCCGTCGAGAGCCAGCAGCGTGAGCACCGCAGACATCAGCGGGGCGTCGGCGCGGGTGTGGCCGGCCAGTTTGAGGCCCGAACCGTAGTCGGCGGGGTCCAGCGCGCAGACGATGTGCCCGCCGGTGTTGAGAAAGGTCGGGATGAAGTACTCGCCCATGAGCTCGGCTCCTTTCGGTGTTTGGGGGTCAGCGCAGGATGCCGGCGGTCAGGGTGTCGGCGGAGACAGGCTTCCATCCGATCGGGGCGACTGCCCAGGCGGTTTCGCCGGTAACGACGACGTCGCCGACCGACAGGCTGCGGTGCCCGGCCAGGCGGTAGCGCAGCGCCCAGATGTGTTCGGGCTCGTCGATGTTGAGCTGTTCGAAGACCACGTCGAGGGCGGCGTCGACGAGAGCGGCTCCGGTGAGGTGCTCGGGGAGCTCGAGGTCGAAGGTTTCGGCCATGCGCAGTTGCGCGGTGGTCTCGTTGAATCCGAAGAAGCGGGCGTGGGCGTGGTTGAGGTACACGGTGGTGCGCACAGTGGTCATGGGACAGTCCTTCCGTCGAGGTTGGTGTGCCGGTCGGCACGGGGTGCGGGCAAGCGGGTGAGGGTGGGCTGTCCACCCCGAAGAGTCCGGTGGTGGCGCCGGCGGATTTTCGGCCCGCGAGCGGCAGCGAGCTGGTAGGGCCGGAAATGTCCTCCGCCGCCGGCGCCACCACCGGGCGTGGGTGGACAGCTCGGGCCCCCGCCCGGTTAGCGTGTGCGCCCCGTCGAGCGGCAGAAGGTGAGTGGCTACGGAGGAGGAGGTGGCCGCCGCTGAGGCGGCCCGCCCGCGCGCCGTCAGGCGCGGCGGTGAGGCCGAAAGAAAAAGGGGGGCCCGGCCAACCCCCGAGTGTGGGGAGCTGGCCGGGCCCGGGCAGGGTCGGGTTAGAGCGTCTGCAGCATCCGGAAGGCTTGGCCTTTCAGCGAACTGGTGCTGGCGGCGCTGGCGATGTTGCGCAGCGCGCGGGCGTTGGCCGCGTCACTGCTGGTGCGGGCACCTCGGACCGGGACGTGATGGTCGAGGTATTCGGTGACGGCGTTGTAGGCCGCCCACCGGGTTCCAGCGATCGGGGTGAGGGTCGGCGAGGACGTCCACAGCTTCACGATGCCGCCAGCGCGTTCGCGGCGGTGCCGGCGGGTGGCGGTGCTGGTCGCGGCGTCGACCTCGAACAACTGGTGGGCGAAGTCGCGGACCTGATCGGTGTCCATCTCGCGGGCATACAGCGCGGCCGCTTCGGCCTCGAACGCCTGGGCGTAGCGCCAGGTCAGTTTCAGCGCGTTGCGGGCCTCCAGGATGGCCGCCCGGGCCCCTCCGGTGTGCCGGATTCCCCAGCTGGCCTTGGCATCCCGCAACGCCGCCGATTGGGTGTTGGCGCACACGATGCGGATCGGGGTCACGAGGAAGGTGAACTTCGAGGACCCGTCGTGAGAATTCAACGCCGCCAGATACAGCTCGGTGCGGTCTTGGGTGCCGTCGCGGCCATCGAACACGATCGCCTCAGGCAGCTTCATGGTGACGAAGGTTTCCCGCCCGCCGCGCAACGCGCCGGCGGTCTCGAAGTGCGCCCCGCTTTCATCGACGAGGGCGTCGAGCAGATCACACGACGCCTCGTTTTGGACGGGCTCGTACTTGCTGCCCACGACACCAAGGACGTCAAGGCGCCCGTTGATGGGGTTGGTGCGCACGGTGGCGTAGAAATCGGGCACCGCCAGGGGTTCGGGTGCGGTGACGCCGTTTTCGTCGATGACGGGCTCCTGGGGCACCTGCAAGGCCATCTTGCGAACGTTCCAGCCGGCCAGGTGGGCGGCGTCGAGGGCTTTGCGTGCGGTCATGGTGTGACCGACGGTTTGGCCCAGCCGGTGCCAGTGGTCGCTGCGGGAGTTGGCGAAGGATGCGATGCCGCCGGTGATGTCGAGTTCGTGTGCCATGAGAGGTGTTCCTTTCGGGAAACGGTGTTGTTGTGCGCCGGTCGGCGCAGGGGTGCTTGCAAGCGGGTGGGGGTGGACGGTCAACCCCGACGAGTCCGCGGCGGGTATTCGCCGGGTTTTCGGCCCGCGCCCGCCCGGCGCGCAGCGCCTTGCGGGCGGGCTGGCATAGGGCCGAAAACGGTCACTCGGTACGGCGATGCCCGACCGTGGGCGTGGGTTGAGCGGACGGGCCCCCACCCGGTTACCATTCGCGCCCTGCTGACAGGCAAAAAGGTTGAGCGGCTACGGATTCCGCGACGCCACGGGCGGCAGCGACAGGGGTTGCATGCATCGTCTGGCCGGGGGGGTGGGGCCGGAAGAAAAAAGGGGCCCGGCCAACCCCCGGTGTGAAGGGTGCTGGCCGGGCCGCGGGTAGCTCGGGTTCAGGTCAGGCCTGCGGCGACGAGGGCACGCCGGATAGCGGCCAGGTCGGCGACGGTGTCGCTGATCATGGCCCAGGCTTCCCAACCGCGTAGGGCGGCGTCGACGTCGGCGTGTGCGACGCCGGGGCGGGTGAGTGCTTGGGTGCGGCCGTGGTCGGGGCGGCGGGTGTCGTCGACGACGGCAACGAGTTGGCCGGTTCCGTCGAACAGACGCGGGTCGCCGGGGGGTGCCCAGTTGAGTTGGAACCGGAGTTGGCGGGTGATGTTGTCGGCAGGGTCGATGAAGTCGAGGGCCAGTCCGTAGTCGATGTCGGGCATGAGAAATCTCCTTGAAGGCGTTGGGGTATGGGAAACCCGGCCCGCCGAGGAGTGGCGGGCCGGGCTGTGAGGTCGTCGGTGGGTTGCGCTTAGGCGGCGCGGCGGCGGTGGTGGTCGACCAGGGTGTCGAGGGCGTCGTCGAGGGCGTCGTGGTCGGTCGGGCGGTGGTCGTCGATGGTGGTGGTCCACAGCGGGTCGTCGGCGTCGTCGAGTTCGTCGCCGGTGGCGGCCGCCAGGCGGTAGGTGTGGCCGGCGGCGGCCGCCGACCAGGCCCACTTGTTCTTGGGCAGGGCGTGGAAGGTGAGATCGCCGGCGCGGACTTTGAGGATCCGGGTCACCGGGGGTGTGTGCAGGTCCGGTGTGGTGGCTTCGACGGCGGCGAGCTGGCCGTGGTCGTCAGTGGCCAGTAGGACCAGGCGGTGCCCACCGTCGGCGGTGCGTTCGTGCACGGTGGTCAGCGCGATGTCACCGTGGTTGTGGGCGGCGATGCGGGTGATTCCGTAGGCCTGCTCGGCGATGCGGCCCGCGGCCTCGTCGCACAGGTTGAAGGCGTGCTCGAATTCTGAGATCTCCATGGTCGTGTTCTCCGTTCGCTCAACGTGATTGGCTGCGCCGGTCAGCGCTAGGGGTGCGGTCAATCGGTCGAGGGTGGGCTGTCAACCCCGAAGAGTCCGGTGGTGGCGCCGGCGGATTTTCGGCCCGCGAGCGGCAGCGAGCTAGTAGGGCCGGAAATGTCCTCCGCCGCCGGCGCCACCACCGGACGTGGGTTGACAGGTCGGGCCCCCGGCCGATTAGGCTGCGCCCCCTTGCTGACGGCAAGAAGGTGAGCGGCTACGGATTTCGCGACGCTACGGGCGGAAGCGAGAGGGATTGCCTATGGCGGCTGGCCGGGGGTGGGGCCGGAAGAAAAAAGGGGACCGGCCAACCCCCGTGCGGTGGGAGCTGGCCGGTCCCGGCTTGGGTGGTGATCAGTCGGTGTCGGGGGTGCGGGGTTCGGTAGCGGCAATGAGCGCTTGGCTGATCTTTTCCGGTGAGAGCCCGGCACGCAGTGCGGCCGAGAGCAGACCGGCCAGGTGCGGCTCGGGTGTGTGGCTGGTGTGGGCTTCGTCGAACGCGGCGTCTAGGGCGATGCCAGCGCGTACGGTGTCCCCGTTCAGGCACAGGCAGGCTGCTGCCACGGTGAGGGCTTCGGCGCGGGGTGCTCCGCGCAGTCGGCGTGCGATGTGGGTCCACAGGTCCGCGGCGTATTCGGGGGTGTCGACGGCCAGCCCGATCATCGCGTCGCGCAGGGCGGGGTGTGCGGTGATCAGGATGCCCGCGCTGGTGGCCAGGGTGGGGTTGGTGATGGGCCCACCGGCCAGGGCGGCGGTGATCTCCTCGACGGTCGCTGCGACGAGGCGGGCGTGGTCGCCGACTGTGGCGGGCGGCGCGGGTGGCAGTGGGCTGAATTCGTCCTCGATGTCGCTGCGGTTGGCGCGGATGGTGTGGCCGCGGTGGACGAGTTGGGCGGTGAGCACGGCGTCGGTGTAGGGGTAGGTGGGTCCGTACTGGCCGGTGTCGATGTCGAGCCACTGGCCAGTCTCGGTGACGTCGCGGGTGTGCAGGCAGCGCAACACCTCGATGTTGATGGCGCGCAGAGCGTCTCGGGTGGCTTCCAGTAGGTGGTGGGCGTGGGTGTCGTGGGGTTGGTCGCAGACCGCGAGGATGATCGCGGCGGCGAAGTTCCCGGCACGCAGGTTGCAGGTGGCAGGGAAGTTGGTGGCTTGTTCGGTGCTGTTGGTGATGTCGAAGCGGGCCGCGCAGCGCACCCCAAGACCGGTGGTGGGGTGCTGGGCGAGCAGGTAGACCACGATGCTGTTGGTGGGAACGAATCCGAGCAGGCCGGGTGCGGCGGCGACGATGTCGGCGGGGGTGCGCAGTGCGTTGAAGTTCTCCATGGTGTTCTCCGTTCGGTCAAGGTGATTGGCTGCGCCGGTCAGCGCTAGGGGTGCGGTCAATCGGTCGAGGGTGGGCTGTCAACCCCGAAGAGTCCGGTGGAGGGGCCGGCGGATTTTCGGCCCGCGAGCGCAGCGAGCAGGTAGGGCCGCAAAATGTCCTCCGCCGCCGGCGCCACCACCGGGCGTGGGTTGACAGGTCGGGCCCCCGGCCGATTAAGCTGCGCCCCTTGCTGACGGCAATAAAGGTGAGCGGCTACGGATTACGCGACGCCGCGGGCGGGCACCAGCGCAGCCGGGCGGCAGCCGGCGAGGTTGTGAGCCCGAAGAAAAAAGAGGCCTGGCCAGCCCTGTGGCGGGGGAGCTGGCCAGGCCGACCTGCGCGGTTAGACGATTCGGTAATCGCAGCTGGTGGGGTCTGCGTCGTATTGCTGGCCGTCGGCGAAGATCGCGATCGCGGTCTGATGTGTACGGCGCAGCAGTTCGATCATGGAAAGCAATCCGGCCTGGTCACGAAGCTGCCAGGTCAGTGGGCCGGTGTAGAGGTCGATCCAGTTGACCTTCGCGGTTTTGATCCGATTGAGCGCGGATTGGGTGACGACGGCGTAGGTGGGTCGGCGCGTCCACTCGACGCTGAGCGCCACACGGGCCTCGATCTCGTGCGGGTCGCGCCGCAGTATCGGAATGTGGTGGGGGATGCCCACCATCTGTGCGCGGGCGGCGGTGAACGCCTCAAGCAGCCCCTGCACGGCATGGCAGCTGTAGAAGATCATGTGAATACCGGCACACGTCAGAGAGATTCGGGCGTCCGGGGTGCGCGCGTGGTGGGCGGACACCTCGGCGTGCTGTTGGCCTTTGACGGTGACGATGCTGTGGGTGATGGTCGCGGCTGGGGTGAGATTGTTGGGCTCGGCCGAGGTGGTCATAGGTGTTCTCCGTTCGGTGAAGGTGATTGGCTGCGCCGGTCAGCGCTAGGGGTGCGGTCAATCGGTCGAGGGTGGGCTGTCAACCCCGAAGAGTCCGGTGGAGGGGCCGGCGGATTTTCGGCCCGCGAGCGCAGCGAGCAGGTAGGGCCGCAAAATGTCCTTCACCGCCGGCGCCGACGCCGGGCGTGGGTTGACCGCTCGGGCCCCCGGCCGATTACGCTGCGCCCCAAGCTGACGGCAAGAGAGTTGAGCGGCTACGGATTCCGCGACGCCACCGGCGGTCGTGACCCGGTACTGCGCGCGGCAGCCAGGCCTGGTTCTGGGCCGGAACAAAAAAAGGGGGCCCGGCCAACCCCCAGGCGGTGGGGGAGCTGGCCGGGCCGTGGATGGTTAGCGTCGCGCTTCGGTGGTGTCGGTGACGTATTCGGCTGCGCCGGTGGGTCCGGCGAAGGCCGGCTCGTGGCGCTGTCCGTCGATGCGCAGATCCCAGTATTCGCGGAAGTTGGCCGGGTTGAGCCGGCGGCTCAGTTCGTAGTGGTGGTGACCGGACGCAACGAAGATCGCGGCGTCGGTGGGGTCGGGGCAGGCGTCGTCGGTGATGCGGGCGGCGGCGTTGTGCCATGCCAGTGTCCCGCTGCGGAAGGTTCTGATTCGTGAGCTGATGGCCGTGGGCGGGGGGTGGATGGCGGTGGCTTCGGCGGCGGCGTGCAGGTTCCCGTGGCTGTCGGTGGCGTGCAGTTGGGCGCTGTATCCCCAGGGGTGGGTGGTGTGCAGGGCGGTGACGGTGTGCCCGTCGATGGGGGCCAGGGTGCGGTGGCCTTCGGTGAAGCGGTAGAGGCTGTCGATGGCCAGACCTTTGAGTCGCTCGGCGAGGTGGTAGGTGGTGGGGTCCGGTGTCGTTGTGGTGTGAATCTTGCTGCGCGCCATGATGTTGTCTCCTGATTTGGCGATGGTGATGTGTGGGTTGGTGGGCGGGTTGGGGACACACCCGGCCGGGCCCTGTGCGGTACCCGGCCAGGGTGTCGTGTTAGACCGCGACGGCGTGGTGGTGCTCGCGGACGCGGTGGTCGAGTTTGAGGACCTCGATGAGGGGCGGTGCCTGGGTGTGCTCGCGGCGTGCTGCGACGTCGATGCGGTCGATGAGGGTGGCGCTGATGCCGGGGTTTCCGCCGGCCAGGGCGAAGGTGGCGGCCAGGGTGAGGCTTTCGATGCGGGCCTGCCCGCTCAGGTGATCGGCGATGCGGGTCCACAACAGTGCGGCGGCCAGGGGGCGGCGTTCGGCGATGTGGTGCAGCGGGGTCTTGTTGAAGGTGTCGTCGAGGACGAGTCGTCCGGCGAGCTCGGCCAGGCCGCGGCTGGGGTCGGGTTTGCCGGCGAGCAGTTGGGTGTGTAGTGCGGCCAGGATAGCGATGCGGTTGTAGGACATGATGTTTCTTCCGTTCTCCTGTGGTGCTTGGTTGCGCTGGTCAGCGCTAGGGGTGCGGTCAATCGGGTGAGGGTGGGCTGTCAACCCCGAAGAGTCCGGTGGTGGTGCCGGCGGATTTTCGGCCCGCGAGCGGCAGCGAGTTGGTAGGGCCGGAAATGTCCTTCGCCGCCGGCGCCGACGCCGGGCGTGGGTTGACCGCTCGGGCCCCCGGCCGATTACGCTTTACCCCCTTGCTGACGGCAATAGAGTTGAGCGGCTAAGGATTACGCGGCGCCACGGGCGGGCGGCAGCGCAGCCCGGGCGGCAAACTTGGCCGGGTTGGGCCGGAAGAAAAAGGGGGACCCAGCCAACCCTCGGTGTGGCGGGGGAGTTGGCCGGGCCCGGGGTGTTAGAACAGGCGCCCGGCGCGGTGCGGGTCGTTGTGGCAGGAGCAGCCACAGCGCCAGCAGAAACCGGGCAGGGACAGCTTGAGCAAAATGCCGCCTTCGTGCGGGCCGCCGAGGCGATGCCCGCACTGATCGTGGCGGCCCTGGTCGCACGTCTTGGTCGGTGCGTTCTCGGGCATCTCGACGATGACTGGGGCGCCGTTGATTTCATCGGGGAAGGTGATCCAGCGGCGCCGAATGACCAGCCCGAGGTGGCGTTCTTCGCGGAAGGCCACCGTGGCGCGGCGTTTGAGGCACTGGATCGGCGCGGCGGCCGTGGCGGCCCATTGTTCCCAGAACTCGCTCATTCTTCGTCCTTTCGAAGTGCGGCCGGGTCAGGACCGGTCGGTGACGTGTTGGGTCAGGGCGTAGGCGGCGCGGGTGAGCCGCAGGCTTTCGGTGATGAACGCGGCCACGTCCTCGCCGCTGGTACCTTCGCTGAACTCGACGTCGTAGACCTGGTCACTGAGCAGGGCGCTGACCGCTGCGTGGGCACCGGTGAGTGCGCTCAGGGCGGTGTCGAGGCTGGCGACGAGTTGGGCGCGGTGGTGTTCGATTTCCAGATCCCAGTCAACGTAGAGGTTTTCGGCATCTGCGTCACTGCCCGCAGCGGGCGGCTGGTGCGGGTCGTGGTCGGTGCTGGTCCACGGGTCGATGGTGTGCTCGGTGATGTTCATAGTCAGGATTTCCTTTGCGTTAGTCGTGATCTGCGCCTGGTGGCGCGGGCTTCGGGGGACCGGTGGGGTGGCGGTGTCAACCCCGCAGAGGCCGGCGGATCAGCAGGAGGCGGCCCCGGCCGCCGGTGCCGCACGGGCGCAGCGGGAGCCCGCCCGTCAGGGCGGCGGGAGCGTAGAACGGGCGAGCCCGCCGGGTGTGGGTTGACAGCGACGGGGTCCTCACCGGTCATACTTGCTGCCCGCTGACAGGTAAAAATGGTGAGGGACTACGGATTTCGGTGAATACTCCGCATCAGAGTCCGTGTAATATGCATTGCAGCCTATATCGCTTTCAGGCTATACTTGGGTGGTGTTGATCGATTGGACAGCGGAGTTCGATGGTTGGCTCAATCGGTTGGAATCCGCCGCCGAGGAGGGCAGCCGGATTGCCCGGCTGCAACTCGACTACATCGTGCCCAGCTGGTGGTTCTTGAGGAACCCGTCGAGGAGACCCGCGGTACTGCGGCGTGTGCGCCAGTCGAGAAAGTTTGCGGTGTTGGCGGGTTTCTCATCCGTTCGATCCGGATGTCGCGGTTCGGCTGACTTGTTGGTTTCCCGATGACCAGCACGTGGTGGTGGCGCTGTTCGCCGGCGACAAAGCCCGCATGGGCGATGTGTTTTGCAACATCGGCGCTCGCGCGGACGCGGCGATCGCGCAATGGCAACGAGAGGTGCAACGAGATGGCTAGGGACAGGGGTAATCAACGCCTGCAGGACATGCGTGCCGATGCGCAGCGGGCGGCGCGGGTGGCCGCGATCCGCGAGGGGATGCGCGAGGTGGACCGCCAGTACGCCATCAATCTGGCGGCCATCCGCAAAGCTGCCGCGTTGACACAGACCGACCTGGCCGCACGGTTGGGGATCAGCCAAGGCTCGGTGTCAAAGATTGAGGGCCAGCAGGACTGGCTGTTGTCGACCCTGGCGGATTACATGCGCGCCGCGGGCGTCGAGAACGCGCGTCTTGCGGTGACTGTCAACGGCGAGGACATGGAGTTCACCCTCACCTAGCGCGCGGTCGGGCGCGTCGGTGGTGGTGGAGCTGGTGGTGCTCTTGCCGTGCGAGCAGGGCACGTCTCGTCCCGGCAGGTGCGGAGGTCTGTACAGCTACGTCATGATGGGAGCTATGAGCACCGACAGTCGCTACCCCCCGACAATCGTTTCCGTACCGCAGGGGCTTACAGCGATCGATGCGGACGGCAAGGTTCTGCCGATCGTCGCGCTGCGCGTCGACTACAACCCGGCTGCCCCTGCTGACTACGGCGAGCCCGCGACGAAGATCACCCCGCTTTACCTTGCCGAAGGAGGGTCAATCGGTGCGGTCTTCAACGAAGCGACAATTGGTTTGAGCGAGGCCTGGACGCCTGCGTCTTTCGTCGGCTACATCGAGACAGCACTATCGATGGACGATCCGGGCCCTTTCCGTTGAGGTTGAGAACGCGTGGCGGTGAATGTCGCTGTCGCAGTAATCTGGTGGCGTGATCGAGACGGCGTTGTGGCGGTTGATGGTGGATTCACCGGGTCCGGTGCCGGTTGCGCTGGCGGCGTGGGTAATCACCGGTGAGTGGCCAGCCCACCAACGGCGTTGCGACGTCGCAGTGTGCGAGTTGCCGTACTAAGTTGTGGCGCGCCTGTTTTAGGTGGCTGTTGGCGGACGGTACAGGTAGGGCGTTCCCGCATCGGGGCACCTCGCTCCGAGGAACTGCACCCGGCATGAACAGCGCCGTAATGCCAGGATCTCGCTATCTACGGTGATGAACTCGGCCCCGACACGACGGTGTCGCGTGGTGGGAATGCCCACGTCGCCATCGCCATCGGCGGGCGGGAACACAGAGGGTGGCAAGGGTCGATTCCTCGGATCAGTTCAGCAGTTGCAGGCCGTCGGCCAGGGAGGCGAAGCGGCCGTGTTCTTGGCCGTTGGTGGTGGTTTTTTCGCCGAGCCAGATGCCGATGATTTCGGCGGATCCGGTCGCGGTGGTGAGCCAGACGGGGCCGCCGGAGTCGCCGGGAATGCTGGCCGGCATGCCGGTGGTGAGGTATTGGTTTTTGCCGGCGTATCCGGTGATGGCTCCGCAGTGTTGACCGCTGGAGACTCCGGTGCGGCAGACTTGCTGGCCTTTTTCGGGTTGGGGGTGACGGTTGGTGGTGGGGGTGTCACCGATGTAGGCAAGCGGCAGTGATCGGATACCGAAGTCGATCAGGCCGTAGTCGGGGCCGCCCTGGTAGGGCGGTTCGACGATGGCGCGGGTGAAGTCTCCGGTCAATCCGGTGCGGGTGGCGCGGGCGTAGCCCGCGGTCTTGCCTCGGCAGTGCCCGGCGGTGACGGCGTAGGTGTGCAGGTCGCGGCCGGTGTAAACGTAGCCGATGGTGCAGAACATGGTGACATCGGCGGCGGCACTGAGGTATTCGATGCGGTCACCGGGGCTGACCGTGGGTATGTCGGCTCGGGCCGGTGGTGATCCGGCTACAGCCAGGACAGCCAGGAAAAGGGCGGTCGCGGCCGCGCGGGCTGGGCTGGTGATGTGCATGGGTTCCTACCTCGAGGAGTGCGGGCGGTGGGGGCGGAGGTGTCGTTCGGAGCGCAGCTGGGCGCGTGCGCACAGGCCGTCGATCCAGGCGCGGGCGGCGTGGGCGGCCGGGCCGCCGGTGCGGCCTGCGGCCGCGGTGATGGCGGTGGTGACTTGGGCAGTGACCAGGGTGTCGATGCCGGTGTTCATGCGGACTCCTGCAGGCGGGGTTCGGCAGTGGCGCTGCGCCGGTAGTCGGCGGCGGCGCGGGTGCGCAGTGCGGTGACGGTGCGCAGGGCCGTCTCGGCGGTTGCTGAACGTTTGTGGCGCACGATCTTGGTCAGCTGCTGGTGTTGGTGGTGCACGGCGCGCAGCTGGCGGGCGGCTTCGGCCAGCCACCGGCGGTGGGTGTGCGCTTGGGTGACGGTGGCGCGCGCTTCGGCCAGCGCGGTCGCGCATTGGTCGGCGGCCTCGGCGGCGGTGGCGGCCAGGGCCAGGGCGTGCAGTTCGTCGAGGCCGACCACGGTGAGCCCGCCGAACGGTTCACCCGGTTGCCACAGGCCGGCGGCGAGGTGATCGGTGATGTCGGATTTATCGGCATGCAGCGCTGCGAGCACGATGACAACCTGCGCGGCGCGCCGGCGCAGCCGGGTGTGCAGGTCCAGGGCGCGCCGGTAGCCGGCCAGATCCCGGTCGGCGGCGATGACCACCTTCAGGCCGTCGAAGTGCGCCAGCAGATCGTCGGTGAAGTTGGCGGCTCCTTGAGCGTTGGTGGTGGCCAGACGGCCTACGCCGGTGAGGGTGTCGGCGTCTTTCTCGCCTTCGGTGATCCAGATCCACTCGTCGGTGGCGGCGGCGGTGCCGATCGCGCTACTGCGGTAGAGCACGGGGGTGAATCCTTCGGGTTTGCGGTACACCCAGCGGCGGCCGTCGCGGTAGCGTTGCTGAAATCGTTTGTGCCGGTGGCCGTTGCATCCGCATTCTTGGCGCACCACTTGCTGGTGGGGCAGTCCGCGGTCGGTGGTGTAGGTGTAGACGCGCACCGTTGTCCACTGGTGGTCGACAGGGTCGGCGGTTCGGGTGATCCGCGCGGGCAGCGGACCCGAGACGAGCGCGGGTCGCGCAGCGGCGGTGCGACGGTGCCGGGCGGGGTGATTCGCGGGTGCCGGTGCGGGGGCGTCGAACAGCTCGGCCACCCGCAATCCGAGGGCTGCGGCGAGGTCAGCAATGCTGGCCTGGCAGCTAAAGCAGTGCATCAGGACCGCGCCCCCCTGGTCGCCGCGCCCGGTGGGCCGCCAGGTGACCGACAGCGACGGGCTGTGGTCGGTGTGCAGCGGGCAACTTGCCATGAAGGCATCGGTCCCCCGGGGGCGGATGAGGTGACCGGCAGCCTCGAACGCCTGGTGGACGTGCTCGAATGCATCACGCGGCCGCCAGGTGTGGTGTGCGGAGCTCATCGCGGGACCCCGTTGTCGATGACGGCGTGCACGACGGCGTAGGTGGCGCGAGCGTTGCGGATGGCTTCGTCCAGGAACGCGGCGACGTCGCGGCCATCGCGGCCGTCGATGAAGTCGGCGTCGTAGATGGTGTTGCTGCACAACCGATCCAGGGTGTCGGCCGCGCTTTGCAGGGATTCGATGCCGGCCGCGATGTGGGCCAGCAGTTGGCCGCGGGTTTCACCGATGCGTTCGAGATGGTCGAGTTCGAACGCATCGGGCAGGTCGTGGTCCAGGGCGGCGAAAGTAGGCATGGCAGTCGTCCTTTTCGATGGAAGGCGGCCTAGGCGGCCAGCGCCTTAATGCGGTCCGGGCGGAAGCCCCCCCAGTGCGTGTCCTCGGCGACCACCACGGGTGCTTGCAGGTATTCTCCAGAATCCGAATGTCTCATGAGACATCCGGATTCTCGTTGTTCTGGGCGGCGGTGCACGAATTCCAAGCTTTCTGAAGCGCCGAAATGTTGTATGCCATTGCACTGAGGCGGATGTTGGGTGACGGTGATGTTTTACATTCTTCTCCGGGTCGTCATGTCTCCATTTAAGGACGACGTCGTTGCCCCTATTCTATATGCTCTGAATGGAGCCCCGCAACGCTCATTTGGGATATTTAAGCAGCATTGTGATATTTGTTGATAACCCTTTAGTTGTGGACTAGTCCAGTGCCCGTTCCGGAGTACTACGACCCTGAATTGACGGCACACCTGCTGTTCAGGCTGCCGTTCGCGCAGCCTCCCGAGCGTCCAGGTGTAGGGCTTTACTAGGCATCTATCCTTCTCATCGCGCCTTTGCCTGACCTTTCTCGCAACTGCAGCGATTGCACTATCCCACCGCGTCCTTTGGCCCTTCTCGCGATGACTATGTGACCGGCAAAGGGACGTGGGAGCGCAATGGTCACGAGCGGAACGTTTTCAGCGAGCGAAAGCCAGTGTGTTCTGAAAAGTTTCCCGTCCTGTGGGCGACAGCCCTTGGCCTTGCGCGGAGCGACCAGCCGGTCAGAGTCGAAATCCGAGAAGCACTAGCGAACGTCAGTAACAACCAGCTCTGTCCGAGTTCGTCAACCGGACCGGGGTAGCCGTTGGGACGTGGCGTAGTCGCGCCACCGGTTGATACGATTCTTATCTCTAGGAGAGGTAGATGAAAGTGGGTGTGACCAGCGGTGATACCGCCACGGTCATATCCATGACGGGGCCAT
>NZ_LQOY01000108.1 GCF_002101675.1 Mycobacterium gordonae | reverse complement strand
ACCCTCATCTACCCGGCTACGACACGCCGGTCCTCACCTCACGGCCCGACTGATACACCACCTTGGTGGACGCAACCCGATCGAATTGATCTGGCGGAATGCGAGGCCGCCTCGCGGGATCCGCACCTACGATATGCAACTGCTGCCTGACGAGCGCGTGGTTTCAGCCGGGTTACCCATCACTACTGCGCAACGCACTGCCTACGACATCGGGCGCCGCAAGCCGCGCGACTCTGCGGTCGCCAACTTGGATGCGCTCATGCGCGCAACCGCGATAACCGCCGACGAGGTATACGCGGTAGCAGAACGGCACCGGGGCACCCGCGGCCTCAGGCAATTGGAAGCGGTGCTTACGCTTGTCGACGTCGGCTCCCAGTCGCCGAAAGAAACGTGGTTACGGCTCCTGCTCATGAGCGCGGGTCTACCGCGCCCCACCACCCAGATACGCGTGACCACACCACACGGTCAGGTGTATTACCTCGATCTGGGCTGGCCGGAGCTCATGGTCGCGGTCGAGTACGACGGCGAACAACATCGAATCGACCGCTGGCAGTACACCAAAGACATCCGACGTTCGGAGACCTTGGAACGTCTCGGCTGGACCGTCATTCGCGTGACCGTGACCGAACGTCCAACCAACATCGTGACGAGGGTTCGGGGTGCACTGGCAGATCGGGCGGCGAGCCTGCGCTGGGGGCATCGAGGCTGATCTGGTGGTCGGTTTACAGACCGCAGCATGGCCCTCACCGCAGGCTCGGCGCCAAAGCTAGGGGCGGTGCGCCCGGCCCAGCGCCAATTCCGACACCGGCAGCGGCGCCCACGCCGGCAGCGTCCACTCCCGCCGCGAGGTGCGCACTTCGAAACCGGCATCGATGATCGCGCGCTCGGTGTCTCGATGGGTGTGGCAGTTACCCATCACGCGGGGCCAGAAGGTCGCGTCGACGAATTGCTGGAAGCGGCCCCGGGCGCCGGCGCTGGCTATGTGCTCGAGGTAGCGCAACTCACCGCCTGGCCGCAGCAGTGCATGCAGCCGGCGCAGCACACCGACCTGATCGTGCACCGAGCAAAGCACCAGCGAACAGACCACGGCGTCGAACGGCTCCATGTCGCCGATCTCCTCGGCGGTTTCGTGGGTCACCGCCACCGGAATCGGCGCATTGGCGGCCGCCTCCCTGGCCTTGTCCACCAACCGCGGTTCGGGCTCCACGGCGAGCACGTGCGTTACGGCTTCGGGGTAATAGGCGAAATTGGTCCCACATCCGGCGCCGATTTCGAGCACCCGGCCCGACAGGCCGGCCAGATTTTCCCGACGCAGCACGCGCACCGACTCGGCTTCGTGGGCGGCGAAGACGGGCCACACCCGGGCGAAGAAGGGATTGTCGACGCTCGGCGTCATGCTTGCGCCTCCTGTGCGGGGCGCTGCTCGAGCACCCACTCCACCAACCGCTGGGACGTCGCCTCGGCGCCGACGAGCCCGGCCACCATATGACCGCACAGTACCGCGCCCAGAACCCGCTCGGCGAACGCATCGACATCGCCGAACGGCAGGTGCGGCTTGGCGATCAGAATGGCCGCCACCCCGTGCGCGGCGGTCCACAGCTCAAGGGCGATCATGGTCGGATCGTCAGTGCGGTAGACGCCCTCCTCCATCAGCGACTGGACCGAGGCGCGCATGTGCCGGAACGCCGAACTGTCCAGCGCCATATCGACATTGCTGCCGGAGCGCCACTCGCCCATGGTGGCGAGCCGGTAGAGCTCCGGGGTCTGCAGCGCAAATCGCACATAGGCCATGCCCTGCGCCCGCAGCACCTCCACGGTCCCGGTGCGCCCCACCGCGGCGCGCTCCATCGCCTCGTCCAGTCGGGCGAGGTAGCGCGCGCACACCGCATCCAGCAACGCGTTCTTGTCCTGGAAATGCAGGTAGATCGACGGCGAGGTGACACCGACACGTTGCGCGACCGATCGAATGGACACCGCGCGCGCTTGCCCGGTCTCGAGAAGCAATTCGGTTGCCGAATCAAGGATTTCGTGACGCAGCCGGTCCCCCGACCCGCGCGGTGCACGTTGGCGGCGCAGCCCGTGCACCGAGACGTCAACCACGGCGGGTCACCGACGCATGGACGTCGCGTCCATTGCGCTGGGACGGCATTTTGGCGGTGTCGGCCTCGCTGGGCACCCGGTGACCGGCGGGCCCGGCGGGTTCTTCAAGGGAGCCGCCCTCGCTGATGCCGAACCGCTCGTGCACCCATACCAGCGGCTTGGGCGCCCACCAGTTCCACCGGCCCATCACATGCATGAACGCCGGGACCAGGACCATCCGGACCAGGGTGGCGTCGGCGATCACCGCGAGCGTCAGGCCCAGCCCGAACATCCGCATGAAAGACACGTGCGCGGCGATCAACGCCGCGAACGACATCGACATGACCAGGGCGGCCGCGGTGATCACCCGACCGGTGCGAGCCACCCCCAGGGCGACGCTCTCGTCGTTAGCGGCATGCGCCTGCGCCGGACTCGGTCTGGCGGGCCGGGCCGCCCCCGATGCCAGCCAGTACTCGCGGATGCGGGACACCAGGAACACTTCGTAGTCCATCGACAATCCGAACGCGATACAGAACAGCAGCACCGGCATGTTGGCGACCAGCGTCCCGCTCGGAGTAGTGCCCAGCGCACCGAGGTGACCGTCCTGGAAGATCCACACCAGCGCGCCGAACGCGGCACTCAACGAGAGCATGTTCAGCACCAGAGCCTTCAGCGGCAACACCACGCTGCCGGTCAGCAGAAACAGCAGAACGAAGGTCACCGCGGCCATCAATCCCAGGACCAGCGGCAGCCGATCGGTCACCGCGTCCACGCTGTCGCGGTTGACCTGCGCGACGCCGGCCATCTGCACGCTGCGTCCGCCCGGCCCGGTCACCTGGTGCAGCCGCTTGAGCTGGGTGTCGGAGGCCTGTGAGAACAGCGGCGCAGTGCTGCTGACGGTCAGCAGTGCGCTGCCGTCGGTTATCCCGGTGGCTCCGACCGGTGGGCCGGACGGCTTGCCGCCGATGAAGGTCCCGGTCGGGGCGGAGACCGCCGAGACGTCAGGCACCAGGGAGAGCCCGGCGGCGTACTGGCTGAGATCGTCCGGTGTCAGGCCGCCCGCATCGGGCACGACGATGGGCACGGCGGTCGCCGAGTCGCGCGCGAAGTTGTCGCGCAGCTGGTCACCCACCTGATGCGCGGACGCCGAGGAGGGCAGCACCCGGTCATCCGGGAATCCCCACTTCACCGAGAAGAACGGCAACCCGAGCAGGATCAGGAGCGCGACGACGGCCGAACCGATCGGCAGCCAGTAGCGCATCACGAACTTGCTGGAGCGGTACCAGAACAACTGCTCGACCGGCTTGTGCACCGGTTCGGGGCGGCGGAAGAGCCGGCGCAGCAGGCGTCGCACGTCGAATTTGTCGATCCGCGAACCCATCAGCACGATGGCGGCCGGCGTGACCACGATCGACGCGGTCGCGACGAAGGCCACCGTCGCCACGCCGGCGTAGGCGAACGACTTGAGGAAGTACATCGGGAAGGCCACCGTCGCGGCCATGGACAATGCCACGGTGACCGCCGAGAACAACACCGTGCGGCCGGAGGTGGCCATGGTGCGGATCAGCGCCTGATCGCGGTCACAGCCCTCGGCCAACTCATCGCGGTATCGGCTGATGATCAGCAAGGTGTAGTCGATGGCCAGCGCCAGCCCCAGAGCGGTGCTCAGGTTCAGCGCGAAGATCGACACTTCGGTGGTGAAGGTGACCAACCGCAGCACCGACATCGATCCGACCACCGCCAGCGCCCCCAGCGCCATCGGCAACGCCGCCGTCAGCAACCCGCCGAACACCCACACCAGGATCAGGAAGCTGAACGGGATCGCGATCATCTCCATGACCAGCAGGTCGGCCTGGTTCTGCTTGTTGATCTGTGCGTATTCCATGGCCGAGCCGCCCGCCTGGACGGTGACACCGTCGTGATCGTGGACGAACTGATCGGCCAGGGTCTGAGCGTTCTTCTGTGCGTCGTTTTCGCCGCCTTTGAGGTTGACGACGATCAGGCCGGACTTGCCGTCCTTGCTGATGAGGTCGGCGGCGGCCTCCGGGGGTGCCGTCCAGGCCGAGGTGGCGTTGTAGACCAGCGGCGACCTCTTGAGCTGGTCGACGAGGTCGGTGCCGGCGTTGCGGGCCTGCTCGCTGCGGGCTCCACCGGGGGCGGTAACCAGGATCAGCATCTGTTGACCGCTCTGGCCGAACTTGTCGGTCAGTAACGTGATGGCGCGCGCCGACTCTGAATGGGGGTCCTGAAACCCGCCCGGGGAGAGGCTGTTGGCGACCGGAATGCCGAAGACCGCGGCGGCGATGAAGACCAGTAAGGCGATTCCGATGATTCTTTTCGGCGCCGCGATGGCCAGTCGAGCGATCCCCTGCAGCATCTCTGTCCCTCCGGCCCCCGGCGCGCGCTGTCCCGAGCAACCGCACACCTATCGGCGCTAACTTAGCAACGCTAACTTACAAGTGTCAAACAAGACCCCGGTGGTGAAACGAGCGCAGCTGAGCGATGGTTCAACCGGGCGCGAAATGGGTATCCCCGCGCTTTTCAGCGAAACCTACCCACCGGTAAGAATTGCCACCATTTTCCGAATCGCGACTCACGGATTCCTTAATGCCGGCTCCTACGCTCAGTGTCATGTGGATCGACGACTCGAGTGCCGACGTCATCAAGGCTGACTTCGAAGCTCTCTACCACGGCGACATGCTCGTCGAGGGCGAGTGCTCGGAGCAGTTCGAAGACTGGCAACCCCTGCCGACAGCAAGCTGAGGTAAATACCATGGGCGTAATTGCACGATTACTGATGGCCGAACCCACCGTCTCCCGATGGTTTCGTCGATAGCCACCTAGTGGTTCCGATGTGAGCCCCCCGCGATTGCGGGGGGCTTCGTCGTTTTCCGGGGGCCGTTGCGCCGACCCTGAAAATCTGCAGCGAAAGTGCGAGAAGGCCCCTGCCATAGTTCAGGCTCGGCGAGAGGACTCTAGCGCGGTGCCATCCGGATCGCGCCGTCCAGGCGGATCACCTCGCCGTTGAGCATCGGGTTTTCGATGATGTGCATCGCGAGCGCGCCGTACTCGTCCGGGTCGCCCAACCGGGCCGGGTGCGGGACCTGCTTGCCCAGCGACTTCTGCGCTTCCTCGGGCAGCGAACCCAGCAGCGGGGTCTTGAACAATCCCGGCGCGATGGTCACCACGCGGATGAGCTCACGCGACAGGTCCCGGGCAATCGGCAGCGTCATGCCCACGACGCCGCCCTTGGACGCCGAGTAGGCGGCTTGGCCGATCTGGCCGTCGAACGCGGCGACGGACGCCGTGTTGACGATGACGCCCCGCTCTTCTCCGAGCGGCTCCGTCCTGGCGATCCGCTCGGCGGCCAGGCGCAGCACGTTGAAGGTGCCGATCAGGTTGACCTCGACCACCTTCCGGAAGCCCTTCAGCGGGAACGGCCCGTCCTTGGACAGCGTCTTGATCGCGTTGCCGATGCCCGCGCAGTTGACGTTGATACGCACCGGGCCCAGGGACTCGGCCAGATCGAGCGCCTTGGTGACGCCCTCTTCGTCGGTGACGTCGGTCTGCGCGAAGTGTGCCCGGTCGCCAAGTTCGGCCACCGCCTCCTCACCCCGCAGGTCCAACACCACGACTTGCGCCCCGGCGTCGAGCAGCCGCTTGGTAGTGGCCAGGCCCAGGCCCGAGGCTCCTCCTGTGACGACTGCGACGGCGTCCCTGATCTCCACGCCAGAACCCCTTCCGGTTGCCCGACCTACTAGTTGGTTGGGACTATACCCAGTCCGTGAGAACTGCTTCGATGTCCCCCACTGGTTGCGCCGACCGCGGCGTATCGGCCGGGGTACGCGAAAACCGCGGGGCCGGCATCGGCTGCAGGTGGCCGTCCACTTCGTACAGCGTGTTCCGCTCGGCGATGTGCGGTTCGGTATGCGCCTCACCGAACGCCAGGATGGGTGTCACGCAGGCGTCGGAGTCGGCGAACACCTTGGCCCAGTGGTCTCGGTCGCGGCTGCCGAACGCCTCGACCAGCACCGCCCGCAACTCGGGCCAGCGCGCGACGTCGTTCTGCGGCGGCAGGGTCGCCGCGTCCAGACCCAGGCCGGCGATCATCGCGGCGTAGAACTGCGGTTCGATCGCGCCGACGGCGACATAGCGCCCGTCGGCACATTCGTAGGTGTCGTAGTAGGGCGCTCCGCCGTCGAGCATGTTGGTACCGCGCGTGTCGGTCCACATCCCCGAAGCCCGCATCTGCCACATCATCTGCACCAGCACGCTGGACCCGTCGACCATCGCGGCGTCGACCACCTGTCCCTTGCCCGAGGTCTGCCGTTCCCACAGCGCCGACAAAATGCCCAGCAGCAGGAACATCGAGCCGCCGCCGAAGTCGCCGACCAGGTTCAGCGGCGGCACCGGCCGCTCGCCCACCCGGCCGATCGAGTGCAGGATGCCGTTCAGCGAGATGTAGTTGATGTCGTGGCCGGCCTGCTGGCTGCGCGGCCCGGTCTGGCCCCAGCCGGTCATCCGCCCGTAGACCAGCCGCTCGTTGACCTTCGCGCAATCCTCGGGCCCCAGGCCGAGACGCTCGGTGACGCCGGGGCGGTAACCCTCGATCAGCACGTCGGCCTTGGCGACCAGTTTGAGCACCAGCTCACGGCCCTCGGCGGACTTGAGGTCGGCGGTGACGAGACGCCGGTTGCGGCTCATCGCATCCTTCACCAGACCGCTGGGACCGGGACGGTCCACGCGCACGACGTCGGCGCCCAGGTCACCCAGAATCATGGCGGCGTGCGGGCCCGGCCCGATCCCCGCCAGCTCGACAACACGTAAACCTTTGAGCGGTCCCGCCATGGGAGCACCGACCTTTCGTCTGCTTTGACGCCCTAACAACCGGTTGATTGCATCTTCGCAGACCCCGTTCCCCTAATGTGAATCGCGTGTCCGAATCCGGAATTGCCGCTCTCGCCCCCGTCCCGGGCCTCGACGTCGAACTGACCGACGGCGTGCTCTCGCTGACGATCAACCGACCCGACAGCCTCAACTCGCTGATCATCCCGGTCATCACCGGTCTCGCCGACGCGATGGAAGCCGCCGCCAAGGACCCGGCCATCCGGGTGGTGCGACTCGGTGGCGCCGGGCGCGGATTCAGTTCCGGAGCCGGCATCAGCGCCGATGACATGTCCAGTGGCGGCGGAGTGCCGCCGGACCAGATCATCCTGGAGATCAACCGGCTGGTCCGGGCGATCACCGAGCTGCCGCGCCCGGTTGTTGCTGTCGTGCAGGGCCCCGCGGCCGGCGTCGGTGTATCCATCGCGCTGGCCTGCGATGTCGTATTGGCTTCGGACAAAGCATTTTTCATGCTGGCGTTCACCAAGATCGGCTTGATGCCCGACGGCGGTGCGTCGGCTCTGGTCGCCGCGGCGGTCGGCCGGATCCGGGCCATGCGGATGGCCCTGCTGCCCGAGCGGCTCACGGCCACCGAGGCGCTGTCGTGGGGTCTGGTGAGCGCGGTCTACCCCGCCGACGACTTCCACGCCGAAGTGGACAAGGTGGTTGCACGATTGCTGACCGGCCCCGCGGTGGCGTTCGCGAAAACCAAGGCTGCCATCAACGCGGCCACGCTCACCGAACTCAGTCCCACGCTGGAGCGCGAATTCGACGGGCAACGCGGTCTGTTGCAGGCGCCCGACTTCAAAGAGGGCACCAGAGCGTTCCAGGAACGCCGCTCGCCCAATTTCACCGACTCCTGACAGGATTACCAATCCGTTTCTGCGTCTATTCCGAATAATGGGTCAACGTGGACGAACGGGGTGCTGTGGCGGCTGAACCGATTCATTGCTTGGTGACCGGGGCGACCGGTTACATCGGCGCGCGTCTGGTGCCGCGCCTGTTGGACGAGGGGCATCGCGTGCGCGCCCTGGCGCGCACCCCTGCCAAGTTGGACGGCGTGCCGTGGCGCCCGGACGTCGAGGTGGCGCGCGGTGATCTCGGTGACGTCGACTCGCTGATCGAGGCGTTCGACGGGATTGACGTCGTCTACTACCTGGTGCACTCCATGGGCGGCGGCGCAAAGGATTTCGCCGCCGAGGAGGAGCGCGCGGTGCGCAACGTCGTGACGGCCGCGCGCCGGGCCGGGGTGCGGCGCATCGTGTACCTGAGCGGTCTGCATCCAGAGGACAAAGAACTTTCCCCGCATCTGCGCTCGCGCAAGGCTGTCGGCGATCACCTGATCGATTCCGGGATCGAGACGGTGGTGCTGCAGGCCGGCGTGGTCGTCGGCTCCGGGAGTGCGTCGTTCGAGATGATCCGGCACCTGACCGACCGGCTGCCGGTGATGACCACCCCGAAGTGGGTGCACAACAAGATCCAGCCGATCGCGGTGCGCGACGTGCTGTACTACCTCGTCGCGGCCGCGACGGTGCCGGTGCCGTCGTCGCGCACCTGGGATATCGGCGGCCCAGACGTGCTGGAGTACGGCGACATGATGCGGATCTACGCCGAGGTGGCGCGCCTGCACAAGCGCTACCTGATCGTGCTGCCGTTTTTGACCCCGACGATTGCGAGTCTGTGGGTGGGCACCGTGACGCCGATCCCGCCGGGTTTGGCGCGCCCCCTGATCGAGTCGCTGGAGTGCGACGCGGTGATGCACAACTCCGACATCGATTCAATCATCGCGCCGCCGCCAGGCGGGCTGACCGGCTACCGTCGCGCCGTCGCCGTGGCACTCAACCGCGCGTTCGCCGGCTTGCCCGATCCGACCTGGGACTCGCTGGACTCCGAACCCGCCGAATTGCTGCCCAGCGACCCCGACTGGGCTGGCGAGATCATCTTCGACGATGTGCAGAAGGCCGTCACTTCCGCCGCGCCCGATGCCCTGCGGAAGGCGGCGGAGCACGCCGTGAACCGAGGCCGGTGGTATTCGTTCCCGCTGGCGCCGCGACGGCGCCACTCCGCCACCCGGTGGAGCGTGGCGGACAGCGACTCGGGCACCGAATTGAAGCTGCGGGCCGAGGTGCGCGCCCCTGGGCAGGCGTGGCTGGAGGTGACAACGACGCCGTGTCCCGACGGTGCCACCGAGTACCGGCAGCGGGCGATCTTCTACCCCCGCGGCATCCCGGGCCGGTTGTACTGGTTCCTGTTCCGGCCGCTGCACCTCGCCGAGCTTCGCAGGCTGGCGCGCGAGGTCGGCGCCGGCCTCTAATGGCCTATAAGACGCCGAACATCGGCGGCAGCGCCAGCACCATGATTAGACCCCACACGAAGTGGGTCAGCATCGGAGCGAGCACGCCGCCGGTGGCGCGCCGTGACAACGCGTTCACGGTCCCCAGGATCACTCCGGCGAACCCGAGCATCGGGTTTCCGCTGGCCATGGTCGCGGCGACATACAACACGGTCGAGATGACCACCGGATGGTGCCGGCCCAGCGCGGTGTAGAGCGCGCCGCGGAAGAACACCTCTTCGGTGACCCCATTGACCACCGTGATCAGCACGATCAGCAGGAACGGCCCCTGGTGTGCGTACTGCAGCACGCGGGTGATCCACGCGTCGATGGGCTGAATCTCCCGGACGATCAGCCCTCCGACCACGAAGATGCCGCCGAGGATCAGACCGATCGTGGTGCCGGTGATGACGGGGCGCTGGTTGCGGCCGCGCCAGCAGACCCCACCCAGATGCAGTGGTCCGGATGCGAACGCACCGAGCAACCACACCGCCGCCAGCGCCAGCGTCAGCCAGTAGAAGCTGGCCTCACCGGGCCGGGTTCGCAGCGAGATCCCCAAGATCGCCGCGCCGAGCACCAGCGTGATCGCGACGACGATGCGCCGGCGCAACACCACGCCGGGCGGTTCGTGATGCGGCACGGCGACGTTGACCATCGCGCGGCGAATCTCTTGCAAAGCGCTGGTGCGGTTGGGGGTCTCAGTTTGGGTCATGCCGTGCGGATCCTCGGGGTGAGCGTTAGCAGGATGTCCAGGCTGGTACGCAACGCACCGGCAAGGGGGCCGGGGACGATGTTAACCAGTCGCAGGGTGGGCCGCACGATGGGCGGCGTGACGGTGCGGGCAAGCCGCCGGATGCGCAACGCGTCGCCGCCCGCCCATATCGGGTCGGTGTCGGCGAGGTGGTGCGGGTCGGCGAGTGCGCTGACCGGGCGGGGCGGGTGCTCGGTGTGGCCGGACAAGGCCAGCGAAATCGCCTCGTCGATGCCCAGCAAACCTCCAGGCGGGTCGGGCACCGTGTTCTGCAGGCCGGCGCCCGATGCTCGCATGGGATGGTCCAGCGATTCCACCAGGTCCCCGGCCAGCCCCCTGGGCACCGGGAGGGCGATCGCGGCGAACAGCGACGCCATCGAGGTGTCGATGCCGGGGACGCGACATGCGGCGTGCCACCGTCCGGAGATGCGGGCATACCGCTTGAGCAGGTCGCGGTACGAGGTGGACTCCGGACCGCTGATGTCGTAAGCGCCGGCCGGAACCAGGTCGGGGTCGGCGGCGGCCACCAGGTAGTGCAGGACGTCGCGGATGGAGATCGGGTCCAGGGGATTGTGCATCCAGCTCGGCATCGGCATGACCGGGAACCGGTCGCCGACGTAGCGCAGGATCTCGAACGACGTCGATCCGGCTCCGATGATCAGCGCCGCCCCCAGCCACACCAGCTCTGGACCGTTGTCCACCATCAGGGACTCCGCGACTTCGGCGCGGCTGGTCAGGTGTTCGGACAGGGCCTCGTCGTCGGGCACGAACCCGCCCAGGTAGACGATGCGGCGCACGCCGGCGTCGCGGGCCGCGGCGGCGACGTTGGCGGCCGCGGCGTTGTCGGCTTCGCGGAAGTTGGCCTGCCCGATCCCGTGCACCAGGTAATAGACCACCTCGACCGGGCCGGCCGCCTCGAAGGCCGCCCGCGCCGACGCGGAATCCGACGCGTCCAGCTGGACCGCCTTGACCTCGTCCGACCACCCAAAGCGCTTGAGGCTGCCGGGGTTTCGGCTGGCAGCCACCACCTCGTGGTCGTCCGCCAGCAGCGCCGTGACCAGGCGTGACCCCACATAGCCAGTGGCGCCTGTCACCAGAATCCGCATATTTTCAACCTAACTGTCGAGTTCAGGGCCGTTGAAAGGGCCAAAAGCCCCACGTTGCAACGCAACTGTCCCCAGTCAGGTACCCCCAACCAGGCGTCGGCAAATCGGTGCAGGTCAACGCCGTGGTGAACCCTCGCGGCGGCGGCACCGTGACCGGCTATATGAACATCACTTCAGGGGGAGATTCGGCACGTCCCGGTACGCGGACGCCAGTTGCCGAGAACACGCCGTCGGTGTGCGGGGTAGCCGTGCAGTTTCCGCGGCACCTCAACAGCCAACAAGACACCATCGCCGCGCTCACCGACTTCGCCGGACCGGAATTCCGGCGTTTCGCGTTGAGTAGCGGCGTCGAATCACGCCACACCGCGCTGCCGCTGGCGCGCTATGCCGACCTGAGCGGCTTCAGCGAGGCCAACGACGCTTTCATCGGGGTCGCGCTGGACCTGGCCGAACATGCGCTGCTGCGAGCGTTGGACAAGGCGACGGTGCATCCATCGGAGGTCGACATCGTCTTCTCGACGACGGTCACCGGTCTGGCGGTGCCGACGCTGGAGGCGCGCCTGGCCAAACGGGTGGGGCTGCGCCAGGACGTCAAACGAGTCCCGTTGTTCGGCCTGGGCTGCGTCGCGGGCGCGGCCGGCGTGGCGCGGATGCACGACTATCTGCGAGCCTTTCCGGAGCAGGTGGGCGTGCTGCTGGCGGTCGAGTTATGTTCCCTGACCATTCAGCGCGAAGATAGTTCCGTGGCCAATCTCGTCGCTTCCAGTCTCTTCGGTGACGGCGCGGCCGCCGTCGTGGCCACCGGGGCGCGCCGCGACACTCCAGGCCCGAAGGTGCTGGCCACCCGCAGCCGCATCTACCCCGACACCGAAGAGGTGATGGGCTGGCACATCGGCAGTGACAGATTCCGGATCATGCTCTCGGCCGACGTGGCGACGGTGGTTGAGAAGTATCTGGGCGATGACGTGCGTACCTTCCTGGCCGACCACGGGTTGACCCCGGAGGACGTCTCCACTTGGATCTGCCACCCGGGCGGGCCCCGGGTGATCGAAGCGGTGGAAAAGGGTCTGGGTTTGCCCGGCGATGCGCTCGATCATACGCGGAAGTCGTTGCGGGACAATGGCAATCTGTCTTCGGTGTCGGTGCTCGACGTGCTGGCCGCTAACCTGGCCGATCCCCCGTCGGCCGGTTCGGTCGGGCTGATGATCGCGATGGGGCCGGCGTTCTGCTCGGAATTGGTGCTGCTGCGATGGTAGGACCCTATTACCTGCTGATCTCGGCGGTCGTGCTGGAACGCCTGGCCGAGCTGGTGGTGTCGCGCCGCAACGCGAAATGGTCATTTGCCCAGGGCGGCAAGGAATTCGGCCGGCCGCACTACGTGGTGATGGTCATCCTGCACACCGCCCTGCTGGTCGGCTGCCTGGTTGAACCGTGGGCACTGCACCGTCCGTTCATCCCGTGGCTGGGGTGGTCGATGGTGGTGGTGCTGGCGCTGTGCCAGGGTTTGCGCTGGTGGTGCATCACCTCGCTGGGCAAGCGGTGGAATACCCGGGTGATCGTGCTGCCGCACCAGCCGCTGGTGCAGAAGGGCCCCTACCGGTTCATGCATCACCCGAATTATGTTGCGGTGGTGGTCGAAGGCGTCGCCCTGCCGATGGTGCACACCGCCTGGCTGACCGCGGTTATCTTCACCCTGGCCAATGCCGCCTTGCTGTCGGTCCGGTTGCGGGTCGAGAACTCGGTGCTGGGTTACGCATGACCGATTACGACGCCGACCTGCTGATCGTCGGGGGCGGGCCCGGCGGTCTGGCCACCGCATTACATGCACGACGGCAAGGACTTTCGGTTCTCTTGGCCGAGCCACGCGAAGGTCCTATCGACAAGGCTTGCGGGGAGGGACTGATGCCCGGCGGGCTCGCCGAGCTGACATCCCTCGGTGTCGACCCGGCCGGTATGCCGTTTCGCGGAATCGCTTACGCCAGTGAGCATCGCCGGGCCGAGGCGTTGTTCAGAACAGGCCCGGGCCGTGGAGTACGGCGCACCACCTTGCACGCGGCGCTCGAGGCGCGGGCCAAAGCGGTTGATACGGAATGGATTCGGACGAAGGTGAGCACCGTCGAGCAAGACGCACACGGGGTGTCCGCGGCAGGCGTCCGGACGAGATGGCTGGTGGGCGCCGACGGACTGCATTCGGCCGTGCGCCGCGCGGTCAGGATCGCCGCGACCCGCGGCACCCCGCGTCGCCACGGATTGCGCTGGCACTACCGGGTGCCGGCCTGGTCGGAGTTCGTCGAAGTGCATTGGTCGCGTTGGGGCGAGGCATATGTGACCCCGGTGGAACCCGATCTGGTGGGCGTGGCGATCCTGTCCCGCCAGCGCCCCGAACTGGACTGGTTCCCTTGGCTGGCAAAGCATTTGGACGGCGCTGACCGGACAGCGGCGCGCGGTTGCGGCCCGCTGCGGCAAGTGGTGTCACGACGGGTGGCCGGCCGGGTGCTGCTGGTCGGCGATGCCGCCGGCTACGAGGACGCGCTGACCGGTGAAGGCATCAGCCTGGCGGTCAAACAGGCCGCCGCCGCGGTCGGCGCGCTCGCCGACGACACCCCGCAGGCCTACGAGCGCGCGTGGCACAAGGTGACCCGCGATTACCGGCTGCTCACCCGGGGTCTGGTACTGGCCAGCACCCCGCGCGCGGTGCGTCGCGCCATCGTGCCCGCCTGCAGCGCCTTGCCGCCCCTGTTCCAGTGGGGCGTCAACGTGCTGGCTTCATAACCCTGGCGAGCAGACGCAAAAGCCCCCGGGAGCGTGCGCTCCACGGGGTCTTTGCGTCTGCTCGCCGGGCTAACGCGCCTTCCAGACCGGCTCGCGCTTTTCGGCGAAGGCCAGTGGACCTTCCCTGGCGTCCTCGGACCTGATCAGCGACCGCATCTCGCGCATGGTGCGGTCCCAGCCCACTTCCTCGGCGGTGATCACACCCTCGTCGACGCCGTAGGCGATGCGCTTGCTGGCCTGCACCGACAGCGGCGCATTGCTGGTCACCCGCGCGGCCAGAGTCAGGGCGGCATCCAGCACCGCACCTTTCGTGACCACCTGATTGATCAGCCCCCACTCGTAGGCGTCCGACGCGGTCAGCGGTTCACCGGTCAGCAGCAACTCCATCGCGACCTTGTGCGGCAGCTGGTCCATGATCCGGAACACGCCGCCGGCGGCTGCGATCAGCCCGCGCTTGACCTCGGGCAGCCCGAACTGGGCGCGCTCGTCGGCCACCACCAGGTCGCTGGCCAACGCCAGCTCGGTGCCGCCCCCGAGGGCGGTCCCGTTGACCGCGGCGATGGTGGGCTTGTCGATGAAGTGGTGCACGTAACCGGCGAAGCCCCACTCCGGACGATCCGGGTGGTAGATGTTTTCCCGCCGCGAGATCGCCTTGAGGTCGGCGCCAGCGCAGAACGACTTGTCGCCCGCGCCGGTGATCACCACTGCCCGCACGTCGGGGTCGTGCTGGGCTTCCTCCAGCGCGTCCCCGACCCCGATGCTGACCGCGCCGTTGACCGCGTTGCGGGCCTCCGGGCGGTTGATGGTGATGATCATGACGTTGCCGCGGCGCTCAACCAGAGCGCCGGGCACGTCCGTCACAGCAGCTCCAGGATGGTCGCGTTGGCCTGGCCGCCACCCTCACACATGGTCTGCAGGCCATAGCGAATTCCCTTGTCCCGCATGTGATACAGCAGCGTGGTCATGATGCGGGCGCCGGATCCGCCGAGCGGGTGGCCCAGCGCGATCGCCCCACCGTTGGGGTTCAGCTTGCTCTCGTCGGCGCCGATGTCTTTCAGCCAGGCCAGCGGAACCGGCGCGAACGCCTCGTTGACCTCATAAGCGCCGATGTCGCCGATGGACAGCCCGGAGCGCTTGAGCACCTTCTGCGTGGCCGGGATGGGCGCGGTCAGCATGATCACCGGGTCGGCGCCGGCCAGGGTCGCCGTGTGCACCTTGGCGATCGGCTTCATGCCCAGTTCCTTGGCCTTCTCGGCCGACATGAACAGCAGCGCGGCCGAACCATCGGAAATCTGCGAGGAGTTGCCCGCGTGAATCACGCCGTCCTCTTTGAACGCCGGCTTCAGCGAGGCCATCTTCTCCATCGGGGTGCCGCGGCGGATGCCCTCGTCCTTGAGCAGCACGTTGCCGTCGGCATCCTTGATGCCCACGATCTGGTCGTCAAACGCGCCGGCATCCTGTGCGGCAGCGGCCTTTTCGTGAGAGTCCAGCGAGAACTGGTCGAGGTCGAGGCGGGAGAAGCCCCACTGCTCGGCGATCATCTCCGCGCCGATGCCCTGGTTGGGGATCTTGCCTTCGTAGCGGCCCAGGAAGCCCTCCGGGTACGGCCGCCCACCGTTGGCCAGGGACGCGCCCATCGGGGTCCGTGACATCGACTCGACACCGCCGGCGACCACCACGTCGTAGTGACCGGCCACCACGCCGGCCGCGGCGAAGTGCACGGACTGCTGGCTCGACCCGCACTGGCGGTCGACGGTCACGCCGGGCACCGTCTCGGGCCAGCCGGCGGTCAGCAGGGCAGTGCGGCCGATGTCGAGGGCCTGCTCACCCGCCTGCATCACGCAACCCCAGATGACGTCGTCGACGAGTTCGGGGTCGATGCCGGCTTTGGTCACCAAACCGTTGAGGACCTGCGCAGACAGCTCGGCCGGGTGCACCCCGGACAGTCCTCCGTTGCGCTTGCCGATGGGGGAACGAACTGCCTCGACGATGACTGCTTCAGCCATGAGAATGTCTCCTTTGACAATGAGTACTACGACCGTGCTCAGTACCAATTGTCAACCATGCGGTTGGTTGGGCGGGCGGCGGGTGCGGAAGGGCCCGTCGGCCGGCGCCGTTCCGGCCTCAGAACGGGGTTGCCGCTACTCCTGCCGCTGAACTCCCGTCCTGGGCCATCACGGTGGCGCCTACCACGACGGCCCCGCTAACAGCGGACGCCCGCACCGGCGTCGAGTCCGCCCGAAATTCGGGTATTTGAGAGCGCTTTTCTTCCGCCAGCAAACCGCCTATCGGTAATTCGGGACGCCATATTTCACGCCGCGTCCACTTCGTCGTCAAAAGGCATGATGACGGCACCGACTCGGCGCAGCGAGCGAATCCGGCTAACCGGATTCCTGTTCGACAGCCGGCAGCGCGTCGCTGAAAGCGGCGTAGACCCGGAAGGCTCGATCAAGGCCGGTGAGCTTGAGGGGACGCACGACAGCCGGTTGGTTCGCCACCACATGTAGCGTCGCGCCGACAGACTGGCACTTTTTCTGGCAGTCAAGTAGTGCCTGCAATCCGGCGCTGGCGAGAAAGGTCACCGCGGACAGGTCGGCGATGAGAAGTGCAGCGGGGTGGGCGGAGGCAGCATCGGCGCCGGCGATCAGGTGGCGGACCATTTCGTCGACAGTGGATACGTCAACTTCGCCTACCGCACGCACGACTACCGCTTCAGGCTGCACTTGATGGTCCACCGTGAGCAGATTCATTGTGACTACCCCGCGACTCGCAACGGCATTAATAGGCAAATCAGATTAACTCGGCCGAAGGCCGTATGCGCCACTGGTGCTGACATGCTTCACATCGTCTGCAAAACATGCCCACGGCTCCGGCGGCCCCAGCCGTCCGGAAGTACACCGCTCATCGGGGATTCACGGGCAGCTGGCGGGGTACGCTCGTCCACGAGAAAGCGGTGACACCGCGACGTTCCCTGTGATGGCGGTTCCGGCAAAGTGGCGATGGCAACTGTGGCACCAACCCCTTCCGCGCGACGATGCACAAATTCGCGAACCGTTCGACGGCAACGTTGTCCCTGGTGACATGACCGAGCTCGACCAGCCCCAGGACGGCCCAGGCCTGACGAGGCAGATACCCGAGGACCTCGCTTGCGCGGCCGCGCTGGGCGGCGAAATGGGCCGACGCATAGCCGAATTCGATTGGGCGTCGCACCCCCTCGGGCCGCTTGACCGATGGCCGGCCGAGCACCGTTTTGCCGTGGCCGAGGCGCTGACGTCCAGGTTTCCCACGTCGCTGTGGCTGAATCCGCAGGACATGTTCCTGCTTTATAACGACGCCTACCGGGTGGTGGCCGCTGACAGGCATCCCGCGGCCCTGGGGCGGCGCGGCAGCGAGGCGTGGTGGGACATCTGGGACACGATCGGCCCCATGTTCGACACCGCCGTGACAACCGGTGAGACCACCTGGCGCGAGGATCTGCTTGTGCCCATGGTGTCCGGTGGCCACCGATTCGACCGCTATTTCACTTTCACGGTGAGTCCCCTCATCGATGCCCGCGGCCATTTCAGCGGCAGCGTCTCGATTCTGACCGAAACCACCGAGCGGGTGATGGGCGAACGCCGGCTGCATTTGCTCAACAGCGTGGCGTCGGCTGTCATGGAGGTCCACAGCATTGACGGCGCTATCAGCGCGGCGGTCGACGTGTGCAGCAACAGCTCGGCCATTCCGGATCTGCCCTTCGTTGCCGTCTACGTCGCCGACGAGAAGGCTGACGCGCTCACCCTGCGCGGAGCCACGGCGTCGGCGCTGCCGGTATTGCCGCACTCCCTAGCGGAGCTGACCCAGTGGTCCCCGGCATCGCGGGCCGAGAGCCGTATCGTCGAGGCCGTCGGGCTGGCGATCCCCGGCCTGCCCGCTGCCCTTGGCGACCGCTGCCCGGAGCAGGCGATGGTTCTGCCGGTGGGAGTGGGCTCGACCACCGGAGCGCTGGTGGTGGGAATCAACCCCGGCTGCCGGCTCGATCACCAATACCGCGGCTTTTTCCATCTGCTCGCCGACCAGCTTTCCTCGGCGTTTGCCGCAGCGGCCTCCTACGAGCTGCAGTGCCAGCGCGCGGAGGCGCTTGCCGAGCTGGATGAGGCGAAAACGGTGTTCCTGACGAACATCAGCCACGAGTTCCGCACACCGCTGACGTTGCTGCTGGGGCCCCTCGACGACGAGCTGGCGGACGCAGAGCCGAACAGCCTGCGGGCACATCGCCTGGATATCGCACGACGAAACGCCGCCCGGCTGTTGCGCCTGGTGGACTCGTTACTCGACTTCTCGCGCCTCCAAGCGGGCCGCGCCGCTGCCAACCTGGTGACCAGCGACGTGGGCGCACTCACCGCTGACATCGCATCGTCGTTCTCCGACATCTGTAGCCGTGCCGACTTGGAACTGGTGATCGATTGCCAGCCGGCGCCCGCCCAGCTCGATCGGGGCATGTGGGAGACGATCATGCTCAACCTGCTCTCCAACGCGGTGAAATACACACTGGCAGGGTCGATCTCGGTGACAGCGCGCGTCGATGCGGCGCACTGTGTGGTCGTGGTCCGAGACACCGGAGTAGGGATTGCCGGGGAGGACCTGGATCGGCTCTTCGAACGCTTCTACCGCGCCAACAACGTTGCCGGCCGCAGCGTTGAAGGAACCGGCATCGGGCTCTCGCTGGTGCGCGGACTGGTCGATCTGCACGGGGGGACGGTGCACATCGACAGTGAAGTCGGACACGGGACGGTGGTCACCATTCGGCTACCGCGGGCGCTCGACAAACCGGGTGATCATCCGGATGTCGGCAAGCCGGATGAGACCAATCCCTATGTCGCCCAAGTGAACCAGTGGCTCTCACCGGTGGAGCACTCGGCGGTCGCGACCTCGCCGGTCGCGCCCCGCCAGTTGGTGCTGATCGCCGACGACAACGCCGATATGCGGGCCCATCTCGACCGAGTGCTCTCCGAGCACTATGACACCGTGCTCGTCGCTGACGGTCAGTCGGCGCTGGCCGCATGCCGCGAGCGGCGTCCGGACGCCGTTGTCACCGACGTCATGATGCCGGGCATGGACGGTTTTGCCCTCGCCGCGGCGATCCGCGCTGATCCGATGCTGGCGGCCACGCCGGTGCTGATGCTCTCCGCCCGGGCGGGCGCGGACGCCGCCCGGGAAGGTTTTGCCGGCGGCGCCGACGACTACCTACCGAAACCGTTTGGCTCCCAAGATCTCATCGACCGATTACGGGCGCGGTTGACTGCGGTCAGACGCGAACGCGACCGGCAGCGGCGTGAAGCGCAGCAGGGACTCGCTGCCGAACTGGTGGAACTGGATGCCGCGCTGCAGGCCACCGACTCGGTCGCCGGAATCATGGCCGCCGTGCTGGATTCTTCGCTTGCCTCCGCCGATGCCGGCGCGGTCACTATCGGAGTCGTCGAGCAGGAACACCACATTCGGTTCGAGTACCACGGTGAGCTACCAGCCGAACTGCGCAACCGCTACCACGTGGCCGCGCTGGAGTCGCCATGGGTGGAAGTGGACGTTATTCGAACCGGCGAGCCGATGGTCATCCCGGACACGTTTGATCTTCCCATCCGCTATCAGCACCGAGTGACCGACACCGCAGCCAGTATCCGCGCGTGTGTCGTGCATCCACTGCCGGATTCCTCCGGCAGAACCGTGGCGGTGCTTAGTCTGCTGTGGCCCGCGCCGCGGCAATTCGGCACTGAAGAGCTCGACATGTTCGCGCGAATTGCGCAGCTGACCTCAGCGGCGCTGGATCGGGTCCGCATCAATGCACACGAGCATCGCATGGCGATCGACTTCCAGGAACACCTACTCGAGGTGGACCACAGTTCGACCGCTGCGGTGGTCGCGGCCCGCTACCAGCCCGCCGGTGAAGCACTTGGCGTTGGCGGGGACTGGTTCTCGGTCACGCCTATCGATCGCGCACGCCGCCTCGGCTTGTCGGTCGGAGATGTAGTCGGCCACGGGCTGAACGCGGCCATCGTCATGAGCAACCTGCGAGCCGTAGTGGCCGCCTCGGCGCTCACCGCCGACGACCCGGGGGCGGTGCTCAACGTGCTGGACAGGTACGCCGCAGCCAGTGTCCCGAGCGCGCGCTGCACGACAGTGGCTTACGCGATTGTCGACATCGATCCAGGCGGCGGTGGCGCCACGGTCGCCTACAGCTGCGCCGGACACCCGTTCCCGCTGGTGATCCATCCTGACCGCGAGCCAGAGTTCCTGCGCAGCGGCCGGCGTCTGCCGATCGCCGCCGGCCGACATTCCCAAGACAGTTCTACTGACCACACCGCCACGGCGGTTCTGGCACCGGGAAGCGCGCTGCTGCTCTACACCGACGGTCTCATCGAGCGCCCGCATGAAGACCTCGACATCGGCTTCGCCCGCCTACATTCCGTGGCGGCAGAGTGCGCGCACCTTCCGGTCGAATCGCTGTGCGCCGACCTGCTGGCCAAGATGGCTCCGAAGTCGGGCTACCGCGACGATGTCGTAGTCCTCGCGGTACGGCCCAACCACTTGACCGCACGCAGTTTCGCAACCGCGTTCCCCGCCGTACCGGTCTACGTTCCGCACGCGCGCCAACAACTCGGGCACTGGCTCAGCGCCATCGAGTTCTCCGAAGAACGCCACTTCGACATCCTGCTGGCGGCAACAGAGGCCGTGACAAACGCCGTCGAACACGGCGGCCACAGCGACCAGCGCAACACCGTCTCGATTGAGGGCTTGTTGCGAGAGCAGGCGGTTACTCTCACCGTCAGCGATACCGGTCGCTGGGTCGGCGATTCCGCGGCCAGCCTGCGCGGTACCCGACGCGGCCGCGGACTGACGCTCATCAGCCGGCTTTCGGACCACGTCGAGACCAACCGCACCCCTGCCGGCACCCGCGTCACGATGCACTTCGACAGCGCCGTCACCGGCGATCTCGCCGGTCGCGGAGATCCGTAACCGCGGCCGAGTCGACATCCTGGTGCCGGGATTCATCCAGACCGAGGCCGCCGCGGATCTCCTGAACTCCGCTACGTGCCTGCCATTCGGCGATCCGCCGCTGACGATACATGCGCTCGGGCCCGGTGACCGCGTCGGTAAGTGAGCTCCTCGTAGCCGCCACCGCCTCGGCGAATCGGCCCTGGCGAGAGAGCAATTCACCGCGGACGGCGTGCCAGCGCGGGTCGGGCTCAATCGGTTCCAGTGCCGCCAGTCCGGCTGCCGGTCCGTCTCGTTCGGCCAGCGCCACGGCCCGCGCCAGAGCGACCGGAGCACTGGGCCGGACCGATATGAGCAGGTCGTAGAGTCGCACGATCTCGGCCCAGTCGGTCGCCTCGTACGAAGCGGCCCGCGCGTGCTCGGCGGCGATCGCCGCCTGCAACTGATAGGGGTCAGCGACCGCGCCGGTGCGGCGTAACGAATCATCAAGCAGCGCAAGCCCTTCGGCAATCGCACTGGCGTCCCACAACGAGCGATCCTGGTCAGACAGCGGGATCGGTTCCCCTGCCTCGTTCACGCGCGCGGCACGCCGGGATTCGGTCAGCAGCTGCAGTGCCAGCACCGCCATCGGCGAGGGCTCGTCGGGCATCAGGTCATGCACCAGGCGCGCCAACCGCATCGCCTCGCGGGTGCCGTCGACGTCGATCAACCGGTCGCCGCCGGCCGCGGTGTGCGCGATCGTGTAGGACGTGTGCAGCACCGCGCACACCGCGGCCAGGCGCGCGGGCAACTCCTCGTCGGCCGGAACCCGATACGGGATCGCCGCGGTGGCAATCTTTTTCCGTGTCCGGGTGAGACGCTTGGCAACCGCCGCTTCACTGGTCAGCAGCACCGCCGCGATCTGCGCCGACGACAGGCCACACAGGGTACGCAGCGCCAGAGTCACCTGGGCCTCCAACGCGAGCGCTGGATGGCAGCAGGTGAAGATCAGCCGCAGCCGGTCATCGGCCACCACGCTGTCGGGCGGCAGGTCCGGAACCGTAAGTTCCACGCTGGCACGCTCCTTCTGGGCCCGGGCGCCTTCCCGGCGCAGCAGGTCGATCGCGACCCGGCGCGCGGTTACCGTCAGCCAGGCGCGTGGTTCCTCGGGCACCCCGGTGCGGGGCCACTCGCGCAACGCCCGCAACGCAGCTTCCTGCACCGCGTCTTCGGCGAGTGGCAGCGAGCCGACCGTCCGGATGAGGGTCGCCAGGATGCGCGTGCCCTCCATCCGGACGGTTTCGCCCAGCGCGGCGTCGGCGTCCATCAACCGGCGGTCAACCGCCGAACTCGATCACCGGACGCACTTCGACGGCGCCGTCCCAGGCGGCCGGGATCTCCGCCGCGATGCGCAGGGCCTCGTCCAGGTCGGCGGCCTCGATCAGGTAGAAGCCGGTCAACGCCTCTTTGGTCTCGGCGTACGGGCCGTCGCTAGTGACGACGTCGCCGCCGCGCGCGCCGCTGACGCGCACGGTGGTCGCGGTGCCGGTCGGATACAGCGCGGCGCCGCCGCGGATGGCGTCGCCGTGGTCCTGGCCGAACTTCATGTATTCGGCCATGTCGCCGGCCTGTTCGGGCGCCGACCAGTCGACGTCCCTGGTGTAGGTGAGCGCGGCGTATTGCGGCATGGTGTCCTCCTGTACCGATCGTGATCCGGGCACTTCCCCGATCTCACCAAGAGGACGAATGCCGCGGGACCGATCAGGACACTTCGCGGAAAAAAATTATCCGACCGGGTAGCCCACCGACTTGATCTCGGTGTACTGGTCGAATCCGGCGATGCCGTTCTGGCGTCCGACACCGCTGTGCTTGTAGCCGCCGAACGGTACGTCGGCACCGTAGGGCGCGCCGCCGTTGACGCCGATGAAGCCGGCCTTGATCCGCCGCGCCACCGCCAGCGAGTGCTCGAGCGAACCCGACATGACATTGCCGGCCAGCCCGTAGACGCTGTCGTTGGCAATGCGGATGGCGTCTTCCTCGTCGTCGAAGGGGATGACCGACAGCACCGGACCGAAGATCTCCTCCTGGGCGATGGTCATGGAGTTGTCGACGTCGGTGAAAAGGGTTGGGCGGACGAAGAATCCCCTCTCGAAGCCGGTAGGCGCGTCCGGTCCGCCGACCAGGGCGGTGGCGCCTTCTTCGACACCCTTGCGGATGTAGCCCATGACGCGGTCCCGCTGCCGCTCGGAAATGACCGGGCCGCATAGGGTTCCGGGGTCTTGCGGGTCCCCGCAGGTGACGTTCTCGTAGATGCTCTTGAGAATGGCCACGCCCTCGTCATAGCGCGAGCGCGGCAGCAGCATCCGGGTCGGGTTGGCGCAGCCCTGCCCGGCGTGCATGCACGGCGCGATGCCGATGGCGCAGGCCAGCCCGAAATCGGCGTCCTCGAGCACGATGGTGGCCGACTTGCCGCCCAGCTCGAGGAACAGCCGCTTCATGGTGGCCGCGCCTTTTTCCATGATCCGTTTGCCCACCACCGTCGAGCCGGTGAACGAAATCAGGTCCACCTTCGGCGACAGCGTAAGTTCTTCTCCCACAAAGTGGTCCGATGCGGTGACGACGTTGACCACGCCGGCGGGGATGTCGGTCTTCTCGGTGATCAGCCGTCCCAGCCGGGTCGCGTTGAACGGAGTGTTGGGCGCCGGCTTGAGCACAACCGTGTTGCCGGTGCCCAGTGCTTGACCGAGCTTGTTCAGGGTGACCTCGAACGGGAAGTTCCACGGCACGATGGCGCCGACCACGCCCACCGGCTCGCGCCACTGCCTGATGGACGTGTTGGCGCCGGTCAGGCTGATCACCCGGTCGCCGAGGTCGGTTTCCCAGGGATAGGCGTCGATGAGCCTGGCCGGGTACTTCAGGCCGTCGGCCAGCGGCGCGTCCAGCTGGGGGCCGAAGGTGATCGCCCGCGGCGACCCCACTTCCAGGATCAGCTCCTCACGCAGCTCCTCCTTCTCCTCCTCGATCGCGTCGTGCAGTTGCAGCAGACAGCGCTTGCGCAATTCGCGGTTGGTGGACCAGTCGGTCTCGTCGAAGGCGCGCCGGGCGGCGTCGATGGCCCGGTGCATGTCCTCCTTGGAGGCGTCGGCGACCTCGCCGAGCGACTCCTCGGTCGCCGGGTTGATGTTGGTGAACGTGCCGGCCTGGCCGTCGACGAGCTTGCCGTCGATCATCATCTTCGGCTCGAACCGGACCTTTACAGTGTCAGCCATATCTGTTCAGCTCTCTTTTGACAAGGCGCTGGTGAGAGCGCCGGGACGGAAACGGCCACCCGTTAGACAGTAACTCTACGGTGAGGCTTACCGGAAAGCACCCAGGGACCTACTGGGCATCGAAGAGCACGGGTACCGACGTGGGCGAACGGAAGACCTGACCGCGGATGTGCGGGTCGTCGGCGTCGGGATCCAGGCGCAGGTTCGGCAGCCGGTCCAGCAGCAGGTTCACTGCAGTCCGCATCTCGAGGCGCGCCAGGTGCATGCCCAGGCAGACATGCACGCCGTACCCCCAGCCCAGGTGTGCTTCTCCGCCGCCGGAGTGGTCCGAGGTCGCCGCGTGGCCAGCAGCCGGCCGGCCCGAGCGTCGTCGTTCACAGCGTCGTCGTCCACGGGCACACCTCCGGCCGAGCTGCGACTTGGATTGACCAAATATCTGTTCCAACGTAAAGTCCGGTCCAGGCGCAGTCAATCAGGCTCGAAGCGATACGGGGTTCGAACGCAAACGTGGACTTCTCATACCCGGCCGAGGTGGAGCAGTTCCGTGCCGACCTGCGCGCCTGGCTGTCGGCCAATCTGACTGAAGAACTGATCGACGCGCGGCGGCCCTCAGGCCGCGACGACGCAGTCTTCGACAAGCTGCGGGCGTGGAACGCCACCATGGCTGACGCGGGGTGGGCGGCGGTCTCGTGGCCTGTCGAGTACGGCGGCCGCGGTGCGACCGTGCTGGAACAACTCGTCTACACCGAAGAAACCACACGGGCCCGAGCACCGTTGCCGCTCAACGTCATCGGAATGAATAACATCGCGCCGGCGATCATGCAGTACGGCACCGAATCGCAGAAGACGACGCTGCTGCGCCGGATGATGCGCGCCGACGACATCTGGTGCCAGGGCATGTCGGAGCCCGATGCGGGATCCGATCTGGCGGCGCTGCGCACCCGCGCGGTGCGCGACGGCGACGACTTCGTCGTCACCGGGCAGAAGATCTGGACCTCGTTGGGCCACAAGGCGAAGTGGTGCCAGTTGTATGTCCGCACCGATCCCGAAGCACCCAAGCACAAAGGCATCTCCTGTCTGATCGTGGACATGACGCTGCCCGGCATTGAGGCGCGTCCACTGGTAACCCTCAACGGCGACACCGATTTCGCCGAGGTGTTCCTACACGACGTGCGAGTTCCGGCAGACGCGCTGCTCGGTCCTCTCAACGGCGGCTGGCAGGTCGCCACCACGACGCTGAGCCACGAACGCGCCGGCGCGGCACGCCTGTACGCGGAATTGGAATTGCGACTCGACGAACTGGTCGCCGATCTCGCGGAAGCCGGGGACGCACTGACTGATCCGGTGGTCCTGCGGCGCCTGGGCGAGATCGCGGTCCGCATCAAGTATCTCGAGGTACTGTGTCAGCGGTCCATTTCGGCCTCGCTGCACGGTGGCTCGGAGAAGACGGCCTTCGGGTCGGCCAGCCTGGCGAAGACGGTGTGGGGTGAGATCGGCCAGCAGCTCGCGGCGTTGGCGTTCGACGTGCTCGGCACCCGTGGCGTGCACGGCCGGTGGAGTGATTACCGGTTGACGTCGCGATCGCTGACCATCGCCGGTGGCACCACCCAGATCACCAAGAACATCACCGCTCAGCGAGTGCTGGGGTTGCCGCGCCGATGAACCTCGAACTGGACGACGAACAGGTCGCGCTGGCCGACACGGTACGACGCTTTCTTGCTGAGCGAGCATCGATTTCGGGTCATGTGCGTCCGATGCTCGACGATCCGACCGGCACCACCGAAGCGGTGTGGCGTGGTTTGGCGGACCTGGGCGCGACCGGCGTGTTGGTGCCGGCGGAGTTCGGCGGCGCGGGCATGACGATGGTCGAGGCCGGCATCGTCGCCGAGGAACTCGGCGCCGCGTTGCACTCAGGTCCGTGGTTGTCCACTGCCGTGGCGGCGACGCGGATGCTGACGGCGGTCGGCGGCCAGCCGGCCGCCGAGATGCTGGCCGGGATCGCCGCCGGCACCGCCGTCGTCACGGTGCTGAGCTTGGGCGAGCAGACGCTAAAGCCCCTCGTTTCGGCACGAAACGGGGGCTTTAGCGTCTGCTCGCCACCGGTGGCCGCGCCCGACGCGGCGGCCGCCGACGTGCTGCTGGTCTCCGATGGCACCGGACTTTTCGCGATCGAAGCGGCCGCCCCCGGCGTCACGGTGACGGCCGAGCGCGGTATTGACCAGACCCGCAAGCACTTTCAAGTTCAGCTGGACAATGCGAGCGCGCAGCGACTGGGCACTGTGTCGGCCGAAGATGTCCAAGCGGTCACTGACGACGTGCTGATCGCCGCGGCCGCCGACGCGTTGGGCGCCGCCACCGCCGTCATGAAGATAGCCATCGACTATGCCAAGACCCGCAACCAGTTCGGGGCGCCCATCGGATCGTTTCAGGCGATCCAGCACCTGTGCGTCGACATGTTCGAGACGGTCGAGCTGGCTCGCAGCGGGGTGATCCATGCACTGTGGGCGGCCGCGGACTCACCGGGAGACCGCCATCTTGCCGCGGCGCGAGCCAAGGCGTTCGCCGGGCGGTTGGCCACCGTCGGCGATACGGCGATCCAGATTTTCGGCGGTATCGGCTACACCTGGGACCACGACGCCCATCTCTATCTCAAGCGTCTGCTGAACTGGAGCGCCTTAGGTGGAGGCGCGGACCGCTACCTCACCGAGATCGGTGCACTCCTGGCAGAAAAGGGCCGAGATGCCTGACTCCGTCGATTTTGCCGGGCAGGTCGCGATCGTCCGCATACATCGCAGCACATCTGTCGGAGGTGTCGGCGACCCAGCCGTTCACCGCCCCGGGCTCGATCTTCGAGGAAGTGTTCGGCGTCTGCGCTCGGCGCGGTGTCGTCGCTGAGGATGACGTTCACCCACCCACCGCACGCTGTCTCAGCAGCACGTTTACCCCAGCCGGTCTGATAGCCTCTACCAAAGATTTGGTTCACAGGAGGACGACTTGCGCACGTTGCCGGCATCGCAGTCGTCCGCGCCCGGCTGGCCATGACCGACAGTTCAACCGCGTCGGGGACCCGCCGGACCGAGATCCTCGAGACAGCGGCGTCGCTGATCGCCTCGTCGGGCCTGCGGACCTCCCTGCAGGAGATCGCCGACGCGGCAGGCATTCTCCCGGGCAGCCTGTACCACCATTTCGAATCCAAAGAGGCGATCCTCGTCGAACTGATCCGCCGCTATCAGGCCGACCTGGCGCGCATCGGGGACAGCGCCCAGGCGAAGCTGGACGAACCGGACCAGCGGCCACCCGCCGAAAAGATCATCGAGCTGGGATCGGCGATCGCCAAGTGCGCCGTGCGGCACCGGGCCGCCCTGCAGATGTCGTTCTACGAGGGCCCGAGCGCCGATCCCGAACTGATGAAGCTGACCCAGCAGCGCCCGGTCGCCGTACAGGAGGCGATGCTGCAAACGCTGCGTGCCGCCAGATGGAGCGGTTACATCAAGGCCGATATCGATCTCCCGACGCTGGCCGACCGGATTTGCCAGACCATGCTGCAAGTAGGTCTCGACGTCATCCGGCACAACTCCTCCGCCGACCAGGTGGCCGCATTGATGTGCCGGATCATGCTGCAGGGGTTGGCATCTCAACCGCCTACCGACGAGGCGTTGGACCGGTCGCAGGCGTTCGCCGCGGCCGGCGCGGTCATCGCGTCCTGGGCGGGCGACAGCGAGGCCGATCCCAGCGACAAGGCGTCCCATCTGCGTGCGGTGGCCCGAAAGGAGTTCGGCCGCAAGGGATATGAGGTCACCACGATCAGAGACATCGCCGCGGCAGCGGGGCTGGGAACGGGCACCGTATATCGCGTCATCGGCTCCAAAGACGAACTGCTGGCTTCCATCATGCGTTCCTTCGGTCACAAGGTGGAAGCGGGCTGGGTGGACGTGCTGCGCTCGCCGGCGACCCCGATCGAGAAGCTGGATGCGCTGAGTTGGGTCAACGTCAATGCGCTGGACCAGTTCTCCGACGAATTCCGGATCCAGCTTGCCTGGATGCGCCAGTCACCACCGAACACCGCAAACCCCGGCTGGTCGTATACGACTCGGTTGCGTCAGATGAAATCGCTGCTGTCCGAGGGCATTCGATCCTCGGAGATCCGGATCGACGCGCCCAGCATCACCATGCTGGCCCGCAGCATCATCGGCATGCAGTGGATACCGGAGAACATCTTGCGTGCGGTGGGCACCCGCGCATCACTCATCCTGGCTCGTGACACCGTGCTGCGCGGTGTCGCGGTTCGCGCCGTCCAGTAGCGCAAGTAGCCTAGGAACTCATGGCGCACATCGTTGTTATCGGCGGCCACGGCAAGGTCGCGCTGCACCTGGCCCGGATCCTGACTCGTCGGGGCGACCGCGTCAGCTCGGTATTCCGCAACCCTGACCATGCAGACGAGGTTGCGGCCACCGGAGCCGAGGCGATCACCGCCGACATCGAGCAACTCGACACCGACGCACTGGCCGAAATGCTGGCGGGGCACGACGCGGTCGTCTTCACCGCCGGGGCCGGTGGGGGTAACCCGGCACGGACCTACGCCGTGGACCGCGACGCGGCCATCCGCGTGATCGACGCCGCCGCACAGGCCGGCGTCAAGCGGTTCGTGATGGTGTCGTATTTCGGCTCCGGACCCGGACATGGTGTGTCGCAGGACAATTCGTTCTTCCCCTACGCCGAGGCCAAGGCCGCCGCCGACGCCCATCTGCGCGCCAGCGACCTGGACTGGACCGTGCTCGGCCCGGGCCGGCTCACCCTCGACCCGGGCACCGGACACATCGAAGTAGGCAAGGCCAAGGGCGAGGTGTCGCGGGAAGACGTTGCGGCCGTCGTCGCGGCCGCTCTGGCCGACAATGCGACCATCCGCCGCACCATCGACTTCAACAACGGGGACGTGCCGATCGCGAGCGCGTTAGCGCCCGTGCGGTAGGCGACGCGCCCAGCAGGGTAGCCTTAGCCTCGCAACTGGTCTGCCGACGCCCCCGCGGCGCCGGCATCGAGCGAGGCACACCCGCCTCGCGAGAGGGAACCCGGTGAGAATCCGGGACTGTCCCGCAGCGGTATGCAGGAACGACCGCCGTCATCGAAATTTCAAGCACTGGTCTCGAACTCTGGGGCTGGGAAGCGACGGCCAGTAGGTGCATCCATTGGTGCGCGCCTGTGAGTCCGAAGACCTGCCAGCTGTGCCGGGCGCGCCGCGCCCGGCGGCACATCGCCTCGTGGAAAGGGCGTTTGGCCAGCCAGTCGTGGTGGTACGCGGGCTCTAGCGCACCGCCCGGCTGATCGGCTGCGCGTCCGCGGGCGGTGACCATACCGTCAAATGAAGGACCGCTCGTGACCCAGTTCGTCAGCCGTCAACCTTTTACCGCCACCATCACCGGTTCCCCCCGAATCGGCCCGCGCCGTGAACTCAAGCGGGCAACCGAGGGATATTGGGCCGGCCGCACCAGCCGATCAGACCTGGAGTCCGTCGCCGCCGGCCTGCGCCACGACACCTGGTCAGGACTGGCCGCCGCCGGGTTGGACTCGGTGCCCATCAACACGTTCTCCTACTACGACCAGATGCTGGACACCTCGGCGCTGCTCGGCGCGCTGCCCGCGCGGGTGGGCGCGATCTCCGACGAACTGGACCGATACTTCGCCGCCGCGCGAGGCAACGACGACGTCGCCCCGCTGGAGATGACGAAGTGGTTCGACACCAACTATCACTACCTCGTTCCTGAGATCGGGCCCTCGACCCGATTCTCGCTGCATCCGGACAAGGTGCTCTCGGAGCTGAAAGAGGCTCAGCAACAAGGTATTTCGGCGCGCCCGGTGATCATCGGGCCGGTTACCTTCCTGCTGCTCAGCAAGGCGGTGGACGGGGCCGGCCCACCGATCGAGCGGCTGCAGGAATTGATGCCCATCTATTCGGAGTTGTTGTCTCTGCTCGCCGACGGCGGGGCGCAGTGGGTGCAATTCGACGAGCCGGCGCTGGTCACCGACATCTCCCCCGACGCGCCCGCGCTCGCCGAAGCCGTCTACAACACGCTCGGTGCGGTGGCCAACCGCCCGGCCATTCACGTCGCCACCTACTTCGGTGACCCGGGCGCAGCGCTCGCGGGGCTGGCCCGCACGCCGGTCGAGGCGATCGGCGTCGACCTGGTCTACGGCCCCGACACCGCGGTGGCGGCGGTTCCGGAGCTGGCCGGCAAGACGCTGGTGGCCGGCATCGTCGACGGCCGCAATATCTGGCGCACCGATCTGCAGGCGGCGCTGAGCAAGCTGGCCACCCTGCTGGGACCGGCAGGGACAGTCGCTGTTTCGACGTCGTGCTCCACCCTGCACGTGCCGTACTCGCTGGAGCCCGAGACCGATCTGGACGACAACCTGCGCAGTTGGCTGGCGTTCGGGGCCGAGAAGGTGCGCGAAGTTGTCGTGCTGGCCCGCGCGCTGCGCGAGGGACGCGACGCGGTCGCGGACGAGATCGAGGCGTCCAACGCCGCGGTGGCCTCACGCAAGAAAGACCCACGGCTGCACAACGACCAGGTCCGGGCGCGCATCCAATCGATTGTCGCGGCCGGCGTTCAGCGCGGCGATCCCGCCCGGCGTCGCGCCAGCCAGGAGGCGCGCCTCGAGTTGCCGGCACTGCCCACCACGACGATCGGCTCCTACCCGCAGACCTCCGCGATCCGCATCGCCCGGGCGGCGCTGCGCAACGGCGGGATCGACCAGGCCGAATATGAGCGGCGGATGAAGCAGGAGATCGCGGACGTCATCGCGCTGCAGGAGCAGCTGGGGATCGACGTGCTGGTGCACGGTGAACCCGAACGCAACGACATGGTGCAGTACTTCGCCGAGCAACTACAGGGATTCTTCGCCACCCACAACGGCTGGGTGCAGTCCTACGGCAGCCGCTGTGTGCGTCCCCCGATCCTGTTCGGCGACGTGGTTCGCACCCACCCGATGACGGTCGACTGGATCAGCTACGCGCAGTCGCTCACCTACAAGCCGGTGAAGGGCATGCTGACCGGGCCGGTCACCATTCTGGCCTGGTCGTTCGTCCGCGACGACCAGCCGCTGGCCGACACTGCCAACCAGGTGGCGCTGGCGATCCGGGACGAGACGGTGGATCTGCAGTCCGCCGGGATCGCGGTGATCCAGGTCGACGAGCCGGCCCTGCGGGAGTTGCTGCCGCTGCGCCGGGCCGATCAGGAGGACTACTTGCGTTGGGCCGTAGGCTCTTTCCGGCTGGCCACCTCCGGTGTCGCCGACTCGACCCAGATCCACACCCACCTGTGCTATTCGGAGTTCGGGGAGGTGATCGGCGCGATCGCGGACCTGGACGCCGATGTCACGTCCATCGAAGCGGCGCGCTCGCACATGGAGGTGCTGGATGACCTGAACGCGATCGGCTTCTCCAACAGCGTGGGCCCGGGCGTCTACGACATCCACTCGCCCCGGGTGCCCAGCACCGACGAGATGGCCGCGTCGTTGCGGGCCGCCCTGAAAGCCGTTCCTGCTGAGCGACTTTGGGTCAATCCGGACTGCGGCCTGAAGACCCGTAACGTCGACGAGGTGACGGCGTCGTTGCGCAACATGGTCGCCGCCGCTCAGGAAGTGCGGGCCGAGTAGCGCGAGCAGACGCAAAGGCGCCCATTTCGTGCCGAAATGAGGGGCCTTTGCGTCTGCTCGCCAGCCTCAGTCCTCCACCACGACCGGGATGTCGTCGGCCCAGGGCTGGCGGGTCACCATGTCGGCCACCCGCACGTAGCCGTGTTCGAATTCACCGGTCGCGGCGTCGACCAACCGGTAGCGCTGGATCTGCCGGTGGATCGGTTGCGCATCCAGCAGGACGACGCGCACCTCGCCCGGTTCGAACCGGCATCGCCGTTGCATCGCGGCGATCAGCTGCTCGTTGTGCATGTGACCGTCCCCGAAATTCCAGCCGATGGCCGTACTGCAGATCCGTTCTCCGTCGGTGATGACGTAGTCGTCCTCGTTCTGTCCGGCCATCGCGCGGTGCGCCAATGTGAACAGGGCACGGCCGTGAGTATTCATGGCGCGGAACGCATATCCGAGGTACATCGGGATCTGCGCGCGGTCCTTGCCGTAGAACCGCTCCAGCTGGGCCTGCGGCATGCTGGCGATCGCGACGATGCCCCGGGCGATCTTCTCGTTCGCCGACGGCTTCATGCACCACAGGGTGGTGTCCCAGTTGCCGGCGTAGTAGCGCATGCCCGGTAGGAACGAGATCTTGCGCGGAAACATGTTACCCAGGATCACCGTGCCCACCAGCACGGTGAACAGAATGGCCACCGGGGCAAGGTGTTTGACGTCACTGATGCCCAACTGGGCATGGCCGACGAACAGCGAGAAGACGCCGAAGATCATGAAGACGTTCCACTCCAGCGGCACACCCATCGGGATCGCGGTGAGGATGCCCAGGTGGAAACACACCATCACGATCGCGGCGACCGTGGTCGGCCACCCGCCGTGTGAGAAGAACAGCGCCAACGGCACGAACATCTCGATGAACGTGCTGACGTGAGCGAACAGCCGGGACAGCAGGCCAGGCCGTAGGTCGTCGGGGAACTTCTCGAAGAACATCCGCTTGATGAACCGCGGCCGGAACAGCGGGTTGTTCGACATCATCGTCGAGATGACGAAAGGGAAGTGCTTGTTGAGTTTGGACGTCGCCGCGCCCATCCAGATCACCAGGAACACCAGCTTGGCCGCGACGATCATGTCCACCCCGCCGAACAGGAACGTCACGGTGAGCGACCCGTAGACCTCACCACGGGCGGCGAGGAAGATCACCTTGTCGCGCAGCCCGGCGGCGCCGAGCACCAGCAGGATCGCCACGATCTCCCACATCGGCAGCACCCCGACCTTCGTGCCGAGCGCTGGTATCGGCCCGGTGCCGTCGGTGAACAACGCCGTCACCAGCAGCAAGAGCAGCAGGGCATAGAGCGCGACGTCCACCGGCTTGCGCTTGGTGCCGAAGGTCAGCGGGACGCGGTCGGGCCAGGGTGGCAGCCGGATGGTGCCGAACCGCAGCCAATACAGGATCGAGCCCATCGGCGGGAAGAAGCGGTTGTTGAGCGGTCCGAACCCGCAGCCCAGCCCCACCACCTCGAAGAGCATCGTGTACAACACGACCTTCTCGAAGACGATCGGCTCGGCATACCACGCCCGGATGTTGGTGAACCCGTCAATACCCTTGGTGCTCAGCACAATCAGCCAGGCCACCAGGATGTAGAGCAGGATCTTGACGACGTAGAACAGGTGCATGACCACCGGGGTGCCGAAGCCCACCTCGGCCCAGTGCCGGGCCATCGGGCGGATCTTCTCGCTACGGGTGCCCTTGCTCCATTCGGCGATGTCGACCTCGGGCAGTTGGGGCTTGAGAAATCCCATAATTTGACAGATTAGAACGTGTTCTAGCCGTCTGCCCAGCCCGGCGCACCGAATCCTTTGTCAGCCGCTGCGGCGGCCGATACCGTGAGCTCCAGGTGGCGAAGGGAGTGCGCGCATGTGGAGACCTCGATACCTGAGATGGGCGGCCGCGGCGACCGCCCCGGTAATCGCATTCGTCGTCGGCAGCGGTCCGGCGCAGGCGCAGGCACCATCGCCGGGTGATTCCTGCACCGTGCTGCACGCCACCACCCAGGATGCCGACGGCAAGACGATGTGGTGCAACCCGACCATGACCGGCAGCCACAGCCTGGTGTGGCAGTACGGCGGGCCGGCGTAGGCGGTCGCCGGCGGCTGGTCGTTTCGCCGGACGGGCGGCCCTCGACGCCGCTGAACAGATAGCCGATGCGCATCCGTTGTGCGCGAAACCCGCTGAAACAGACCAATATGAGCGCGGTTCCCCGGGCTCGCCGACGCCGGGATCGGTGACGGCCCTCGCACGCGTGCGCGCCGGACATATCGCCCGGCATATACGATAAGCGTTCGCCTGCAAGGCATTTCCCGCTGAGCACTTCGGCCCGGCAGGTCAGTCACATACAGAACCGGCATCCGTTATCCAGGCGGGGCTCTGCTTGCCCGCCTCAGAGCGACAACCGGCGAGCTCGCGGCACGTGTCGCTACGAGGCGGGCGCAAAGACAGCCCCCCGTCCCAGCGACCGGAGTGGCGAATGTGACTACACCAGGCCCCAAATCGAGCCGCCGCCAATATTTTTCACCGTGACTGACGGGCCCCGCATTGCCCGGCTATCAGCGACACGAAAGCATCAACCGGCCCGGCCAAGTCAAACTTTCTCCGCACCAACACAACCCGCTTACGCAGACGTCAACTGTTCCCGAAACCCATATCGGCACGGCGTTGATCGGTGTAGTTTGCTGCTGGGGTGACGGGTCACTGAGGAGTGAACATGGCGGATGTCGACTATTGCGTCGTCGGAGCGGGCTTCGCGGGGCTGACGGCCGCACTGCGCTTGAAGCAGGCCGGGCACTCGGTGGCTCTGCTGGAGGCCCGGGAGCGGGTGGGCGGGCGCACGTTCACTGTGACCCGCGACGACGGGGTGTGGATCGACCGCGGCGGTGCGTGGATCGGACCGGGGCAGGACCGGATCTACGCGCTGATGCAGGAGTTCGGGGTGCCGGAATACAAGCAACACAACGACGGCGACGCCATGATGATCGTCGACGGCAAGAAGCGCCGCTACGGCGGAAAGCTGCCGTGGTCGATGAGCCCATGGGCCGTCGCCAATCTGGGCATAGGCCTGATGAGCGTCGAGCAGATGTGCAAGACGATCCCGCGCGAGGCGCCCTGGGAGGCGGAGGAGGCCGCCGAATGGGACCGGATGAGTGTCGGCGACTGGCTGGAGCGCAACGTGTTGTCCCAGCCGGCCCGCGAGATGCTGGACATGGCATTGGGCGGCACCTACACCTCGACGGCATCGGAAGTGTCGTTGTTGTGGATGTTGCTGCAGATGTCCTCGGGTGGTGGCCCGACGTTCGTCATCTCGGGCAAGGGCGGCGCGCAGGACGCAAGGCCGGTCGGCGGAATGGGCGCCATCTATCGCCCGATGGTGGCTCAGCTGGGCGACGCGCTGCACTTGTCGCGGCCGGTTCGGACAATCATTCAGGACGTCGACGGAGTCACCGTGCAGTCGGATGGCTTTGCCGTGCGGGCACACCGGGCCATCGTGGCGATCCCGATGGCCATCGCCAGTTCGATCGTCTACGAACCCGCGCTTCCGGTGGACCGGGCGTTTCTCCATCAGCGCATGCCCAGCGGCGCCGTCATCAAGACATCCGTCATATATGACGAGCCGTTCTGGCGCGCGGACGGACTGTCCGGCCAGTCCGCCGCACCCGGAACGCCGGCGACGCTCACCATCGACGCGTGCACCGACACCGGAAATCCGGGGATCATGTGCGCGATCACCGAGGGACCGGCGGCCCGTCGGCTGACCGACCTCGGCGAGTCCGAACGCAAAGCACTCATCATCGGTGAACTCGTCAGCAGGTTCGGACAAAAGGCCAGTGCACCAGTGGAATACCACGAGCAGAACTGGACTCTCGAGCGCTATTCCGGCGGGGGCATGATCAGCCACACGCCAACCGGCGTCCTCACCGAGTACGGCCGCGCCCTGCGCGCACCCTGCGGCCGGGTGCACTGGGCGGGAACCGAAAGCTCAGCGGTCATGTGCGGCTGGATCGACGGCGCGATCCGCTCCGGCGAGCGCGCCGCGGCCGAAGTGGTTGCGGCGCAGACCTAACCGACCCCGGTCCGCGGGATGGCGCTGGGCCCAGGCCGGCGCACCCCCGACGCCGCGCGAGCGACCCCACAATGCCAGCCACCGCGGCGTGTCACTGGCAACACGCGCGCGCTCGGCCCAGGCCGGCGCACCCCCACCTCAGCCGCCTGCCCAGGACGGCAACGCCGAGGCGGCCTGACTCGGCCGGCTACCCGGCCTGCTTGGCCGGCGGCCGGTAGAAGATCAGCAACTGCCCGATCGCCCCGGCCAGGCCCAGGCCCACCGAGATGGCCAGACCCTGCCAGCCGTCGAACCAGTTCTTGCCGAAGATCAGGTGATCCAGGCTGAGCCTGCCGGCGCCCAGCGTGGCGATCACCACGGCGGTGACCGCCAGCACCAGGTTGTACTCCCAGCCCTCCTTGACGATGAAGAAGCCGTTGGCCCGGTGCACGGTCCAGGCCGCGACCAGCATCAGCGAGACGAAACCCGCCGCCGGGATCGGCGTCAGCAAACCGGCCGCCAGACCCAGCCCGGCCGCTGTCTCGGTCGTTGCGGCGACGGTGGCGTGGAACTTGCCCGGCTTCATCCCGATGCTCTCGAACCAGCGCGCGGTGCCCGGTATCCGCCCGCCGCCGAAGAATTTGTTCAAGCCATGCGCGGCCAGGGTCAGACCCAGCACCAATCGCAGAATCAGCAACGCGACGTCATAGGGAGTCATACGTTCAAAACTAACGGGTAAGCAACAGCGGCGAACAGCCGAGCCCGATCATCGATATGGGACCATTGCGGGCGTTCCGGCAACGACGAGGGGGTGCATCTTGGCTGGTGTCGCGCACGGCCGGCACTCCCCCACGGGCAGGCTGGAAAACGCCGTGGTGGTGCTGGACGGCCGTTCACGTCACCCGCGCGAGATCCTCGGCAACAAGGGCCACGGCATCGACACCATGCGCCGGCACAACCTGCCGGTTCCCCCCGCGTTCTGCATCACCACCGAGGTCGGCCTGCGTTATCTCACCGAACCCGGGCCCACCATCGACGCGATCTGGTCCGATGTGCTTGACCGGATGAGCTGGCTGGAAGAACAAACCTCGCGCACATTTGGACGGGGGCCACACCCGCTGCTGGTCAGCGTGCGCTCGGGGGCGACGCAATCGATGCCCGGCATGATGGACACGATCCTGGACTTGGGCATGAACGACGACGTCGAACGGGCCCTGGCCGAGCAGGGCTCCGCCGAGTTCGCCCGCGACACCCGCCGCCGGTTCACCAGCATGTACCGGCGCATTGTGGCCGGCGATTCCGAACCGCCCGACGATCCGCAGACGCAGCTGCGGGCGGGCATCGAGGCGGTGTTCGCCTCCTGGAACTCCCCGCGCGCGCTCGCCTACCGCGACCACTACAACCGCGACGAGCGCCAAGGCACCGCCGTCGTGGTGCAGGCGATGGTGTTCGGCAACCAGGCGGCGAAATCCGGCGCCGGCGTGCTGTCCTCACGCAACCCGATCACCGGAGCCAACGAACCTTTTGGTGAGTGGTTGCCCGGCGGTCAGGGCGACGACGTGGTGTCCGGCCTGGTCGACGTCGAACCGATCACCGCACTGCGCGACGAGCAACCCGCGGTATTCGATGAGTTGATGGACGCCGCCCGCAGTCTGGAGCGACTCAATTCCGACGTTCAGGAGATCGAATTCACCGTCGAAGACGGCAAACTGTGGCTGCTGCAGACCCGCGCCGCTGAACGGTCCGCACAAGCCGCGGCGCGCCTGGCACTGCAATTGCGCCACGAAGGGCTGATCGACGACGTCGAAACTCTGCGCCGGGTCACCCCCAGCGACGTCGAGGCCGTGCTGCAGCCGTCGCTGCAACCCGAAACCCGGTTAAGCGCAAGACTTCTGGCCAAAGGCCTGCCGGCCTGCCCCGGTGTGGTGACGGGCACCGCGTACACCGACGTGGATGAAGCGCTCGATGCCGCCGACCGGGGTGAGCCGGTGATTCTGGTCCGTGACCACACCCGGCCCGAAGACGTGCTGGGCATGCTGGCCGCGCAGGGCATCGTCACCGAAGTGGGCGGCCCAGCCAGCCACGCGGCCGTCGTGAGCCGCGAACTCGGCCGGGTGGCCGTGGTGGGCTGCGGCCTTGGTGTCGCCGCATCGCTGGCCGGCCGTCAGATCACTGTGGACGGGTACGCGGGCGAAGTGCGCGAAGGGATTCTGGGCCTGACGGCGTGGTCGGAAGACGACACGCCCGAGCTTCGCGAGCTGGCCGAAATCGCGCTGCGGGTGAGCCCGCTGCGGGCGCACGCAAGCGGCGGCCATCCGCGGCTGGAGGATGAATCCGAAGCCGGGGTACGCGCGGCCATGGCGGCCGGGCAAACCGACGTGTTGGCGACGGCGCCGCTCATTACCATGCTCATCGCACTTCGGATAACAGGCGGCAACGATGCACCGACGACGCCTCCACCGACCTAGGAGTTGAATTACGTGTCGGCGCATGAGAATTCGGGACAGCCGGCGGCGACAGCGACGTACACCACCTTGCTGCTGAGCACGTTGGCCTTGAGCGTCATTGCCGAGGTGCTGTGGATGGGTCACATCTCACGCCCGCCGACGACTATCTACCACCTGTGGCACATAGCCCTGATGCTTGTTGTCCTCGGTGTGCGGTTGGCATATCAGAAGCACCTTGCCCCGCGTGTTGCCAGATATACGCGGCTGTTGATCGCGGGCATGGTGTTCTGCACAGCCGGCGATGTGATCAACAGTGCAATATCCGGCGTCGAACCCATTACCCGAAAATTGTTTTTCGCCATCTTCCTCTTCGGCGCCGGGTACAGCCTCTACGTCTTTGCCCTCTACCACTTTGCACTGCCGGTATTGAGGGAGAGAGGCGGGATAGGCTACCGATTGCGCTGGGTGGTGGTCGCTGTCACCGCGCTGGTAAACATGGCGGGTTGGGCGTCCTACGTGCGGCCGAGCGTAGCGGGCAACCGGTTTCTCGAGGTGGGTAGTTTCATATTCAACCTCACCATATATTCCTTGTTGATTGGTTTATGTGTCTGGTATTTCTGGGGCCGCCGGCTGAGCTTACCTGCGCTACCGGTAATGGTGGGCGGAGCTCTGTTGCCGATCTCAGATCTGTACCTATTTCACACATGGCTCGCACCTGACCAGAATCCGGCTGTGCCAGTTTTCGAATTTTATGCCGCCAATTGGATCCTCTATTTCGGCGGGCAAGTGTTGTTTGCGCTGCTACCGGCGTGCGAAAACGCCGGCGCGCAGGTCGCGGCGCCGGCCTACGGACCCGCAGGGATCAGGGAGGACGGTGCGGTGCAATGAACGATGCGAGACAGGATCAGACGGGCTCACCGAACAAGCAACTCGAGGTGCTACAGGCCGTCCGGCTGAAAGGGAGGCTGAGTACGGCCGATCTGGCTGCAACACTTGCCGCGTCCCACACCGATATCGCGGTGACTGTGAACGAGCTCACCGAAGCGGGTCTGCTGATCGATGGCCCCACCCTGCGCATCAGCCCCGACGGGCGCGCCCGCCTCGCCGAGTTGCTGGCCGCCGAACGCCGGGGTGTCGATTCCGCGGCGATGGACGCCGCATACCGCGAATTCCGGTCAGTCAACACCGATTTCAAGGCGCTGGTCACGGACTGGCAACTCAGGGAAGGCCAGCCCAACGATCACGGGGACCCCGAATACGACGCCGGGGTGCTGGCCCGCCTCGACGACGTGCACCGGCGGGTGGCGCCGGTCATCGCGGCGGTCACCTCGCAACTGCCGCGCCTGCACGGTTACCCGGCGAAACTGGCCACGGCGCTGGATAAAGTGAAGGCCGGCGAAATTGCCTGGCTGACAAGGCCACTCATCGACTCTTATCACACCGTGTGGTTCGAGCTGCACGAAGAACTGATCCTGGCCGCCGGGCTGACCCGGGAGCAGGCGGCCAGATCCGGTGACGCGCAATAACTCACAGGGCCGCGTCCAGTAGCCGCAGATATCCGTCCACATCCGGCACCGCCGACTCCGCCGCATGCACGCTGATCGCGACCGTGTCACCGATGCCGTGGACTCCGTGCGTCAGACCCATCACCGGGGATAGACCCGGATAGCCCGCCGTCAGCACCACCGGGACACCACCGAAGTGCAGATCGGCGGCCCCGCGGTGCACGCTGGACACCACGGTGTTGCCGGATACCTGCTCCGGGCGCACCTCGGCATCGAATTGGCTTACCCCCCAACGCAACAGCACGGCCGGCACGGCGGCGAAAGCCTCATCAGAGGCGCGGGTCGCCGGATGCTCGAAGCGGCGCCGGCCATTGGCCAGGTCGGCGGCTATCCGGCGCACCCGCTCGTCGTGGCCGAGTTCCGGGTAAAGCCCCACGACGACGTTGCCGAAATGGTTGAAGCCCAGCGGCGCACCGGGCTTGGCCATGGGTACCTCGGCCGCCGCTGATGCGGCAGCAGGGCCAAGCAGATCCGAGAGCGCGGTGGAGATAGCACACAACGCCGCCACCGTGACCGTCGGTCCGCTCAGTTGACCACGCCGTCGGACCAGTGTGCGCATCACCCGGGCCCCCGCGGGCTGGGAGTTGGTGGCCAGCAGCGGCCGCGATCCCAGTCCCGGGGCCAACACCCCGTCCTCGGTGTCGCGGACGAAACGGCGGTGGGCTCGGGCCGCGACCACACCGCGGCACGGAAGCAATCCCGCCCGCGGCCGCACGGCCGGCACGGGCCCTTCTCGGCCGAACAGCCAGGCCGCGATGGCCGACGCCCGAGCGCCGTCGGCGAACGCGTGCGCGATCTGCAGCACGACGACGACACACCCGTCCCGGACACCCGGGATGCCGTGTACCGGCGCGAAAACATGTACTTGCCAGGGTTTTTCGCGGATATTCAGCTGGCTACCGGCCAACTCGGCAACGGCGTCCAGGCAACCCGTCCAGCCGTCGTCGACAAGATCGTGCCGCACGACCCGCCCGGCTTCGACGGGGGCCGGCACCCACCGCGGATAGGTCAGCGGGCTGCCGTCCTCGACGACCAGTCCCAACTCGCGGCCAGCCCGGGCACGGCGCAACACCTGCGCCGCCGCCCCGTCGAGGTCGGTGGGTTCCCCGCCGAATGCGTAGAGCAGGAACTCGTCGTTGGGAATCTTCGCCGACATCCAGTAGAACTGCGCGTCGACGGCGGCCATCCGCTGCCCAGGCGCCACTAAGCGGAACCGGGGGAGCCGATGAACGCCAGGACCATCTCGGCAACCCGGTCGGGCTGCTCGAGCTGCAGAAAGTGACCGGCGTGCGACACGATGGACACGTCGCTGCCGGGCGGCAGAATGGGTTCCACCCAGTGCGCGAAAGCCGGTGTCATGCAGCCGTCGTCGCGACCGTGCAGGTACAGGGTGGGTAGCTTGGGCGGCTGGGTCCAGTACCGGTGCAGCTCCGCATACTGCGCCGGTGGCCGGGTGTTGCGGATCGTCGCACGGTAATAACCCAGCGCCGCCCGCCAGCTTTCCGGCGTCCCTATCGCGGCGTCGACATGACGCAGGTCCTCCTCGGCGCGATAGCCCGGCGACCATCGCCGCCACAGCAACGGCACCACCCACGAGGCAGACCGTTCCGGCAGCAACGGCAACTGGAAGTAGCTGACGTACCAACTGCGCAGCAACTGACGCGACAGCTCAGCGGCCAGCCGGCCGCGCTCTGGCAACCGGCCCACCGGACGGAACGCGCCCGACGGTGGCACCGACATGATCACCGCCTTTTCGAACGGGCTATCGGGCATCGCGGCCAGCCCGGTGGCAGCGATCGCCCCCCAGTCATGACCGATCACCACGTCACGCTCAGAGCCGCCCGCCGCGGTGCGCACCCGTAACGCGTCATGCATCAGGGCGCCGACGTGGTAGCTGCCGTCCACCGGGATCGAGGACGGCGCGTACCCGCGCATGAACGGCGCCACTACGCGCCAGCCGGCCTCGGCCAGCCGCGGCGCGAACTTGCGCCAGCCGTAGGCGGTGTCCGGAAAACCATGCAGGCACAAGGCAATCGGGCCGTCGGCGGGCCCCCAGGTCAGGGCCTTGAGGTCTCCGTTGGGGCCCTTGACGTCGATCCACCGTGGTTCAGACAACTCGACTCCTGTTCGCCGTGTACAGCCCGCACCGTCCAACGTAACCGGCTACACGGGGGACAAGAAGCCCGTCGATCGGGGGACACCGATTTCCTCCCCCGTTGTAGCCGCTCGGTCGACAGACTGCAGCCCGTCACCACGGGAGTCTTAGTGCAGGGCGCAGAGGGAGGAGCAGCAACGATGACGTTCGCCGCCTTACCACCGGAGATCAACTCCGTTCGTATGTACACCGGGCCGGGTGCCGGCTCCATGTTGGCCGCCGCGACGGCCTGGGAGCAGCTGGCCGCCGATCTCGAATCCACGGCCGCTTCGTTCGACGCGGTGATCACCGACTTGATTGGGGGGCCGTGGCTGGGTCTGGCCGCCACGACCATGGCCGCCGCCGCCGTGCCGTACACCGGGTGGCTCAACGCCACCGCCGGGCAGGCCGCTCAAACCGCCGAGCAGGCCCGGGCGGCCGTCGCGGCCTACGAAGCCGCCTATGTGATGACCGTTCCACCGGCGCTGGTCGCCGCCAACCGCGCTCAGCTCGCGACACTGACCGCCACCAATTTCATCGGCCAGAACACCCCGGCCATCGCGGCGACCGAAGCTCAATACGGCGAGATGTGGGCGCAGGACGCGACCGCCATGTACACCTACGCCGCCGCCTCGACGGCCGCCAGCACGCTCACCCCCTTCACCGCGCCACCGCAGCCGGTGAACCCGGCCGGGCTGGCCTCACAGGCGGTCGCGCAGGCCGGCGTGGGCTCGGTGACTTCCGAGATCGTCAACGCGCTGTCCCAACTGATGAGCGCCATCCCCAACCTGCTGGGCGGCATCGGGTGGGCCGGGCTGCCCGACTGGGTCAGCGATCTGCAGACCGTGATGAGCATCTTCGGCACCCCGTTTTTCGCCACCACCGCACTGGCGGGCCTGGGGATGTCGATGATGTCGACGCTGAAGGGACTGTTCCCCGCGGCAGCCGCTGTCGGCAGCCAGATCGCCTCGTCGGTGGCGCCGGCCCTGACCGGTGCGGTGAATTCGGCATCGCTGGCCGGGGCGGTGGAAGCCGGTCTTGGCAAGGCGGCCGGCGTCGGAGCCCTGTCCGTGCCGCGCGCCTGGGCGTCTGCGGCGCCTGCGCTCAGCGAAACCACCACGCTCCAGGGTGGCTCCGCCGGCGCCGCGGTCCGCGCCCTGGACAGCGTCCGCCCGGAAGGCCTGCTGGGCGGGCTGCCCCTGACCCAGATGTCCGCTCGCTCCCTGACGACGACGTCGGAATCCCGACTCGAACTCCCCACCCTGCGAATCCTTCCGGAGGCCGTCGGCTGATGACAGACATGACTTCAACGGCTCGGGCCCGTCGCTGGGCCAAGACCGACGCCACGCAGCGCCGCATCCTCGACGCCGCGACCCAGGTATTCGCCACCAAGGGCTACACCGCGGCGACAATCGCCGAAGTGGTCGCAGGCTCCGGGGCCAGCATCGGCAGCATCTACCACCACTTCGGCGGCAAGAGCGAGCTGTTCATGGCGATCTTCGAGCAGATGGCCGACGCCGTCGATCGACGCATCCAGGCGGCGGTCGGTGGACTGGGCACCGTCGCCGCCGACCGTCGGCGCATCTTCCAGCTGCACGTGCGGGCCTACCTCACCGGCATGTGGGAGAACCGCCACGCGGCTCGGGTTCTGTCGTCCGGAGACACGCCGCCCGGCTTCGAGATCACCCGCCGCAAGCGCCTGGCGTCGGTACTGCACAACTGGATGGAAGTGCTGGAACTGGACACCTCGCCGCGCCGGCAGCTGATGGCCCGGGTGCTCATCGCGACGGTCGCAGAGTCGACTCTGATGGTCATCGGCTGCGACGATCCCGCCGAGGTGCCACCCATCATTGAAGCCACCATCGAATGGATCGACCAGATCACGCAGTGACCGCTGCGACTGCCTGCTCCAGTTCCGCGACGACGATCTTGCGCATCTCGAGCATGGCCTTCGTCGCGGCGGTGGCCCGCGCGGGATCGGGGTCGGAGATCAACTCATAGAGCCGGTCCGGCACGATCTGCCAGCTCAACCCGAAACGGTCCTTGAGCCAACCACATTGCGACTCCTCACCACCGTCGCTCAGCCGCTGCCAGTAGTAGTCGACCTCGCCCTGATCTTTGCAATGGACGGTGAAGGACACGGCCTCGCTGAAGGTGAACGCGGGACCGCCGTTGATGCCGATGAACCGGGTGCCGTCCAGGACGAACGAGCCGCTGAGCACCGTGCCCGGTTCGCCCGGGCCAGCCTCGGTGGTCCGGTTCAACTGCTCGATCTTCGAATTCGGGAAAACCGAGGTGTAGTACTCGGCCGCCTCCTCCAGGTTGTTGTCGAACCACAGTGAGGGTGTGATCGCCGGCATGACTGTCTCCTGGCTGTCGGGGTCTTTGGACAGATTGACTCCCGCTTCGCCGAGAACTCATCGCTGGTCCGGTTGCCACCCGCGGAACGTATCCAGCAGACGCTGGCGGAAGTCGGGATCCAGCCGGTCCGCGGTGACCCGGCCCAACGTCTGGATGGTGGTCCGGAACTGCTCGACGTAATTCTCACAGCCGTCGCATTCGCTCAGATGCGCCTCGAAGCGCGCCCTGACAGCGGGATCGAGCGCGTGCTCGAGATACTCGGTAACCAGTTCGACGAGTTCGTTGCAGTCCATTGTCTCTGGAGTCATGGTCGCGCTCCAAGATAGTCTTCGAGCTCCTGACGCACCGCGGCTCTGCCGCGGTGCAGCAATACGCGTTGGTTACCCGCGCTGATCTCCAGCATCGAGCTGACCTCCTCGGCGCTGAAACCAAGCACGTCACGTAATCTGACCACCTCACGTTGGCGCTCGGGCAGGCGGGCGAGGCCGGTGTTGGCAACATTCAGCAGTTCGTGACTGAGCAGGGAGCCCTCCGGTGTATCGGGAAACGGCGCGGGCGGTTCTTTCCAGTGCCCAGGCAACGCATCGCCGAAGTCTCGGAAACGTGTGGGGTCAACGGTGCCGCCGGTGGCCACCCGCGCCGCGGTGGCGGCGTACCGGCGTTCTGCCATCCCCTGCCGCTTGGCGATATTGATCAGGATGCTGAAAATCCATGTCCGCAAGGATGATCGGCCCTCGAATCGATCGATACCACGCAATACCGCAACCCATGTCTCCTGCACCACGTCCTCGGCCTGCTCCCGAGTCGCAACGTAGTCGCGAACCACTCGCAGCATCGAGGGGCCGTGCTGGTCAACCAGTTCGGCGAAAGCACCGGCGTCCCCGCCGCGCAGCCTGACCAACAGCGTCTCGGCGTCGTTCGACATCTGGTCATGATGTCATCGGTGGGCGCGGACAGCGACCCGGTCCGTGAGACTGCGGGTACCGGTGTCTTTGGCCGCATACCAGACATATTGCGGTGCAGGGACTTCGACGAGTTGAAGTCCCTGCACCGTTGCCGGCGATCACGACTCGGTCGCGGCCTTCCAGGCGGACAGGCTATCGCGCAGTGTCCACACCGAGAGGGCGAGCAGTGCGACGTCTTTGATCAGGAATTGCCCAGTGCTCGAGAGAACTGGAAAGCCGCCCGCCTCGTCGGCCGCCACGCCCGGCGTGCTCAACATGAAAGACAGTGTGGTGATGAACATCCCGACCGCACCAATGCTGCCCAGCACCGACAGTCCCGGATACCACGGCTTGATCGCGAGCAACGCGGCCAAGGAAAGTTCCACCACGCCGAGGACAGTCGAGAAGGCGGTCACCGGGAGTACGTCGTACACCCAGCTCATCAGGGGACTGTGAGCGACAAGCGGTTCAATGCCGTGCGCTTCATAGCTGGTGAACTTCAGTGCGCCGATCCAGGCGATCACCAACACCAGTGAATACCGTGCCGCCAGATCGGTGAGCGTGGTCAGCCGCGCGTCCCACCGCGACAACTGCCGGCTGGAAACATATTCCGGTAATGACATGATGCGATCCCTTCAGGTATGTCCGAACGTGTCAGTGATTGGTGCCGCACGGACCTGAAGGCGTTACACAATCGGCCAAACTTTTTTCTGCCGTGGCTGCGCGCGCCACTTGCCCGAAAAGATTACAAGTGTAATCATCCGTGGGTGGGGTTGTTGGACGGCAAAGTCGCCGTCGTCACCGGAACCAGCCGCGGTGTCGGCGTGGGCATCGCGCACGAACTGCTGCGGGCCGGCGCCACCGTGATCGGCTGCTCCCGCTCCCGGCTCGACGCGCTGCCCGGGGCCGACGCGGAGCCGGAGTGGGCCCGCCGCTCCGCCCAAATGGTCTGCGACCAAGGCGATTACACTGCCGTTGACCGGTTCGTCACCGGGGTTGTGGACGAGTACGGCCGCATCGACATCCTGGTCAACAACGCCGGCGGCACGGTGCCGGCACCGCACGCCGAGGAGATCCCCGAACTGGTGCAGCGCCTGCAGGGGGCGCCGCGCAGTGCCGACGACTTCGAGCGCACCGCGTTGTTCCACGCCTTCGCGATACAGATGAACCTGATCAGCCCCTTGTGGTTCGCCATCCGCGTCTACCGGCAGATGAAGACCCAGGACGGCACCGGCTGCATCGTCAACATCTCCAGCGGCGCCGGGCATCCCGCGGGCGCTCCCACGCTGGTGTCATACGGCGCGGCCAAGTCCGGGCTCAACCACCTGACCCGTTCGCTGGCCCAGGAGTGGGGGCCGAAGGTCCGGGTCAATTGCGTGGCGCTGGGACCGACGATCACGGAGAACTTCCGGGCCTTCGTGCTGCCCAAGGACGACCCGACGGGCAGCGAGTACTTCGCGAAGGTCCCGATGAAGCGTGGCGGTGAGCCCGCCGAAGTGGGCCGCACCGTCGTCTTCTTAGCCTCGGGCACAGTCGATTTCATCAACGGCACCACCATCGAGATCGACGGCGGCATGCTGCCGGGCGTGCTCTATGACGCGGGCCTGAAGACCATCACCGACCTGATGTGAGGAGGAGCGGCTGTGACCTATGACCGTGCGGAGTTCGACGGGTTCTGGAGCGACTGGCTGGACGTGAACCGCCAAGCCCAGGACTGCGGCGACTGGGGCGTGATGGCCGACTTCTATGAGCCCGACGCCACCTACGGATGGTCCTACTCACCGACCGACCACTTCATGGCCAACGGCCGCGACGAGATTCGCGACCTGGCGCTAGGCACTGAGATGTTGGGCTTTCAGGGCTGGATATACCCCTACCAGGCAATGCTTTTCGACGACAGGTCCGGCCAGGCGTTCGGCCTGTGGCGGCAGATCTCGACCTTCACTTCGCCCAGCGGTGCACCCTATGAGATCCAGGGCCTGGGTGGCAGCTGGTTCCAGTACAGCGGCCGCCGCAGCTGGTCGTGGCAACGCGACATCTTCGACGTGCAGATGGCCACCGCCGCTATGTTCGACATCCTGCGCGACGGCAGGAACTCCCCGGAGTTAGACGCCCGGATGGACGCCATCCGGGCCGGCCGGCAGCCGGGCCACTACGGCTCGTGGTCCGCGATGAGCGCGCCGCTGTGGCCGGTGCCACCGGTGCTGTCATGACACGCGTCATCCAGTACTCCACGGGGAACGTCGGCCGGCATGCGCTGCGCATGCTCATCGAGCGGCCCGACTTCGAGCTGGCGGGTGTGCACGCATCCAGCCCGAGCAAGGTGGGACGTGACGCCGCCGAGTTGTGCGGGCTCGAGACGCCAACGGGCATCTTGGCTACCGACGACGTCGAGGCTCTGCTGGCATTGAACGCCGACTGCGTCGTCTACACCTCGCAGGCCGAGACCCGGCCCAAAGAGGCCATCGGTGAGATCAGCCGCTTTCTGCGGGCCGGCACCAATGTGGTCGGCTCGTCGTTCGTCTGGATGGTGGCGCCTGAGCAGGCCGGCGACTGGCTGCGTGAACCCTTGGAGCAGGCCTGCGCTGACGGCGACGCGACGCTCTACATCAACGGCGTCGACCCGGGCTATTCCGGTGACACGCTGGCCTATACCGCGCTGAGCCTGACCGAGCGGGCGACCAGCATCACGGTGCAGGAGATCTGCGACTACGCCAGCTACGACGACGCCGAATTCACTGGTGTCAGTTTCGGTTTCGGGACTCCCCCCGATCACACGCCGGTCATGTTTCTGCCCGGGGTGCTGACGTCGATGTGGGGTGTGCAGGTGCGCAGTCTGGCACATGACCTGGGCGTCGAACTCGACGAGGTGCGGGAGCGGTGCGAGAAGTGGGTGACACCCGAACCGATCGACTGCACCATGATGCACGTCGAGCCAGGGCAGGTCGCCGCGGTGCGGTTCGGTGTCGAAGGCCTGCGCGACGGCGAAGTCGTCATCACCATGGAGCACGTCAACCGACTCGGCCCGCACACCGCACCCGAGTGGGCCTATCCCCCGGACGGCCGCGCCGGTGTGCACCGCGTGGTCGTGACCGGCAGCCCAGGCGTGGAGATCAACACCCATCTGGGCGGCGAGATCGACCACAACGAGGGCGGGGTGATCGCCACCGCGGCGCGCGTGGTCAACCTGATCGACGCGGTATGTCGCGCTCCCAGCGGCATATTGGCGGCCCACGACCTTCGTCCACTGGATCACCTGCGCGGCGTGATGCGTTGACGGGCCCACGCAGACCTCCCGGCGGCGGACAGGCCCGCGCCGAACGCAGCCGGCAGGCCGTCATCGACGAAGCCGTCCGCTACATCCTCAAAGAGGGTTTCGCGCCACCCAGCGTGCGCCAGATCACCGAACGCGCCGGATTGACCTGGGGCGTCGTGCAATACCATTTCGGCGATCTGAACGGCATCCTGATGGCGGTGCTGGACAAGGGTTTTGCCGATCTGCTGGAAACTCTCGACCGCTTGCCGGCACTTGCCGCACAGGTCCCGCCGCACGACCGGCCGACCTTCGTCGTGGACGCGGTGTGGCGCGCATTCTCCAGCCCGACGTCGATGGCGGCGCTGGAGATACTGATCGCCACCCGAAGCGCCCGTACCGCCAAGGCCAATGCCCACCTGGCCGCCATGACGGCCCGAATGACCGAGATCGGCGAACACCTGGGCGCCGGCATCGCACCGGCCCAGGCCAAACGGCTGGGAAACCTCATCTGGGCCACCATCCGCGGCCTGGTGGCCGTGCAACTGACCTGGCCCAAACCGCTGGACAGCACCCGGGACCGCGAGATGCTCGCCGAAGTCATCACCGCGTATCTGGCCTCAACCCAAGGAGATTCATGACCATGACGAGTAACGCGGAGACCGTGCAGTTCGCTGGGGTGGACGGCATCACGCTGGTCGCCGACGAGTGGAACCGCGGTGCGCCGGGCGAGCGGCCCACCATCCTGATGCTGCACGGCGGCGGGCAGAATCGGTTCTCCTGGAAGAACACCGGGCAGATCCTGGGCGACGACGGATATCACGTCATCGCGCTCGACACCCGCGGGCACGGCGACAGCGACCGCGCGCCGGACGCCGACTACGACGTGGAGACGCTGACCGCCGACGTCATGCAGGTGCTCGACACGATCGGCCGGCCCGTGGTGATCATCGGCGCCAGCATGGGCGGGCTGACCGGCATCCTGGTCGCCGACCGGGCCGGTCCGGAGAAGGTGACCAAGTTGGTGCTCGTCGACGTGGTACCCCGGTTCGAGAAGAACGGCAGCGCCCGCATCCGCGAGTTCATGATGACCAACATCGACGGCTTCGACTCGCTGGAGGACGCCGCCGAGGCGGTGGCCGCCTACCTGCCGCATCGGACCAAGCCGCGCAGCCCCGAGGGCCTCAAGAAGAACCTGCGGCTGCGGGACGGACGCTGGTACTGGCATTGGGATCCGGCGTTCATGACCAAGCCCGGAGACGACCCGGAACTGCGTACCGAGGCCTTCGAGGAGGCCGCCACCAACCTCGCGATTCCCGTGCTGCTCATCCGCGGCAAGCTGTCCGATGTCGTCAGTCTCGAAGGGGTGGAACACTTCCTGACGCAGGTGCCGCGCGCCGAGTTCGTCGAACTCTCCAACGCCGGACACACCGCCGCGGGGGATGACAATGACGCGTTCAGCGACGCGGTGGTGGCGTTCGTCGAACGGGCCTAGCCCCCTCCTGCGCCGCCGAGGGTGAATCTCACGACACGACGCGCCGTTGCGGCGTCGTGTCATTCACACTCGGCGGCGGTAGCGAGCGGGCCTAATTGGCCGGTTTTTCCGCATGGCCGCCGAACTGCTTGCGCATCGCCGACAGCGCCTTGTTCGCGAAGTCGTCGAGGTCGCGCGAGGCGAACCGGGACTGCAGGGCGGTGGTGAGCACCGGCGAGGGCACGCCCTCGTCGATCGCCGCGATGGCGGTCCAGCGGCCTTCACCGGAATCTGAAACCCGGCCGGAGAACTCGGTGAGGTCGGGCGAATCGTGCAGCGCGATCGCGGTGAGATCCAGCAGCCACGAGCCGATCACACTGCCCCGGCGCCACACTTCGGCGATGTCGGGGATGTCGAAATCGTATTGGTAGCACTCGGGATTGGACAGCGGAGCCGTCTCGGCGTCACCCTCCTGGATGCGGGTGCCGATGTCGGCATTGCGCAAGATGTTCAGGCCCTCGGCGAGCGAGGCCATCATTCCGTACTCGATTCCGTTGTGCACCATCTTGACGAAGTGCCCCGCCCCCGCCTGGCCGCAGTACAGATAGCCCTTCTCAGGTTGCGCGATCTCGCCGTCGCGACCGGGTGTGCGCGGGGCGGCGTCTACGCCGGGCGCGACGGTGGCGAAGATCGGTTCGGCGTGCTCGAACGCGTCGGGGTCGCCGCCGATCATCAGGCAGTAGCCGCGCTCGCGACCCCATACGCCGCCGCTGGTGCCACAGTCCAGGAGCCGAATTTTGTTCTTCGCCAATGACTTTGCGTGCTTGATGTCGTCACGGTAGTAGGAGTTGCCGCCGTCGATGACGATGTCGCCGGATTCCAGGGTGTCGGCCAACTCGTCGATCACTCCGGTGGTGATGGTTCCCGCGGGCACCATCACCCAGACCACCCGCGGCGCGGTGAGTTTGTCACGCAGCTCGGCGAGCGAGGACACGCCGGTGATGCCGTCCTCCCCCGCCATCGCCTCGACCGCCTCCGGGCTGTGGTCGTACACCACGCATTCGTGCCCACCGGTGACCACGCGGCGCACGATGTTGGCGCCCATTCGACCCAGACCGATCATCCCCAGTTGCATCTTGTTGCGTCTCCTTCAAGTCCTTCGAGCGGTCCGGTTACTTGAGGTGGTGCTTCCCCGCGATGGCCGAACTCAACCCTAAACACCCGGCGGCGGCCTGTCAGGATGGTGGGCATGGGTGATTGGCTGCATGTGGCGGTCTATGTGCTGGCCGGCATTGCGGTGATCGAGGCCGGCGGCCTGATCGCACTGTGGCGACTACTCGATCAAAGCCGTCGGGAGGTCGAGGAGCTGCAGCAGCGGGCCGACGTCCGCAATCGCTTGTGGTCCGGTGGCCGCGAGGCCGTCAAAACCGTGTGGAACACGGCCAACATCATGCGCAAGGAGGGTTTCGGCGCCGCCGTGCGCAGCTCGATCGAAGACCTGGCCGACTGGGCCGAGGTGGAGCGGCCCGACCTGGCCCGGGTCACTCCGGACGGCCGGGTGGTGATTCTGTTCTCCGACATCGAAGAGTCCACCGCGCTGAATGAGAAGATCGGCGATCGCGCCTGGGTCAAACTCATCGGCGCGCACGACAAGCTGATGCATCAACTCGTGCAGCGTCAATCCGGGCATGTGGTCAAAAGCCAGGGCGACGGATTCATGGTCGCCTTCGCGCGCGCCGAACAGGCGGTGCGCTGCAGCATCGACCTTCAGCAGGCGCTACGCAAAGAAGCAAAACGCAAGCGGCATCCCGAGATTCGCGTCCGGATCGGCATTCACATGGGCCGCTCGGTGCGACGCGGTGATGACCTGTTCGGCCGCAATGTCGCGATGGCCGCTCGCGTAGCCGGGCAGGCCGTCGGCGGCGAGGTCCTGGTGAGCGAGCCCGTCCGGGATGCCGTGCAGGACTGCGACGGCATCCGTTTCGACGACGGACGCGAGGTCGAACTAAAAGGGTTCTCCGGCAGTTACCGGTTGTTCGCGGTAGAAGCCGAACCCGAACCCGAGCGGGACCGGTAGCCGTCGGAGTCGGAGTCGGCCAGCCGCTGGTGCAACCGCGCCCGGATCTCATCGGGCGTGTAGGCACGCCGCTTCCGTTGATCGCGCACCACCAGCGCGCCACCGGCGACGACGCCGGCCACTCCGGCCAGCCCGATCCACTTCCAAACGTTGCGCATCGGCACAGGCTATCCCGCTCTAGAGTGCTTGGCGTGAACTCCAGCACGCTCACCTTGGACCAAGCCCTCGACGAGACCCGGACCGGCGACCTGTGGCTGTTCCGTGGCGGTTCGCGGCCCGACCGTGCCATCCAGACGCTGACTAACGCGCCGGTGAACCACGTCGGCATGACGGTGGCCATCGACGACCTGCCGCCCCTGATCTGGCACGCCGAACTGGGCGACAAGCTTGTCGACATGTGGACGGGCACCAACCACCGCGGCGTCCAACTCAACGACGCCAGGGACGTCTTCCTGCAGTGGACCGGGCGCTACCAACAGCGTTGCTGGCTGCGGCAATTGGCCCCCCATGCCAACCACAAGCAGGAGAACGAACTGCTGCGGGTGATCGCCCGGATGGACGGCACCGCCTTCCCGACCACCGCCAAGCTGACCGGCCGGTGGCTACGCGGCCGGCTTCCCACCGTCAACGACTGGTTCCGCGGAATCCCGTTGGTGGAGAAGAGGGTTCGAGAGCGCACCGAACAGCGCAGGGCCGAACAGCGCAAGATGGGCCTGTCCACGGCGTATTGCGCGGAGACGGTCGCCATCACCTACGAGGAGATGGGCCTGCTGGTTACCGACAAGGACACGAACTGGTTCGACCCCGGCAAGTTCTGGAGCGGCGACACGCTGCCGTTGGCGCCCGGTTACGAACTGGGCAAGGAGATCGCGGTAGTTGGCTAGTCGCGACCGCGACTGACGGCGAGATCGCCGTAGCGGTCGTGGTCTCGGGCCGACCCAGCCATAGCGGCAATCTCGAAGCACCCGCACGCTGGGCGCCATCGATGGCTCAGGCGAGTTCGACCCGGGTGACGACCGGAGTGGCGTTCTGCGTCAGATCCAGCACCGGGCAGTGCTTGTCCACCGCGTCCTGCAGTTCCCGGTAGCGCTCCGGTGCCTCCGGTCCGCCCACCGTGACCACCACCCGTACTTCCTGGAAGCCGGCGCGGACGTTCTCGTCCAACCCGAAGAAGCCCTGCACGTCGAGATCGCCCTCCGCGCGTGCGGTGATCTCGTCGACGGCGATGCCCAGCTTCTCCGCCCAGAACCGCCATGTCACGATCTGGCAGGACAGCAGCGAGGCGAGGTAGTACTCAACGGGATTGGGCGCTTTTCCTTCCCCACCCAACTGCGGCGGCTCGTCCACCTCGACCTGATACCGGCCGAGGGTGACGGTGCTGGCCACCGCGTCGTGCCCGGTGGCCGACGCTTCGAACACGACACGCGCTTTGGCGGGGTCCGCACCCGCCGCCTCCGCGGTGGCCGTGATGATGCCGCTCAGATGGGTGACCGAGGTTGTCACAGTTGTCGTCCTTCCGTCGGTGCAACCCTACGGAGTCCGGGCGCGCGCATCGACCCTCCTGATCATCGTGAACCGAAAATCAAATTCGGTGGCATAGTTCCGCCCGCAACGTGGTATTCACTGCATCGAGCAATCATTGGTTCGAAATTGCTGAAAGAATGACGCAAGCCACACCCGCGTCGCATTGTGATCTGGTCCACAAATGCTTGCCGGATGTGGCTGCGTTTTTAGGATTGTTGTGATCTGAGTCGCACTACTGGTTATGAATCAGCCATTCCGGCATCGGGCGCCGGAGCGGGTTCGGGAGCCTGGTCGGCAGCCGGCGGAAGCATTTCCGGACCCGGGTCGGGAGCGACGGCATCGACCAGCTCAACCGGTGCATCCGGAGCCGGCGGACCGTCGGCGAGGTCCACATCGTCGACCGGCAAGAACATGTGGTGAGTGAATTGGCGCTGGTAGGCGCCGCCGCCACCGATGCGGACACCGCCGCCTTCACCGCTGGACACCGGGGTGCCATCCGGCAGGGTGACTGCCGTGTGGCCGCCGTTCCAGCCGATCACGACGGCGTTGGGAGCGGTGCCGTGCTGGAAGCCGCGAGCCGCCAAAGCGGACTCTTCGTTGCCGGTATTGAACCGGCTTCCGAATACCGGCCGGTCAGCAGCCGCATTTGCGACCCATGAGGCCAGCCCTGAACAGTCGGTCCCGGCAGGAGAATCGCCACCCGGAATGTAGGGGGTGCCGGAGACCTGATTAACGAGCGCCAACAGCGTTGCTAGAGCAATCATGGCCAGAAACCTACCGACCATATGCATAGGAAATCAAAATTTGTGGCACTTATCACGTGAATTGGAATATGCCCTTGACCTGCATATACCGCAGCTATGTCACGCACTAATCTATAAAGTGAAACAGAAGTGATTCCTGTGAATCTCGATTACCACAGCAAATACCGGTACCGCCATTTAATGCCCTCTGTACTGGCACTATGCTTGCTTTCAGTTTGGCATGGCAACACCTCTATTGCACATCTGCCGTATAGAATGGGCCCAAAATTGGTGCCAGGCCGATTACAGTGCGGCCACAACGTGGCCCAGGCCACAGTATTTTTCACGAAAACCGGGTTAAGGGCGTCGGGCGTATCAATCGAGCAGCAAGGTCAGCGACCGCGTCCGGCCGCTGGCCCGGGGTCCACGGCCCTCGGGCAGACGCGGCACAGATAGGCGTAGGCACACCAGGACGCGAGACCCTGACGACGGGTGAGCATCGCCATCTGCAGGATCGTCGAGTGAGGGGCGTGGGCTGTCGCGGCCGAGCTCCCATCCCGGGTGCGGGCGCTGTCAGCGCTGTCCGGACGGCTTCGGGTCATGTCGCCGATTACGGGACGTCGTCGCGACCTCGCTGGCTTTCCGCCATGGCACGCCTGACTTCGGCGTCCTCGCGTCTGGCGGCGGCTATCTCACGCTCCGCCCGTTGGTCGACGCGCCGCAATCGCTCCCGCTCACGCTCGGCCGTGGCGCCTTCGCGTTCATCTGCCCGCAACTCCCGCTCGTCGGCGTTTTGCTCGCGCTCATCCGCGATGCGGTCGCGCTCGTCGGCCATCCGCTCGCGCTCGTCAGCCACGCGCTCCCGCCTGGACAGGTTCCGCTCTCGCCGCGCGAAGTCCGCTTCGCGCTCGTTTCTCTCAATAGCGCGCCGACCAGGCTCGCCCGAAGCGTCGGCGCGGTCCCCATCGACCACCTCTCAACTCTATCGCCGCGGGCGGGGGTGAAGTAAGCCGAGCGTGCTGCTCATCCTCGCCAGAGTGGCGCGCCGCACGCACTGCTTTTGGTTAAAATGCGGTGATCGCGTCGCGAACCAGCGTGCGGCAATCAAGGGAGGGGCACGCCATGGTGGTGGCCAGGGCCATAGCGTTGATCGTCCTTTCCGTCGGCTTGGCCGCACCGGCCTACGCGGATTCCACCGACGACGCGTTCATCATGAATCTCAACACCTCCGGAATGAACTTCGGGGCGCCCGACAAGGCGATCCAAGTCGCGAAAACGGTTGTCTGCGACTCGCTCAAGGCCAACCCCAACACCAGCAACGCGGAGCTGACCACCAAGGTCACCAACGCGACGAACTGGCCGGCACTGAATGCCGCGTACTTCACCGGTGCCGCGATCCAGGCCTACTGCCCGCAGTACGGCTCCCTCACCCCACCGAGTGTCCCCAGCAAGGTTCCTACCGCGCCGAGTACGGCTCCGCCGACTCCGTCCACCTCACCCGTACAGACCGCCTGATCATCGGCGCAGTCAATCTGGTTGCCTGCCAACCGGATCGAGATAGTGCGCCGGGTTGACCAACGACGATTGCAGACCGTGGGCGTGATCCTCAGCTGAAATACCGGCGGGGACGCCGCGGGCCCGGATATCCACCCGGCCGGCGACCTCATAGGATGCGCGCCACCACGGCATGCGCGTGAATCCGTTGGTGCGGTGATGGTTTGTGCGGTTAGCCGACCCACTGACTGGTGAATGCGGCGACCGAGCGCGCGACCCGTTCTTCGATAGCGGCGGGATCGGTCAAGGCGGTGGCCAGGCCGGCGACAGCCCGGTCGGCAAGGGGCCGCCATTTCTCGATCCAGCCGTCGATGACGGTTCGGTTCGCGGGGTTGGCCGTCAGCGCGTAGCGGGCGAGCGAGGCGTGCCAGGCCTGGTTGCGGGTGGTGTCGACCCGGGATTCCTGTAGCAGCGCGGCTGTCAGGCCGTCGCGATGGTCGTTGGCCAGCACGACGAACGCCTCCTTGAACAGCGCGTCGAGCGCGGGTTTGACCACCAGGTTCAGCGCGGTGAAGGCCTCGCCCCAGTCGTAGGCCAACAGCAGGCGTTCCAGCGTTTCGCGGGCAGGCTGCCAGGCCTCGTCGGTCTCCCAGATTCGCCGTGTCGCTTCGGTATTGGCCAACTGTGCGTCAGATAACTGCGCGTTCCGGGTGAGCGACAGGGACTTGGCGCGGTAGGCGATCCACTGCAATGTCCGTAATTCGTCGGCGGCTTGGAAGAACGCCGCGTTGGTGATGTAGGCGCTCGGCGCGAGTTGTCCGACGTAGAGGCTGGTGATCTGCAGAACGTGGAATAGGTAGCGGGCGGGTACGTAGATTCGGGACAGGGTTTCGATCCAGCTGGGGTCGAGTTTGTCGTCGCCGTCGAGTGCCTCGTAATGGTCGACCACGCCCTCGGCGTAGACCTCGCGGTCGTGTTGCAGCGCGATGTAGCGACGGTAGTTCAGTGCGGCGGGATCACGGAAGCCTTCCCAGCTTTCGGCATGCAGCGGTGAGCCTTCGCGGTGTTTGAGGTACCAGCGGTTAATGGCGCTGCCGGGGTCGAGGTCGAACGGTGCCGGCTGGCGGTTGAAGTGGTAGTGGAACTGGCCGGTGACGGCTTCGTACTCGGTAGGTTTACGCCTGGTGTCGCCGGTGATGCTCCACGTCTTGAGCTGGCGGGTCTTCGCGGTGGTCATGTGTCAGTCCTCTCGGTCCAGGTACCAGTGCAGTTCGTCGTCGCCGATGTAGCGGATCCGCCCGGCGAAGCCCACCAGTGCCGGCTCCAGGGTTGCCAGCGGAAAGGCTTGGCCTGCAGCTGCTTCCAGGCTCGCGCGGGTGACTCGGAGGAATCGCGGTGCGTGGATGCGGACGTAGCCGGCGTGGTCCTCGATCGTGATCACGGCGTCGGGGTTGTCATTGTGGATGGCGTCGGTCAGGGCGGCGACGACGTCGGGGTCGAAGCCGCGTACGACCGGACCGACAAGTTTGTCCTGTTCTGCGGCGGCGGTCATCGGCGGTCTCCTTCGGTGAGCGATACGGTGATCTGGTCGCCGTCAAGGCGTACGGGGTGGCTGTGCAGCCTGCAGTTGGCCGGATTCACCCCCGCGCCCGTGGCGAGGTCGAACTCCCAACTGTGGGCGCTGCACGTCAGGACGTCGTTCTCGACTTCGCCGTCCACCAGTGGGAAGCCAGCGTGCGGGCACAGACCGTCGTAGGCGCGGATCTCTCCGCTACGCAGGTGGGCGAGCAGAATCGGTCGATCACCCACCTCGAATTCCGCCACCTCGCCCTCCCAGAGGTCATCGAGGGTGGCCACCGGAGTCCAGACGCTAGCGCTGCTCATAGAAGGCCTCGACGTGGTCCAGTGGACCCACACCAGACGCGCCGATGCCCGCGGTGGGGTCCAGCACATTGCCGTTGTGACGCAACCGGATCGGAGCGTCGCGTGGGGCGACGCGGTGACCGACTACGTGATGGGCGATCGCCGCACTGACGGATTCGACGCTGTCGGCGTCGTCAACGGGGATGAGCAGTTCAAGCACGTCACCCTCGAACAATGCGGTCAGGGGAAGTAGCGCCATGAGTCTCAGCCCTTCGATTTGTTGGTCGATCCGTGGCGTACACCGTTGAGCGCCCAGCCGTAGTTGTCGGCGTCTTGACCCTGTTCCTCGGCCGAGAGGCCGAAGTATTGCAAGACCGTGCCCAGATCAGGAGGGCTGATCTCGCCGGACAGGACCCGGTCGATCAAGGACTGGTGACCGGCGAACCGATCGGGCCGTTGGGTGAAGATCCACTTGCACGGCTCGGAGCAGAACAGGTACTTGCGACCGTTGTGGACGTGTGTCAGCGGAGCGGGATCGGTGTGTGCGCCGACGATCACCCCGGCTGCACGCACGATCGGGAGTTGGCACAGATTGCACGTGATCGGCAGGGTCTCAGGCAAGGTAGCGGCGATGTCGCCGTTGCGGATGTTGTCGGTGATGACATCCCACTGCTTGCCGAAATCGCGGTTCCAGCCCGGGTATTTCTCCTCGAGCCACAGCCGCTCGGTGTCCGATACGCCCGCGTCCGGGTTCCACCAGACCGTGGGCCGGTAGTACCACACACCCAAATGGATGGCATGGTGATACCACGTCAGCTCGTCGATGAATTCTCGCCAGTACCAAGGAAATTCGAGTCCGTAGTCGCGGAACTGGTCGACGAACTGCTTGACCACCCAGTCCTCGATGAATTCCTTGAAGCTCATCCGCCGGCTCTCCAGCGGGGTGTAGTAATCCATCGACAGGCCGGTCAGCAACGCGAAGATGCGCCAGGACCGCCAGAACATGTGGTCGATGAGGAACTGCCCCCACTCGCCCTCGCCGTTGTCGGTGAGCACCTTGATGGTGGGCTCGCCCTGCTGGGCGTGGCGCGCCTCGTCGGTCTGGATCGAGCTGATCAGGGCGCCGAACTCCAGGTCGCCGACGTCGATCGCGTCGGCCGCCATCCCGAGGAACTGCAGATTCGTGAAGCCGGTTTCCAGGGTGAAGGTCAACTGCAGCGCAATCGACAGGGCGTCGTTGGCGACGAACATGTCGTCGAACAGATAACGCACCGCGAGCACGATCCAGTTGTTGGTGTGAAATGCCTTGAGCACCCAGTCACCTCGTGGTTCTTTGTCGAGTAGGCCGTAGGGGAAGAATGCCTGGATCTGACCGTGGCGGATCTCATCGAGGGTGCCGAAGGTTGCCGTGTTGCGCCAGGCCGCCGAGCGACCGAACCTTCCCATTCGCGCTTCGCCGATCGAGGCCAGGTATTCGGGCATGGTGATGGCGCCGTAGTGCGCCACGATGACCGACTTCCAGCCGGGGTCGAGTTGCTCGAACAGCTTCGACCGCCCGATGGCGTTCTTCAGCGAGTAGGTCGTGGTGTCCTTGGTGACCTGGTTGTGCACGTACTCGCGGTAACCAATCTTGTAGGGCTCGTCCCACTTGAGCCAGGCATCCGAGGAGACCCGGTGCGTGCCTGAGAGCTCTTCAGGAAAGACCTCCTCCTCGGTCACGTAGCGGAACGTCCAGTTGGTGTCGCGAGCCAGGTCGTACCAGTCGCTGCGGGAAAGTTTGGGCATATGTCGTCCTCGGTCGGGCATGAGCTGCGATCTGAGCCGCGTCGAGCTGCGCTGATGCGCGGCCGAGATCATGATGCGATATATCTGAAGGACTCCTAAGCATTAGGATCAGGGTGATTCACAACGTCGGGCCCTACCCGCGCCCGCTACTACGCTCCGATGCGCAGACCGCCGCGACAGCAAACAGCTAGGAAGAGGTCACAGTGAGAGTCACCGACGAGGCACACGTCGTCCGCACCGCGGGCGGGGTGATCACCGATGACGCGATCCGGGCAAGCCAGCGCACCACGCACCAATCGCCGCGGGCCTTCGTTTTCGTCGCCGCCGGCAAGCCGAACGAGGTCGTGCTCTGAAGGGCGAAGGCGCGCGCCATCGAAGTCTGGACTCCAAGATCGTCGCCGCGCTCGACCGCGTCGGCGATGCTCTGCACGTGCTGGCCAGGCGGACCGCCGAAAGTCACGATCTGTCGAGCACCCAAATGCGGTTACTCAGTTGGCTTTACGTCGGCCCGCCGCCCGCCGCCCGGAGCGCCACGCTGGCCCGCGAACTCAATGTCGCCGACCCCACCGTCAGCGATGCAATCGCGGCACTGATCCGCAAAGGCCTGGTGGCGCGCACCCCAGACCCCAATGACCGCCGCCGCCACGACCTCGCCCTCACCCGGGCCGGGCGCAAGACAGCAGCCGAGCTCGCACGTTGGACCGCACCCGCAGAAATCGCCACGTCAAAACTAAACCGTGCCGAAGCCGAACAACTGCTCGACACGCTCCTGCTCGTCATGGCCAAACTCCATGACGCGCAACTGCTTCCCGTCGTGCGTGCGTGCAGCACCTGCGTCCAACTGGGTACCATCCAGACCGACACGCGAAGCTATCACTGCAAGCTCTATGACACACCGATGACGATCTCGGACCTGCGAGTCGACTGCGCCGACCACGCCACCGTCTAGCTGTCGAGATTGCGTCCATGGTCGTGGTTTGTGGTGAAACGCAGCCCTCAACGCAATCTCGACGATGGGCCGACCCAACTAGACGTTGAACCGGAACTCCACCACGTCGCCGTCGGCCATCAGGTAGTCCTTGCCCTCCATCCGGACCTTGCCGGCCGCCTTGGCCGCCGCCATCGAACCGGCGGCGATCAGGTCGTCGAAGGACACGATCTCGGCCTTGATGAAGCCCTTCTCGAAGTCGGTGTGGATCACACCGGCCGCCTTGGGCGCGGTGTCGCCCTGGTGAATCGTCCAGGCGCGCGCCTCTTTCGGGCCCGCGGTCAGGTATGTCTGCAGCTTCAGTGTGTGAAAGCCGGCGCGCGCCAACGCATCCAGACCCCGCTCGGCCTGGCCGATCGACTCCAGCAGCTCAGCCGCGGACTCGTCGTCGAGCTCGATGAGTTCAGATTCGATCGCGGCATCCAGGAACACCGCATCGGCCGGGGCGACCAGCTCGCGCAACTCTGCGATGCGCGCCGGGTCGGTCAGCACCGACTCGTCGGCGTTGAACACATACAGAAACGGCTTGGTGGTCAACAGGTTCAGCTCGCGCAGCAAAGAAGTGTCGACGCCCGCGGCAAACAGGGTCTTGCCGCAGTCGAGGATCTGTTGTGCGGCCACGGCGGCCTCGTGCACCGGTTTGCGCTCCTTGTTGGTGCGGGCCTCCTTCTCCAGCCGGGGCAGGGCGCGCTCCAGCGTCTGCAGGTCCGCCAGGATCAGTTCGGTCTCCACGATCTCGATGTCGGAGCGCGGGTCGACCTTTCCGGAGACATGCGTCACATCGTCGTCGGCGAATACCCGCACCACCTGACAAATCGCGTCGCATTCACGGATATGAGCCAGGAACTTGTTGCCCAGGCCAGCCCCTTCGGATGCCCCTTTGACCAGTCCGGCGATATCGGTGAACGTCACCGGCGCCGGCACGATGCGGGCTGATCCGAACAGCTCTGCCAGCTTGTCCAGGCGCGGATCGGGCAGGGAGACCACGCCCTCGTTCGGTTCGATCGTTGCAAACGGGTAGTTGGCCGCCAACACGTTGTTGCGGGTCAGCGCATTGAACAGGGTCGACTTGCCGACATTGGGCAGACCCACGATTCCCAGGCTTAGGCTCACGGGAAACCAAGTTTAGGGGGCACGCCCGGGATAACTGCCCGGCGATATACGGGCCCGTGATGCCTCATGTAAATATGCCCGCGAAAATTGATCCATGCCTCACATAAAAATGCCCGCGAAACGGGCTGGGT
>NZ_LQOY01000107.1 GCF_002101675.1 Mycobacterium gordonae | reverse complement strand
GTGCGCCGCCGCCGATTCGCACGCCACCGTGAGCCGCTCGACCTCCACGTGGTGACCGATGGCGAGAAAACCGGCGATGTCGTAAGGGACTTCGGGCCTGAGTTGCTGGACTGCCCACATCGACCGCTGGCCGGCGGTCAATGATCCCAGACTGTCGGGTTGAGTGCGGTAGTTGAGCATGATGGGACGAACTCTCTATTGCGACCAACAGCCAGCAATCGATGGGTTCACACCGTTGAGCTGGCTTGTCAGACAGTCCGGCTGGGCTCGCCGCACAGACACTGGCAGGACGGCCAATGCCCGACTTGTGCTGCCGGCCGGCACCGCGATAGGTGGCCTCCGAACTCGAGTACTGCAGAGGAGGTTCCCAATCAGCGGGTTTCCGTCCGCGTGACCGCTGCGGCGAGGCCATGGGCTTCGACGACATCCGTTGCCGCGTACTAAGGCGCTGATTGGCCGAGGACGCGGGAAAAAAGAAATGATAGCAATAACCCCCTGCCCGCATTAACCTGGCGAGACCTATCGTCCGCATCGACCGGTGCAACCGGTAGAGACTTTTGCCCTCGTCCGCGGTGGCTAAGGTCCCTACCCCCGTTTGGTATCTATGGAGGGAATCCGGCGATGGCACGATCGATGGTCGTCATTCCGAACCAGGCAGCAGACCCGCCCGAGCCGCCGCCAACTGTCGAGACATGGCTGACCGGAGGCATCCTCGGTGCCGACACCCCCGCCATTGCGCATCCCTATGTGCGACAGGCGAATCGACATTTATCCCAGTGCTTCATTGATCGGCAGGCGCTCGACCATGCAGGCCAGCACCCATAATCTGCGGGCGGTGGGGCCGAAGCAGCCGAGCGGCGGCGCTTGGCCCAGTGCTCGTCGTCGATGACCTTGGCTGTCAGTTCATCCTTCAATGTGGCCACCGTGACCTCCATTTCGTAGTCTGCACAAGCTCGGATCCCGACGACCGCTTCGACGCGGCAACGCGTCGACAGACGTCTAAAGCCTCATGGCGGGTCTGCGACAGATCTAGGGCACAGAGTCCTCAACCGACTACGGCCAGGTCCGCATGGCAACTTTCTGTTGCGTTGATCAAGCCGGCGCGCATGATCACGTTGCGGCCGTCGCAGCCATGGCCATGCACCCGCCCCCTCCGCCATCGCCGATTTTCTCGCCATCGATCACCATCCGACGTCAAGCGGCTCGTGGTTGCGTGCGACGCAGAGGCGTCTCGG
>NZ_LQOY01000106.1 GCF_002101675.1 Mycobacterium gordonae | reverse complement strand
GGCGGCATAGGGGGGGTGGGCGGAGCAAGCATCGCCGCTGGGACCGGTGGGATCGGCGGCAGGGCCATCTCCTTTTTCGGCGCCACGGGCGCGACCGGTCCGGCCGGCCGTTATTACCCGGACGTGACGTTCGCATCTGCGCAAGAGGCCGCCCTGCTGCTGCTGGCCACACCCGACGCGAACTTCCTGTTGATCGGCACCGACGGCACGAATCTGAGCAAGATTCTGGCCGACCCGCTTGGCACCCCGAACTTCCATGCGTTCATGCAGCAAAGCGTCACCTCCGCGTCGACGATTGTCGGGCACACCAGCTTCTCCAACCCCTCGTGGACGACCATTCAGACCGGGGTGTGGGGCGAGACCGCCGGCGTGAGCAACAACGTCTTCACCCCCTGGACGTACGACGACTGGCCGACCATCTATAACCAACTCGAGGCCACCTATGGCGACGAAATCAATACCACGGTGATCGCTAACGGCACGGGGGGCATAGCCGAGATGGCCGCTGCCGGATCGCATCCCGCCGACAACATCGAATACGTGCCGCTGACCCCGGGCGGCACGGACTGGCTGGCGACACAGGACCTCGTCGCCCAGAAGACTCGAACCGCCATTTCGCTGGCCGATCCGGACAAGGGCAATCTCATTTTCTCGTACTTCGCAGGCATGGATCACGTCGGGCATGACTACGGTGGCGATTCACCGCAATACGCGCTGGCCCTTCGGAACCTGGACGCCAACCTCGGTTCCCAGACCGTCGGCGGTGGAGGCCTGTTGGGCGCGGTGGCCGATTGGGAGGCCGACCCGCTCAACAACAACGAGCAATGGACCACCCTCATGGTCACCGACCACGGCATGATCGGCGAGGACCAGTTCGGCCGCGGTCATGGCTTCCAATCACCCCGTGAGACAGCGACATTCCTCATCTACGACCAGGCCTACGTCGATATCAAAGACGGCTTCATCAACAACTCGTGGCAGATCGTCAGCACAACCCCGACGATCATGGATGCTTTCGACATTCCGCCGCTGCCCTATATGCCGGGCGCACCTCTGACGTCCCCGGTCTTCGAGGGCAGCTATGTCAATCCAGACGTCAACCTTTTCAGTGTGCTCAGCGCCGATTTCGCCGCACAGGGTTACCCCGATCCCCTGACTAACGCGACTCTGGTGTCTCGGACCCTCGTGACGTCGGTTCCCTACCTGGCATACGACCCGATAGCCAGTATGGTCCATTCGGTGCCCGGCTTTCTGCAGGTACCGGCCTCATGGGTGGGGGCTGGCATCTACCAATCGCTCAACATCCCCGCACAGATCTGGGCGCGGCTCACCGGCGTGACCGGCAACAAGATCATCCCCCCGATTCTCAATCCATTCCTTCCGTAAGCAAGTCGATGCGCTTCGAGCCTCGGCCACGTCAGAACTACTTCACTGCACACGTCCTGACCGACAGCCGGCGGCTATGGTCGGCCCCTTGCCGAGCGCGTCCCGCAGCGACACTGTTCGGCCATCGTGTCCAAGTTCGGGGACCGGCGGAAACGACAGTCGGAGCTCGTAAACAACGAGCCCTTCCCCTTCGATGTTGCGACATTTGAGGCCGACACGCGTGCCCGCCCCCTTTCCGAATTCGGCATCGACGCGGGCGCGCACCGCGCTGACGGATAAATGCCCGCCCACAGCCGCCCCGAACACCGGATCGAGGGTCTTTCTGACCTGCTCGGTGAGCGATATGGCGTTGCCGAAATAAACAGCCGGCGTGACACCTGAACACGTCCCATGCCGATACCACTCATGTGATGCCATGGCCGCGGCGTCAGACATTATCGACTGCAATTGCGTTTGAATGTCCTCAGGCAGAGGCACCGTGGGCAGATCGGCACCGGGTGACCCACCGGGACGCCCGGCAACACGTTCCGGCACGCCGCAAAACTGCTCGCTAGCGGGCTGTGGCCATAGTCCGTGGAGAATCAGGGTGCGCCCCATCTTGTTGACGTGCCCGTTTGCGCAGCCCGGGCTGGACGCCGCCACCTTGCAGAGACTGGGCCCCCACGTCACAACCAGCAGGCTCGAGGTGCTGCTACCGGGGTCGTCCGCCGACGAACCTGGCGAGCGATCGTCGGCAAGCAACCGGACGACGATGACCGCCACGACCACCGCCGCCAAGCCGGCCGATACGGCAATTACAGCTACGTCGCCGCGCTTCATGATGCAATCTTCTCAATAAGGCCATCAGTCAGACACTCGTCTGTACGGCCTGGCGCAGTTCGCATCGCGGCTCACCGCGATTGCGGCGCCGATGTCGAGGCAATGACGGCGAAAGGTACCAGCATCGCTATTCGCATCGACTGCCTCAGAGGTTCCCCGTGCCGCTGATAATCGACGGCAAAGCGCCAGTGAACGACATCGCCCGTTGGTTCGATCGGACGGCACGCCGGCAAAACCACATGGTCTCGCTTTTCGCGAGCCTCCTCACCGGCACGATCTTCGCGTATCTCCGCTACCGTCTGCGCTACGCGCTGCTACTTGATACGGCGCGATTCCTCGTCCACGTCATCGAGTTTCTGATCCTTCTCGCCAGCCTGGGCAGGCTCGCCGCTTTCACGATTGTTGTCCTGCGCGTCGGCAGCCTCATGGTCAGCGGCGGCTGGTGGGGGCTCCTTGAGGTCATGCGCGAGCGGCTCCGAGTGTTCGCCCGGTCCGGAGAGCGGGATGCGGCCGAGCAAGAGACCGGCAGCTGGCTCGTCCTCTCGATGATGGCGGCATCGGTGTTGACGATCGTCGGCGGTGTCGCGCTGGCGATTCAACTTCCGTCGGGCCACGATCCGATCGGACTTTTCTATGCCTTCCTGGTGATCGTGGAAACTGCGGTGCGTTTGTCGGTCCGGGTGCTGCATTCGGGCATATACGCCACCCGGCGCATTTACCGGCCGTTTTGGTCATTGCTCGCGCCGACCGGCGTGCAGCTGGCGGTGCTGAGCGTCGGCTATTACCTGTATCCGACTGCGGCGATCATCGTCGCGATCATCGCGTCGAATGCGGTCGGCATCTGGATGACCGTTCGCTATACGCTCAGGATTTACCGGTTGATGGGACTCTGGCCGAAAGTTGGGACGGCTCAACAGATTTTCCGAGCGCTCCCGCGGATCCCGCCTTGGCTCGCGCTGAAAACGACGTTGGCGGGCCTCGGTTTACGCCTCGATGCCCTGGTCGTTCTCACGATACTGGGCGTGTACCGGACCAATGACCGTGCCTTTGACCTGGCGGCGGGCGTACCGGCCTGGCGGCATGTCGACACCTTCCAGTTTTTCTATCTGATCCTGCCGTTGTTCCGTGGCGCCTATGAGGGCACCGGGCTCTTCTATTTCGACTTTGCCCGTCTGCGGCACATCCCGGCGCTTCGCGGCTTTCAGCTCGCATTCTTCCGGAAGCTTTTATTGACCGCGCCCTTTATTTCGGTCTACTTCTGGTCACTCGCGACTGCACTGGGGCTGATGGTCCTGCGCGACATACCGATCAGCTTTCTGCTGGCTTTATTGCCGCTCTTCGTCATTCGCAGTGTCGTTGGTATCTATCAGATCCGCTTCTTTGCCGAGGGATATTTCGGCACCCTCATCGCCACCATTGCGTTGTGGGTGGCATTGCTGTGGCTGGTATGGCTCGATCCCCACCCGGTCTCCGATTTCCTTGAAGTCATCGCCGCCATGATCACGGTTCTCATCGTTCTCATCAATCTGCAGCACTATCGGGACCGTCAGGCCCCGCCGCTTCCCACTCTGCTGGCACTGGGCGACTGGATGCGGGAACTCGGCCAGGAGTCGGGACCGGTGCTTGTCGGCAAGGTCATGATCCCCGAGTGGATCGCGGCGAAACAGAGATCCGCTGCGGTCAAGCTGATGCGGGAAACGTTTGAAGGTCAGGGACACATTGCATTTCGAACTCCGACGACGCTTTTCTATTACAAGCGAACGTCTAACGGCCCCACCGAACCCCCGCCTCACCTCGTCCTGCAAGCGATCACTGGCGGCGCAGCAAACCGCGGGAGATCGTTGCAGGCGCCGATGACCAACGGCCGGGATGCGTTGAACCGGCTCCTCAGCGATGAATGGGTACCGGCAGTAGAGCAAATGTCGGCGGTGCCGGACGACCCACAATCCCTGAGCCTGAAATTTCGCACTCTTTTCACCGATGGCATCGTGTTGGACCTACAAACGCTCGAGGGAACACAGGACATGCGCCAAGTCGAAAAGGGGCTGCTGGTCGGGGCATTACCAATGGCAGTCAATTCCCTCGAAGACGGTCTCAGCGTTGTGGCGTTATCGGGACGTTTGATGACACCGGTCTTTCAACACGGGGAGTTGCGCCTGCTGTTTCTATTGCCGCACGATCCCGAGCCTGCGCTATTCGAAAGCTGGATGCAGATCGTCAGGGATTGGCATGTCCGACGGGGCAACCCTGAGACGGTGGGGTCCGTTCGTGGCAGCTGAACCGATCGACATCGAGAAGCGACTGGCGGAGCCGAAAACGTATGAAGACAGCATCATGCGGATTTTCGCGAAAAGACGGCAGCGCGGCCTGGCATTCAGTGACGCCGGTGGTGGAGTGACTTACTTCAGCACCGCGACCGAGCGGCGCGCGCTTTCCAAGGCCATTGCCCACAGTGTCGCCAGTGGCCAATACCGCCCGCAGCCCGTGGAGCTTCGTTTTCGCGAATACAACGGCAAATGTCGGGCGGTCCATCTGCCGACCTTCGTCGACCATGTGGTCGGTTCGGCGCTCTTTCAGCTTCTATCCCATAATGCGCGCTGCCGAGGTCTGCCCGGTGTCTACTCTTACCTACCCGGCTTAACCAATGTGGCGGCGACCCGGGCCCTTGCCGCATTTGTTCGTGCTCATCGCAAGCGCGTGGGGGCGAAAGGTCCGCCGATCTATGTCCTACAGTCCGATTTTCAGCACTATGGCGACGATCTGCCTGTCGGTCCGGACGCGGCGCTGTGGCCCATCTTGCGCGAAGTCGCGACGCTCGGGAACCCGCGCGGCGCATTGGGAGCAGAAGTCTGGGATCTCATCACATCCCTGGCGCGCCCGGTAGTGCGGGATCAGGATGGCGCGCAGTTCACTCGGCTGTACGGCACGGCGATGGGGACCCCCCTGGTACCGATGCTCGGCAACCTTGCGGTATTGCCCATGGACGCCGCAATCGTCGCAATCGACGGCATTTTCTACGCGCGCTACAACGATGACTTCATCGTGGCTCATCCGGATCTCGGCGCACTTCACCAGGCAGACGCACGGATCGATGCGCTGCTCGATGGCCTAGGCGTCAAACGGAAACCGGCGAAGGAGTTCCGTACCGCCCTCGGCGGAAATGGCATGTCCTGCGCCGTGGATCCCGCCTACCGCGGGCGCGACCGGATCGACTGCCTCGGGCTGTCGGTCAGTCATGCCGGCACGATAGCCCTTGCGCCACATCGACTGCGCCGCTTCGTCGGTCGCATTGCGACCCGGATCGACGCTGCCTCGTCGGCTCTGGCGCCCTTGCCGGCCGCCGAGCGAGCGCGTCATCTCGTATTGACCACGAACGTCATGCTGGACGTTACGAGCCCGTTCGCGGTTCCCGGCCTGTCCGGTCTCCTCGACACCACGACGAATCGCGGAGTTCTCAAGGACCTGGATTTCCGCATCGCACGCAAGATCGTGCAAGTCGCTACAGGACGGCCGGGCGTACGCGGCTTCCGCGTACTACCGCCGGCGGTACTGCGGCGCGATATGGGCTTGGTATCGCTGGTGCACCTGCGGAATTTGCGGTGACCACCGGAGAAGTGCTTAGTTCTTCTCGGGGGCGCGGACCCCGCCTCGTGCGGTCATTCCGAGGGACCACAGAGGTTGAGGCTTTCGGTCCCTCAATGTTGTGTTTTCACCCGCGCCCCCCACCTCGGCCGCCGCTCGCTCAGACCGTAATCTCTCAGCCATGCGCACCCATGGGTGGAGCGGTGCGAGGCCCGCGACCGACGACGAGGCGATCGAACGCATCCTCGACGCCGCCAGTGAAGCGATCGAGCAACGCGGCGGCGACATGCGGATTGCCGATGTGGCGCGGACGCTGGGCGTTTCCCGCCAGACCGTCTACAACTACTTCCCGGGTACCAATACCCTCATCGAGGCCGCCGCCACCCGTTCGGGCATGCGGTTCTGCGGAATACTGGCCACCCATCTGGCCGGGATGACCGATCCGGTCGAGGCGCTGGTCGAGAGCCTGGCGTTCACGTTGGAGTGGTTGCCCGGTGACAAACACATCCAGTTGATGCTGGTAAGCGATTTCACGAAGGCATCGGCGGGCATCACTTCCGACATCGGGGTCAAGTTCAGCCACGGCATCCTTGCGGGCCTGGACGTCGACTGGTCCGAGTTCGGTCTCGCCGACGCCGACCTGGACGACCTGGCCGAATACACGCTGCGCATCCTGCAGTCCTTCACCATCGACCCCGGCCGGCCTCCGCGCACGGGCGAGGTGCTGCGCGGATATCTGCGCCGGTGGATCGCGCCGGTGCTGACCGCCGAAATCACCCACCGCAAGGCGGCCATCACTTTGAATTGACAAAATCGGTAAGCTGTCCAGTCGAGTGAGGTGGTCAGATTGACTTTCGACGCAGTGGTCGTCAACGGCAGGTGGTTCGACGGCACCGGAGCGCCGTCAGCGATCCGCAACATCGGGATTCGTGACGGCCGGGTGACCGCCGTCTCCCCTACCCCACTGGACACCGAAGGCTGTCCGAATGTCATTGACGCCGAGGGCAAGTGGGTGATGCCTGGCATCATCGACATCCATACCCACTATGACGCCGAGGTGCTGGCCGCGCCGGAGCTGTCGGAATCCGTGCGCCACGGCGTCACCACCATCGTGATGGGGTCGTGCTCGCTGTCCACGGTGCATGTCAATGCCAACGAGGCCGCCGACCTGTTCGGGCGGGTGGAAGCGATCCCCCATGAGCACGTCGTCCGCATCGTCGGCGAGCACAAATCGTGGACGAACCCACAGGAGTACATCGACGCGCTGGAATCCCTGCCGCTGGGTCCGAATGTCACGGCTTTCATCGGCCACTCCGACATGCGGACCTCCGTGATGGGCCTAGACCGGGCGACCCGCAAAGACGTCAAACCCACCGCCGCCGAGCAGGCCCGGATGGAGCAGATGCTGGCCGAGGCACTCGAGGCCGGCTTCCTCGGAATGTCCTCGCAGCAATTGCTTTTCGACAAGATCGACGGTGAGACCTGCCGGTCGCGCACGCTGCCGTCCACCTACGCCAAGGGCCGCGAACTGCGTCGGCTCAAGTCGTTGTTGCGGCGCAGCGGCCGCGCCCTGCAGTCCGGGCCCGACATCAGCCACCCGCAGAACATCGTCTCGCAGGCGTTGCAATCACTAGGGGTCCGTCGGCCGCACCTCAAGACCAGCCTGCTGGCCGCCGCCGACATGAAGTCCGCGCCCGGAGTGATCTGGTTGACCAGCGCGTTGGCCGCGCTGGTGAATCGCTTCGGCGGCGACTTCCGCTTCCAGCATCTGCCGGTGCCCTTCGAGGTGTACGCCGACGGGATCGACCTGGTGGTGTTCGAAGAGTTCGGCGCCGGGGCAGCCGCCCTACACCTCAAGGACGAAGTCGAACGCAACGAACTCATGCGCGATGAGGAGTACCGCAGGCAGTTCCGCAAGGATTACGACTCCAAGTTCGGCCCGCGCGCCTGGCACCGGGATTTCTTCGACGCGGAGATCGTCTCCTGCCCCGACGAGTCGGTGGTCGGCAAATCGTTCGGTCAGGTCGGCGTGGAACGCGGCGGCCTGCATCCCGTTGACGCCTTCCTCGACCTGGTACTGGAGCACGGCACCGCGATCCGCTGGCGCACAACGATTTCCAACCACCGCCCGAAAATGCTGCGCCGGCTGGCCCGGATGCACGGCCTGCAGGTCGGGTTCTCCGACGCCGGCGCTCATCTGCGCAACATGGCGTTCTACAACAGCGGGCTGCGGCTGCTGCGGCATGTTCGCGACGCCGAACGCGAGGGCCGCCCGTTCCTGACCATCGAACAGGCCGTGCACCGGCTGACCGGTGAACTGGCGGACTGGTACGGGCTGGATGCCGGCCATTTGCGGGTGGGCGACTGGGCCGACCTGGTGGTGATCGACCCGCAACGACTCGACGACTCGCTGGACGCCTACCACGAGGCGAAAGTGGAAGCCTACGACGGTCTTTCGCGAATGGTGAACCGTAACGACGCCACGGTCGAAGCCGTCTTCGTGTCAGGTCGTGAGGTGTTCCGGCACGGGCAGCCCACCGAGATTCTGGGCCGCGAGCGCACCGGCGGGTTCCTGCGCGCCGACGGCCGCCCGCGTAACGTGCCGCAGCCGGTCACCGCATAGGGCGGCGCGCACCGAGCCGGAACACCCGCCAGCCCGCCTGCTCCCAGCGGGCCACATCCAGGCAGTTGCGGCCGTCGACCACGACGCGGGCGCGCACCCGATCGGCTAGGTCGTCGGGGTCGAGGTCGACGAATTCCCGCCACTCGGTCAGCACCAGAACCGCATCCGCGCGCTCGCACGCCTCCTCGACTGAAACCGCGTAGTTCAACGTGGGGAACAGCCGGTTCGCGTTGTCGAGCGCCTTGGGGTCGTAGACGTTGACGGCAGCGCCGTTGAGTTGCAACTGGCCGGCCACGTTGAGCGCCGGTGAATCCCGCACGTCGTCGGATTCCGGCTTGAACGCCGCGCCGAGCACTGCGATGTTGGCGCCGAGCAGGGATCCGCCACAGGCCGCGGTGGCCAGCTCGACCATGCGGGTCCGGCGCCGCATGTTGATGCTGTCGACCTCGCGCAGGAAGGTGAGCGCCTGGTCGGCGCCCAACTCCCCCGCCCGTGCCATGAACGCGCGGATGTCCTTGGGCAGGCACCCGCCGCCGAAACCCAAACCCGCGTTCAGACATTGCCGCCCGATGCGCGGGTCGTAGCCGAGGGCGTCGGCCAGCAGGCTGACGTCGGCACCCGCCGCCTCGCACACTTCGGATATCGCGTTGATGAACGAGATCTTGGTTGCCAGAAAGGCGTTGGCGGAGACCTTGACAAGTTCCGCGGTCTGCAGGTCGGTCACCAGGAACGGCACGCCCGCGTTGAGCAATGGCGCGTACAGCTCGCGCACCACGACCTCGGCGCGGCTGGAATCCTCTTGCACGCCAAGCACAATGCGGTCCGGGTGCAAGGTGTCGTGTACGGCGTAGCCTTCGCGGAGAAACTCAGGGTTCCACGCGATCTCCACGTCCAACCCGGCGGGGGCCAGCGCGGCGGCGCGTTGGCTCAATTCAGCTGCGGTGCCCACTGGCACAGTCGATTTGCCGACGAGGACAGCGGCCCTGGTCAGCCGCGGCACCAGCGCATCGATGACGGCGTGCACGTGGCGGATGTCGGCGCCGTACTCGCCCTTCTTCTGCGGCGTGCCGACGCCGAGGAAATGGACATCGGCGAACTCGGCCGCCATGTCATAGTCGGTGGTGAACTGCAGCCGGCCCGCAGCGAGGTTGGCAGTCAACAACTTTCGCAGGCCAGGCTCGTAGAAGGGAATGTCGCCACCGGCCAGCTTGGCGACCTTACCCGGGTCGATATCAACCCCGACGACCTCGTGTCCCAGCTCTGCCATTCCGACAGCGTGGGTGGCACCGAGGTACCCGGTGCCGAAAACGGTGCATCGCATACCACCGTGTGTAGGTGCCCGCGATGAGCGGGCCGCATCGCGACGCTGAACGGCAGGTGACAGCTACCCGGCGAAATCAGATGCTAGATGCCAGGAATACCGGGAATGTTGAAGCCGCCGCGGCCGCCGCCGCCTTTGCCGCCTCTGCCGGGACCACCACCGCCGGGCAATTTGGGACCGGGGCCTTTACCGGCCCCCGGACCACGGCCGTCGTCACCGCCACGACCGCCGCCCCCACCCGGGCCGAGCGGGAACTGTGGTGTGAAGATCTGCGGCAGCTGCGGTATGGGAACCGGAACCGGCGCGGGCGCGGCGGGGACCGGTGCAGGGGCAGGCGCCTGGGGCAGCGGCGCTGGCGCTTGCGGCACCTGTACGGGCACCTGCGGTGCCTGGGGCACCTGTACGGGCACCTGCGGAGCCTGGGGCGCCGGCACCTGCTCAGGCGCGGGAGCCGGCGCCTGCGGGGCCGGAGCGGGACCCTGCTCGGGCACGGGCGCCGGAGCTTGTGGGGCCGGAGCGGGAGCCTGCGGCGCGGGGCTGGGAACGACGAGGGCTTGTCCCGGGTCGGGCCGAGTGCTCGAGGTGCTCCGGATGCTGACCGCCAGCGACACGACCAGCGACGCGACCCCGACCACGAAGATCGACAGCAACGCGCTGCCGAGTAGCCCCAATGGCCGGCGGCCCTCTGCCTTTGGCTCCTCGTGCTCAGGTTCGACGGCACTGTAGGCCAGCGCGCCGTCTGCTGCGTTGGCATTCTCGAAGTACGCGGGGTCGAGCACGAACGGCTCGTAGGCGCCGGTGCCGGGGTCCTGCGCGTAGGCGCGGGCCGCAGTCGATGCCGACAACAGCGGGGTGTTCGCCGACGCCAGCGCCGCACCCCAGGCTAGGGCGGTCTCCGGCTCCTCGGGGAGGGTCACCGGAAGGGTGGTCGCCGCCTCCAGGGCGGGCTTGATCATGGGAACGTCGACGCCCGAGCCGACGACGAAGACGGCGTCGGGATTGGTCTGCAGTGTCTCGGCTGTGGAGACCAGCTCGGCCAGCCGGGCCACCGCGGCGTCGTCGTCCGCGGGCAGCGGCTGGGTCTGGATGTCGGCGACCGATCCGTCGGCACTGTTCACCACGGCCAGCGTCGCGGTCTCCGGTTCGATGAACAGCAGCGCCGTCTGGGCGTAATTGGTTTCGTTGCCGACGGAATGCGCCAGTGCCGCCGCGGCGAGGAACGCCGAAACCAGCATGACGTTTTCAATCTTGCGGCCCGCCAGCGCGTCACGTAACTCCGCCGCCTGGGCCGGGTCGCGCCAGGTCACGCCGGTCGAGGCAAGCTGGTAGCCGCCCTCGGCGGCTCCTTCGCGAGTCCCGAGTATCGCCGAGATGACTTGATCGGCCGCGTTGAATGTGGGCGCGTCCTCAGCCCTGACGTCGATGCTGTCCTGATCGACCAGGGCGCCGTCGCCGTTTTCGCCTTCGACCAGCACCATCCGAACCGCGGTTGGTGCCATCGACACGCCGAGTACGGTGTCCAAAGCTCCCCCAAGAAAGACTGTGTGCGGATTCCCCAACCCGTGCCATATAACGGTACCCGCGCACCGGTTTCATACCCATTTGAGTTTGCTTTGTAGGGAAGTTCACAACCTCCGGGCCGGGCTACCGGTGTCCGCCGCCGCCACCGCCAAAGCCGCCGCCGTGTCCGCCTCCGCCGAAGCCGCCACCGCCGCCACCGAACGGTCCGTGCCCACCGCCGCCGAAGCCGCCGCCGCGGCCACCGGGGCCACCGCCACCGAACGGACCACGCCCACCACCGCCGCCACCGCCGCCAAAGGGACCCTGGATGCCGGGAACACCACCGCCACCGAACGGACCACGGCCCCGATTGGGCGCCGGCGCCTGCGGAACCGGGATGCCGGGAACACCACCGCCACCGAACGGACCACGGCCCGGATTAGGTACCGGCGCCTGCGGAATCTGAATGACCGGTGCCTGCGGGACCGGGTTCTGTACCCGCGGGGGTGCCGCTGGGATGGGCGCGCGCGGAGCAGGCAGCTTCGGTTGTTGGCGCGGCACCTGCACCGGCGCCTGGATGGGCGGGACCAGGATGGGAATCACCGGCGGAACGACCACGGGGTCGGGCAGCCGAGGCGCGGGCGACTCCGGGGCCGGCAGAGCCGGTGCCGCTGGCGCCGGGATTACGGGAGCCGCCTGGGCCGGCTCGATCGGCGCCGCAGCGACTGGGGCCTGTCGTTGTGGAATGTCGACGCGCGGCGCAGCCGGCAGGTCGATCTTGTGCTGGGGTGCGGCGACCTCTGTCGGCGCGGCGGCCGGCGGCTGCATGGGTGCGACGAAGTGGTTCTCGCTCGGCTTCGGCTGCAGGGCGACGGTCGGACGGATGGTGATCGCCAACGCCACTTCCAGCGCTATGGCAGCCGCGCAGGCGACCACGGCCACGCCGCTGCCCAGCAGCAACGCGGGCCGGCGCTTCGCCGACTCTTCCTCGGGGGCGTCGCTGTCGTCGAAGTCAGCCGGATCGGGAAGCTCCTCGCCGACTTGGGCATAGGCCAGGGCGGCGGTGGTCGCAGAGAACAATGGCGAACTGCCTGAGGCCAGCGCCGCACCGCGGGCCAGTGCCATATCGGGTTCCTCGGGCACGCTGATGGTCAGGGTCGTCGCGGCATCCAGCGCCGGCTTGATCATGGGGACATCGACGCCCGAACCCACCACGTAAATGCCGTCAGGGCGGGCGCGCATCGTCTCGGCCGTCGAAACCAACTGGGCCAGCTCGGTTACCGCGGCGTCGTCGTCCTCAGCCAGAAACTGCCGTCGCACGTCGCACAGCGAACCGTCCCGGGTATCCACCACCGCCAGGGTGGCGCTGTCCGGCTCGACGAACAGAACGCCCGTCCGGTCGTAGCCGACGGCGGCTCCCACAGACTGCCCCATCGCGACCGCCGCCAGAAAGGCCGAGACCAGCATGACGTTCTCGACCTTGTAGGCGGCCAGGGCGTCGCGCAGTGCGGCCGCCTGCGTTTGATCGGTCCAGCTAACTCCGATGGAGGACAACCGCAGACCTGCGTCGCAGGCGCCTTCACGGGTGCCCAGAATGGCCTCCAGCACGCGGTCGGATGCACACGTGGCGGCCGTGTCGGAAGCCATGCGGAAGCTGTCTTCTTCGACGATCACGCCATCGGCGTCCTCACCCTCGACCAGCGCCATGCGAACCGCCGATGGCGCCATCGACACCCCGAGTACGACGTCCAAAACCCCTCCCAAGGTTTAACGGTCTACGGAGGGAAACACCTCGCGTCGCCGTCGAATTCCATTGTGGCCCCGGAGGCTATGCGCTGGCTAGGTGGCACGTATGAAGTTCAAATATGAACGCGACGGTGTCGGACCGCGCTGACCCTGGTACTTGGAGCCTACTTGCGAACTGCCGTACGGGTGCTCAGATGGACTGGTCAGTCGCAAAATACATAACTGGCCGATTTTCATCCCCGGCCACAGGGTGATCGGCAGGTTGGCCACGTTTGACAGTTCCAGAGTGATGTGGCCGCTGAACCCTGGGTCGATGAAGCCCGCGGTGGAGTGCGTCAGCAAACCCAGCCGGCCCAGCGACGACTTGCCTTCCAACCGTCCTGCCAGATCGTCGGGCAGGGTGCAGAGTTCCAGGGTCGAGCCGAGCACGAACTCGCCCGGATGCAGAACGAACGGCTCTCCCTCGTCGGGCTCCACCAGGCTGGTCAGCTCGTCCTGCTGCAGTGCCGGATCGATGTGTGTGTAGCGGGTGTTGTTGAAGACCCGGAACAGCGAGTCGAGCCGGACGTCGATGCTGGACGGCTGCACCAGGGCGTCGTCGAAGGGGTCCAGGCCCAGGCGGCCCGCGGCGATCTCGGCCCTGAGGTCACGGTCGGAGAGCAGCACCCGACGAGCGTAGCTGTCGGGGGTTGACCCGGTTACCGGACGTAGACTTCGTCCCCGGTCGGATATCCGCCGCCAGTGGTGGTGACATGGACGTGGTCGTAGTGGCCGTAACCACCGGATTGGGCGCCACCGCCCGGGGTGTAGTACACGCCGCGCCAGATGGCGTCTTGGATGCCGAACCGCTCGGCGTTCTGCATTACGTAGGTGACGATCGCGTTGCCCAGCTCTATTCCCTCGTCAGAACTCGGGTTGGGGATCATCACGTCGACTGCCAAGCCCTCGGGATGCCAGCGCAGGGCGTCCGGCCGCACCCCGCCCATCTGGTGAATTTCGGGGAACATTGCGCTGATGCTGCGCTCGACCAGGATCGTCTTGACTTGCAGGCCCGCTTCGGGCGCGACGCCGACGGGCAGGACGCGAGCTCCCGCGTTGGCTCGCGACCTGTCAGCCCGCGTCCGCTCGGCCGGTGCCATCTCCTCGATGCTGAATCTCAGGTGGGAGGTGTCGATGTTCCCGGCTAATGCCGCGGCGAGCTGGATGCAGCATGAGTCGTTCTCGGGGATCAGTGGCTTGGCTTCGGCGCGGGCAGCGCCGTGGGGGCTGACGTCACCTGCCACCGCGAAGTAGACCGCGACAGAGGCGACGCCCGCAGCCAGCACTGCGGGCGATTTGCGCCGCTTCTTAGCTAACTCGTGCCTGCCCACGGGAGGTCACGATACGAGGTTACGGATGATAACGAAAGGGTAAACATCACATTTTTAGGATTTGCATTAGTTCACTCTATTAACCACTTGGCGAATTACATCCCTGTCATTCGCGGTTGTCGGCGTACTCAGCCCACTAGCCAGTTCGAGAGCTCCTCGAGCATCTGCCGCGCCTAGCCCCGCCAGAACCAGCCGAACGCCGGCAGCGCCGACGCGGCCAGGTGGGATCGCGCAAACATGTTGTACTGCCAATGGATTCGGGTCCCGGTGCCAGCTGCGTTGGAGCGGAACTCGGCTTCGATCCTGTCGAGCAAGGCCGCGAGGGGCCCTTTGAAGTCCGTGATCCGGTGGGTCCACGAGTGCGGCTCATCGACGCCGACGACGGTCTCCCTGATGCTTCCCTCCGGACCGATTTCGAGGACGTGGGTCTGGCCGACGGTTCCGCGCCAGTCGCCGGCGTCGCACCCGCTGACTTTCACGATCGGATCGGGGGATGGGTCCGTACCGACGGCGAAACATGGTGAGGGCAGCCATCTCGATGATGCCCGTGAACGCCTGCTCAGCCACGACGGGCAGGGTGCAGGATTGTTCGACCCGCACACCATTGGGCAGCGACCGATGCTAGCCTTCTGGGCGACAGCGCCGATGTAGTTCAATGGCAGAACATCAGCTTCCCAAGCTGAATACGCGGGTTCGATTCCCGTCATCGGCTCCACGAAAGACCAGGGCGTATGCCTTGCCGCCGCGCTCGCGGCGCCGTTGCACTGTCTCGGTCCCGTAACCGCGCGACGCCACCGAGCAAGAGACACAGGTGTGGGCGCTCTCTTCATCAATGGACGGCCGGACGGCGCACCTCCGCGCCGGACCAATGTCACGAACTTTTCGATTTCGTTGGGCGGATATCGACCTAGATTGGATGATGGGGCTGTGGCGCTCGTCCCTGGTCGAAAGCCCGAAGAGTTTTCTGGGTGCGAGAGTGGCTCGCGTCGATCAGATCTCGTCGCAAACGGCGGACTGGGGACTTCGCCGCAACGGGACGATCTCCTTCGCGCTGTGCTGGACTCCTCGGTGGATGCCTATTGGGCGCTTGATGCGAGCGGTCGTGTCCTGGAGTGGAATAAGGCGGCGTTCCAGATGTTCGGCTGGACCCGGGAGGAAGCAATCGGTCGGCTGCTGACGGAATTGGTCGTCACCCCCGATCAGCAGGAGTGGGTTTCCCGGGACATCCAGAGCTATGCGGAAGCCGGCCTCTCTCCGGTGGTCGGTCAAGTTTCTGCACACCAGTTGCGCCACAGAGACGGCACCGAAATGCCGGTCGAGGCGCTCGTGAGTGCAGTCGGCTCCGGACCGGAACTGACGTTCCATGTCTTCGTTCGCGATATGACGGCGCTTTCTGCGGCGCGAGTTGCCCAGTACGGCAGTGAGGCCACCTTCGAGGCGGTGTTCGCCAACGCGCCGATCGGGATTGCCGTCGTCGGTCTGAACGGTAGCTTTCAGAAGGTCAATCAGGCGCTTTGCGATATCACCGGCTACCAAGAGCATGAACTGACCGAGTTGACGTTTCAGGACATCACCCATCCTGATGATCTCGACACCGACGTGAGCGAGGCGGCCCGGTTGCTGCATGGCGAGATCAGCAGCTATCAGATGGACAAGCGCTACTACGCCAAAGACGGTCACCTCATCTGGGTCCATCTCGCGGGTTCCATCGTGCGTGACGCGGCTGGTCATCCGATGCACTTCATAGCCCATATCGAGGACATCTCCGCCCGTAAGCGCGACGAGGAACTGCTCAGAAGACAGGCAACCCGCGACAGGTTGACCGGGGTGTTCAACCGTGCCCGGTTCGAGGAAGAACTTGCCCGATACGAGGCGCTGGCCCGCCGCCACGGCTACGAGGACGAGGCCGCAATATTCGTTATCGACGTCGACGGCCTCAAGCAGGTTAACGACGAAGGCGGGCATGCTGTCGGCGATCAATACCTAAAAGCGATTGCCCGGACAATCAGCCGAAGGCTGCGCCTTACTGACATCTTCGCCCGCATCGGCGGTGACGAATTCGCCGTCCTGTTGCCGCACACCTCCACCGGCCAGGCCCAGAAACTTGCTCAGACTCTGAACCAGATAGTCAAAGCCAACACCACTGGCAGCGTCTGCATCGGAATCGCCATGATCGCCCCAGGTCAAACGAGGCATGCACTGCAACGGGCCGACGGAGCCATGTACCAAGCCAAACAACAAGGCCGAGGGCGTGTCGCCGGCCCTCTGTAACCTCCGAAACTAGCGGCAGCACGCCGCTATCAACCTTAAGGACACCTGGGCAACCACGAAGCACGCGCCGCCCATCGAACAAATAGTCAGCGGCTCGGTCGCCGAGGAGAGCAGGAACTCGTCGGACACCATCCGGGGTACGACGCTTCTCAGCGAGGCGCCTACTGAGTTAGGTACACCCCGGCCACCCACGCCACGGTGGCGAGCAGTGCGGCAGCCAACTCGACACCCGTCGACAACGCGACACCTTTCACGGCGTGCTTCGTCGAGGTCCATGCCAGCCGCTGGTCTCCACGGGCAGCCAGCTCCGCCACGTAGACACCCAGCACGAACCCGATCACCAGGCCGATCACCGGGATCACGAAGAAACCAATGATGCCCACCACCGCACCAGCTGCCAGACTCAGCGTGCGCACGTCAGCGGCCCGCATCCGCTTCACGGGCCAGGTGTATTTGATCAACGTCGCCACACCGAGCAGCACTGCCACCACGCCGAGTGTCACCCACGCGGTGATGTTGTTCTCGACGACGGCCCACACCACGATCGCGACGAACACCAACAGCGTGCCCGGCAAAAGCGGCACCACGATGCCGATAATTCCGACCGCGATCGCGAGTGCTACGAGGACGATGCCGGCAGCACTCATGTTCTCAACGTATCTCTAGTGGCCGCTGGCAGGGATAATCCCTACGGGCCCATGCCCCGTCAGGCGCTGATCGTTGCCGGGACGCGAACACCTCTGCGTAGGAATCGTGCCCCATAGGATCGAGGTGTGCCGTCACCCGATCAGGACAATGTGCTGACGGTGCTGACGCTGAACATTTGGGGCGATCACCTTTGGGAGGAGCGCAAGCACGCGCTCGTCGACTGGTTCACCCAGATTCGCCCTGATGTGGTCGCGTTGCAGGAGGTGACTCGGTCACCGGAATTGTGCGAGGCGACGTGGCTGGCCGACCAGACCGGGATGGACGCGGTGTACGCCGCAGCGTACGTCCGCTCCGGCCGCAGCCATTTCGGCAACGCGGTCTTAAGCCGCTGGCCGATTGTCGACTCGCGGTCGATCCAGCTGACCCTGTCGGGGGCAAATATCGAGCCTCGCGGCGCGCTGACGGTCGATGTCCGCGTTCGCAACCGTCTGGTGTCAGTCACCTCAACCCACTTGTCTTACCGGTTCGACGAGGGCTGGGTGCGCGAGGCACAGGTCCGTCAGCTCGCCGATTTCGTCGGGACGAGATCTGGCGATTTTCCGCCGATTGTCTGTGGCGACTTCAACGCCTGCCCGGAATCTACCGAGGTGCTATTCATGGGCGGCATGCACGGATTGGACGGTCAGAGTCTTCACCTGTTCGACGCCTTCGAGGTGGCCCATCCTGGTGAGCTTGGCTTCACCTGGAACAACACCAACCCGTACACGGCGCAGGACCCGACACCGGATCAGCGCATCGACTACATCTTCGTAGGCGCGCACACCGCTGACGGCGCGGGCAAGGTGCTCGACGCGGCCGTCGTATGCGACGCCCCGCGCCGCGGTGTGTGGCCTAGCGATCATTTCGCTGTCGTCGCCCAATTAGCGTGCCCTGCCCCCGGGCAATAACCGGCCGAACCAACCGCGCCCGCTGCCCGTCGTGGCCGGACCGGCCCAGTCGGCTTGCCGTTGATGTCGAACGCGATGCCGGTGTCGGAATACCGGATCTTCTCCGGCGCGAACGGTACGACCTCGGTGTTGTTCACCAGCGTCTGGACCTCATTGGACTCGATGCACTGCTTGAACATCTTCCCGAAGGTCTCAAAGGGTCGAATTCGGCACTCCCGCATACAGATTGATTTTTCAGTTTCCCGAAGGTCTTCTCGACGGGCTCTATCTCCCACTCACCATCCCCGATCGACTTCGACTCGTAGTAGGTGAGCCGCCTTGCATCGTCGGAATCTGCAGTGGCCGTATCCATTTCGAACACTGCGGCGAGGTTAGAAAGTGCGGTCTTCAAACCGAAGCCGAACTCACCGATCGTGGTCGTGGCTTCGCTTCCGCCTGTCGAGAGCCAGGCGGCGTCCGAACTGGGAGCCGGCTCTGCAGTGACGTTTCCAGCATTTAAACAAAGTGAACAGATGGCCATTTTGGCTACCTGTGCGCGAAACCACCCACACCCCCCATCACCGCGTCGTATCGTCTCCGGCGAGGACTGCTCTCACCAAGCAACGGGTCACGGAGGTCGAAGTCGTGAACTTTTCAGTGCTGCCGCCAGAAATCAATTCGTTGCGGATGTTTCTGGGCGCCGGGTCAGCGCCCATGCTGCAAGCCGCGGCGGCGTGGTCGGGATTGGCCGAGGAATTGGGTTCGGCGGCCAGCTCGTTCGCCTCGGTGACAACGAATCTGACCGGCCAGGCCTGGCAGGGCGCAGCAGCCGAAGCGATGACCGCCGCTGCAGCCCCCTACGCCGCGTTTCTGCAAGCCGCATCCGAACGCGCCCTGAGCGCCTCGGGCTCAGCCGAAGCCGTGGCCAGCGTCTTCGAAGAGGCCAAAGCAGCCACCATCCACCCGGCAGCCATCGCGGCCAACCGCGAAGCCTTCGTCAATCTGGTGCGCTCCAACTTCTTCGGCCTCAACGCCCCGGCCATCGCGGCCGTGGAAAGCCTCTACGAAGAATTCTGGGCCACCGACGTCGCGGCGATGTTCGGCTACCATGGCGGCGCCTCCGCGGCGGCCGCACAACTGTCGTCGTGGCAACAGGCGCTCCAGGGCCTGCCCGGCATCGGTGGTCTGTTCGGCGGAGCCGGCCCCGCCGCCCCCGGTGACCCCAACTTCGGCATCGGCAACAAAGACGGCGGCCTGAACTTCGGCAACGGCAACAGCGGCAACAACAACATCGGCAACGGCAACACCGGCGACTTGAACTTCGGCGGCGGCAACATCGGCGACAGGAACATCGGCAGCGGCAATCGGGGCAACGCCAACTTCGGCTTCGGAAACGGCGGCGACGGCAACATCGGCCTGGGTAATAGCGGTCTAGGCGCCACTGGCGGCACGCAGTTGCCGGGATACAACAATGTCGGCTTGGGCAACGCCGGCGACAACAACATCGGCATCGGCAACAGCGGCAACGGCAACCGGGGTCACCGCGGTAACACCGGTAACAACAACATCGGTTTCGGACTGCAAGGCAGCAACCTCATCGGTGTCGGCGGGGCTGCCTACAACACGGCCACCGGCCAGTTCCAATTCACCGGTCTAAACGCCGGCACCGGCAACATCGGACTGTTCAACTCCGGCACCAACAACATCGGCTTCTTCAACTCCGGCGACGGCAACGTCGGCATCTTCAACTCGGGTTCCCATACTCTGGCGCCCGCCGATTTCGGCAAGATCCAGGGCTTGGGCATCGGCAACTCGGGGATCGGCAACATAGGCATCGGCAACAGCGGCAACCAAAACTTTGGCTTAGGCAACAGCGGGGGGGTGAACACCGGTATTGGAAATACCGGCGACACTAACACCGGATTTTTCAATAGCGGCACCACTAACACGGGGATAGACAACTCCGGGGGCTGGAACACCTTCGACGGGAATTCGGGTGTCGCTAACACCGGCTTCTTCAATTCGGGCAGCTATAACAACGGTTTCGGTGCCACCACGAACAGCGGTGCCAACAGCTCAGGCTTCGGCAACAGCGGTGAGGTCTCGTCAGGCTTCTTCAACAGATCACTCGACGGGACTGTGCTCAAGGGTTATACGTCGGGTTTCTTCAATTCGTCTAGCGGTGCCGGCACCCCGGTCGCCCTATCAGGATTCCAGTCGGGCTTTTTCAACACTGGCGTCCCAACGAGTTTGCTAGGCGGCGTCGCCGGATACAACTCGGGTGTACTGAACAGCGGCACCGCCTTGGCGGGCTTGTTCAGCATCGCCCGGCTACTGCAAGAGCTATTTTAAGAAGTCGCCCGAGTCGTCGACATGACCTGCGCCGGGCACCACGTTCAAGGGTGCTGGTTGGATACCGAAATCACCTCCCCGGTCGGCCAACTCGGATAGTCGCTGGTTAACGTAATCCTCGCGGCGACTTCCCAGGGTTCGGCCGCGCGACCGAACACTCGGCGTCTTCTATTGCGCTGCAACGGGTTAACGCCATCACTCCCGCCTTGGCCGGGCGTAGTGCGGCTGCGAGTGCTGTGCCCGCCAACCAGCACACTGGCGTTGTTCACGATGACACCTCCGTGCGGTGGCGGTGTTCACCAGCACGTCAAGCCGACCGAATGGGGCTGTGCACGAGGCGATCAGCCCGTCGACCCTTTGAGGTGAACGTGACGTCGCATACCACGTCCCAGCACCCCTGTCACCGCGCGGCGGGCGGATCGCCGGCGTTGTTTCTCGAGGATGCCAGCGGTGTCAGTGCCGCAACGCGCAGCGCGATTCGAGCGGCACGCGAAATTCGTGACCGGGCGAACCTTTCGGGTCAGCCCAGTCCGCCGCCGAAGCCGCCTTTGCCAGCGCTGCCACCCGAGCCGCCCGTGGCGCCCACAGCGGGGTTACCCGGTCCGCCAGTGTTGCCGTTGCCGCCCTGCTCTGCGCCGTTGAAGCCGCTGCCACCGTTGCCGCCGGTGCCGCCGGTGCCGCCGGTGCCGCCGGTGGCTACGCCGCCCGTGGCGGGAGTGCCACCGTCGCCGCCTTTTCCGCCGATGCCGCCGTTTCCGCCGTTACCACCGATACCAATCGGGGCGTTAAAACTTCCATTGCCACCGGTGCCGCCGGTGCCGCCCATGCCGCCGGTGCCGCCGGTCTCGATCAGGCTGCCGCTACCGCCTGCGCCCCCGGCGCCCCCGGCGCCCCCGACGCCGCCGGCGGTGCCTGTGGTGAAGGAACTTCCCGTGCCGCCGGTGCCGCCTTTGCCGCCTTTGCCGCCGGTACCACCGACGGGGCTTGCTGACGCGCCGGTGCCAGCGGTGCCGGCTGCGCCGCCGGTGCCGCCGGCACCGCCCGCGGCTCCTGTCGAGGTGGTATTAGGAGCATTGCCTCCGGCGCCGCCGTTGCCGCCGTCACCGCCAGAGCCGCTGGCGCCGCCCACGCTGCCGGTCCCGGTGGCGTTGCCGCCGTTACCACCCCCCCCGCCGGTGCCGCCGGTGGCACCAACTTCGCCTGTGCCACCACCGTTTCCATCGGCGCCCCGGCCACCGGTGCCGCCGGCACCACCTACGCCGCCGCCGCCGAGGGTGTCACCCGCGCCGCCAGTGCCCGCGTCACCGCCCTGCCCGCCGGTGCCGCCAGAAGGAGCGGTGCCGGTGCCGACGTAGGCGCCGCCCTGGCCGCCGGTGCCGCCGGCTCCTCCGTTGCCGGCCTTGCCGCCCACGCTGCCGGTACCGGTGGCGTCTCCGCCGTTACCACCCACCCCGCCGGTGCCGCCGTTGGCGCCGCCTTGGCCTGCGCCACCGGCGTTTCCATCAGCGCCCCGGCCACCGGTCCCACCGGCACCACCGACGCCGCCGCCGCCGAGGGTGGCACCCGCGCCACCAATGCCGGCGTTACCGCCCTTGCCGCCGGCGCCACCAGAAGGAGCGCTGCCGAAGGTGTAGGTGCCGCCCTGGCCGCCGGTGCCGCCAGCACCTCCGTCGCCGGCCTTGCCGCCCACACTGTCAGTCCCGGTGGCGTCGCCGCCGTTACCACCCACCCCGCCCGTGCCGCCCGTGTCGCCGACTTTGCCGATGCCGCCGCCGTTTCCATCGGCGCCCCGGCCACCGGTCCCTCCGGCACCGCCCACGCCGCCGCCCCCAGCGGTGGCACCCGCGCCGCCAACGCCCGCGTTACCGCCCTTGCCGCCGGCACCCCCAGTAGGAGCGGTGGTGCCGCCGTTGCCGTTATCAGGGATAGCGGTACCGCCGGTGCCGCCGGCGCCCCCGTTGCCGGCCTTGCCGCCCACGCTGCCGGTCCCGGTGGCGTCGCCGCCGTCACCACCCACTCCGCCGGTGCCGCCTGTGTAGCCACCCCCATTCGCGGCATCGCCGCCGGCGCCGCCGGTGCCGCCGGTGCCGCCGGTACCACCTTGGCCCGCCGTGGCACCCGTACCGGCCGTGCCGGCAGCGCCGCCGTCACCACCGGCGCCTCCGACAACACCGGCCGCCGTGCTGGTGCCGGCTTTGCCGCCGTCGCCGCCGTCGCCGCCCGAGCCGCCGGCCCCGCCGTCGCCGCCAGCGGTGTTACCCCCGGTGCCACCCTTGCCCCCGGGCCCGGAGTTACCGCCAGCGCCGCCCTGCCCGCCACTGCCGCCGGTGAAGCCGACCGCGCCACTGGTGGCCGCCGCGTCGGCGCCGTTACCGCCGGTGCCCCCGGCGCCGCCGGTTCCGTAGGCGCCGACCCTGCCGCCGGCGCCGCCAGCCCCGGCGTCGCCGCCGTTCCCGCCCATGCCGCCGTTGCCGCCATCTCCGCCAGTGCTGAGGCCGGCTCCGCCGGTGCCGCCGACGCCGCCATCACCACCGACGCCGCCGGCGCCGGCATTACCGCCCAGGCTGCCCGCACCGCCAGCACCACCGACTCCGCCGGCCCCGCCCGCCGCACCCATACCGTTGCCGATGCCAGCGCCGCCCTGTCCGCCAGTGCCCCCAGCGCCGCCGCCGCCGCCGACGCCGAAAGCCGGTAGGCCGCTCGCGCCGCCGGCGCCACCATTACCGCCGATACCGCCGGGCTGACCCGGCGCACCGGGCGCACCTGCGCCGCCGTGACCACCGAAGCCGCCGAGACCACCTGTCAGGCCCCCGCGACCGCCGGCCCCGCCGGTACCGCCAGCTCCGCCCGCGGCGACCGCGTCGCCGCCGGCGCCGCCGGCGCCGCCATTGCCATAGAGGCCCGCGGATCCGCCAGAGCCGCCCGCCTGGCCAGCCGCACCTGACCCGCCGGCGCCGCCACTGCCGAAGATCAGGCCACCGTCGCCGCCGGCTTGCCCGGTACCTGGCAAGCCTGGAGCACCGTCGCCGTACAACGGACGGTTAATCAGCAATTCTGTGGGGAAATTGACCAATCCCATCGTGTTGACCACCAGGGGGTTGTTCAACAGAGGTTGCAGGAGCGTGCCATTGCCGAGATCCATGCGCGCATAGGCCTCCGCGCCCGCCTGAAAGGCCGTCGCGAACACGTCATTGGCCGCCGCGGTATGGGCGCTGAGCGCCTGATACTCCTGGCCATAGCTGCCGAATAGGCGCGCGATAGCCGCCGACACCTCATCGCCCGCGGCCGCTGCGATACCGGTGGTCCGCTGTGCGGCGGCAGCACTGGCGGCCCGAACCGTATCGCCGATGGCGAATACGTCCGCAGACGCTGCAGCCAACGACTCGGGCGTGGTGATCACATACGACATCGCGCTACTCCAATTCTGTTTACCGGCAGTGCCGTCAAACGCTATACAGATAGGACCGGAAAAGGGAGACCCTTTTTGTCGCGTTTTCGAAATTGATGCCGACGAATCGGAGGTCGCCGACTTGGACCGGTTGTCGTTGCGGATCCCGATACCCGCGCGGCCTTCGACTTCTTGAACACCCCTGCATCATGATCGCCTTGCGGGATCAAGCAGCTTCGCTCAGCGGCGCTTCCTCAAAGTTGAATACGCGGGTTCGATTCCGGTCATCGGCTCCACGTGATGTCTCAAGACATCGGAATGGTCCGAACCCTCGTATAGGGCTCGGACTTTTCTTTGGGCGGTCGATTGCCACGTCAGAGGGCTTGGGGAGCGGGAGCGCGTGGCCGGCGTGCGACGACTGCGCACTCAACGGCGCAGTCGCGGAAAGCACAGTTGCGAAGAGTGCTCCCGGGCTGCGGTTCACTGCTTGGTGCCCTCAAAGGTGCCACTGCACGTTGTCGGCTGCCATGTGCCGTCGCGAATGACGGTGCTGCCGCCTTGGGTGACGAAGACCCCCCGCATCGTGCTGTCACGAAAGCTGAGCACGAAAGACCCGTCGGCGTTGATGGTGCCGGTGAAGGTCGTCCCCGATGAATGCACCAACGTCAGGCTGCTGCCTTGGTGGGTGAGGGTGACGGTCGTGTCCCGGGGCGCCGCTCCACAGGAACCGGCTTGGAAGTGCAAGAGGTAGGTGCCGTCTATCTCCGGTTGGGTCGGGCGCGGTCCGGTGCCGGGCGTGGTGGGTGCGGGTTGGGGTGGCGCGACGGGTTGGCTGCGTGCAGTGTCGTCGGCGCCGGTAGTGCCGGCGGGCCGGTTGAAGGCTTGCCCGGTGACGACGTCGACGAGAACGAAGTTGGCGATAGTCGCCGGACTGGGCTGGATCGCGGCCAAGGCCGCAGGGCGGTAACCGGCCCAGGCGGCGCCGACGGGTTCGGGATCGCCGGTCAAAGCGACCGGCGCGGTCAGGGGATTGCCGCAGTAGCAGCGGACGCGGGGAACCCCATGGGCGTCGACGAACACCCCGGTGCCGGCCTGGAAGACCGATTGCAGGGTGGTGGGATGTGTTCCGTCGAATCCGTGATTGGTGACCCGGGTGTCCAGTCGCAGCAGCATTGGGGTCAGTTCGCGCAGGTAGGTGGGGATGTCGGCGGCGGTCAGGGGGCGTCCGCCGGTCCAATACAGGCTGGGATCGCTATTGAGCGCTTCGACGAAAGCGCCGGCCTGGGCGGGGTGAGTGCTCAAGAAGGCAATCATCTTGTCGCGGTCGCACTCGGCGTTGTTGAGGGTGCCGCCATAGAGGCCCTCGCGGTCACCGGGCAGCGACTGGGTGGCCACCGGGGCCCCGTCGCCACGGGGCGGCAGGGTGGGTGGCGGCTGAGTGTTGCTCGGCGGCGGCAAGCCCACGGGCGGCATGAACGGATTCGCCCCCGGGTCAGTGGCCGCGGCGAGGACCAACTCCCCGCCAGTCGCCTTGGGCGAGAAGACGTTACGGAACAGCACCACACCGGTACCCAGCGCTGCGATGAGCAGCACCACTAGCGACGCGATCAACCACTTACGCTTCGAGCGGTTTACGGGCCGCGCCGCATCAGAGCTCCGTAACTGGGGAATCTCCTCAGGCACGCCTGGGCGGGATGCGGGCGTAGTCACGTCAACTGCTGAGTCCAGCGCGTATTGCGCGGCGCCGGCCAGCGCGGCGCAGCTCGGGTAGCGGTCGTCGCGGTTTTTGGCCATCGCACGTTCAATCACCGCGTCCATCCCCGCCGGAAAGCCGGCCCGCTGAGCGGCAGGGCTCTGGCTGGGTAACGGGACGGGCAGGTGCAAGTGTCCATACATCCACTGCTCGGGGCTGCGGCCCGGGTAGGGCACCGATCCGGTCAGCAGGTGGTAGAGGGTGCAGCCGAGGGCGTACTCGTCGGCGCGAGCATCCAAGGCGATTGACGGGTCAAATTGCTCGGGTGCCGCGTACTGCAGGCTGCCGGTGAACATGCCGGTCGCGGTGAGTCCGGCCCGGCCGTCGAGGGCTTTGGCGATGCCGAAGTCGGCCAGCAGGACCCGTTCGGGCTCACCTGCGGTGGGTCGGGTGAGCAGGATGTTGGCGGGTTTGACGTCGCGGTGCAGCACGTCGGCGTTGTGGGCGAAGTCCAGTGCTTTGGCGGTCTCGGCGATGATGCGCACGGCGCGCGCCGCGGGCAACGGCCCCTCGCGGACCGCTTCGGCAGCGTCGGAACCGTCGATGTATTGCATCGCGATCCATAACTGCCCGTCCTGATCGCCGCGGTCGTAGACGGCGACGATATTGGGATGATCCAAACGCGCGACGTGGTCGGCCTCCCGCAGGAAACGAGCACGCACGTCGTCGTCATCATCGGTCATGGCACGGCTGAGTAACTTCAGCGCGACAAGTTTCGGCAAGTTCGGGTGGCGGGCCAGATAGACCGTCCCCATCCCGCCGACACCGAGAAGCCGCTCGACGACATAACCGGCGAAGACCTGGCCAGGCTGCAACTGCTGATGCCCCATGACCACCACCTCACCGGGATGACTGCCGATTCATCCTGCCACCCGCGGCCCCCGGCATCGCCAGTTCAACAGAAATTCTCGCACCACGATTTACGACCCGGCGATTGAACGCTCGGCCCTGATACGACCGGCACAGCTCACAACTTGTCTTCGCCGGCGCCGGCATACCCGTTCGGCGTTTCGGATGAATGCCCCACAGGCGATTGGCGGAAGACGCTCGGAGACAACAGGTCTGCGCCGCGGCCATAGACGATCATTCGCGTTTCGCCTCGTAGCGCAGCAGGACCGTGCCACCAGGGAAGGTGCGATTCTCCAATAGTCGCAACGACATCCAAGACGGCAGGGGCGGGAAGAACGGGGTGCCACCGCCCACTGCGGCGGGCGCGATGACGATCCGAAATTCGTCCACCAGTCCGGCCTGCACGATCGGTGCGACCAGCGTGGCGCCGGCCACCTCCAGGTTCCCCTCGGTTTCGGCCTTCAGCTTCGTCACCACCTCCACCGGGTCGCCGCGTTCCAGCCGGGAGTTCCAGTCGACGGATTCCAGGGTGCGCGAGAACACGACCTTGGGCATGTCGCGCCAGATCTGGGCGAAGTCAACGATTATCGGGGTGGCGTCCGGGTCCTTGTCGGCTGTCGGCCAATACGCGGACATCAATTCGTAGAGGCGCCGGCCGTAAAACGACAGAGCGGTCTCCCGCTCGAAGTCGTTCCAGTACTGGTGCAGTTCGTCGCTCGGTTCGGACCAGTCGATGTTGCCCTGTGCGTCGGCGATGTATCCGTCCAAGGACACGTTGAAGCCATAAACGAGTTTGCCCATGCTGATCAGACTGCACTGGAGGGCAGAACTCATCGCGACGCCGGCCGTTCCCGCCGAGGTGGCCCGGCGGCACGAGATCGCGCGCCCGGGTCAACCGTCCTGACCGGGCATTCCGTCGGCGCCCTTGCTGCCAGGTGTGCCGGTGCCGCCGGGCGATCCCCCGGTCCCTCCCGCGCCGGCGCCTCCACCGCTAGCCCCGCTGCCTCCGCCGCCGCCCGTTCCGCCCGGTCCCGCGCTGCCGGCGATGCCCGCCTGGCCGAACCACCCACCGGCACCGCCTATGCCCCCGGTGCCGCTGCCGCCGCCGTTGCCCCCGTTGCCGCCCGTGCCGCCGTTGCCGCCGAACCCTCCGTCACCGCCACTGGTGTCAGTGATGACCGAGATGGCGGAGGCGTTGCCGCCGTTGCCGCCACCACCACCGAGGCCGCCGTGGCCGCCTTGTCCGCCGTGGCCGCCCACGCCGGCGTTGCCCCCCGCCCCGCCGTGGCCGAACAACAACCCGCCGGCGCCGCCGTCACCACCCGCGCCGCCGGCACCGCCGACACCGCCCGCGCCTCCAGAGCCGCCAGCGCCGCCGTTGCCACCCTGACCGCCCTGGACAACGGCAGCACCGGTCGCGCCGCCGGCCAGGTTTGATTTGCCGCCCGCGCCACCTGCGCCGCCATCGGCTCCCATTCCCCCGATGCCGCCGGTACCGCCGACGCCGCCGGCCCCGCCAGCGCCGGCCAGTAGCCCGCCGTGACCACCGTGACCGCCCGCGCCCCCAACGCCGCCCGTGCCGCCAGCTACTCCCGCACCGCCGCTACCGCCGTTACCGCCGGGCCACCTCGGCGGGAACGGCCGGCGTCGCGATGAGTTCTGCCCTCCAGTGCAGTCTGATCAGCATG
>NZ_LQOY01000105.1 GCF_002101675.1 Mycobacterium gordonae | reverse complement strand
CCGATCACCTGATACTCCCGGGCATAACCACCGAACAACGCCGCAACCGCCACCGAGATCTCATCGGTCCCCGCCGCCGCAACAACGGTGGTGGGGAGGGCGGCCGCGACATTGGCCGCACTGATCGACGACCCGAGCTCGGACAGGCTGGAGGCCGCCGTGGTCACGACATCGGGGGATACGCTCACGAAAGGCATGGCTCATGCTGTTCAGCGGGCGTTGGCCAAAGTATGAACAGTCGTGAAATGCGCTGGTAGCGGCTCTGCATGAGGTGCCGTCAGCGGGACCGCGAATTATGAGCGCGGCGGCGGTACCCGTAACCTCTAGCGGGTGGTCGATGACAGGCGCGGTCGGAGCAGCGAGCGGCGACCGCGGTCTGGCTCCGAGGGCGCGCCGCGGCGTTCCGGCCCGGGCCGGGCGCGACCGAATCAACCCCGCGCCGAGGCTGCCCATGCGGGGCCGCCGATTCCGGCCGACATCGAGGCCCGGCAGCTGGCGCCCGACGTGCGGCGGGAACTGAGCACGCTGGACCGGGCCACCGCCGATGCGGTGGCAAGGCATCTGGTCGCCGCCGGTGGGCTGCTCGACGAAGACCCCGAAGCCGCGCTCAGCCACGCCCGCGCAGCCCGCGCCCGGGCCAGCCGGATCGCCGCGGTTCGCGAGGCGGTCGGCATCGCCGCATACCACTGCGGCGACTGGGGCCAGGCTTTGGCCGAGTTTCGTGCCGCCCGGCGGATGGGTAGCAAGTCGCCGTTGCTGGCACTGATCGCCGATTGCGAACGCGGCCTTGGCCGCCCACAGCGGGCGATCGATCTGGCGCGCGGACCCGAGGCGGCCGAGCTCAGTGGTGACGACGCCGACGAGTTGCGCATCGTCACCGCCGGTGCACGCGCGGACCTCGGTCAACTCGAACAAGCGCTGACGGTGTTGTCCACCCCGCAGCTCGACCCCGGGCGCACCGGATCCACGGCCTCGCGGTTGTTCTACGCCTATGCCGAAACGCTGCTGGCGCTCGGACGGCGTGACGAAGCGCTGCAGTGGTTCCTGCGTTCGGCGGCCGCCGACGTTGAGGGCGTCACTGACGCCGAAGACCGGGTCAGCGAACTTGGCTGAGATGAACAGCATTGCGGCGCAATATGATTGCCTGCTGCTCGACTTGGACGGAACGGTCTTTCGTGGCCATCGGGCTACCGAGGGCGCCGTGGACTCGCTGGACGCGATAGACAGCCGAAAGCTGTTCGTCACCAACAACGCATCGCGCAGCGCCGACGAAGTCGCCGCACACCTGCGCGAGTTGGGCTTCACCGCCGGCAGTGACGACGTGGTCACCAGCGCACAAAGCGCGGCCCACCTGCTGGCCGCACAATTGCCGCCGGGTTCGAAGGTGCTCATCGTGGGCACCGACGCGCTGGCCGACGAGATCTCGGCCGCGGGTCTGCGTCCGGTCCGTCGTTTCGAAGACGGGCCGGACGCCGTCGTTCAGGGCCTTTCCATGACCATCGCGTGGCCCGAGCTGGCCGAAGCCGCGCTGGCCATCCGGGCGGGTGCGCTGTGGGTGGCTGCCAATGTCGACCTCACGCTGCCCACCGAACGAGGCCTGTTGCCCGGCAACGGATCTCTGGTGGCCGCGTTGCGTGCGGCCACCGGTGGCCAGCCGCAGGTGGCCGGTAAGCCGGGGCCGCAGTTGATGAAAGATGCGGTAGGGCGCGGCAAGTTCGCGGCGCCCCTGGTCGTGGGGGACCGCCTCGACACTGACATCGAAGGCGCCAACGCCGCCGAACTGCCCAGCCTGATGGTGCTCACCGGGGTGAACTCGGCGCGCGACGCCGTTTTCGCCCAGCCGGCTCAGCGGCCCACCTTTATCGGCCACGACTTGAGGTCGCTGCATCAGGACAGCGAGTCACTCCGGGTGGGACCGCAGCCTGGGTGGCGGGTCGAGTTCAGCGACGAGGTGGCGACGGTGACGGCAACCGACCACCGTCAGGATGACGACCTCGCGATCGTCCGAGCAGTGGCCAGCGCCGTCTGGGACGCCTCGGCCGCGGTTCGGATCGAAGCCGGTGACAACCAGGCCCGCGACGCGCTGGACCGCTGGTCCCTGATGCGTGACGAGTAGACGATGACTACCGTAGGAGCGCAATGACTATCGATCCTGAGCAGATTCGCGCCGAAATCGAGTCCCTGATGGCCCAGCTGCCTGACACCGCTGACGCCGGCTCCGGGCCGTCCCTGGAGGAGCTGGAAGACATCGCCCGCCGCCTTTCGGAGGCGCACGACGTGCTGCTGCAGGCGCTGGAGTCGGCGGAGAAGGGCTGAGTGCGCGCATGCCCCGGCGTGCCCGCGTCGACGCCGAGTTGGTGCGGCGGGGTTTGGCGCGTTCCCGGCAACAGGCCGCGGAGTTGATCGGCGCCGGCAAGGTGCGTATCGACGGGCTACCGGCGGTCAAGCCGGCCACCTCCGTGGCGGTCACTGCGGCGCTCACGGTGGCCGATGAGGGTGAACGCTCCTGGGTGTCGCGGGGGGCGCACAAGCTAATCGGTGCGCTGGACGCCTTCGGCATCACGGTCGAGGGCAGGCGCTGCCTGGATGCGGGCGCCTCAACGGGCGGATTCACCGAGGTGCTGCTGGACCGCGGCGCCGCACAGGTGGTTGCCGCCGACGTAGGCTACGGCCAGCTGGCGTGGTCGCTGCGCAGCGATCCGCGGGTGGTTGTGGTGGAGCGCACCAACGTCCGCGACCTGTCGCCCGAGGCGATCGGCGGGCCGGTCAGTCTGGTGGTGGTCGACTTGTCATTCATCTCGTTGGCCACCGTGTTGCCCGCGCTGGTTGGTTGCGCTTCGCCCGACGCCGATATCGTTCCCATGGTGAAGCCGCAGTTTGAGGTGGGAAAGGGTCAGGTCGGGCCCGGCGGGGTGGTGCAGGACCCCCAGATGCGCGTCGATTCGGTGCTCGCGGTCTCGCGCCGCGCCGCCGAGTTGGGTTGGCACACCCTGGACGTCACAGCCAGCCCGCTGCCCGGGCCATCGGGCAACGTCGAATACTTTCTGTGGCTGCGGGCCAGGACTGATCGCGCGCTGGCGGGGGATGAGCTGGTGGCAGCGGCTCAGCGCGCGGTAAGGGAGAGCCCGACGACGATGCGGGGCGGTCCGCCCCGAGGTGGAGTCGGGCAATCGGGGGGAGGCCCACAGTGAGCACCGAACGCACCGTCCTGCTGGTCGTGCACTCCGGCCGCGACGAAGCCGCTGAGACGGCTCGGCGCGTCGAGAAGGTGTTGGAAGACAAAGGGATTGGTCTGCGGGCACTCTCGGCCGAGGCGGTTGACAAAGGTTCATTGCGGTTGAGCCCCAACGACATGCGGGTATTGGGCGTCGATATCGAGGTCGTCGACGCCGACCCGATGGCCGCCGAGGGTTGCGAGCTGGTGCTGGTGCTGGGCGGAGACGGAACTTTCCTGCGGGCGGCCGAACTTGCCCGCAACGTCGACATTCCGGTGTTGGGCGTCAATCTGGGCCGGATCGGGTTCTTGGCCGAAGCCGAGGCTGAGGCCATCGATTCGGTACTCGAACACATTGTCGCGCAAGACTATCGGGTGGAGGAGCGGCTGACCCTGGATGTCGTCGTGCGCCAAGGGGGCGACATCATCGACCAGGGTTGGGCGCTCAATGAAGCGAGCCTGGAGAAGGGCCCCAGGCTCGGTGTCCTCGGTGTGGTCGTGGAGATCGACGGCCGGCCGGTCTCGACTTTCGGCTGCGACGGGGTGCTGGTGTCCACCCCTACCGGGTCCACCGCGTACGCGTTCTCCGCGGGCGGGCCCGTGTTGTGGCCCGACCTGGAAGCAATTTTGGTGGTGCCCAATAACGCTCACGCGTTGTTCGGCCGGCCGATGGTCACCAGTCCTGATGCCGCTATTGCCATCGAGATCGAGGCAGAGGGTCACGACGCGCTGGTGTTCTGCGACGGTCGCAGGCAGATGGTGGTACCGGCAGGCAGCCGGCTCGAGGTGACGCGGTGCAACACCCCGGTGAAGTGGGCGCGCCTGGACAGCGCGCCATTCACCGACCGCCTGGTGACGAAGTTCCGGCTGCCCGTGTCGGGTTGGCGAGGGCGGCAGTAGCTGGTGCTGACCGAGATTCGCATCGAAGCGCTGGGCGCCATCAGCGTTGCGACCGCCGAGTTCGATCGCGGGCTGACTGTGCTGACCGGGGAGACCGGCACCGGCAAGACCATGGTGGTCACCGGCCTGCACCTGTTGGGCGGGGCGCGCGCGGACGCGACCCGGGTACGGTCGGGTGCCGAGCGTGCCGTGGTCGAAGGTCGTTTCACCACAAGCGATGTCGACGACGCGGTGACCACCCGGCTCGACGAGATCCTGGACGCGTCCGGGGCCGAGCGTGACGAGGACGGCAGCGTGATCGCGTTGCGGACCGTCAACCGTGACGGGCCGTCGCGTGCCTACCTCGGTGGCCGGAGCGTGCCGGCAAAGTCGTTGAGCGGCTTCACTACTGAGCTGTTGGCGCTGCACGGCCAAAATGACCAGTTGCGGCTGATGCGGCCCGACGAACAGCGCGGTGCGTTGGACCGGTTCGCGGGAACCGGCCCCGCACTGGAGCGCTACCGCAAATTGCGCGAAGCGTGGTTGTCGGCGCGGCGCGACCTCATCGACCGGCGAGACCGGACCCGTGAGCTCGCTCAGGAAGCCGACCGGCTCAAGTTCGCGCTCAACGAGATCGAGACCGTCGACCCTCAGCCGGGAGAAGACGAAGCGCTGGTCGCGGACATCGTGCGGCTCTCCGAACTCGATACCCTGCGCGAAGCCGCAGCATCGGCGCGCGAGGTGCTGTCCAGTTCATCCGACGAGGGCTTCGGCGCCGCCGACGGTTTGGGACGTGCTCGCAGCGCGCTGGAATCGACCGGTGATGCCCGGCTGCGAGCCCTGGCCGACCAGATCGGCGGCGCGTTGACGGTGGTGGTCGACGCCGTCGGCGAATTGGGCGACTACCTCGACGCGCTGCCGACCGACGCCAGCGCGCTGGACGCCAAATTGGCCCGCCAGGCCCAGCTGCGCACGCTGACCCGCAAGTACGCCCCCGACGTCGACGGGGTGCTGCGGTGGGCACAGGACTCGCGTGACCGGTTGGCGCAACTCGACGTGTCCGAGGAGGGGCTTGCCGCGCTGGAACGCCGGGTCGATGAGCTCGGTGGCCAATTAGGCGAAGCCGCAATCGATCTCAGCAAGATCAGGCGGAAAGCGGCCAAGAAGCTGGCCAAAGAGGTGACCGCCGAGCTCGCCGGCCTGGCCATGAACAACGCCGACTTCACCATCGGCGTCAGCACCGATGTGGCAGATCCGCGCGACCCGTCCGCCTTGATGCTGCCGGACGGCGAACCGGTGCGAATCGGCGCCGACGGGATCGATGTGGTGGAGTTCGGCTTCGCCGCTCACCGGGGCATGTCGGTACTGCCGCTGGCCAAGAGCGCTTCGGGCGGCGAGCTGTCACGGGTCATGCTGGCGCTGGAAGTGGTGCTCTCGGCTTCCGCCACCGGCACCACGATGGTGTTCGACGAGGTCGACGCCGGGGTGGGCGGCTATGCGGCGGTGCAGATCGGCCGGCGGCTGGCGCGGCTGGCTCGCACCCACCAGGTCATCGTCGTCACGCATCTGCCGCAGGTCGCGGCTTATGCGGACGTGCATCTGGTGGTACACAGCCAGGGCCCTAAGGGCACCAGCGGAGTGCGCCGCCTGACCACTGAGGACAGGGTGGCCGAGCTGGCCCGGATGCTGGCCGGGCTCGGGGAGTCCGACAGTGGTCGCGCGCACGCCCGAGAGCTGCTGGAGACCGCGCAGAGCGACCGCGCTTCGGCCTGAGGTCCAAGGCCGGTCTGGCCGCGAGCGTGCGCTCAATGCCAGCCGCCGCGGCGTGTCGCCGTACCGGGGCGCACCTTCGCGGCGGACCAAACGAGCGAGACCCCTCCGCGACACAACTGTGACAGATGTGACGCTTTATAACTTCTGGGGCAGATGTTACGGCGCGCCTCCCCACCGCAACCGTCTATCGCCGACAGAATCGGCTCCCATGAAGATGTCAGCGCTTCTGTCCCGCAACACCGTCCGGCCCGGCCTGGTGGGCACCGCCCGCGTAGATAGGAATATCGATCGACTGCTCCGCAGGGTCTGCCCTGGCGACATAGTGGTCCTCGACATCCTGGATCTCGACCGCATTACCGCCGACGCGCTGGTGGAAGCTGACATCGCCGCGGTCGTCAACGCGTCCCCGTCCGTCTCCGGGCGCTACCCCAACCTCGGCCCGGAGGTTCTGGTCAACAACGGGGTCACCCTGATCGACGAGACTGGGCCGGAAATCTTCAAGAAGGTCAAGGACGGCTCCAAGATCCGCCTCTACGAGGGCGGCGTGTACTCGGGTGACCGCCGACTGATCCGCGGCACCGAGCGCACCGACCACGACATCGCCGACCTGATGCGGGAGGCCAAGAGCGGTCTGGCCGCTCACCTGGAAGCCTTCGCGGGCAACACCATTGAGTTCATCCGCAGCGAAAGCCCGTTGCTGATCGACGGAATCGGCATCCCCGATATCGACGTCGACATGCGCCGCCGCCACGTGGTGATCGTCTCCGAAGAGCCCAGCGCTGAAGAAGACTTGAAGTCCCTCAAGCCGTTCATCAAGGAGTACCAGCCCGTCCTCGTCGGCGTCGGTCACGGAGCCGACGTCCTGCGCAAGGCGGGCTACCGCCCCCAGCTCATCGTCGGTGACCCCGATCAGATCAGCGCCGAAGTCCTCAAGTGCGGTGCCCAGGTGGTGCTGCCCGCCGACGCCGACGGCCACGCCGCCGGTCTGGAACGGATCCAGGACCTCGGCGTGGGGGCCATGACGTTCCCCGCCGCCGGCTCGGCCACCGACCTGGCCCTGCTGCTCGCCGATCATCACGGTGCGGCGCTGCTGGTCACCGCCGGCCACACGGCCAACATCGAGACGTTCTTCGACCGCACGCGGTCGCAGAGCAACCCCTCGACCTTCCTCACCCGCCTGCGGGTAGGGGAAAAGCTGGTGGACGCCAAGGCGGTCGCCACGCTGTACCGCAATCACATCTCCGGCGGCGCCATCGCGCTGCTGGCGCTGACCATGCTGATCGCGATCATCGTCGTGCTGTGGGTCTCCCGCACCGACGGCGTGGTGCTGCACTGGATCATCGACTACTGGAACCGATTCACCCTCTGGATCCAGAACCTGATCTCCTAGGAAGTGCCCTGATGATCTCGTTACGCCAACATGCCATCTCGCTGGCCGCCGTCTTCTTGGCGCTGGCCATCGGGGTGGTGCTGGGCTCCGGCTTCTTCTCCGACACCGTGCTGTCCAGCCTGCGGAACGAAAAGCGCGACCTGGCCGGTCAAGTCAGCAGCCTCAACGACCAGCGCAATCAGCTGAATGAGAAGCTCAGCGCGGCAAACGCTTTCGATGCGCAAGTGCTCGGCCGTATTGTGCACGAGGCCTTGGCGGGCAAGGCGGTGGTCCTGTTCCGGACACCGGACGCCAGGGATGAAGACGTGGCGGCGGTGTCGAAGATCATCGGGCAGGCCGGCGGATCGGTCACCGGCACCGTGTCACTCACCCACGAATTCGTCGAGGCCAACTCCGGGGAGAAACTGCGCTCGGTGGTCAACTCCTCGATCCTGCCGGCCGGTACTCAGTTGAGTACCAAGCTGGTCGACCAGGGTTCGCAGGCCGGCGACCTGCTCGGCATCGCCATGCTGGTCAGCACCAACCCTCAAGCCCCGGCCGTGGACGACACCGCCCGTGACACCGTGCTGGGCGCCCTGCGCGAGACCGGCTTCATCACCTACCAGCCCAACAACCACCTGGCGGCGGCCAACGCCGCCATTGTCGTCACCGGCGGTGCAGTGCCCGCCGATGCCGGCAACCAGGGGGTCACCGTCGCGCGGTTCGCCGCGGCGCTGGCACCGCACGGCTCGGGAACGGTCCTCGCCGGGCGCGACGGATCGGCCGGCGGCAGCGCCGCGGTCGCGGTAGCCCGTGCCGATGCTGCCATGGCGGCTGCCATCAGCACCGTTGACGACGTCGAGGCCGAACCGGGACGCATCACGGCGATCCTGGCCCTGCACGATCTGGCGGCCGGCGGCCATCCCGGTCACTACGGCAGCGGACATGGCGCGTCGTCGGTGACCGTTCCCCAGTAGGGCGTGTTCGCCGCGGCGGGCCGCCGTGGATGTTAGGGTGGGTTTCCGTGGGTCGGCAGGCCCAGCTCGTTGATTTCCCTGCATATGCCCTGCCCGTCTTCACGGAGGTCGCCCCGTTGCGTAAGCATTCGCAAATCGCCACCAAGCACCTCTTCGTCAGCGGTGGCGTCGCTTCATCACTGGGCAAGGGCCTGACGGCGAGCAGCCTCGGCCAGTTGCTGACCGCACGCGGTTTGCACGTCACCATGCAGAAGCTAGATCCCTACCTCAACGTCGATCCGGGCACCATGAACCCGTTCCAGCACGGTGAGGTCTTCGTCACCGAGGACGGGGCCGAAACCGACCTCGATGTCGGCCACTATGAGCGCTTCCTCGACCGCGACCTGTCCGGGTCGGCCAATGTCACCACCGGGCAGGTGTATTCGACGGTGATCGCCAAGGAGCGCCGTGGCGAGTATCTGGGCGACACGGTTCAGGTGATCCCGCACATCACCGACGAGATCAGGCGGCGCATCCTGGCCATGGCCGAACCGGACGCCACCGGCCACCGGCCCGACGTCGTCATCACCGAGATCGGGGGCACCGTCGGCGACATCGAATCGCAGCCGTTTCTCGAGGCGGCCCGCCAGGTCCGCCACTACGTGGGTCGTGAGGACGTGTTCTTCCTGCACGTGTCGCTGGTGCCTTACCTGGCTCCGTCCGGTGAACTCAAGACCAAGCCCACCCAGCACTCCGTGGCGGCGCTGCGCAGCATCGGTATCAGCCCGGACGCGCTGATCCTGCGGTGCGACCGGGATGTTCCCGAAGCTTTGAAGAACAAGATTGCCCTGATGTGTGACGTCGACATCGACGGCGTCATCTCCACCCCGGACGCGCCGTCGATCTACGACATCCCCAAGGTGTTGCACCGCGAGGAACTCGACGCGTTCGTGGTCCGCCGGCTCAATCTGCCGTTCCGCGACGTCGACTGGACCGAGTGGGATGACCTGCTGCGCCGGGTGCACGAACCGCACGAGACCGTCCGAATCGCTCTGGTGGGCAAGTACGTTGAACTGTCCGACGCCTATCTCTCGGTCAGTGAGGCGTTGCGCGCCGGGGGCTTCAAGCACCGCGCCAAGGTCGAAATCGTGTGGGTGGCATCCGATGACTGCGAGACGCCGAGCGGTGCGGCGCATACGCTCGGCGACGTACACGGCGTGTTGATTCCCGGCGGTTTCGGCATCCGCGGCATCGAGGGCAAGATCGGCGCCATCCGCTACGCGCGGGCGCGCAGCCTGCCGGTGCTGGGATTGTGTCTGGGTCTGCAGTGCATCGTGATCGAAGCCGCCCGCTCGGTGGGACTCGCCGAGGCCAATTCGGCGGAGTTCGAGCCGAACACACCGGATCCGGTCATCTCCACCATGGCCGATCAGGAACAAGCTGTCGCCGGTGAAGCGGATCTCGGGGGCACCATGCGACTCGGCGCCTACCCCGCCGTATTGGAGCCCGATTCGATTGTGGCCCAGGCGTATCAGGACACCCAGGTGTCCGAACGTCATCGGCACCGCTACGAGGTCAACAACGCCTACCGGGAGCGCATCGCGCAGAGCGGGCTACGCTTCAGCGGGACGTCACCCGACGGGCACCTGGTGGAGTTCGTCGAGTACCCGCCCGATCAGCACCCCTTCATCGTCGGCACCCAGGCTCACCCCGAACTCAAGAGCCGTCCGACCCGACCGCATCCCTTGTTCGTGGCCTTCGTCAAGGCGGCCATCGATTACAAAGCGGGCGAACTGCTGCCCGTTGAAATCCCCGAGATCCCGGAGCATCACGCCTCCAACGGCAACGAGCGTCGAGACACCGACGGTTCGGCGGTAGGGCAGTCGCTAGCCGAACCCGCCACCCGTGGCTGAGCACGACTTCGAGACGGTAGCGTCGGAATACCTCTACCAGGGAGCCATTTTCGCGCTGCGACGGGACGAGGTGCGGATGCCGGGCGGTAACATCGCCAAACGCGAAGTGCTCGAGCACTACGGCGCGGTGGCGGTGGTCGCGATGAACGAAAATGACGAGATCGCGTTGGTTTACCAGTATCGCCACACTTACGGCCGCAGAATCTGGGAGCTGCCGGCCGGCCTGCTCGATTCTCCGGATGAAGCGCCGCACCTTACGGCCGAGCGTGAACTCGAGGAGGAGGTCGGACTGCACGCCGGTATCTGGAAGGTGCTGCTCGACGTCAACACCGCCCCCGGTTACAGCGACGAGTCCGTGCGGGTGTATCTGGCGACCGGGCTCACCGACATAGGGCGCCCCGAGGCGCACGACGAAGAAGCCGATATGACGATGCAGTGGTTCGCCCTCAACGACGCGGTCGAAAAGGCACTCAACGGTGAAATCGTCAATTCGATTGCCATTGCCGGGATTTTCGCGGCCCACGCAGTCACCACCGGCATCGCCCAGCCGCGTCCGCTGGACACCCCGTGGATCGACAGGCCGACGGCGTTCGCCGAGCGTAAGGCCGCGCAGTGACGACGGCATTGACGCTCGATGCCCAGATGCAGGGCTACCTCGACCATCTGACGATCGAGCGCGGCGTGGCGGCCAACACCCTGAGCTCGTATCGGCGCGATCTGCGCCGCTACTCGAAACATCTGGAAGAACGCGGAATTCAGGATCTGGCGAAGGTCGGCGAGAACGACGTCAGCGAATTCCTGGTGGCGCTGCGCCGCGGAGATCCCGAGTCCGGCGCCGTGGCGTTGTCGGCGGTCTCGGCGGCGCGGGCCCTGATTGCGGTGCGCGGACTGCACCGGTTTGCCGCCGCTGAAGGCTTGGCCGAGTTGGATGTTGCACGGGCGGTCCGGCCGCCGACGCCGGGGCGCCGGCTGCCCAAGAGCCTGACCGTCGACCAGGTGCTGGCGCTACTGGAAGCCGCCGGCGGCGAGGACGCGTCTGACGGCCCGCTGACTTTGCGCAACCGGGCGCTGCTGGAGTTGCTGTACTCCACCGGATCACGCATCTCTGAAGCCGTCGGGCTCGACGTCGACGACATCGACACCCACGCGCGGTCGGTGTTGTTGCGCGGCAAGGGCGGAAAGCAGCGGCTGGTGCCGGTCGGTCGGCCTGCCGTACAAGCGCTGGAGGCCTACCTGGTGCGCGGCCGCCCGGATCTGGCCCGCCGGGGTCGTGGTACGCCCGCGATCTTCCTCAACGCCCGCGGCGGCCGGTTGTCGAGGCAGAGTGCCTGGCAGGTATTGCAGGACGCGGCCGAACGGGCGGGGATCACCTCGGGCGTGTCACCACACATGCTGCGGCATTCGTTTGCCACGCATCTGCTCGAGGGCGGTGCCGACGTGCGGGTGGTCCAGGAGTTGCTGGGTCACGCATCGGTGACCACCACGCAGATCTACACCCTCGTCACCGTGCACGCCTTGCGAGAGGTGTGGGCCGGCGCCCACCCGCGCGCCACGTGAGCGCGAGGAGACGCTAAAGCCCCTTGGAGCGGACGCTCCAAGGGGCTTTAGCGTCTCCTCGCGCAACTAACCGAGGTACTCCGACTCAAGCACGAGGTCCGACACCATCGACTGGTATTCCAGGTGCGTCTTGTGCTCGGTGGTATTCCACGTCTTGCCCTGCTGTTCGCGCATGTATCCGCGATACTGCGGCGCCCCCGGCACCCGGACATTGTCGGCGACGGCGATCGAGCCGGGGTGCAGCCAACCGCGGTCCAAGATGCTCTTCAAATCATCCAGGTAAGCGTCCTTGTCATGATCGAGGAACAGCAAATCGATTGTGCCCGAACCGAATCCGTGCTCGTTGGCCAGCGCGTCCAGGGTGCGCCCGCCGTCTCCAATGGTGCCGACCACACACGTCACCCGGTCGGCCACTCCGGCATGAGCCCAGATCCGCCGTGCGTTCACAGCGTTGGCCTCGGCGAGTTCGACGGAGTACACCTTGGCGCCCGGGGCGGCACGGGCGATCCGCAGCGCGCCGTATCCGACGTAGGTGCCGAGTTCCAGGGCGACCGACGGATCGGCGCGTCGCACCGCGGCGTCGAGCAGTTGCCCTTTCTCGTCCCCGACGTTGATCAACATCGATTTCTCATAGGCGAACCTGTCGATGGTGGCCAGCACGTCGTCGATGTCGCCGGCCCGCGCATGGTTCAGCACGTAGTCGACGGCCGCCGCTTCGCGTCCGTCACCGATTTGGCCGGTCCTGCTGATATTGCGTGCCCCGGTGGCCATCCGCCATACCGACCACCGCAACAGGGGTATGCGCCGTTTGAGATCCATGGGTATCCACGATAGGCGCTCACCTGCGGCGCAATTCGGAAACTCTGGTTGCCTGGTTGGCCTATGAGTCTTCGATGAGCACCGCTGAGCACCCCGTCTGGGGTTGCTTCTTGTCAGGTCGGCAAGGCATGTTGGCAATAGGTGCGCCGGAAAGTCTGGTCGGCAACTCGGCTCGGAGCGGGTCGAGTGTGTTTCGAACTGGAAGGCGAATCCGTGTCAAGCAAACCGAGCAGCGTGTCGGATGCCCCACAAGCGCCTGAGGTTGGCCTCCTGACCTACACCGGCCGGCTCGGCGGCGGTCTTTGGGCGGATGTGCAGCGAAAGCTGCCTTTCTACACGAGCGACTTCAAGGACGGGCTGCATCCGAAAGCCGTAGCATCTGTCAGTTTTCTTTTCTTCGCGTGCCTTGCAAATGCTATTGCCTTCGGTGGCCTCACCAGTGTCATGACCGACGGTGAGATCGGCATCGTGGAAATGATTGTGGCAACCGCCGTCGGCGGAATCCTGTTCGCGCTCTTGTCCGCCCAACCCCTGACAATTTTGGGCGGCACCGGCCCCATCGTCATATTCACCGGCCTGCTGTACACGATGTGCCGGCGTTTCGATCTTCCCTTTTTACCGGTCTACGCCTGGGTAGGAGTCTGGTCAGGCGTTCTCATGCTCGTCCTCGCGGTGACCGATGCCAGCGCGCTGATGAGGTTCTTCACCCGCTTCGTTGACGAGATCTTCGCCGTCCTCATCGCCGTCATCTTCATCGTCGAAGCGGCGCGCTCCGTGGCGTCGCCCTTCACCGCGTCACCGCGCAACGACGCGACTGCCCTGATGACCGTGGTGCTGGCACTCGGAACATTTCTGTTGGCCCGCAACTTCAAGACTTTCCTGCAGACCAGGTATATCCAGCGCAGGTTCCGTGAATTCGTGGCAGATTTCGGACCCACCATCGCCATCGCGCTGATGACGATATTCGCTTTGACGTTGCCGGAGGTCAAGGTGGCGGACGTGGCCATTCCCGACCATTTCGGCACCACCACCGGCCGGCCCTGGCTCGTCGACATGTTCTCGGTGCCCGTCTGGCTGATCCTCGCTTGCCTCGGGCCGGCTATCCTCGTCACGGTTCTGCTATTTCTCGATCAGAACATTACGACTCGTCTGGTCAACAGCCCGTCGCATGCCCTCCGCAAAGGTGGGGGATATCACCTGGACCTGGCTGTCGTCGGGGTCATCACCGCGGTGTGCTCGGTGTTCGGTTTGCCCTGGATTGTGGCGGCCACCGTCCATTCCCTCAACCACGTCAAGAGTCTGGCGACCACGACACGACAAGACGACGACTCCGGTGCCGAGCGAATCCTGGCTGTCCGAGAAAATCGAGTTTCCCCGCTCGCCATCCATATCCTGATTGCGGCCTCGCTTTTCATGTTGCCGCTGATCAAGACAATTCCGATCGAGGTACTTTTTGGCCTGTTCCTGTTCATGGGTTTCGCCACCCTGAACGGGACGGACTTCTATGCGCGGTTGAAATTGTGGTTGACGGACCGCAACCTGTACCCCGACACCCACTACGTTCGTCATGTTCCCTGGAAGGTCATCCACCTCTTCACCCTGGTCCAGGTTCTCTGTCTGGTGGTGTTGTGGATCCTCAAGAGCAGCCCGGCAGGGATCTTGTTCCCCCTGTTCATCGCGATGCTGGTGCCGTTTCGCCTCCTGCTCAACAAGTGGTTCCAGCCACAGCACCTGGCATTGCTCGACGCCGATGAGCAAGCGGGCGATGACAGCATGGGGGACTTCCGGCCCTGAGCTCGAGCCGCTCCGAGTCGCACCCGGGTCCGCCTGCGGCAACAGGATCCGACCTCGCAGACCGTCGGCATCGGGCGCGGATCTCCGCGCGGGTTGATTTGCCCGCGGGTCTCCCGGCGCAAGTACACCCAGCCGTTAGACTTTCCTGCAATGTCCATGCTGACGTCCACCAACCGCGACCGGGCATGACCGACCACCCCGGCAACGGTCCAGAGATCGGCCTGACCGGCCGACCGCCGCGGGCGATTCCCGAACCCAAGCCACTGGCCAGCCACGGCCCGGCCAAGGTCGTCGCGATGTGCAACCAGAAGGGCGGCGTCGGCAAGACGACCTCGACGATCAACCTGGGCGCCGCCCTGGCCGAGTACGGCCGGCGGGTCCTGCTGGTGGACATGGACCCACAGGGCGCGCTGTCCGCCGGGCTGGGCGTCCCGCACTACGAGCTGGAAAAGACGATTCACAACGTGCTGGTGGAATCGCGGGTGTCGATCGACGACGTGCTGCTCCACACCCGGGTCAAGAACCTGGACCTGGTGCCCAGCAACATCGACCTGTCGGCGGCGGAGATCCAGCTGGTCAACGAGGTGGGCCGCGAACAGACGCTGGCCCGGGCGCTGTACCCGGTGCTGGACCGCTACGACTATGTGCTGATCGACTGCCAGCCGTCCCTCGGACTGCTCACCGTCAACGGCCTGGCCTGCGCCGAAGGCGTGGTCATCCCCACCGAATGCGAATTCTTCTCGCTGCGCGGTCTGGCGCTGCTCACCGACACCGTCGACAAGGTGCGCGATCGGCTCAACCCCAAACTGGACATCAGCGGCATCCTGATCACCCGCTACGACCCGCGCACCGTCAACTCCCGCGAGGTGATGGCCCGCGTCGTGGAACGCTTCGGTGATCTAGTGTTCGACACCGTGATCACCCGCACCGTCCGCTTCCCGGAGACCAGTGTCGCGGGCGAACCCATCACCACCTGGGCGCCCCGATCGGCGGGTGCTCTCGCTTATCGCTCGCTGGCTCGCGAATTCATCGACCGATTCGGCGTGTGAGCGGCCCAGACAGTCCGGCGGCATCCGAGAACGGGTTTCAGGTCCGGCTGACCAACTTCGAGGGGCCGTTCGACCTGCTGCTGCAACTCATCTTCGCGCACCGGCTCGACGTCACCGAGGTGGCGCTACACCAGGTCACCGACGACTTCATCGCCTATACCAAGACCATCGGCGCGCAGTTGGACCTGGAAGAGACCACCGCTTTCCTGGTGGTCGCGGCAACCTTGCTCGACCTCAAGGCGGCCCGCCTGCTGCCCACCGGCCAGGTCGACGACGAGGAAGATCTCGCCCTGCTGGAAGTACGTGACCTGCTGTTCGCCCGGCTGCTGCAATACCGGGCGTTCAAGCACGTCGCCGAGATGTTCGCCGAGCTGGAGGCCACCGCGCTGCGCAGCTACCCGCGCGCAGTGGCGCTCGAGGAGCGCTTCGAGGGCCTGCTGCCCGAGGTGATGATCGGTGTCGACGCCCAGCGGTTCGCCGAAATCGCGGCGATCGCCTTCACCCCGCGGCCGGTCCCAACGGTCGGCATCGGTCACCTGCACGTCGAACCGGTGTCGGTGCCCGAGCAGGCCAGGCACATCCTGACCTTCCTCGAAGGTCGAGGCAGTGGCCAATGGGCCTCGTTCTCGGAGCTGGTGGCCGACTGCACCGTGCCGGTCGAGATCGTCGGGCGCTTCCTTGCGCTGCTCGAACTGTATCGGTCCCGGGCTGTAGCATTCGACCAGTCCGAGCCCCTTGGCGTGCTCCAGGTTTCGTGGACCGGGGAACGGCCAGCGAGCGAATCCTTGCTAGAAGTGCGAGATCAGTAGATGACCCAATGGCCGCCCGATGGCGAGCTGGATGCTGGCATCCCGGATATCGCCGAACCTGCCGAAATGGATCCCGACGAACTCGGCCGGGTGCTCGAAGCGCTGCTACTGGTGGTGGACACCCCGGTGACCGCCGAGGCGCTGGCCTCGGCCACCGAGCAGCCCGTCTACCGGGTCGCCGCCAAGCTGCGGCTGATGGCCGATGACTTCACCGCTCGTGACAGCGGCATCGACCTGCGGCACTCCGGCGAGGGGTGGCGGCTCTACACCCGGGCGCGCTTTGCGCCCTATGTCGAGAAGCTGCTACTGGACGGCGCGCGGACCAAGCTCACCAGAGCCGCTCTGGAAACGCTGGCCGTGGTGGCCTACCGCCAGCCGGTGACCCGCGCGCGGGTGAGCGCGGTGCGCGGCGTCAACGTCGACGCCGTGATGCGAACCCTGTTGGCGCGCGGGCTGATCACCGAGGTCGGCAACGACGAGGACAGTGGCGCAGTCACTTTCGCCACCACCGAGCTCTTCCTGGAGCGGCTGGGGCTGACGTCGTTGTCCGAATTGCCCGACATCGCGCCGCTGTTGCCCGATGTCGACACCATCGACGACCTCAGCGAAACCCTGGACAGCGAGCCGAGGTTCATGAAGCTCAACGGCGGCCGGACCGCCGATCAGCCGTTGACGTTCGATGTGGACCACGACTGATGGCCGAATCCGACGACCGGGGGACCCGCTTGCAGAAAGTGTTGTCCCAGGCCGGGATCGCCTCGCGCCGGGCAGCCGAGCGGCTGATCGTCGAGGGCCGGGTGGAAGTGGACGGGCAGGTGGTGACCGAGCTGGGCACCCGGGTCGATCCGGACGCCTCGGTGATCCGCGTCGACGGAGCCCGCGTGATCCTGGATGACTCGCTGGTGTACCTGGCGCTGAACAAGCCGCGCGGCATGCACTCGACCATGTCCGACGATCGCGGCCGCCCCTGCATCGGCGACCTGATCGAACGAAAAGTCCGGGGAAACAAGAAGTTATTTCATGTGGGGCGGCTGGACGCGGACACCGAAGGGCTGATCCTGCTCACTAACGACGGGGAGCTGGCACATCGGCTGATGCACCCGTCACACCAGGTGCCCAAGACCTATCTCGCCACGGTCACCGGTGCCGTGCCGCGCGGCCTGGGCAAGCAGCTGCGCGCCGGCATCGAATTGGACGACGGCCCGGTGCGGCTCGACGACTTCGCGGTGGTCGATGCGATCCCCGGCAAGTCGCTGGTGCGGGTGACGTTGCACGAGGGCCGAAACCGGATCGTGCGTAGACTTCTCGCGGCCGTCGGGTTTCCGGTCGAAGCGCTGGTGCGCACCGACATCGGCGCGGTGACCCTGGGTAAGCAGCGCCCGGGCTCGGTGCGGGCCTTACGGCACGACGAGATCGGGCAATTGTACAAGGCGGTGGGGTTGTGAACGGGATGGTTGTCGCGATCGACGGCCCTGCCGGCACCGGAAAGTCCTCGGTGTCAAGGGGATTGGCGCGCGGACTGGGGGCGCGGTTCCTCGACACGGGTGCGATGTACCGGATGGTCACGCTGGCGGTGCTGCGCGCGGGTGTCGACCCCGCAGATGCCCGGGCCGTCGCTGAAACCGCGTCCGCTGCAGAGCTTTCCGTCGGATATGATCCGGACGCGAGCAGCTTCTCCCTTGCCGGAGAGGATGTTTCGGCGGAGATCCGGGGTGACGACGTCACCCGGGCCGTGTCCGCCGTCTCGGCGGTGCCGTCCGTGCGCACCCGGTTGGTCGATATCCAACGCGAGATGGCCGACGGCCCGGGCACTATCGTCGTCGAGGGACGCGACATCGGGACGGTCGTCTTCCCCGATGCGCCGGTCAAAATCTTCCTCACCGCCTCTGCCGAGACGCGGGCGCAGCGCCGCAACGCGCAGAACATCCGGGCCGGGCTCACCGACGACTATGAGGCCGTCCTGGCCGACGTGCGCCGCCGCGATCACCTTGATTCCACCCGCGCGGTGTCGCCACTGCGCGCCGCGCCGGATGCGATCGTCGTCGACACCAGCGAAATGACCGAAGCCGAGGTGATCGCTCACCTGCAGGAGTTGGTCACCCAGCGAAGTGGGGCGGTGCGATGACCGAGGACGGTACCTGGTCTGACGAAAGTGACTGGGAGCTCACCGATTTAGAGTCGGACGAGCTGACCGAGGCCGGGCCGGCGCCGGTCGTGGCGATCGTCGGACGGCCCAATGTCGGCAAGTCGACCCTGGTGAACCGGATTATCGGGCGGCGCGAAGCGGTGGTGCAGGACGTGCCGGGCGTCACCCGGGACCGGGTGTCCTACGACGCCCTGTGGACCGGACGCCGGTTCGTGGTGCAGGACACCGGGGGATGGGAACCCGACGCCAAGGGGCTGCAACAGTTGGTGGCCGAGCAAGCCTCGGTGGCCATGCGGACCGCCGATGCGGTGATCCTGGTGGTCGACGCCACCGTGGGAGCCACCGCCGCCGACGAGGCCGCGGCCCGCATCCTGCTGCGCTCCGGCAAGCCGGTGTTCTTGGCCGCCAACAAGGTTGACAGTGAGAGGGCCGAAGCCGACGCCGCCGAGCTGTGGTCGCTGGGCCTGGGTGAGCCGTACGCGATCAGCGCCATGCACGGCCGCGGGGTCGCTGAACTGCTGGATGCGGTGCTGGCCGCAGTGCCCGACGTCTCCGAAGTGACATCGACGGGCGGCGGCCCGCGCCGGGTCGCCCTGGTCGGTAAACCGAACGTGGGCAAGAGTTCTCTGCTGAACAAGCTGGCCGGTGATCAGCGGTCGGTGGTTCACGACGTTGCCGGTACGACGGTCGATCCGGTGGACTCGCTGATCGATCTGGGCGGCAAGGTGTGGCGGTTCGTCGATACCGCCGGTCTGCGCCGTAAGGTCGGGCAGGCCAGCGGACACGAGTTCTACGCCTCGGTGCGGACCCGCGGAGCCATCGACGCCGCCGAAGTGGTGGTCGTGCTGATCGACGCCTCGCAGCCGCTCACCGAGCAAGACCTGCGGGTGCTGTCGATGGTGATCGAGGCCGGACGCGCGCTAGTGCTCGCATACAACAAGTGGGACCTGGTCGACGAGGACCGGCGCGACCTGCTGGACCGGGAGATCGACCGCGAACTGGTGCAGGTGCGCTGGGCGCAGCGGGTCAACATTTCGGCCAAGACAGGCCGGGCGGTACAGAAGTTGGTCCCGGCGATGGAGACCGCGCTGGCGTCGTGGGACACCCGGATTGCCACCGGCCCGCTGAACACCTGGATCAAAGAGGTGGTGGCCGCGACCCCGCCGCCGGTGCGCGGCGGCAAGCAGCCACGCATCCTGTTCGCCACCCAGGCCGCCTCCCGCCCGCCCACGTTCGTGCTGTTCACAACCGGATTCCTGGAAGCCGGCTACCGGCGCTTCTTGGAGCGGCGGCTGCGTGAGACGTTCGGATTCGAAGGCAGCCCGATCCGGATCAATGTACGGATGCGGGAAAAGCGGTCGGCTCAGCGCCGCTGATCTAGCCGCCATCTTTTGTCGCCGCATTAGAATTCCCACGATGCGGACATAGAAAGCTACATCACAGGAATATCCCGTTGACATGCGCGTATGTCGTTTTTTAGTATTTCCCGTATAGCGGATCATAACAACCGTATTGTGGGAATAGCGAGGGACTGAGATGACGACGGAGCAGGCTCTGACCAGAAGCCAGACGCGGTTCAGCGTGCGCGACAAATCGATCTTGATCACCGGTGCTACCGGTTCGCTCGGGCGCGTCGCGGCGCGTGCACTAGCCGACGCGGGCGCCCGGTTGACACTCGCCGGCGGCAATGCTGCCGGCCTCACCGATCTCGTCGACGACGCCGGCATCGACGGCGCAGTACTGGTTCCGCGCCGACCGGAGACTCCCGCCGACGCCCAAGCGATGGTCGAGGCAGCCGTCGCCCGCAACGGCCGACTGGACGGCGTACTGGTCGCCTCGGGCATGAACCACGTCGCGCCCATCACCGAGATGGCTGTTGAAGACTTCGACAAGGTCATGGACGCCAACGTGCGGGGGGCGTGGCTGGTCAGTCAGGCTGCCGGGCGGGTCATGCTCGATCAGGGTCTCGGCGGCAGCGTCGTGCTCGTCTCCTCCGTGCGCGGCGCGCTCGGACACGCCGCCGGGTACAGCGCCTACTGTCCGTCCAAAGCGGGAACCGACCTGCTCGCCAAGTCACTTGCCGCCGAGTGGGGCGCTGACCGGATCCGGGTGAATGCCCTGGCGCCCACGGTGTTCCGTTCCGAGCTGACCGAGTGGATGTACGCCGACGACGAAAAGGGACGCACGACCCGCGAAGCGATGTTCTCCCGAATTCCGCTGCGCCGCTTCGCCGAACCCGAAGACTTCGTCGGCGCCCTGATCTACCTGCTCAGCGACGCCTCCAGCTTCTACACCGGTCAGGTGATGTATCTGGACGGGGGATACACCGCATGCTGACCTCGCATGGCTTCACCCGCGCGGCCGTGGTCGGCGCCGGCCTGATGGGCCGTCGGATCGGGGGGGTGTTGGCATCGGCGGGAATCGATGTCGTCATCACCGATACGAACGCCGAAATCCTCGATGCCGCAGCCGCGGAGGCGCGTGAAGTGTCCGGCGCGGGGCGCGGTTCGGTTGCGGCCGCAGGTGATCTTGCCGCGGCGGTTGCAGATACCGATCTGGTCGTCGAAGCGGTCATCGAAAACCTCGACATCAAGCAGCAACTCTTCGCACGACTGGCCGCACTGGCGCCGGGTGCCGTACTGGCCACCAACACCTCGGTGCTGCCGATCGGTGCCGTCACCGAGCGAGTCGAAGACGGCGCCCGCGTGGTAGGGACGCATTTTTGGAATCCGCCCGATCTGATCCCGGTCGTCGAGGTCATTCCTTGCGAGCGAACCAGCTCCGAGACCGTGGACCGGGTCATCGGTTTGCTGAGCGAGGCCGGCAAGATGCCGGTGCGGGTCGGCCGTGACGTCGCCGGTTTCATCGGCAACCGCTTGCAGCACGCGTTGTGGCGCGAGGCGATGGCCCTTGTCGCCGAGGGTGTTTGCGATGCGGCGACGGTGGACTTGGTGGTGCGCAACACGATTGGGCTGCGGCTGGCCGCCCTCGGCCCCCTGGAGAACGCCGACTACATCGGCCTGGACCTGACGTTGGCCATCCATGACGCGGTGATCCCGAACATCAACAGCGACCCGCATCCCAGCCCGCTGCTTCGCGAGCTGGTCGAGGCGGGCCAATTGGGAGCACGCAGCGGCCGGGGGTTCCTCGACTGGCCCGAGGGCGCCCGAGAAGAAACGGCCGCCCGGTTGGCCGGGCACATCAGTCGGCAACTCAACACAGAAAGGACGTTGTAGTCATGGAATTCACCTGGCCCCTCGGTGAAGCCGAGTCAGCATTGGAGTTTTACGACCTGTCGCACCCGTGGGGACACGGGGTGCCGGCGTGGCCGTACTTCGAGGACGTCAAGATCGAACGGCTGCATGGCATGGCGAAAAGCCGGGTGCTGACCCAGAAGATCACCACCGTCATGCATTCCGGCACCCACATCGACGCCCCCGCCCACGTGGTGGAGGGCACGCCGTTTCTCGAAGAGATCCCGCTGAGCGCCTTCTTCGGCACCGGGGTCGTTGTCTCGATTCCCAAGGGCAAGTGGGGCGTGGTGACCGCCGAGGACCTGGAGAAGGCCACACCGGAAATCCGGCCCGGCGACATCGTCATCGTCAACACCGGCTGGCATCACAAATACGCCGACAGCGCCGAGTACTACGCCTATTCTCCGGGCTTCTACAAAGAAGCCGGCGAGTGGTTCGCCGCCAAGGGCGTCAAGGCCGTCGGCACCGACACCCAGGCGCTGGACCATCCGCTGGCCACCGCGATAGCACCGCATGGTCCCGCCGAAGCGCAAGGTGGTCTCTTGCCCTGGGCGGTCAGGGAATACGAAGAGCAGACCGGCCACAAGGTGCTCGACGACTTCCCGGAATGGGAGCCCTGCCACCGCGCGATTCTGTCCAAGGGCATCTATGGCTTCGAAAACGTCGGCGGTGACCTGGACAAGGTGACCGGCAAACGGGTCACGTTCGCCGCCTTCCCGTGGCGATGGGTGGGTGGCGACGGCTGCATCGTGCGGTTGGTCGCGATCGTCGACCCGACCGGCAACTACCGCATCGAGACGGGCGAGGCGGCCTGAACATGAACGTGACCCGTGCCAGCGATGCGCCGACGTATGTGGCGTCCGCCCACCACCGCGTGTCCACCGCGCGACTGCAAGGTCTGGAGGCCGGGCCCACCGAGCGGTTCTGGGTCGGCCTGTCCCTGTACCAACCCGGCGGCATGGCCGAAAAGGCCGCTGCCCCAGCCGAAACCGTCTATGTCGTGCTCGACGGCGAATTGGTGATTCACACCGATGAAGGCGAGACCGTGCTGGGCCGGCTCGACAGCATGCACTTGGCCAGGGGAGAGATGAGGTCGATCCTGAATCGCTCGGACCACGAGGCCACGCTGCTGGTCACCATCGCCCACCCGGACAGGGACGAGTCATGAGCGTCCTATTGACGGTGGCGCCGACCGGGCCCATCGCCACCAAGGCCGACAACCCGGCGCTACCGACCACCCCCGAGGAGATCGCGACGGCCGTCGAACAGGCCTACCACGCCGGCGCGTCGGTCGCCCACATTCATCTTCGCGACGAATACGAAAGGCCGACAGCCGATCTCGGCATCGCACGGCGCACCATGGATCTGATCGCCGAACGGTGTCCGATCCTGATCCAGATGTCCACCGGAGTCGGCCTGAGCGTGCCGTTCGAAGAGCGCGAGAAGTTGGTGGAGCTGCGGCCGCGGATGGCCACGCTAAATCCCTGCTCAATGAGCTTCGGCGCCGGGGAGTTTCGCAATCCCCCGAACGCGGTGCGTCGGCTGGCCGGACGCATGGCCGAGCTGGATATCAAGCCGGAGCTGGAGATCTACGACACCGGCCATCTCGAGGCCTGCCTGCGGTTGTGGGCCGAGGGGTTGCTGGCTGAGCCGCTGCAGTTCAGCATCGTGCTCGGGGTCCAGGGCGGCATGGCCGCCACCGCCGATAACCTGCTGACCATGGTGCGCCGGTTACCCCCTGGGGCGATCTGGCAAGTCATCGCTATCGGCCGGGCCAACCTGGAGCTGACGGCGATGGGTTTGGCGCTGGGCGGCAACGCGCGAGTCGGGCTGGAGGACACCCTGTACTTGCGCAAGGGTGAGCTGGCGCCGAGCAATCTGGCACTGGTCTCACGCACGACGCGTCTGGCGCAGGCTCTGGACCTCCCCATCGCGTCCGTCGAAGAAGCCGAGGCCGTGCTGCAACTGCCGGTCGGGAGAGGAGTTCGTACATGACTGCGATGCCGGAGACTGCCGAGGCCCGCAGCGGCGGCATTCAGGTCATTGCCCGGGCCGCCGAGATACTGCGTGTGCTGCAGGCACATCCGGGCGGACTGAATCAGGCCGACATCTGCGAGCGGGTCGGGATGGCCCGCTCGACCGTCAGCCGGATCCTCAATGCGCTGGAAGACGAGGGACTGGTCGCGTCGCGCCCGGGAGCCCGGGGGCCCTACCGATTGGGACCGGAGATCGCGCGGATGGCCAACACGGTACGGCTCGGCGTCGTCACCGACCTGCACCCGTTTTTGACCGACCTGTCCCGCAGCCTCAACGAGACGGTCGACCTGTCGATCCTGGACGGTGACCGCGCGAATTTCATCGACCAGGTGGTGGCACCGCACCGCCTGCAGGCCGTGAGCGCGGTGGGGGAGTCATTTCCGCTGTACTGCAGCGCCAACGGCAAGGCGTTGCTGGCAGCGCTGCCGCCTGATCAGTTAGCCCAGGTCATGCCCAAGCGGCTGGTGCAGCTCACCACGAACACCATCACCGATCAGGCCGCCTTGGGCGCCGAGTTGGAACGGATCCGGTCCGAAGGCGTCGCTTATGACCGTGAGGAGCAGACCGAAGGCATCTGCGCCGTCGGTGCGGTGCTGCACGGTGTCAGCGATGTGCTGGTTGCGGTTAGCGTGCCGGTTCCGGCGCAGCGGTTCTACGGCCGCGAGGCCGAACTCGCCCAAGCGCTGCGGGCGTGGGTTTCGAAGGTCGACACCCGCTCGCGCACCCGATACTGAGGAGGTATCCAGAAATGTCAAAATCATTGCAGGAGAGTCTGGTCGGAGCCTGGAGGCTCGTTTCCTACGTCGAGCGGGACAGCCCCGAAGGTGCGCCCCGGTACCCACACGGTGAAGATGCCCAGGGCTTGATCATGTACACCCCGGACGGGTACATGTCGGCGCAGATCCAGTCCTCGGGCCGGCCGGACTACGACCGGCCAGTGGCCAGTGGCGGCACGACCGAACAGGCCGCCGCCGCCGCGCTGGGCTACCTGGCCTACAGCGGGCGATACTTCGTCGACGAGGAGACCGGTGACATCCGGCATCAGGCGACGCTGTCCCTGGTCCCGAACTACCTGGGCCAGTTCCACCTGCGGCACAGCGACCTCGACGGTGACCGGCTGACGCTGTCCTCGGAATTGACCCTGCCCGACGGGCGGACCGTGTACTCCGCGCTGCTGTGGGAGCGGGCGGCGGCTGCCGACGCGCAGGTGGCCTAGGTCTGGCCTTCCGGGTGGCTGCGGTAGGCTGTCGACCTGCTGCTGGTTCACGGATCGGCAGCACCGGGCTGTGGCGCAGTTTGGTAGCGCACTTGACTGGGGGTCAAGTGGTCGCAGGTTCAAATCCTGTCAGCCCGACACAGGTCAGAGGCGGTTTCCGAGGTCCGGGAGCCGCCTTTTTTCATGCTGTACCGCCTTTGCATACCGCCATCACAATCCGAGCGCATCGCCGAGCCCGTCGACTGCGGCCCGCGCCGTGTCGTCGCTGGTGTGTCCATACAGGTCGCCGGTGATGCTGATCGACGCGTGGCCGAGTAGGTCGGCGGCAGCCTTGCTGTGCACGCCTGATTCCAGCTAGCCAACTGCTGCTCAATGGCGCCCGGGATATCGGCCGTCCCTATCGCGGACGAAGCCGCGTGCGTCTTTCTGCTTCGATGTGCGGCTCCGGTGATGCATGTCGATCGTGGATCGACAGCGACGTCATCCGCGGGTAGAGGATTGCCGGGCCTAACCATCGGGAGAGGAAGCGGCGCAGTTCGATTCCCTTGCGCGGCTCCTGGCCCGGATCGGTCAGGAGGGACTGCACGGTGCGCAAGGTCATCTCGGCAAGGTCATGGAGGGCGCGGGTATCGAAGCCGTGAAGCTTCCAATCGACATCGAAGTGGTGAAAAGCGGTTAAGCAGACCGAGATTGCCGTGTCGGAGGATAGCGAGGTGACGGCTTCGCCGTCATTCCGCGCGGTCAGTAGGCTTTCTAGCTGCGGATCGCCTGCGAGGTTCTCGACTCCGAAGGCAACACATTCGACCACTACGGCGACGGGGTCTTTGAGGCCGCTGACGTGTTGTGTGACCTGGTCGATGAATCCGTTGACGGCACGCATCCCGCTGGCCATGAGCAATGCGTCGGCATTGGGAAAGTAGCGGTACACCGTCTGGCGAGTGACCCCGAGCCTGCGGGCGACGTCGGCGAGGCGTATCGCCGCGCCATTTTCGGCAACCTCCTCGTCTACCGCAGTCAGGATGCGCGAAATAGCCTCTTCGTCCGAAGAGGGCGTCGAACCCGCCCAGCCGCGACTACGCATTCGCCGTCACCATCCTTTCGCTGGTGAACTCAATCCGAAGAGTCGAGGGACCAGTCATTCCTAGCAACGGCTTCCAGGGAGCCGGACCGACGCGATGAGCGTCCGGAAGGCGGCGGGTGAGGACGGTGAGGGCTTCCGCGAGTTCCCGGCGTGCGAGGTTCGCCCCTAGGCAGTAATGCGCGCCACCACCGAACGTCAGAATTGCGGGGACGTCGTTGCGTGTGATGTCGAAGCGGTCTGCATCGTCGTAGATCGCTGGATCACGGTTGGCTGCAAAAGTGTTCACGACTACGAGAGTTCCTGCCGGGAACATGTAGCCGGCGAATTCGACATCGTCAGCGGCGGCTCGCGGCACGATGCAGGCTGCGGGCGAGTGGCGCATACTCTCCTCGACCGCCTGCATCGCAAGCTCTGGTTGGTCGCGCAACTTCGCCCACTGGTCCGGATGCCCGCACAGCACCTGCACCGACGCCGACAGTTGGTTTCGCGTCGTGTCCGTTCCCGCCATGAGGAACCCGGCCACCAGCATGCGGAGTTCGTCGAGGTTGAGCCGGTCGCCGTCACTTTCGGCACGGATGAGGTCCGACAGCAGATCTTCCGTGAGGTTGTCTCGGCGGGCGGCGACCATGTCGTCAACGTAGGCGTCGAGTTCGCTCCACGCGCGCATGATCGCGGCCTCATCGAAGTTGACGTCAGGCTGGAAGTTGAGGGCCTTGAAAATCTCCTCGGTCCAGTCCGCGAACATCTGCCAGTCCTCGCGGGGCGCACCAAGCAGCGCGCAGATGATTGGGGTCGGGTACCGATACGAGATGTCGGTCACGACGTCGCACCGGCCGGCGTCCGCGACCTGGTCGATCAGCCCGTTGACCACGTCGCGGATCGTGTCTTGGAGACGGGAGGTCGCGCGGGGAGTGAACGCCCTGGACACCAGCTTGCGCAACCGGGCATGTGATGCACCATCCAGGCCCAGGAGGCTGTTCGCCATCTTGTCGAACAACGGCCCCGACGTGATGCCTTGCGCCGCCAGGGTGACACCGGGTGGTAGGCGGAATCGGTTGTCGCGCAACAGGTCACGGGCCATCTCATAGGAGAGGATTTCGGGACCGAGCGGGCCGATGGCGATAGGTGAACGCGATTGCGCGTTGCGAACGTCCTCGAGGACGTCATGCGGAGTGGCGTTGAGGTCGTAGCTGAACATGGGTAGGCCGGCCTCGAAGACGTTGGGAGCGGTGCCGTTCGCGTTCATCCGATCTTTCGCCTTCCAATCCCGCCTGCTCAGGCGGACCTACGGACGTAATCTTCGAAAGCGTATGACCACTGCCCGCGGGCCGTCAAGAGAGTCCAGGATAACGCCAGCTAGTACCGGATGTCTGGTTCTATGATCATACGAATAGTCCTAGAATGTCCGTACTCTGGCGGGCACCCGTTGTCCACGCATCGTGAGGCTGTGGGCGAGCATCCGCTCCCCGAGCGAACGAGTCGTCTCGGTCAGGGTCCGCGTGATGGTGTACGGCAGGAATCCGGAATTGCGTCGCGTTCCTGCATGAGCCCATCAGGTGGAGTCTGATCGGGGGCGCAGTGCTGGTACCTCCTCGGTGCGGCCCTCACCCAGCGTCGCTGACGTGCGGCTCGAGCGAATGTCTCGACCTGATGCTGCTGCCGTGATCAATCCGTGACTCTTCCGTGACCATACTGAAAAGTATGTTACTGTGCTCGGGCAGCAAGCCGCTGTGACCGGCATCACTTGCGCAACGAGGGCGGTCGGACGGCTTGCGATGTTGCTGAGTGGTCCCGAGGGCAGGGAGTTGTCTGGTGACCTACGTGGTGGTGGGGCCTCAGAGGGTGCGGGTTGCGGCGGGGGATTTGGCCAGGCTGGGATCAGTCGTCGATGCAGCCAGTGCGGGAGTGCGGACGTCAACTGCGCAGGTGTTGGCCGCCGGCGCGGATGAGGTCTCGGCGGCGATTGCGGCGCTATTCGGCGAGTACGGGCAGACCTACCAGGCCCTCAGCGCGCAGGCCGCCACCTTTCACCAGCGGTTCGTGCAGGCCGTGACTGCCGGGGCGAGCGAGTATGCGGCCGCAGAGGCGGCAAATGCTTGGCAGGTCCTCGCGCAGGACGCGCTGGGCGTGATCAACGCCCCCGCCAACGCGCTACTTGGGCGCCCCCTGATCGGTGACGGCGCCAACGGTTCCCCAGGGACCGGCCAGGCCGGAGGGCCGGGCGGCATCTTGTGGGGCAACGGCGGTGCCGGTGGATCCGGTGCGCCGGGAAAGAACGGCGGTGCCGGCGGGCCAGCGGGATTGTTCGGTAACGGCGGAGTCGGCGGGGCCGGCGGAGCCGGGGTGACCGGCCTGAGGGGGGCAGCGGGGC
>NZ_LQOY01000104.1 GCF_002101675.1 Mycobacterium gordonae | reverse complement strand
TTGCTGGTGGGACCCCGCACACACCGAGCGTGTCGCCCCGATGAGGGCCGGTTAACGGATAACCTGATGGCCATCACTCCGAAATCATCGTGGCCGTGGGTACGCACACTACTGCATTCGGTCTTCGATCAACCTGACGCCGGTTCCGTTGCAGCCCAATATGACCGCATCATCGACGCACTGGCCGACAAGCTCCCCAAGGTCGCCGACCACCTCGAAGACGCCCGCGCCGACCTGCTCGCCTTCACCGCCTTCCCCAAACAAATTTGGCGGCAGATCTGGTCCAACAACCCACAAGAACGACTCAACAAGGAAATCCGCCGGCGCACCGACGTCGTCGGAATCTTCCCCGACCGCAACGCCCTAATCCGCCTCGTCGGCGCGGTGCTGGCCGAACAACACGACGAATGGGCCGAATCCCGCCGCTACCTCGGCCTCGACGTCCTCAGCAAATCCCGCGCCGACCACACGCCATCAACAGAACAGGAGGACACCCCGGCGGCACTGACCGCCTAAACCACCAAGTCGAAGAATCACACGACGACGTCGTACACCACGTCCCTGGACTTGACCGCAATCTGCATCGTCCCTCCGCAGGTTCTTGCCTCCTGGACGACTGCAGATAATCACGTCCACCACGCAGAACCTGGGATCTGAACGCCTCGTGTCGGACATCAAGGACACCGCCCGGAGGACTCCAGATAACAATTGCGTTGGTGCTACACAGAACCCGCCGAATCTCGGTGTCGTAATCCAGGAACGGGATGAACTCATTCCAACACGACTGCCACAGTCGGATCAGGGCCGGATATCGGCTGCCCCAGCGGTCGGCGAGCGCCTCGAGCGCCGCTTCTGCGGCCGCCGCTGTCGGGGCGGTGTAGATCGGTTTGAGATCGCGGCGCAGGGCGTCCCAGTGCTGGCGCGGTACGTAGCGGAAGCTGTTGCGGATCAGATGCACGGTGCAGGCCTGCACGATGGTGGCCGGCCACACCTCACCGACAACGTCGGGCAGCCCCTTAAGTCCGTCGCAGATCAAGAAGAACGTGTCGGTGACGCCTCTGTTGCGCAGGTCGGTCAATACGGCGAACCAGAACTTGGCTGATTCCCCGGCGCCGTCGCCGGCCCACAGTCCGAGCACGTCCTTGTGCCCGGCCAGATCGACCCCGATCGCGGCGTAGAACGGTCGGTTGGCGACCTGACCGTCGCGCACTTTCACGCTCAGCGCGTCGATGAAGATTGCGGCGTAGACGGAGCGGCCGCGCGGTCCACTCCGCCATGTCGGCCAGGACCTTGTCGGTGATCCTGCTGATGGTGTCCGGGGAGATCTTGGCGTCGTAGAGCTCGTCGAAGTGGGCGGCGATCTCCCCGGTGGTCAATCCCTTGGCATACAACGACAACACGATCTCATCGACCCGGGTCAACCGGTGTTGATGCTTTCTTGACGATCTGGGGCTCGAAGCTGCCGCCGCGGTCGCGGGGCACGGCGATCTCGACCGGTCCGACCGTGTCGGTCAACACGGTTTTGGTGCGGGTGCCGTTGCGTGAATTCGGCGCCCCCCGCCCGGCCGGATCGTGCTTGTCATAGCCGAGGTGATCGGCGAGCTCCTCTTCCAGCGCGGTCTCGACCACCGTCTTGGTCAGCGCCTTAAGCACCCCGTCAGCGGTATCGGCGAACGACACCCCGCGGGCCTGGGCCGCCCGCACCAGCTCGCGGGCCGTCGCCAGCTCCTCCGGTGTCGGAGAGCTGACCATCACTTCATCATCGTGGACATCGGCTGTTGCTGTCACAGCCCTCATCGTTTCGGTCATCGTGGACCTTCCCCGCCAGGCTCACACCCGGCGTGTCGGGCCACTTACACCGAATTTCGGATACTCCCTCGCGGTGGTGTAGCGCCGCGCGGTGTTGTGGGAGATGCCGAAAACGAGAGAGACAGATGCAGCGGGTCGGGGCCTGCGGTCAGCGCTTCGTGAAGGATTCGGTCGGCACGGATGCGTTCGATCGTGAACCCATTGTCGCTCAACGATTGTTTCACCGATGTTTGACTCACCGGCGTTGTGCGCAATGCAGTTTTCGTCGTGAGTAGAACGTGCCGGTTCGGAGTGTGGGGCCATCTGTCCCGGCGGTGGTCGAGCCATGTGATCAGCGCTCTGTGGGTGAGCTCGCCGAGCCGTTGGTTGTCCAGCAAGGGTGATCCGCCGGTTCGGCAGGTCAATGTCGTCGAGCACCAGTTTGCGTATAACGCTTGTGCGGCAGGCATGTTCGACGCTCAATGCCACAACTAGGCGTGCACGCGGTTCGCTCGCGAGCTGTTCGATCGAGCGCACCTCATCATCGGTGATGGGCACGAGGTCTTGGTCTACTGGTTGGCTCTTCAAACCCGCTGTTGGGTTGCTGAAGACCAGACCATTCTTCTTGGCGTGCCGGAACAGCGACCGCAGCGCCTTGATCAGATTGTGGCACTGGTTTCCCTGAAACGGCCGCAGCGTCGCGTCGACGTCGGCCCTGGTGACCTCCCTGAGATGGTCGTAGGAGGTGGACCAGTGCGCGAGAAGGGGCCTGACCGCGCCGAAGTAGCTGTAGAGGGTCCTGGGCGATCGTGGGCGAGCACGTGCGCCGCCGACCAACAGGGTAAGGAGCCAGTGGTGCGACGGCTCGGCGAACCCTGGCGGAAGTTCCGCGGTGACGCGGTCGATCCAGGCACGGATCGGAGGTTCGGTGTCGTCTGTCAGCAGGTCGAAGTGGGAGAGGATTTCGACAAGCCTGCGACGGGACGCGAGCCGATGCGGCCGTGTTCGAACCTCTTTGAGCGGCACGCGATCACCGGGGGGCCGACCGGCCAGAAGGGTGACCAGGGCGTCGAGGCATCGGTTTGTGGTCTCACCGCACCAATCGTGGGCGGCAGCGCGTTCCCGGGCGTATACCGCAGCGGCCACGAGCACGGGGTCGTCGGATTCCAAGGCTGGATGCCGCCGGGGCGGGCGAGCAGGCAGTCCCGCCTTTCCGCGATAGTAGTGCGCTTTTTTTGAACAGCTTCTGCCGCAGTATTTTTGGTCGCGGCGACCGTTGGCTGGCAGTTCGGCTCCGCATTGCAGGCAATTCATCGCGGCGGCAGCGACCTTCCCGTCCGAGCGCGCGGGGTGACGGGACGTGCCTCACCGGCCGCAGCGGCGGCCTCCTCGCTACCCTTCGGCGTGGGTGCGGCCACGGTTTCGGGCTCGGGGATCAGCAGTTCGTCGATGGCGCAGTCGAGCACGGCGCAGAATACATCGAGATCGTGGAGCTTGATGGCGTTGGGGTTGCCCGACCACAAGCCCGACATCTTGCCGGCGCTGATCACCAGGCCGCGCTCGGCCAGCATCCGTTGGAGTTCGCTGGCCTTCCAAATGCCGCGGTTGGCCGCGGTCAGGCGTAGATTCCACTTCATTGAGCCAATCCTTAAGTTCGTAGGTGCAGTTACTTCGTGTTGTTACGTTGTGCTGTGACCCAGGCATCTTCGACGTGGGTGGCGTGGACGTGGATATATCGAGCCGTCGTGGCCGTCCAGGCGTGACCACATAATTCCTGGATGGCGAACAGGTTCATTCCGCCGAGGTAAAGCTGGGACGCGCAGAAGTGCCGCAGCACATGCGGGGTCAGCTTCCCCGACCACGCAGGCAGATGCCGGTCCGCCGCCTCCGCCAACGATCGGCGATAGACGTCAGCTGTCGCGCGCATGCACGTCCCGTCGATGTTCTTGCGTTCGGACGGAAACAGTGGCGCGGCATGGCTATTCGGGTCGATATCGAACAGTCCAAGCACGTCTTCGATGAACCATCTCAGGCTGCGGTCGGCGCCGTTGATCAGCGGCACCAGTCGCGGTTTGGGGCCTTTGCGGCGTGATCCCTTGCCGTGACGGACGTTCAGCTTGCCGAACCGCCCCAGCTCCCACCGCACATCGTCGAGGTCGAGCATCCGCGCCTCGTTGATGCGCAGTCCCACGTCGGCCGCCAGCCGGGCGACCGCGTAGTTGCGGGCGGCCGGGGCGAACTTGCGGCAGGTGACCAGGCTGGATTCAATCGGTCGTTGCAACACCGGCTTGCTGAAGTGAGTGTAGGTGTTCGTTGAACGCTTCGGCCGGGGTGCGCCATCCGAGGGTCTTGCGTGGTCGGGTGTTGAGGGTGTGAGCGATCGCCGCGATGTCGTCGGCGTTCCACCGGGATAGGTCGGTGCCCTTCGGAAAGCATTGGCGCAACAGGCCATTGGTGTTCTCATTCGTGCCACGCTGCCACGGACTCTTCGGGTCGGCGAAGTACACCTTGACCCCGGAGGCGATCGAGAACTGGGCATGCGCCGACAGTTCCTTTCCCCGGTCCCAGGTCAGCGACCGGCGCAGTTCCTCGGGCAGCGAGGTGATCGTCTGCGCTAGGGCGTTGGCCATCGTGAGGGCGCCGTAGCCGGCCAGAGCCGGCCCGTTCTTGGTCCGCGGAATCAGCCCGTATCCGGCCTCCCGCGGAAGATGGATCAACATCGTGAACCGACTGCTGCGCTCGACCAGCGTGCCGATCGCGCTGCGCTGCAACCCGATCAGCAGATCTCCCTCCCAGTGTCCCGGGACCGCGCGATCAGCGACCTCCGGCGGCCGAGCGCTGATCAACGTCTCCGGCGTGACGTGCGCCCACGCTTTCTGCCGAGACCGTGCCCGCGGCACCCGCAATGCCCGACCCCGGCGCAGGCAGGTGATTAAGTCCCGCTTGAGCGCACCGCGGCTTTGCACGTAGAGCGCTTGGTAGATGGCCTCGTGGCTGATCCGCATGGATTCATCATCAGGGAAGTCAAGCTTGATCCGATGGGCGATCTGCTCAGGACTCCATGCTGTCACCCAGGCCCGATCCCCTCGGTGCGGCTTGTTGCGTCCCTTCCACGGCGTCGCGGCCGGACCAGCCATGATCTGCCCGTAAGCGCCACGAACGACACCGGAGAGCTTGTCCTGGACGTACTGGCGCAGCCGGTCGTTGCCGACCAGCTTGGCCGTCTTCGGGCGCCTCGCCCGCCTTTCGGCATGCCACTGCGCGACCGAGGCCTTGTAGTCGAGCCGATACGTGCGCGTCGAGGCGTTACGGCGCAGCTCACGCGAGATGGTCGACGGCGCCCTGCGCAGCCTCCTGGCTATCTCGCGCACTCCGGCACCATGGGCACGCCATAAAGCGATGTCTTCGCGCTCATTCGAGGATAGGTAGCAGCCCGAAACAGTTTCTGGCAAGCGTGGATTCACGCCGCCAGCATGGCGGAACCAGCGGAACCCGACCGGCGAAGACACGCCCGCTTCGGTAGCGGCGTCCTCGGTCATCGCTCCGGCAGCGATCCCCGCCCAGAACCGGACCCTGTCCTGCCGCCAGGCCACCGACGGCCGCCCCGGGGAGGGCATCTGCCCCCGATACGCACGAACCTCCAACTGCCGCTTCCCATACGCCACCACACACCTCCGAGGAATCGAGGTGTTGCAACGACCGATTGAATCCAGCCAGTTCCTGGCGCCACCCGGCGAACAGCTGCTCCACCTCGTCGGCGGTCGGAGGGATACGCAGCTGCGGATCGACCGAGGCTCGCGGCCGGTTGATCTCGTCCAGCGGGCACTCGACGACCCGACCTGTCATGTTGTGCAGGTCGATCTTGTGCCGAAGCTCCAAGAACTGGAAGTACACGGTCAGTGCCGCCGCCCGCCCGGTGCGAGTCGAGGGGTTGGCGTCGCGCAGCACCTTGCCGAAATAGACGTCGACATCGGCGGGCCGCATCTCCCACAGCGGCCGGCCGAACCAGTCGTGGATCAGCTCGAGGTGGTTGATGTCGTTGCGGATCGTGCTGTCGACCAATCCGGCCGACGCCCGTGCCAGCACGAACCCGGCCAACACATCGGTCTCGAAGTCGGCAAGCTCCTCCTCGCTCGCCGGTACTCGATGTTCCCGCAGATCGCGGACCACAGCCAGAGCCAACCCACGCCTCCTCGACTTCACCTAAAGTGAAGAAACATCATCTGATCAACTATTCAGTCAGCAAGAATGATGCCGGTTCATCAGAGAGTTTTGATGGAGGGACACGCCAACAACGGCTGTTCCAGGCGTTGAAAGGGCTAACGGGCGATACCCGTGGGCTCAGGAACTCGTCGACTGTTGGCTAACGTGACTAAGCCTCTCTCTCTCCGACTCCGACTCGGAGTGACGAAGACGAAACTGCGTTCACGCTCGTTGCGCATCTTGCAACGCAGTGCCTGGCCCACCGATGCCACCACCCGCCGCTCGCTCAGCCGCGATTTTCCGTGTTCGTTCACATGGTCGACGACGACGCGGACACTGTCCTGCACGTTGATTCTCTCCTGGAGTTGTGGGATCCAATCAGCAACTCTGACGGCCGGACATCACCTCGGAGGCATCCGTACTGCGCCATCGAGACGGATCGTCTCGCCGTTGAGCATCGGATTCTCAACGATGGCTACGACCAGGTGTGCGTACTCGGCAGGATCACCGAGTCGGTTTGGGTGCAACGTCAGCGCCTTGAGAGCGGTTAGCGCAGCCTCTGGAAGTGAGTTGAGAAGCGGGGTTTCGAACAGCCCCGGAGCGATCGTGTTGACCCGGATCAAGTACGACGACAGATCACGCGCGATCGGCAGCGTCGCCGCCATCACACCTCCCTTGGAAGCGGAGTAGGCCGCCTGCCCGATCTGGCCGTCGAAGGCCGCGCCGGAGGAAGTGTTGACGATCACGCCACGCTCGCCGCCGACGGGGTCGTTCTGCGACATTGCGTATGCGCCCAGGCGCACGACGTTGAAGGTCCCGATCAGGTTGATCTTGATTACTTTCTCGAACGCGTCGAGCGGGAAAGGGCCCTTCTTGCTGACGGTCTTGGTGCCATCGCTGACGCCGGCGCAGTTGACGATGATACGCAATGTCTTGTCCGCGTTGGCGATCTCGATGGCCCTGGTCACTGCATCCTCGTCGGTGACGTCGGCGGGCGCGAACCGGACGGTGTCGCCGAGGAGGCTTAGCGCGTCCGTGTTTGCATTGGGCAGGTCGACGGCGACCACCCGCGCTCCGGACCGCGCCAGCGTCTCCACCGTCGCCAAACCGAGCCCGGACGCGCCACCGGTGACGACCGCGCTGCTAGCTGCGATGTCCATTCGGCTGCTCCTTTTGTGTGTCTGTCTACAGGCTTCGCGCGATCAGCACCTTCATGATCTCGTTGGTGCCGCCGTAGATCTTCTGCACCCGAGCCGCCGCATACATCTGCGCGATCGGGTATTCCATCATGTAGCCGTATCCACCGAAAAGCTGCAGGCACTTGTCAGTGACCTCTACTTGTTTGTCAGATCCCCACATCTTGGCTATCGATGCGGTTGCGGCATCGAGTTTTCCGTCGAGGTACCGGCCGGTGCAGTAGTCGATCAGCGCCTTGCCGGCCAGCACCTCCGCCTTGCATTCGGCCAGCACGAACTTGGTGTTCTGGAAGGCGAGGAGGGGCTTGCCGAACGCGGTGCGCTCCTTGACATAACGGATCGTCTCTACTACCGCCGCCTCCGCCATCGCGATCGCCTCGACCCCGATGGTCAACCGCTCGCGCGGAAGTTGCTCCATCAACTGGGCGAAGCCCTTGCCCTCAACGCCGCCGAGCAGGTTTGCGGCCGGCACCCGCATGTCGGTGAACGCAAGCTCCCGGGTGTCCTGGCCGTGCTGGCCGACCTTCTCCAGAACCCGGCCGCGCTGGAAACCCGCCAGCCCTTCGGTTTCGGCCACCATCAGCGACAGTCCGGACTCAGTTTTGGCCACGATCACCACCAGGTCGCAGTGGGAACCGTTGGAGATGAAGGTCTTCGAGCCGTTGATGACGTACTCGTCGCCGTCGCGAACCGCGGTGGTGCGAATCGACTGCAGGTCTGACCCGGTGCCCGGTTCGGTCATCGCGACGGCGATCACCATCTCCCCGCTGACCATCTTCGGGATCCAGCGCTTCTTCTGCTCCTCGGAGGCATACTCGGCGATGTAGTGGGAAGCCAGCGTCGAATGCACGGAGAAACCGAACGCGGTGTCGTGCGCGTAGGCGCGCTCCTGCATCACCACCGCCTCGTGACCGAAACTGCCGCCACCACCGCCGTATTGCTCGGGCAGGTCGAGGCCCAAAAGCCCGGCAGCGCCGGCTTTGTTCCAAAATTCTCGGTCCACCTTCTGCTGTTTCGCCCACCTGGCTTGGTTGGGAGTCGCTTCCTTGCGGAAGAACTCGGCGGCGTGCTTGCGCAGGAGTTTTTGATCCTCGGTCTCCCACGGAACGACGTAGTCCGGGAATAAGAGTCCGGGCATGCTTTACCTACTTTCCGGTGAACTGGGGCGCGCGCTTGGCGAGGAATGCCGCCTGGCCCTCGTGACTGTCGGCGGAATGCACCGCCACGTAGAAATTCCGTTTCTCGTGTTCGAGTCCCTGCGTCAGTGATGTCTGAAACGCGTGCACAGCGGCATCCTTGGCCAGCGCCACCGCTAGCGGGGAGTTCGTCGCGATCCGTTGCGCCATCGCCAGCGCCCGTGGCACGGCCTCGCCGTCGGCGACGACTTCGGCTACCAACCCTGCATCGCACGCCTCCTGGGCCTTGATGGAATCGCCCGTCAAAAGCATTGCCATAGCCTTGGATTTGCCGATCGCCCGAATGAGGCGTTGAGTTCCGCCAGCGCCAGGGATTGCGCCGATCTTCACCTCGGGAAGTCCGAATTGGCCCGACTCGCCGGCGATGACAATGTCGCAGGCCAACGCCAGCTCACAGCCGCCCCCGAGTGCGTATGTCTCGACCGCGGCGATGACCGGCTTCGGAAACGCAGCCAGTATCGACCAGAAGCTCTCATTGGACTCTCCGGTGACCAGTGGCCGGGCCCGGATCTCGTCGAACGCCGTGATGTCGGCGCCGGCGCAGAACATGCCGTGGGCGCCCGCGATGACCACGGCCAACACGGCCGTGTCGGACCGCAACGCCGCCAGCTCGGCCCCCATCGCGCCCAACAGCTCGTCGTTGAGGCTGTTCTTCGACTTCGGGCGATTGATCTCCAGCAGGGCCACCGCACCGTCGCGAGTCGATCGCAAAATTTGTTTGTTCACGTGACCGCATCCCGGTAAACGTCGGCGTGTTCGGCCCGCAGGATCTTCTTGTCCAATTTGCCGACACTGGTGCGCGGCAACGCCTCGACGAAGAGAACCGCGTCGGGCATCTGCCACTTGGCGAACTGCCCCTGCAGACAACCGACGATGTCATCGCGGGTCAGCACGCCACCTTCGACGGGCACGACGATGGCCAGCGGACGTTCCTGCCACTTCGGATGGCTGATCCCCACAACCGCGGCCTCCTTCACCAGCGGATGTCCGACGATGGCGTTCTCCATATCGATAGAGGAAATCCATTCACCGCCGCTCTTGACTACGTCCTTGAGGCGGTCGGTGAGCTTGAGATACCCGTTCGGGTAGATTGTGCCGACATCGCCGCTGCGCCAGTAACCGTCGAGGAAGCGGTCGGCGTTGTCGTCGTCGTCGAGCTGGTGGTATCGCTCGATGACCCAGGGCCCACGCATCAGTACCTCGCCGACACTCTTACCGTCGTGCGGCAGGTCATTGCCGTTGTCGTCGACGATCCGGATGTCGATACCGGAAGCGGGCAGCCCTTGAAAACGCTTGAAATCCCATTTCTCGTCGTCGGTGATCGTGCCCTGCAGGGACGGTTTGATGCCCATGTTCATCGTGATCAGCGGCGTCGTCTCGGTCGCACCGTAGCCCTGCACAAAATCGGCGCCGGTGAGCTCGTGGAAATCGCGCATCAGCGACTTCGCCGGCTCGGTCGCACCGGACAGCAGTCTCGTCCTGCTGAAATCTGGCTTCACAGCAAGGGTCTTGATGTAGTCCAGCATCGGCTGGAAAATCGCCGGTGCGCCGTTCGCGACGGTCACATTCTCCGCGATCATCACGTCGACGAGCATTTGCGTGTTCTCGGCCAGGTAGCGGCCGGGTAGGATCACCTTCGCCGCGGTCCACATCGCGGTGTGCGGAAGCCCCCACGACTGGCCGTGAAACATCGGGGTGATGAGCATCGCGGTGTCCTCGCGACGGAGATTGATCGCTGCTGCCATCGCCATCGCGTGTAGGTAGCTGCCACGATGCGAGTAGTAGACGCCCTTCGGCCGACCCGTCGTTCCCGATGTGTAACACGCGCTGTAAGCAGAGGTTTCGTCGATGACCCGCCAGTCGATCTCGGTGTCGGACTCGGCCATCAGGTCCTCGAGGTGAAAGACGTTTTCCAGCGTGGTGTCGATCTCGGTGAGCGGCTTATCCGACATTACGATCCAGCCCTTGACCTTCGGCACGTGTGGAGCCAACGCCTCGGCGACCGGAAGGAGTGTCTCGTCGACCAGGATCCATTGCGCCTCGGCGTGGTCAGTGACGTAGCTCAGGTCTTCGGTGGCCAGCCGCAGATTCATCTGCAGCATCACCGCGGCGATGCCGGGAATGGCCCAGCTGAGCTCAAAGTGCCGCTTGCTGTTCCAGTCGAGCACTCCGACTGTGTCGGCCGGGCCGATCCCTATTCCTCTGAGCGCGTTCGCCGCCCGCTTGACCCGAACGTACAAGTCTGCGTAGGTGTACCGCTGCCAGTCGCCCTCCGTGGTGCGGTAGACGACCTCTTGCTCGGGATAGGTGCGCGCCGCATGTCTGATCAGGTTGGTGGTGTTGAGCTGGTAGTGGTCGCCGTGCGTCGACGGCACGCCCTTCACGATTTCCCTGACCATGTCTGTGCCTTAGATTCGTTCGATGATGGTGGTGTTGGCGGTTCCGCCGGCCTCGCAGATGGTCTGCAGGCCGTAGCGCTGTCCGGTGCGCTCGAGTTCGCACAGCAGATCGGTGAGCATGCGGGCCCCGGTCGACCCGAGCGGATGCCCGATTGCGACCGAGCCTCCGTTGACGTTGAGCTTGTCATCGGGAATGCCGAACTCGCGTTGCACCATCAGCGGCACCCCGGCGAAGGCCTCGTTGACCTCGAACAAGTCGATGTCGCTGACACTCAGGTTGGCGCGCTCGAGCGCCCTGTGGGTGGCGTCCAGTACCGCGGTGAACTGCAGTACCGGGTCCGCCGCGGCGACCGTCATCGCCAGGAACCGCGCCCGCGAAACCAGCCCGCTGCGTTCTGCGTAGCCACGCTCGGCGATCAGCAACGCCGCTGCCCCGTCGCTGATCTGGGAAGAATTGGCCGCGGTTGTGCGGCCGTCGGCCGCGAAAACAGGCTCCAGCGACGCGATCTTCGCCGGATCCAACTGCTCACGGATTCCTTCGTCGGCACTGACGGGCGCCGCCGACGGATCCAGCGGATCGACGGTGATCGGCACCAACTGCGCGCGAAACTTTTTCGCCCGGGTCGCGGCGAATGCTCGCTCATGGCTTCGGATACTGAATTCGTCGAGTTCCTCGCGAGAAATACCGAACTTGGAGTTCAGCAACTCCGACGCCGCCCCTTGCGCCACCAAGTTGTCGTCGTAGCGGGCCAACTCCACGGGCGAGTACTGCGGACCGAGCGGCGCGCCCGGCATGAACGACGCAGGCATCGGCACCTGCGACATCGACTCCACACCGCACCCAATCGCCAGCTCGTAGATGCCCGCGGTGACGCCGAATGCAGCGAAGTTGACCGCCTGCTGACCGGACCCGCATTGGCGATCAATGGTGACCGCCGGCACCGATTCGGGTAGACCCGCAGCCAGCACCGCGTGCCGCCCGATATTTCCGGACTGGTGCTCATGCTGCATCGCACAGCCGACGATGACGTCATCGATGTCTTTGGCATCGATCGCACTGCGCTCCACCAGGTTTCGCAAGGTGTGACCGAGCAAGTCGGCCGGATGCCACCGGCTCAAAGCGCCACCTCGTTTACCCACCGGCGTGCGCACCGCCCCGACAATCACTGCTTCGCGCGCGTTCAATGTTCCACTCCTTGTTCCGGTGTACGAATTCCAACGATGGGGATGTCAACCGTCTCGGCGACTTCTTCCCAGTGGCGCGTGCTTTGTCCGGCAAAGACTCGTGCGAGATCCTCGTAGGTATCTGCTGCGCCCAGGACCTCGAGGGTCCGCTTCTGGAAATGCGGTTCGATTGCGCCCAGGGCGATATAGCCGTCGGCACTGGCGTAGATCCCGTAGGTCGGAGTCGCGCCACCGAGCGGGTCGCCGGGCCCTGCGACGCCGTACCGCACGGCTGCGCCGGCGTCGGCTGCGGCGTCCGCCAGTACGATCCGGACGTGTTGGCCGGCACCGGAATTCGGCCTATCAAGCAGCGCCAACAGGGCCCCGGACACGGCACGTTCGGCACCCAGGAGGTCCACGACCGGAACCGCCGGCATCAACGGGGGCTGCAGGGTGCCGTGCGTGGCCTGATAGGTCAGGTCGTGGCCAGGACGCTCCTCGAGGTCACCGTCGTAGCCCACGATTTCGACGTGACAGAGCCCCGGATACCTGACATGCGCGTCGTCGAGCCCGAGCCTGCGTAGCGCCGAAGGGCGCATGGCGGTGAGCAACACATCGGCGGAAGTCAGCTCGACGTCCAGCTTGGCGCGGTCGCCGGCGTCCTTGAGGTCCAGAACCAAGACCGTCTGCTTGCTGGCGAGCTCTGCGTACCAGCCGGGCGCGACCGCGGCCAAGGGATCTCCGGTAGGGGGCTCCACCTTTGTTACCGACGCGCCGAAGCGCGCCAGCCGTGCCGCCGCGAGCGGGCCCGGGATGTTCACCGCAAGCGACACGATGCGAACGCCGTTCAGACTGCCCTGCACCATGTGGTCCTTCAATTGATACCGTACGACTGTACAGGAAGCTTCCTATCTGTACAAGAAGTGATGTTCACTGTACACTTGCCCGGAACGAAGGAGACGCATGGGACCGTTCGCCGATCCACGCGCAGGCGCAGACGACCTGACCGCGAAGGCGCGCATTCGCAACGCCGCGATGGACCTGTTCGCGGAGTTCGGGGAGGACCGCACGTCGATGCGAAATATCGCCTCGAGAGCCGGCGTCACGGTCGGGCTGGTTGTCCACCACTTCAAGACCAAGGACGGAATCCGCCGCGCCGTTGAACAACTCGTCGTCGACTACTTCGCGCAGACGATCGCGCAGGTCCCCGTTGATGGAACACCAAGACAAGTCGCCACGGCGCGTGACGTGGCTGTGAAGGAGATGCTCGAATCGAACCCAGCCGTCGTCAACTATCTGCGCCGCGCGCTACTGGACCCCGCAGGGTCTAAAGGCCAACTGCTCCAGCGATTGACAGAGCTGACCCGAACGGAGCTCATCAAAGCCCGCGACGCCGGTATCGCAAATGCGGAGCGAAGCGGATCCACCCAGATCATCGACATCATGGTCCGACAGCTGGGACAGCTCTTCCTGCAACCGATGATCGACACCATGTGGGATCAAGTCTCCCGCCCAGACGAGTCAGACGACGACAAACCGACACTGCACGTCGCCGTTCGCTCCAGTGGCCCAGCACCTTCAGCGCGTCATAGGAATACTTCGGCTTGCGCTGCCGGCGAGGTCGTTTGGCGACCTGCCGGCCCGCTCCCGGCGGCCGGGCCGCGGCCGTCAACCGGCGCCGAGCATTGTCACGCGACCAGCCGGTGACCTCCACCACCTGATCCAGAATCTGCCCCTTATTCGCCTTCGACGCCTTCACATACGCCTTGGCGAACTTCGCGGTGATCTCGGCACGAGACGACATCGACAGCCCACTCTCCATGCCTGGCGGGGATCACCGTTTCGCGGGCATTCTTACGTGATGCACCGAGGGCGTTTCGCGGGCACTTTTCGTGATGCTTGCCGGATGCTTGCCGACCTCGTGGATCCGCAGTAGCGTGGTTCCAACACCTAGTACTATTGGTACCTGGAACTACACGTCACACGTTCAAGGAAGGGGCTAGCATTCATGGCGAGTGACCACGCAAGGCAAGAGGCAAAGTCGGTGACCGCAGCGAGCGCTGGATCCCGTTATCCGAGGACCCGACGGATAAGCTTTCCGTTTGGCGGCGACGGCGGCACACACGGCAAGTACTTCGTCAACGACGACATCGTGTTCAGCCACTTCGTGGCGAACCTATCGGGTGCGTTCCCGTCAGGGGAGGAGTTGTTTATTCGGTCGGTGCGTCGATTCTCAGATGAGGTCACCGATCCCACGTTGAAGAAACGGGTGGCGGGCTTCATCGGCCAGGAATCGGTCCACGGACAGCAACACCGCCTGCTGAACGAGAAACTCATCGACATGGGTTACCCGATCGCTTGGTGGGATTCGAAGAAGTTTAACGACTGGGTCAAGCGACTGGAGGAGCGGCTGCCTGCGCGGCTACCCCTGGCGGTAACAGCAGCTGCAGAACACTTCACCGCCGTACTTGCTGAGCGCACGCTGGGCGAAGAGGAAATCCAGGCGATTCCGGGCGAGTTGCAGGTGTGGAACGTGCTGAACTGGCATGCCGTGGAGGAACTTGAGCACAAATCGGTCGCATTCGATGTCTTCCGCACGGTGGCGGGAGGTACGGAGCGGATGCGCAGGAGTGTGATGGCCGTGATGATTCCGACCCTGCTTCTCCTCATAGCCGTCACATTGGTTTACTCGCTGGCGCACGACCCGGATGGGCGTCGTCAGCCGCTACGGGTGATACGGGAGGCCTATCGGCTGTACCGTGGCCCCATCTTCCGGGGTTTGATCCCAGACCTTACGAAATATCTGCGACCGGGATTCCATCCTGACGACATCGACACGAACGCGTTGTTGGAGCACTGGCAAGAGGAACTCTTCGGCACCGACGGAGAACTCGTCGGCTACCTGAAGTGATTGCGAACATCCACAACAAAAGGGATTGCCATGGTAGCTAGTCAGGCAATGGCTGCGAAAAGCGGAACAGCAGCCGAAAAAGTAGCCGAGAGTACGTATCCTAAGGCTCGGCGGATTCGGTTTTGGTTCGGCGATCCCGAGCCGATGGACCACCATTTCGTTGAGGGCAATATCGTGTTCAGCCACCTTGTGGCGTTGCTGTCCGGCGTGTTTCCGCCAGGTGAGGAGTTGTTTATCCGGTCGGTTCGGCGCTTTGCCGATCAGATGACCGATCCGGTACTGATGAAGCGGGTGGCCGGATTCATTTGGCCAGGAGTCGGTGCACGGCCAGGAACACCGCCGGCTCAACGAGAAGCTCATCGAGATGGGCTACCCGATTGTCCGGCTGTTTATGTTCCCGCATGACAGCCGCCGGGAGCGGTTGATCGTGCGAATTGAGAACCTGCTGCCAGCGCGGGTACCCCTGGCGGTCACGGCGGCGGCCGAGCACTACACCGCGACACTGGCTGAGCGCATGCTGGGCGAAGAGATACAAAAGATTCCTGGCGATCCCGAGGTGCGAAACCTGCTCAACTGGCACGCGGTGGAAGAGCTGGAACATAAGTCGGTGGCGTTCGACGTCTACCGGGCCGTCGATGGGCCGGAGTGGCTCCGGATCGGGGTGATGGCGGTGCTGTACATCCTGACGATCCCGGTGGTGTCGATCGGGGTGCTGTTGTCTATTTTGGCCGATCCGCGGGGATGGCGCCCGATCAAAGTGGCGCGTCAAACGCGTGCGGTGTTCCGGGGCCCGTTGGTGCAGGGGCTGATGGCCGATCTGCGCATGTACCTAAAGCCGGGCTTCCATCCCGACGACATCGACACGACCGCGCTGGTGCAGCAGTGGCGGCAGGAGCTGTTCGGCGACGACGGTGCCCTTGTCGGTCATCTCAAGTAGCAGGAAGGCCATGAGTTCAAGTTGAGTACAACGATCGACATCGAGCAGTTACCGACTGTCGAGCGTGTCACTCCAGACCATGAAGTCGTGATCGTCGGCGCTGGATTCGGCGGTATCGGTGCTGGTATCTCCTTGCAACGCAGAGGCATTCACGACTTCGTGATTGTCGACAAGTGGGATCAGGTGGGCGGCACCTGGCATGCGAACACTTATCCGGGTGTGGCGGTGGATATTCCCTCGTTTGTCTACAGCTTTTCCTACGAGCAGCGTGGTGATTGGTCGCGGATCTTCGCTCCGGGTTACGAGCTTCGCGATTACGCCAGCGACCTTGTGGACAAGTACGGCCTAGCTCAAAAGTTGCGGCTGAACACTACGATCACCTCGGCGGTGCTCGATGAGCGCAATAGCCTATGGCGATTGACTACCGACGCCGATCAGGAGATTACCGGCCGAAATGTAGTCATGGCGGTCGGTGGCCTCGAACGCCCGAAGATGCCTGATATCCCGGGTCTCGACGAGTTCGGGGGTGTGCTCATGCACACCGCACTCTGGGACCATGACGTGGCGCTGGCGGGCAAGCGCGTCGCGGTCATCGGCACTGGCGCAACGGCGCTGCAGGTCGTCCCGGCCATTGTCGACGAAGTCGAACATTTGACAGTCTTCCAACGAACACCGATATGGGTGTTCCCAAAACCTGACAAGGAGGTCACGTCCGCCATCCGGTGGGTTCTGGGGCGTAAGCGAATCCGTTCGGGTATCCGCCTGGTGGGAACCGTCGCAACCGAGGTCGGCATGGCCGGGATGTGGGTCGGTCCACAGTGGCTGACGAACGCGAGCCGCCGGATGCTTGAGGTTCCTACCCGCCGCTGGATGCGCCGCCAGATCGATGACCCGGTCGTTCGGGAGAAGCTGATCCCACGCTACGGGTTAGGCTGCAAGCGCCCGTCGATGTCAAACGACTACTTGCGTACCTTCAACCGCGACGACGTCAGCCTGGTCACCGATGCGATCGAGTGCATTACCAAGAAGGGGGTACGGACGGCGGACGGCGTGGAGCACGAGATCGACGTGTTGATCTGCGCGACCGGGTTCAAGCTGTGGGAGGCGGGCGCGGTGCCTCCCTTCCCCGTCATCGGGCGGGGCGGCGTCGATCTCGGGCGGTTCTGGAGTGAGCAGAGATACCAGTCGTACCAGGGTGTTTCGGTTCCCGGATTTCCGAACATGTTCTCAATCACCGGGCCCTACGGATTCGTGCTCGGCTCGTACTTGTGGATGATCGAAGCGACATCGGCTCACCTGAGCCGCGCCATAGCCGAAGCGAAGCGCCGCGGTGCAACGGTCTGCGAGATTCGTCAGGAAGCCCACGACGAGTATTTTCGGAAATGCCTGAAGCGCCAACAGAATAACTTCCTGTTCACTCCGGCGTGTGCGGGTTCGAACACCTACTACATTAATAACCAGGGCGATTCACCGTTTCGGCCGTCGACGCACGGCGAAATGTACTGGCAGAACCGCTATTACAACCTTGATGTCTACCGATACAGCAGGGGCGTTGCGGTTCTGGACGCAGCCGCGGCCATGACGAAGGAGAGCCTGTGAAGTTCAACCGATTGCGACCGCGCCTGGTGGTGGTCACCGGGGCTGGAAGCGGCATTGGCCGGGCGACAGCGATCAGGTTCGCTAAGCTCGGCGCCCACGTCGTGGTCTCCGACATCGATCTGGATGCGGCACAAGCGACCACCGCGATGATCCGCGGTTACGGCCTCGGCGCGTCGGCGGCGCAGTTGGACGTCACCGACCCCGACGCCTGGGCGGTGTTCGGTCGCGATGTGTTAGCCGATCACGGTTACACCGATGTATTGGTCAACAACGCAGGTATCTTGGTGGGCGGCCACTTTTTGCAGCTGAGTCCCTCGGATTGGGACCGCCAACTCGGTGTGAACCTAATGGGTGTCGTCCACGGATGTCGTGTGTTCGGCGCCCAGATGGTTGAGCGCGGCGGTGGCCACATCGTCAACATCGCGTCAGCGGCGGCGTTCACACCCACGCCGGTGATGGCGCCGTACTCGGTGTCCAAGGCGGGCGTGAAGATGCTGACCGAGTGCTTGCGGCTCGAACTCGGACCGAGAGGCATCGGCGTCAGCGCCGTGTGCCCGGGTGTGATCAACACCAACATCGCTGATCGCGCGATCGTAGTCGGCGTCGATCAGAACCTGATCGAACAAGGAAAGCAGTTCACGAAGAAGCTCCAGGAATTTAGCGAGAAGTTTAGGGTCTCGCCGATGAGCTCGGACCTCGTAGCTCGTGCCGTCGTACGTGCGGTACGGTTTGATTTGGCGGTCGTGCCGGTGCGCACCGAGGCCTGGCTGGGCTATTTCATGCTCCGTATCGCCCCTGGTGTCAACCGCCGTATGATGCAGCCATTCTCGGTGGACGCATTTCAGCGGCTGGGTGCTCGCCTGTCAAAGACAGTGGGTGCTGCGGACCAGGGTGAGCTTGCCGCCGGTGGAGCCGAGGCGGCGGCACCGGTCACCAGCACGGGAAAGTAGGGTGCGGGCTGATCAGCGGCCAATCGTAGGTGCTCTGCCGTCAATACGCCGTGCAGCTCGGGTGAAGGGGTTCCCCTGATTCCGTGGGGACTTGACTTGTAGTGATCTTGATTCCTGCTGCCCCCGGCTAGGTGCGTGGGTCGGTAACGGATTTGTCGGGTCGGCAGGTGGATTTGTCCTGGACGGAGGGCATCGGGCGGCGTTTTGTTGGCCTGGTGGTGTGATCGGGCGGGCCGCATTCCGCGGGATGGCGGATCGGTGGCCGTAACTCGCTGCGCACGACCCTTTCAGCCGGCCGCAGCCTGCGCTGCAATGTTGTAGTAGGAGGGTTCGCAGGTTGTGGCAGGCGGCGAGCAGGCGCCATTCGGCGCGGGCGTGATGGTGGCCGCGGAGCAGGAGTCGACTCGCCCCCTGGGTGGTCTTCATCTGCCCGAACACCGGCTCGACGATCACCTTGCGCCGCGAATATGCGGCCTTGCCCTTCTTGGTGCGAAGTTTGCGGGCCATCCGCGCCTTTGGTGTCGCATTTTTCGGTGTCCGTCCCCGTGGCGCGTCGGGAACCTGCTCGCCGTGGGCGAGCCGGCCGGTCGCGATCAGCGGATCGGTGCCCGCCTTGTGGGCGGCGTCGATGTTGTTCTCACTGAAGTAGCCGGCGTCGGCGAGCGTCTGACGCGGTGTGGTCGCGGTGTTGGTGATGGTCTGGGCGAGCAGCTCGCCGAATGCGGGGTTGTCGGCGCCGGATTCGGCGAAGTCGGTCGCAACGATCACCTGATGTTCTTCATCGACGACGGCCTGCGCGTTGTAACAGTAGTGGAAGCTGCCGTCGGCGGTCTTCATGATCTGGGCGTCAGGGTCGGTGAAGTTGCGCTGCGCCTTGGGCTTGACGGTCGCGCACTGTGCTGCCTGCTCGGCGGCCCGCGCGGCCGCGTCGTCATCATGGCCGGCGTTTTGCGCCCTTGCCCGGGCCTTGTCCGCGGCCTGGTCTTTGGCGTGTTGTTCCAGGTCGGCCTTGGCCTTGCGGATCTTGGCCAGCCGGCTCTCACGGCGGGCCAATTCGCCCTGCAGGTCACCGCCACGATTGTCCGGGCCGTGGGCCTGGTCCTCGTCGATATCGACGCGTTCGGCCTCCCGCATGATCTGCTCGACCTGGGTTTGCAGGGCCGGCTCCGCCTCGCACATCCGGTCATAGCTCATCGCCTTGTGACGGGAGGCATTGGCCTTGACCTTGGTGCCATCGAGGGCCACCCGGCCCATCGTGACCATGCCCGCCTGCTGGCACAGGGTCAGCGCCTGCAGGAACAGGGCTTCCAGCGCGGCGAGGTGACGGCGCCGAAAGCGGGCGATGGAGCGAAAGTCCGGTGCGGTGTTGGCGGCCAGGTACCGAAACGCCACATCGTCATGGCAACGGGCTTCGATCTTGCGAGATGAACGAACCCCGCTGGTGTACCCGTAGAGCAGCAGCTTGAGCATCAGCCGCGGGTGATACGGCGGAAAGCCCCGGGCCTCGCTGTAGGAGGCGAAAAACACTGCCAGATCAAGCACCTCATCGACCAACTCGGACACAAACAACGCCAGATGATCGTCAGGCAACCAATCCCGCAACGACGGCGGCATCAAAAACGACTGATCCTGGTCATAGGCCCGAAACGTCTTGTCCACCGAAACCTCGCCCGGTGACGATGACGAGCGAGGCCGCGCGGACTCGGTCTCAAACAGCTGATCCTGGGCCGTCATCAAATCCATGGACACAGTTTTCCCGACCATCCACGTCGCCATCAGCGTGACACACCAACAACTCGTGGATACCGACCCACGCACCTAGGTGAGCGGGGGGTAGGGCGCAGAGCGCGCTACCTGAGCAGAAGCGCGGCGAGCTGCTTCACGTGGGTGCGTCCGCGGTCGCCGTCTTCGAGTGCTTCGAGCCAGCGAGCAGGGATGGATTCAACGCCGTCGCGGGCGCCGACGATCGCTCCTGTCATGGCCGCTACACCCGCGTGGAACGCGAGCACCTGCAGTACTACCTCGACGAGTTCACCTTCAGATTCAATCGCCGCAGGTCAAAAGCCCGCGGAATGCTCTTCTACCGACTCCTGCAACAAAGCGTCAACACCGATCCCCACCCACTAGCCGACCTCATCGGCGCCGCCGAAGGCCAAGAGCAAACTCTGCGAGCAACTGCTAAACCACTGCCCGGCAGTACTTTTGACGAATTTTTTTAAGCAAACGAGTCCACTTAAGCAGATAAGCAATAAGTATGTTCGACTTAGGCGAGCTGTTTAACGGGTCTAAACACATTCTTAACGCTCCTGGCCTACCGCCCCGGAGGTCCCGCGCAAATACTGGTACAAGTGCGAGAAACGAGGGGCGGGGACTGCGCATGGCGCAAGCGATAACACTGGATACGGCGTACCTGAGAGCTCAAGATCCCGATCAGTACGCCAGCCTGGTGATCGGCGCGGTCGCCATCGTCGATGGTGGCGTCCCCGATTACGCACTGCTGAAACAGCTGCTGGCGGAACGGATTCAGTCGATACCGCGCTGCACACAGGTGCTGCGGACGCAGAGCTTCGAGTGGATCGACTGTCCCGGATTCGACCTGGCCCATCATGTGCGCTGGGTGGCGATTCCGCGCCCGGGCGACGACGCCCAGCTGTCCGGCGCGATCGCCCACGCCCTGGAGCGTCCCCTCGACCTGGACCGTCCGCCGTGGGAGTGCTGGGTGATCGAGGGCCTGAAAGGCGGCCGGTGGGCAATCTTGATGAAGATCCACCACGGCTTGGCCGACGGGAACTCAGCCGCCCACCTGCTCACCCGGCTTTGCGACGACGCCGACCACGATGCATTCGCGAACGGTGTTGGCGACAAACATGATTCGCCGCCGCAGGCCTCGAAGCGCGGCTGGCCCCTGGAGTGGGCTGGGGCACTCGCCGGCAACTTCGTCGGGGCGATCTGGCCGACGGCACGGCCCTCGGTCGACCCGGTCCTGCGGCGCTACAGCACGGTGCGCGTCCCGATTGCCGACGTCGAGTGCGTGTGCCGCAAATTCGGTGTGACCGTCAACGATGTCGCGCTGGCGGCCATCACCGAGGGCTTCCGAAGGGTTCTGCTACGCCGCGGCGAAGAACCGCGGGCGGACTCGCTGCGCACCCTGGTGCCGATGCCGGTACGTTCGGCACTACTGCCATACCTGCCCGTCGAGCATGACGACCCGGTCCAGCAATTGCGGACCGTGCACAGCCGGTGGAAAGCGCAGCACGCCGACAAATCTCCGCCCGGTATCGTGGAGTCTGCGATCAATTGTCTGCCAACTATGCTGCGCGGCAACCTCATACAACTGTTACCCAGGCTCCCGCAGCGCGGCCTCGTAACGCTGGCGAACCACGCGCCCGGGCCTCGCCATCAGCTGCGGCTGATGGGCCAGACGATGGAGCGCCTGCTGCCGATCCCCCCGATCGCCTTGCAGCTGAGCACCGGGGTCGCGATGCTCAGCTACGGCGACGAATTGGTATTCGGGCATCACCGCCGAATACGACGCCACGGCCGACGTCAAGCAGCTGGCAGCCGGTATCGAGCTGGGCATGGCACGGATGGTGGCGCTCAGCCAGGATTCGGTGTTGCTGTTCAGCAAGGACCGCCGGCGCACGCGCGCGGCGCGCGCGTTTCCGGGCCAGGCGCAGCGGCCGCGACCGTCGGCACCCACGCCGGCACGTCACTGACCCGCTCTCACCGGCGTTGAACACCGTGAGAAGGTTGGTCAATGCCGGTCACCATCGACCCGCGCCGCCATGACGCGGTGCTGTTCGACACCGCGTTGGACCGCACCCAGGCGCTGACCCGGCGATTGCGCGAAGCCGGCGTCGACACCGGCGTCTTCGCGTCGAACGGTAACGTCCGCGACACCCTGAGTGAGGCAGCAGACAAGCTGTCGGTCCGCCCGGGGCGATGCGCCGTCCTTACCGACAACGCGGCTTGCGTCCAGGCCGCGCGCGACGGCGGATTCGCGTTGGTCATCGGCCTCGACCGAACAGGGCAAAGTGACGCCCTGCGGCGCGTCGGCGCCGACGCCGTGGTCGGCGATCTGGATGAGGTCGCCGTGCGCACCGGGGACCACCGGATGTCCCAGCTACCCGATGCTGTGCAGGCCCTCGGTGCCCTCACCGACCGGAGGCCGGCCATATGTTCTTCGACTTCGACGGCACGCTGTCGGACATCGTCGACGATCCCGCCGCGGCCCGGCCCGTCGCCGCCGCGGTCGAGGCGCTGCGGAAGCTGGCCGCGCAATGCCCGGTCGCGGTTCTGTCCGGCCGCGACCTCGCCGACGTGTCACAGCGCCTCGGTGTGCCCGGGATCTGGTATGCCGGCAGCCACGGTTTCGAGCTGACCGCACCCGACGGCACACACCACCAGAACGACGCCGCGGCGGCGGCCACACCGGTGCTCGAACAGGCCGCCGCCGAGCTGCGCGACCGGCTCGACTCGATCCCCGGAGTTATGATGGAGCACAAGCGATTTGGCGTTGCGGTCCACTACCGCAACGCCGCGCGGGACCGCGTGGGCGAGGTTGCCGCGGCGGTGCGCGCGGCGGGCCGGCGGGACGGACTTCGGGTGACGACGGGTCGCGAAGTCATCGAGCTGCGTCCGGACATGGACTGGGACAAGGGAAAGACGCTTCGCTGGGTGATCAATCACCTGCGCGAGGCCGACGCGCGTCCGCTGGTGCCCATCTATCTCGGCGACGACATCACCGACGAGGACGCGTTCGACGCGGTCCGCGATGATGGTATCCCGATCCTGGTGCGACACAGCGAAGACGGCGACCGCGCCACCGCCGCGCTGTTTGCGTTGGACAGTCCCGCGCGCGCCGCCGAGTTCACCGAAAGGTTGGCACAGCGGTTAAGTTACGCCCGCGTAAATTAGCGACGGCAACGGTTCTAACGGCGCTCAGGGTGCCAACATTCGAGTGATCCAGCACGACGGTGTCCCCATTCGGCGGTGGCACGAGGTTGGCGCGACATGCCGGGACATGAAGCGTTGGCCGCCTCACGCGCCACCCTAGGTAGCCGATCAAGACGGGGCAATCACTGCCATGCCGAGCGCCTCGGCGGCGTCGCGCATGCGGTCGTCGTAAGTGCACAACCGGCCAAGATCCATGCCGAGCCGCTGGGCAGTCGCCAGGTGAATTGCATCGAGGGTGCGTAGCTCGATTGGCAGCAGCCCACCAGCAAGATCGAGCAATCGGTTGTCGATGCGTAGTAGGTCTAGGCTCGCGAGCGCCCGGCGTCCGGCTCTTCGGGCTGATTCACCCTTGTGGAGCAGAGCCCGCATGACCTCCGTCCGCGCAAGGGCACTCGACACCCGCGGCAGCCGGGTGCGAAGGTAGCGACGCAGCGCATCCGACTCTGGCTCACGAACTGCAAGCTTGACGATTGCGGACGAGTCCAGGTAGATGGCCGCCATCAACGCTCGTGCTCACGCAGGCGCGCAAGCGTCACGGACGGCAGCTCGATACCCGTTTTGAGTCGGACCGGCTCGGGAAGGTCATCAAAGTCAAGCGTCGCACGTTCGATCCCGCCGCTTGCCAGCATCTGCTGGTACGGACCGCCCTCCGGCATCGGCGAGAGAAGGGCGATAGGCCGACCACGGTCGGTGATCTCGATCGTCTCGCCGGCCTCGACCCGACGGAGGAGTTCGCTGGCCCGCTGCCGCAGCTCACGAACGCCCACCGTAGACATGTGCTAACTGTAGCACATAGCTGTTTAGCTTAGCGCCCGAGCGATCCCCCCGAAGCCCGCCGAATGCGGGACAGGTCATGGCTGGACGGCAGGCCAGGCGCACCAGTGAACGCCTGCGCGCCGGGGCGACGTACCGGGTTCTAAGCCATCGGCTAGGCCTCCGCGTACTCCACCGCGCCGTCGTCCAACACGATCCGCGCGTTCGCGCTTTCGGCGCCACAAGCCTCCGTCCGAAACACCGCCTTGCCCGGTTCCGTCCGCCAGATCAGCGTGGTCAGCGTCTCCCCTGGAAACACCGGCGAGGTGAATCGCGCCGCTATCGACGTGACGTTGGCGGCCACGCCCTTGCCCAGCTCGGCGACCAGCGCGCGGCCCGACACCCCGTAGGTGCACAGCCCGTGCAGGATCGGCTTCGGGAAACCGGCCATGTCCCTGGCGAACCACGGGTCGCTGTGCAGCGGGTTGCGGTCACCGGAGAGCCGATAGATCAGCGCCTGGTCCGCACGGGTGGGCAGCGCGATCCGGGCATCGGGCTCGCGGTCGGGAAACTCCGGCGCGATCGGCCGCTGACCCGGCACTCCCCCGAACCCGCCCTCGCCCCGGATGACCAACGTGGTGAGTGTCTCGGCGATCAGCTCCCCCGAGTCGGGGTCGGTGCCGCGGCCGCGCAGCACGATGATCGCGTTCTTGCCCTCGCCCTTGTCCTGGATGTCCGCGACCTCGGAGACCACGGACAGCTTGCCCGCCGGCGGCAGCGGTGCGTGCAGCCGGATGCCCTGCGACCCGTGTAAAAGCATGGCCCAGTTGAACTTTCCGATCTTGCCCGCCGCACCGAACGCCGGGCAGCAGATCACCGCATAGGTGGGCAGCACCTGCTGGGTGATGTCGTGGCTGTTTTCGGTGGTGAACGATAGGTCGTCAGTTCCGGCGCCGACACCGAGCGCGTAGAGCAGCGTCTCCCGGTCCGTCCATTCGAACAGCATCGGCTCCGTCGTCGCACCGACGGCACTCGGGTCAATCGCCATACGAGTCTCCCTTCAAGCTTTTCTGCCACCCAACCATCGCAAACCCTTCCCACCGGCACCGTCGGCGGGGCAGGCTATCGCCATGCGCAATCCCAGCTTGATCAGGAAGGCCTCAAAAGCGGTAGCCGTGCTGGCCGCAACGGTAATCGTCGGCGCCTGCGGCGGGTCACCGCAGGCCCACAGCATCACCGTGACGTTCGTCCGGCACGCGGAGTCCGAGACCAACGCCAGCGGCGTCATCGACACCGACGTGCCGGGCCCGGGCCTGACCCCGGAGGGCAAGGGGCAGGCCGAACAGGTCGCGCACCAACTCGCCCACAACAAGTACGACGCCGTCTACGCCTCCACCATGGTGCGAACGCAACAGACCGCCGCGCCGTTGGCCGCCGAACTCGGCAAGCAAGTCGAGGTGCTGCAAGGCATCCAAGAGATCAACGCCGGCTGGTACGAGGGCAAGCCCGTCTCGATGGCCCCCTCGACGTACCGGCGGACTGGCTCAACGGCGACGTCGGAGACCGCATCCCCGGGTCGATCACCGGCAAGGAGTTCAACGACTGGTTCACCGCGGCCGTGCAGAAGATCTACAACAGCGGCCACAACCAACCGGTGGTGTTCTCGCATCTGTACGCCATCGAGTACTGGACGCTGATGAACACGAAGAACGCCAAGGACAGCCTGGCGACCAGTCATCCGCTGCCCAACGTCGGCCGCGTGGTGATCACCGGAAACCCGATGACCGGCTGGACGCTGGTGGACTGGGACGGCATCCGCAACTTCGCCGGCTGATGCCTGGACAGCATGGTTGACGTGCGCGGTGTGACCCGCCACGATGGCTTGCATGCGCTATGTCGTTACCGGCGGTACCGGGTTTATTGGTCGCCGCGTCGTACCTCGCCTGCTGGAAACCCGGCCGGACGCGCAGGTGTGGACCGCTACAGCCCGCAGGTGCGTGCCGAGCTGTTGGCGATGAGCAGCGCGACGATCGACCGCTACCTGCGTGCGGTCAAGGCGCGCGACCAGATCAAGGGGAAATCGACCACCAAGGCCTCCCCGTTGCTGCGGTCTTCGATCAAGATCCGCAAGGCAACCGACGAGGTCGAGGGATCTCCGGGGTTCTTCGAAGGCGACACCGTCGCGCACTGCGGTCCAACCCTCAAAGGCGAGTTCGCCCGGACCGTCAACCTCACCGATATGCATATCGGTTGGGTCTTCACCCGCACCGAACGCAACAACGCCCACACTCACATCCTCGGCGCCCTCAAAGCCGGTGTCCATGAAATACCTTACGAGGTAACCGGTTTGGACTTCGACAACGGAACCGAATTCCTCAACAAGGCCGTCATCAAGTGGGCTGCGCAGATGGAGATCTTCTTCACCAGGTCGCGGCCGTACAAGAAGAACGATCAGGCCACAATCGAGTCCAAGAACAACCACCTCGTCCGCAAGTATGGGTTCTACTACCGCTATGACACCGACGAGGAACGTGCGGTGCTCAACCGGCTCTGGAGGCTGGTCAACGACCGGCTCAACTACCTGACGCCCACCATCAAACCGGCTCTGCGGAAATGAGCGTGCAGCAGTGGTTGGCGGATATCCGCGGTGGGGGTTCGTGTCGTTGAGCTGAGGTGGGGCCTCGGTGGGTGACGATTCAGGTTCCTACACGCCGCTTCACCAACACCACCGAGGTGACCCTTGCCTGAGGCTACTGCCTGCCCGCCGTCTGTTGTTGCCGACACGATCATGCGCACCATCGAGTTGGGGGTGACGATCACCGACGCCGCGGTCGACGAGAAGACGACGACGATCTTCTGCAGGCCGGTGGCCTGTGACGCCAGGTGTCCGGACTGCGGCCGGGAGGGCCGCTACCGCGACACTGTGACTCGGCCGTTGACGGATCTGCCGGTGGCCGGCTACCCGCTGGTGCTGCAGGGTGCCCTACCTCGCTACCGCTGCACAACGCCAGCGTGTGGGCGGGCAGTGTTCAACCAGGATCTGGGCAAGTTGGCGGCCCCGCGCTCATCGACGACGCGGCGCTGTGCCCGGTATGTATTGCGGCGGTTGATGATCGACCGCACCACCATTTCGGCGATCGCCGCCGAACTCGGGGTGTCCTGGCATACTGTCAGCTCCATCGCGATGCGTGCGACCGCCGGCCTGATCGCCACAACCGGGCCGGATCGGCTGGCCGGGGTGACGGTGATCGGTGTCGATGAGCATCGCTGGGCGCCTCGGCGTCGCGGCACAGAGGGGTTCGTCACGCTGATCATCGACCTCACGCCTACCCACGACCAGACCGGCCCGGCACGCCTGCTCGACCTGGTCGAAGGACGCTCAGCGACCGCACTGGCCACGTGGTTGGCCGCCCAACCCACCGACTTTGCCCGGGCCGTGGAGGTCATTGCGATGGACGGGTTCGCCGGCTACAAGACCGCCGCCACCGAGGTCATCCCGGACGCGGTCACCGTGATGGACCCCTTCCACGTTGTGGCTTTGGCCGGGACCAAGCTCGACCTGATCCGCCAACGCATCCAGCAGCAGACCCTGGGTCGGCGCGGACACACCGGTGACCCGCTCTATGGGATCCGGCGCATCGCCCGAACCCGCCTGCAGCTGCTCTCCCCACGCCAATACACCCGGCTGACCGAGGTGCTCGACGGCGACGACCATCTCGCCGTCAAGGTCGCCTGGCTGATCTATCAGAAGATCATCGCCGCCTACGCCGACCCGAACCGACGTCACGGCAAGAAGGCAATGACCAGGCTGATCGAGTCGATACGGCGCGGCGTACCCGCCGGATTGGAGGAGATCGCCCAACTCGGCCGCACGCTATCGCGCCGCCGCGCCGACATCCTGGCCTTCTTCGACCACCACGTCTCCAACGGACCCACCGAGGCCATCAACGGCCGCCTGGAAGTCGGCGCGGCGTACCCGCCGGATTGGAGGAGATCGCCCAACTCGGCCGCACGCTATCGCGCCGCCGCGCCGACATCCTGGCCTTCTTCGACCACCACGTCTCCAACGGACCCACCGAGGCCATCAACGGCCGCCTGGAAGCATTGCGCCGCAACGCCCTCGGATTCCGCAACCTCACCCACTACCGTTGGCGCTCACTACTACACAGCGGAGCACTCCACCAACTTGTCAATGCACTCTGAATTACGAAGAGCC
>NZ_LQOY01000103.1 GCF_002101675.1 Mycobacterium gordonae | reverse complement strand
CGACGGGGTGGGTTCTACTCAACGTCGCAACACCGACGGATCACTCGAGACTAACAGGGCAGCGAATAGATCGGCGGGGCAACGGTCTTGGAGGACCATGCGGGGGCGATGGTTGAGTTCGTGTTCGACGGCCAACAACTGCTCCGGCGGGTGGCTGATGAGGGTGACGCCCTTCGGGAAGTAGTCGCGCAGCAGTCCGTTGGTGTTCTCGTTCGTGCCGCGTTGCCAGGGTGATCTGGAGTCGCAGAAGTAGACGGGCGCGCCGAGCTTGTCGGTGGTGGCAAGGTGGCGCGCCATCTCGGTGCCCTGGTCCCAGGTGATCGACCGCATCAGCGTGGGTGGCAGATCCTTCATGCGGGCCACCAAGGCCGCGTGCAGGGAGTCGGCGTCACTGCGAGGCAGATGCACCAACCGCAGCATCCGGGTCTGGCGTTCGACCAGAGTGCCGATCGCCGAGAGGTGGTTATTACCGATGATAAGGTCGCCTTCCCAGTGGCCGGCTTCAGACCGGTCGACAGCCGAGAAGGACCGGTCGTGGATGGTGAGCATCGGCTGCTGGAACCGCGGCCGCCGGCAACTCTGGCGGTGATGCGCTCGGCGGTGATCTCGACCGGTGCGCAGCGGTGAGCGTCGGTGCGGCGCTAATCGCGAGGGCCGCATGAAACGTGAATTCGGTTGATAGACAGCTTGATAGATGCTTTCGTGGCATAACCACATCGATGAATCATCGGGGAAGCGGTGGCGGAGGTGACGGCTGATCTGTTGGGGGCTCCAACGCTGAAGAAGCAGCTCGGCGACCGCGTTACCGAGCTGGTCGTTGGTGTCGACCCGACGGCGGTGGTGACGTGCTCGTCGCGCGGTGGCTCGCCGGTGGGCATCGAAGGGCTGATATCCGCGGCCGGCTGGTGCGTTGCGCCGTAGCTCCCTCGAAATCGTCGACGGCGCTCGACCGAGTCGGGTGGCGATCGTCCGCACCCTCAGCCCTGAGTGATGCAGATCGGCGATCTCGATGCGCTCGTCCTGGGACAGGTATCGCGTGCTGATCTGGCGGACCGCTAGTCGATCTAGCGGCGGGACGAACCCGACCGCGACGCCGTTGCGGTAGGTCTTGTAACCGCGTGTCCAGTTCGTCGCAGCGGACCGGGACACACCGACTTCGCGGGCCGCGGCCCGCACGCTCCACCCGCGAGCCCGCAACTCCATGAACCGCTGACGCTTGGCCGACTGCGGACGACGTCCCGGCCCCTTCTTCACCCGACGCGACGATGCCAACACAACCTCCAGAATCTAGAGAAGTGTTGCGACCGCACCTAGAAACCACCGCGTCGACACGGGGTCAGTTTTCAGACGACGCCGACA
>NZ_LQOY01000102.1 GCF_002101675.1 Mycobacterium gordonae | reverse complement strand
TACCACACCGAGGTCCACCACGTCTCCGGCTGGACCACCACCTTCTACACCGACATCCACGACCTCACCCTCGCGTGTGGACCGCACAACCGCCTCGCCGAAAAAGGCTGGACCACCCGAAAAAACGCCCGAGGCGACACCCAATGGATCCCACCCGCCCACCTCGATCACGGCCAACCCCGCACCAACACCGTCCACCACCCGGAGAAACTCTTCGCCCCCGACGACGACGAAGACGAGCCGTAGCTGCCGCAACGCCCATCCGCGGCGGTATTGTGGCCTGCGGAAATCACAGCGAAAGGGACCTGGTGTCGACACCCAACGAGCCCGCCGACATCGGACGGTTGTTGCTGCGCTGCCACGACCGGCCCGGAATCATTGCTGCGGTGAGCACCTTCCTGACAGAGGCCGGGGCCAATATTATCTCGCTGGACCAGCATTCCACCGCACCCGAAGGCGGAACATTCCTGCAGCGAGCCATCTTTCACCTGCCCGGGCTGACCGCTGCGATCGACGGACTCGAGCGGGATTTCGCCGCGACCGTGGCCGAAAAGTTCGGAATCGACTACCGGTTCACCGAGGCCGCCAAGCCCAAGCGGGTCGCCATCATGGCATCCAAGGACGACCATTGCCTACTGGACCTGTTATGGCGCAACCGCCGTGGCGAACTGCAGATGTCCATCGCCATGGTGATCGCCAACCATCCCGACCTGGCTGAGCAGGTAAGGCCCTTCGGGGTGCCGTTCGTCCACATTCCCGCCACCCGCGACACCCGCGCCGAGGCCGAACAGCGCCAGCTCCAATTGCTCAGTGGCAACGTTGATCTGGTGGTGCTGGCTCGCTACATGCAGATCCTGACAGCAGACTTCCTGTCCGCGGTCGGGTGTCCGCTGATCAACATCCACCACTCTTTTCTCCCGGCGTTCATCGGCGCGGCGCCCTACAAGCGGGCCCGGGAGCGCGGCGTCAAACTCGTCGGCGCCACCGCGCACTACGTCACCGAAGTGCTCGACGAGGGGCCCATCATCGAACAGGACGTGGTGCGCGTCAGCCACACTGACACCGTGGGAGATCTGGTGCGCGTGGGCGCCGATGTGGAACGCGCGGTACTGTCTCGCGCGGTGTTGTGGCACTGCCAGGACCGCGTCATCGTGCACAACAATCAGACCATCGTGTTCTGACCTAGGCTTTGGCGGTGTCCACCGCCGTATCGCCGAATCGCGCGCCCAGAGCCGCCCACACATCGGCGTACTGCCCGGGCAAATTGCGGTATGCCCCTTGTCGTTCGATGAACTGGCGCGCCACCGGCACGACGACCCGCCTCGGGTAGCGCTTCCAACCGGTTTGGGCACGCATCTCACCCAGCATGTCCGGCCATGAATGGTGCTGGAACGTCAGCACCCGCTGCGCCACATCCACATCCATCCAATCGGCGTTGGGATACCAACCGTCGTCATCGTTCGGGTCACCCGGCCGCCCCGGCGGCATCAACCCGGGCATGCCCTGCGCGGCCGCCATCGCCGACCCGATGTCACCCTGCCGCAGCAGATGCGAGTCGTCGCCACCGATCAGAAAGATCTCCCCGACGACATCGCGCTGCGCTGCCGCCGCGAATGCCGCTGCCACGTCCCGGGTGTCGACTGAATGCACCCGCCCATCAGACGGCAGTGCACTGCTGAAGTACATCATGTCGCGGGTCACGGGCATGGCTCTCGGATCGGTGCTCAGCACACCGCCGAGCCGCAACACCACCCAGTCCAGATGCGAGGACCTTACGAGCTCCTCAGCTTCCAGCTTGTGACCGCCGTAGAGTTCGCAGGGCCGAAGTGGCGTGTCGACAGCCAAGAATTCCTGATGGCGATAGGGATTGCGGGAGCCGTAGATCGCGGTGCTGGAGGCATGCAGGAAGCGTGGCGGGTTCGGTTGATGCGAAGCGGCATCCAGCAGAGCCCCGGTGGCACCGACATTCAGCTTGCGGGCGAACACGGCGTCTCGATACACCAGCGGCGGGATCACAGCCGCGAGGTGAACGATCACATCGGGCGACACCTCCGCCACCAAAGAACGCACCTGAGCGGGGTCCGTCAGATCGGTCCACCGGGTCTCCACCCGCGGCGGTAGCTCTTCGTAGGCCTTGCGATGCGCCGTGGCGATCACCCGCCACCCCTCGGCGGCGAACCGTCTGACGGCCTCGGTCCCCACCAGACCGAAAGCACCGGTGATCAGCACGGTTCCCGACATGGCAGTCCTCGATCCCGGTCAAGCAACTCTGTGCAGGACGGTAACTCAATCGGTTACCGGAGCGCTATACCGTTCGGTGGCTGATGATTAAATCGGTTCGTGCAGGGCTACGACATCATCGGCGACATTCATGGCTGCGCGTCCGCTCTGCATACCCTGCTCACCGAACTCGGATATCAACGTAAAGACGGCACATTCACAAATCCCGAACGACAGGCGATCTTTGTCGGCGATCTGGTCGACCGCGGTAGTGAGCAACTGCGTGTCCTCGAAATCGTCAAGGACATGGTCGACGGCGGACACGCCCAAATCGTCATGGGCAACCACGAATTCAACGCCATCGGATACGCGACCGAACATCCCGCCGGCAGCGGGCGCCACTTAAGGGAACACAGCGACAAGAACAACCGGCAGCACCGGCAGTTCGTCGATCAGCTCACCGACGATCAGCGGGCGCACTACGTGCAGTGGTTCACGACGCTTCCGTTGTGGCTGGATCTGGGCGACCTGCGGGTGGTGCATGCTTGCTGGCATGAGCACTCCATGAGAACAGTTGAGCGGCAGCTGGGTTCGAATCGTTTCAGCAGCCTGGACCAGATCGTCGACGCCTCCACCAAGGGAAGCGACCTCTACCAGGCCATCGAGGTGTTGCTCAAAGGGCCCGAAATCAGTCTGACGGGCCGCCAGATACCGCCGTTCAAGGACAAGGACGATCACCTGCGCGGCGAGGCCCGGATCCGCTGGTGGGACAACAGCGCCACCACGCTGCGCCAAATCGCAGAAATATCAGATACTTTCACCGCCGCGGACGGTACACCCTATCCCCCGTTGCCGGACGTCGAGATTACCCCAGAAGAGCGGTCATACACCTACAGTGAGCGCATTCCGGTGTTGTACGGCCACTACTGGCGCACCGGCAGCCCCCGGCACACGCGCGACTGGACCGCACACTGCGCCTGTGTGGACTTCAGCGCGGCCAAAGGCGGAAAGCTGACCGCCTATCGGTGGTCCGGCGAGAGCACCATCCAAGCCGAAAACTATTGGCAGTCCGGCTAATCGTCGCGGCGGGCGATCCGTTCACGCAGGCGCCGGTTGACGGGTTCGGGCAGTAGCTCGCTCACGTCACCGCCAAGCATCGCGACTTCTTTTGCCAGCGATGACGAGACGAACGAATACCGCGGCGCGGTGGCGACGAAGAAGGTGTCGACCCCGGCCACATGCTTGTTCATCTGAGCCATCTGCAGCTCATATTCGAAGTCAGTGCCGGTGCGCAGACCCTTGACGATCGCGTTCATCCCCTGGGATCGGACGAAGTCGACCACCAGACCCTGCCCGGATTCCACCCGCAGGTTGGGCAGGTGGGTCGTCGACTCTTCGATCATCGCGATGCGTTCGTCGAGTTCGAACATGCCCTTCTTGGCCGGGTTGATCAGGATCGCGACCACCACCTCGTCGAACTGGGCCGCGGCGCGCTCGAAGACGTCGATGTGGCCTAACGTGACCGGGTCGAAGGACCCGGGGCATACCGCGCCTGACATAGGAGACGACGCTACACGGCCGCAGATACCAGTTCGGCCAGCTCGAGACGGGTGTCGCCGTAAACCCGCTCGGGCCACGCCGACCAGCCAGCCGGCCAGGTCAACGGGGCACTGGCGACACCGCGCTCCACCACCGCCACGGTCCCCTCCCGCACCCAGCCGTTGAAGGCCAACGCCTCCAAAACGGCGTTCACACCTTCGGTTTCGATGTCATAGGGCGGGTCGGCGAGCACCAGGTCCACCGGCGAGACCGCGCCGGCCGCCAGCACCGTGGCCACCGTGCCGCGGCGCACCACTGCCCCGGGCAGCCCCGCTGCGACGATGTTTCGCGCCAGTACGGCCGCGGTGCGCTGGTCGGATTCGACGAACAGCGCGGACGCCGCCCCGCGCGACAACGCCTCCAGCCCGAGCGCTCCCGAGCCCGCATACAGATCGAGCACCGCCACACCGGTCAGGTCAAGTCGTGCTGTGAGGATGTTGAACAGCGATTCTCGCACCCGGTCGGTGGTCGGCCTGGTTCCCCGCGGCGGAACCGTGAGCCGCCGGCCCCGGGCCACACCGCCGATGATGCGCGTCAGCGCAGCACCACCAGCAGGTCTCCGCCCTCCACCTGAGCCGTGCTCGACACGGCGACGCGTTCCACGGTGCCGTCGCCGGGCGCGGTGATCGGCGCTTCCATCTTCATCGCTTCGATGGTGGCGATGGTCTGCCCGGCGGTCACCCGGTCGCCGTCGGACACGCTGACGGTGACTACGCCCGCGAACGGCGCCGCAACGTGATTGGGGTTGCCACGGTCGGCTTTCTCGGCGGCCGGCACCGCGCTGGCGATGCTGCGGTCGCGCACCAGCACCGGGCGCAGCTGGCCGTTGATGATGCACATGACGGTACGCATTCCCCGCTCGTCGGGTTCGGAGATGGCCTCCAGCCCGATCAGCAGCTCCACGCCGCGCTCCAGTTTCACCCGGTGCTCTTCGCCCTGGCGCAGGCCGTAGAAGAACTGGTTGGCCGACAACTGCGAGGTGTCACCGTAGTTATCCCGGTGTTCCTCGAATTCCTTTGTCGGACCGGGAAACAGCAGCCTGTTCAGGGTTGCCTGCCGTTTCGGCCCGGGCGCCGACAGGGCATTCTCGTCGTCGGTGGTCAGGCTTGGAGCCGGCTTGGCCGGCGCGCGACCGGCCAGCGCCTTCTCGCGCAGCGGCTCCGGCCATCCGCCCGCCGGGTCGCCCAGCTCACCACGCAGAAACCCGAGCACCGAGTCGGGGATGTCGAAACGCGCCGGATCCGAGGCGAATTCGTCGGCGGACAGACCCGAGCCGACCAGCGCCAGCGCCAGATCGCCCACCACCTTCGACGACGGAGTCACCTTGATCAGCCGGCCCAGCACCCGGTCGGCCCCGGCGTAGGCCTCTTCGATCTCCTCGAACCGGTCGCCGAGCCCGAGTGCGATCGCCTGCTGGCGCAGGTTCGACAACTGGCCGCCCGGAATCTCGTGGTGGTAGACCCGCCCGGTCGGGCCGGGCAAGCCAGATTCGAAAGGCGCGTAGACCTTTCGCAGCGCCTCCCAGTACGGCTCCAGCGCGCACACCGCCGGCAGCGACAAGCCGGTGTCGTATTCGGTGTGCGCGGCCGCGGCCACGATCGAACTCAGCGCGGGCTGGCTGGTGGTGCCGGCCATCGGCGCTGCCGCCCCGTCGACCGCGTCGGCCCCGGCCTGCCACGCCGCCACGTAACTGCCGAGCTGGCCCCCCGGCGTGTCATGAGTGTGGACGTGCACCGGCAGGTCGAATCGACTGCGCAGCGCACTGACCAGCGTATGGGCGGCCGGCGCCCGCAACAGCCCGGCCATGTCCTTGATGGCCAGCACATGCGCGCCGGCCTCCACGATGCTCTCGGCCAGCCGCAGGTAATAGTCCAGCGTGTACAGCCGCTCCCCCGGATCGGACAGGTCACCGGTGTAGCACATCGCGACTTCGGCTACCGCCGAACCGGTTTCGCGCACCGCGTCGATGGCCGGGCGCATCGAATCGAGATTGTTCAGCGCGTCGAAGATCCGGAAGATGTCGATGCCGGTGGTCGTCGCCTCCTCGATGAATGCCGACGTGACGATCTCCGGATACGGCGTATATCCCACAGTGTTCCGGCCCCGCAACAGCATCTGCAGACAGATGTTGGGGATCGACTCGCGCAGGGCGGCCAGCCGCTCCCACGGGTCTTCCTTGAGGAACCGCAGCGCCACGTCGTAGGTCGCTCCGCCCCAGCACTCCACCGACAGCAGCTGCGGCGTGGTGCGCGCGAGATACGGTGCGACCATGAGTAATCCGCTGGTGCGCACCCGGGTCGCGAGCAGCGACTGGTGCGCGTCGCGGAACGTCGTGTCGGTCACCCCCACTGCCGGCGACTCCCGCAGCCAGCGCGCGAACCCCTCCGGGCCGAGTTCGGCCAGACGTTGCTTGGAACCGGCCGGCGGCGGAGTGTCCCGGTCGATGTCGGGCAGCTTGTCCTGCGGGTACACCTTCGACGGGCGGGTGCCGTGCGGCTTGTTGACGGTGACGTCGGCCAGGTAGTTGAGGATCTTGGTGCCGCGGTCGGCCGAGGTGCGCGCGGTCAGCAGCTGCGGCCGGTCGTCGATGAACGACGTGGTGATGCGGCCGGCCTGGAAGTCCGGGTCGTCCAGAACCGCTTGCAGGAAAGGAATGTTCGTCGATACCCCGCGAATCCGGAACTCCGCCATGGCGCGGCGCGCCCGGTTGACCGCAGTCTGGAAATCCCGACCCCGACAGGTCAGCTTGACCAGCATGGAGTCGAAGTGCGCGCTGATCTCGGCGCCCAGGTTGGTGCTGCCGTCCAACCGGATACCGGCACCACCCGGCGTCCGCAGGGCGCTGATCCGCCCGGTGTCGGGACGGAAGCCGTTGGCCGGGTCCTCGGTGGTGATGCGGCACTGCAACGCCGCACCGTGGGGCCGGACGCCGTCCTGCGTCAGGCCGAGATCTTCGAGTGTCTCCCCGGAGGCGATGCGCAGCTGGCTGGAGACCAAATCGACGTCGGTGATCTCCTCGGTTACGGTGTGCTCCACCTGAATTCGCGGATTCATCTCGATGAAGACGTAATCGCCGCTCTCGTCGAGCAAGAACTCGACCGTGCCCGCGCAGCTGTAACCGATATGACGGGCGAACGCGACGGCGTCCCCGCACATCCGCTCCCGCAGCTCGGGCGACAGGTTGGGCGCCGGTGCCAGTTCGATGACCTTTTGATGGCGGCGCTGCACGCTGCAGTCGCGCTCGTAGAGATGAATGACGTTGCCGTGCGTGTCGGCGAGGATCTGCACCTCGATGTGGCGCGGTCGGAGCACGGCTTGTTCCAGATACACCGTCGGGTCCCCGAACGCCGACTCGGCTTCCCGGCTGGCCGCTTCGATGGCCTCGGCCAGCGCGGCGCTGTCCGTGACCCGGCGCATCCCGCGGCCGCCGCCGCCGGCAACGGCCTTGACGAACAACGGAAATCGCATGGCATCAGCGGCTGACACGAGTTCGTCGACCGACGACGACGGCGCCGAAGACTCCAGTACCGGCAGGCCGGCTTCCCGCGCCGCCGCGATCGCCCGCGACTTATTGCCGGTCAGCTCAAGCACTTCCGCGCCCGGACCGACGAAGGCGATACCGGCTGCCGCGCACGCCGCGGCCAGATCCGGGTTCTCCGAGAGGAATCCGTAACCGGGGTAGACGGCGTCCGCCCCGCAGCGCCGCGCCGTCTCTACGATCTCGTCCACCGACAGGTACGCGCGCACCGGGTGCCCGACCTCGCCGATCTGGTAGGACTCGTCGGCCTTCAGCCGATGCAGCGAGTTGCGGTCCTCATACGAGTAGACGGCGACGGTGCCGACGCCGAGTTCGTAGGCCGCGCGGAACGCCCGGATCGCGATCTCTCCGCGATTGGCCACCAGCACTTTGGAGATCACCCTTGACCCCTAACTCAGATGAGCGTCGACCAATAGTTCCAGAAGCGGACCATAATCAGCAGGAACACGGCGGTGAACCAGAACGTGACAAGTGACCACCGCCATCCGAACAGGAACCGCAATATGCCGCGGTCGTTCAACGTCGGACGCAGCAGGATTGATGCCGCCACCACCACCAGCAGTGTGATGGTGACGGCCCACACCACCATGCAGTACGGGCACAGGGCCCCGATCCGGTACAGGCTCTGGAAGATCAGCCAGTGCACGAACACCGCACCGATCGCCAGCCCGACCTCCAGGCCGGTCCAATACCACCGGGGCAGCGGCACTTTCGCCACGGCCAGCACGCCGGTGACCACCACCACGGTGAACCCGGCAATGCCCAGCAACGGATTGGGGAAGCCGAACACCGAGGCTTGTTTGGTCACCATCACCGAGCCGCACGACAGGATCGGGTTGATGTTGCAGGTCGGCACGTAGGCGGCGTTGCGCAGCAGCTCAATTTTTTCCACCGTCAAGGTGATCGAGGAAAGCAATCCGATCCCCCCGCCGATCAGCACCCACCAGGCGCTCAGCACAGGCACCGGCGCGGCCGCCGGCTGCAGCTCGCCGGACTCTTCGGCGACGACATCGACTGACATCTGAGTTACGTCTTCGCTGCGGCCGAAGCCTCGTCCATACCGGGTATGTTGCCGACGATTTCCCTGATCTTGGCGACCAGCGCGTCGGGCGTCGACGGATCGTACTCGTTGCCGTTGATCCGGACGGTCGGGGTCGCCCGGATATTGCTGGCCGCCGCCAGCCCGGTGACCTTCGAGATGTACTTACCGCTGTTGATGCAGTCCGGCACCTTGCCCGCCGCACCAGCCTCGCGAGCGATCTCGATCAGTCGCGCATTGTCGGGAAACTTCGTGCCGGTCTCGGAGGGTTGGATGTCCGTGCTGTACAGCGCCGCGTGGAACCGGCGGAACGCTTCGATGGATTCGTCGGCCACGCAGTAGGCCGCGGCCGCGGCCCGCGACGAATAGTTCTGAGTGCGCGGACTGTCCAGGATCGTCACCATGGAGTAGTCCGCGGCGATGGCGCCGATGTCGATCAGCTTGGACACCGTTGGCCCGAAGCCCCGCTCGAAGTTGCCGCATGCCGGACAGAGAAAGTCCTCGTAGAAGGCCACCACCGCTTTGGGCTTGCCATTGGGCTGGCCATTGTCGGTGACCAGCTTGCCGGAGGTCACGCGGACCGCGCCTTCCCCGCTGATCGGGGTCTTCTTGTGATTGTTGGTGACAATGTAGAAGACCAGGACGACGGCGAAGATCACCACCACGGCGGTGCCGCCGATCTGGATGAGTCTGCCGAACTTGCCGTCGCCGGACCCGGACTTCAGGTCGAGTCGGGCAGGGCGCTTGGGTTTGTCGGCCACGGGAACCTCACGTTTCGTTGACTTCACCCGCAGTCGGGCGCCTCTAGACTACCGACGGCCCGGGTGAATCCGGTCAGCACCGGCTCAGGTGTGCCCGCAACGCCGAAATCAGCTCCGTGGTCCCTGCCGCACTGCCGCCCCCCAGCTGGAACAGATTGGCGAAACCGTGGGTCAACGAGCGCAGATAACGCAAGTCAACGTCCGTGCCGGCAGCCCGCAGCGCCGCCGCGTAGTCCTGGCCCTCGTCGCGCAGCGGGTCGAATCCGGCGACGGCGATCAACGCGGGTGCCAGCCCGGACAGCGATTCGGCCAGCGCCGGCGAGACCTTCGGATCCTTCAGGTCGATCCCCGACTTCCTGAGATATTGGGCCGTGAACCAGTCGATGTCGCGCTTGGTAAGCAGGAAGCCCCGGGCAAACAGGCTCAGCGACCGGGTTCGCGCGGTGAAGTCGGTGCGCGGGTAGATCAGCCACTGCAACACCGGGGCGGGGCCACCGTGGTCCCGAGCCATCTGGCTGACCACCGCCGCCAGGTTGCCGCCCGCGCTGTCGCCACCCACGGCGACCCGTCCGGGAATGGCGCCGAGTTCCTCCGCGTGCTCGCAGGCCCACTGGAAGGCGGTAAACGCGTCCTCGATTGCCGCGGGTGCCGGATGCTCGGGCGCCAGCCGGTAGTCGATGGACAGCACGTGCGTGGCCGCGTCGCGGCAGGTCAAGCGGCACAGAGCGTCGTGGGTGTCGAGGTCGCCGATCACCCAGCCGCCACCGTGGTAGAAGACCAGCAACGGCGCCGGCCCGTCAGCGGGCGGGCGGTAGTGGCGCGCTCGGAGCACACCGGCTTTGCCGGGCAACGAGAGTTCGCTGACGTCCACATGAATCTGCGGACCGGGCATCGACTCCATGTTCAGACGCATCATGGCCCGGGAGGCGGCGGCATCGTCGTCGGTGACCAGGCCGTCGATTCCGGCGGCCCGCAGGCCCGTCAGCATCAGTTGCAACGTCGGATCGAGCGTGTTGCCGTCGATGATCACCGAACGGCCCCGCGTCAGCAGTCGCTTGCCGGCGGAGGGAATCCACGGAATGACTTTGACGCCTACGGTGGTGACGGTGTTCTGGACGCGGGTCATCCACCCGGTCGGTCCACGCTTTGCTCCGGTATGGAGGTCCTGCGTGCCTGGCAGACTTTTGGTCATGCGCCGCTCCTGACAAGAACTTTGGTGACGCTGTATCACTCGCCGATTCCGGCGTACCCCGCGACCAACTGTACGTCGTGACCTCTGCAGCGAATTCGGACACTCGGCACAGGGTTGATTAGGTCGCATATCCAACTCGGTAATATCGTGGTCCCGAGATCGGTGAGCATTCACTTCAGACAGGTAGGTGAAATTACGTGACTGGCGAGTCGGGCGCCGCGGCGGTTCCCTCAATAACTCTCAACGACGAGAACACGATTCCAGTGCTCGGCCTCGGCACCGCGGACCTCTCGGACGACGAGACAGAACGCGCGGTGTCGGCCGCGCTGGAGATGGGTTGCCGGCTCATCGACACCGCCGCCGCTTACGGCAACGAGGCCGCAGTGGGCCGCGCCATCGCCGCCTCCGGCATCCCGCGCGCGGAACTGTTCGTCACCAGCAAGCTCGCCACCGACCAGCACGGCTTCAACCTTTCTCAGGACGCCTGCAAGGCCAGCCTGGAGCGGCTGGGCCTCGATTACCTCGACCTGTATCTGATCCACTGGCCGGCGCCCGAGCAGGGCAAATACGTGGACTCCTGGGGTGGACTGATTCAGTCCCGCGGGGAGGGACACACCCGCTCGATCGGCGTGTCGAACTTCACGGCGGAGTATCTGGAGATGGTGATCGACCTGACGTTCGTCACCCCGGCGGTCAACCAGATTGAACTGCACCCGCTGCTCAATCAGGACGAACTGCGCAAAGCCAACGCCGGGCACCAGATCGTGACGCAGGCCTACACCCCCCTGGCTCTCGGCAAGCTGTCGGACAACGCGACCGTGACTGCGGTCGCGGGCGAGTACGGCAAGACGGCGTCACAGGTGCTGTTGCGCTGGAATGTGCAGCTAGGCAACTCGGTCGTGTTCCGTTCGGCCGATGCCGAGCACATCTCGGGGAACCTGGACGTGTTCGACTTCGAACTGGCCGCCGAGCACATGGATGCGCTGAACGGACTCAACGACGGCACTCGGCTTCGTCCGGATCCGGAGACCTACGCCGGCACCTAATTGACGGCCGCCGAACGTGAAGATTGCGACGCTGCCCAGCGTGTCGGGTCGGGAGATTCACAGTCGGCCGCCTCAGCCGGCCGGGCAGGTCGCCGCGGCGCGGCGCAGCACGTCGCCGGAGGCCTGGTCCACCGGCAGCGAGTAGCCGCGCAGCACGGCGGTGAACTGCACCGCGTACTGGCAAGTGAAAGCGCTGTTTGGCGGCATCCACTGTGCCGGCGGCGAGTCGCCCTTGTCTTGGTTGGCCTGTCCCTGCACGGCCAGCAAGTTGGCGGGATCGTTGGCGAACCGCACCCGCTGCGCCGGCGGCCAGCCGTTGGCGCCCATGTCCCACGCGTAGGACAGCGGCACCAGATGGTCGATCTGCACCGACTCGCCCACCTTGGCGCCGCGCTGGAAGGTGATGACGGTGTTGGTGTAGGGATCGTGCAGGATGCCGGTGGCCACGGCATCTGGGCAGCGCTTGGTGTAGACGTGTGTGACCTCCACCAGATCACGGTTGAGGATGTCGTCGCGGGTGTCGCACCCGTTGTGGCCGCCGGGGGCGTCGTTGTCGTCGGTCCAGGCGTCGCCGAACGCCGAGCGCAGGTAGTCATAGCGGTGCAGGCGCTGCGGGACGACACCGATACCCTCGAGGACGTCCGTACCCGGCGCCACGGTGGGAACGTCTGCGCGAGCGGCGAATTCGTCGGCACGCCGGGCCGCGGACGTTCCCAGCGTCTGGTAGGCGACCAGCACGGCGAGCGCCGCGATGGCGGCCAGCCACCACAGCGTCCTGCGGGTCATGACTTGTCCAGGTATTCGATGCGGTCGGCGTTGGTGAAAGGCGCTGCCATCAAAGCCAGATCGGCATTGGCGGGATTCTGATCGTAGGCGGCCAGACAGTAGGCGCGGGCGGCCTCGATGACGTCCAGATGGTCGGCCAGCGACAGCAGCCGCAGGGTGATCGCCCGGCCGGACTGGTTGCGGCCCAGCACATCCCCTTCCTTGCGCTCCTTGAGGTCCAGGTCGGCGAGCGCGAACCCGTCCATGGTCGCGGCGACCGCCTTCAACCGCCTTCCGGCCTGTGACCCCTCCGAGCTCCAGGTCGCCAGCAGGCACAAACTCGGATGCTGCCCGCGGCCGATGCGGCCCCGCAACTGATGCAGCTGGCTGATCCCGAACCGGTCGGCATCCAGCACCAGCATCACGGTGGCATTGGGGACGTCGACGCCCACCTCGATAACGGTGGTGCACACCAGCACATCGATCTGGCCGGCCCGGAACGCGGCCATCGCGGCTTCCTTCTCGTCGGACGGCAACCGTCCGTGCATCAGGCCCAGCCGTAAGCCCGCCAGCTCATTGGCGTACAGCTGCGCGAACGTGCCCTCGGCCGTCGCCGACGGCCGCTCATCGGGTTTGGCGTCGGCCTCGGTTTCGTCGATCCGCGGCGTCACCACGTAGGCCTGGCGGCCGGCGGCGACTTCCTCCCTGATCCGCTGCCACGCCCGCTCGAGCCACGTCGGCTTGTCCTTGACGAAGATCACGCTGCTGGTGATCGGCTGGCGTCCCCGCGGCAGTTCCCGCAAGACCGACGTCTCCAAGTCGCCGTACACCGTCAGGGCGACAGTGCGCGGGATCGGCGTTGCGGTCATCACCAGCAGATGCGGGGTGATGCCGGGAGGAGCCTTGGCGCGCAACTGATCTCGCTGCTCGACGCCGAAGCGGTGTTGCTCGTCGACCACCACCAGACCCAGCTTGTGGAACTCGACCGACTCCTGCAGCAGCGCGTGGGTGCCGATGACGATGCCGGCCTGGCCGCTCGCGATCTCGGCACGGACCTTCTTCTTCTGCCCGGCCGTCATCGACCCGGTGAGCAGCGCCACTCGGGTCGCGTTGTCGTCCCCGCCCAGCTGACCACCCATCCCTAACGGGCCCAGCACGTTGGTGATCGACATAAGATGTTGCGCCGCAAGCACTTCCGTCGGCGCGAGCAACGCACACTGGTACCCCGCGTCGACCATCTGCATCATCGCCAGTACGGAAACGATGGTCTTGCCCGACCCGACCTCGCCCTGCAGCAGCCGGTTCATCGGGCGGGTCTGCGACAGGTCTTCGGACAACACCGCGAGCACCTCGCGCTGGCCGGCGGTCAGCTCGAAGGGCAGCCGCTGCATCAGCTCGGTCGACAGCCCGTCGGAGCGCGGCGGCGCCGCCGGTCCCGATTCGGACAGCTCGCCGTGGCGGCGGGCGACCAGCGCCCACTGCAGGCCGACCGCCTCGTCGAAGGTCAGCCGGCGGCGGGCCTGCTCACGCAGCCGTTCCTCGTCGGAGAGGTGGATGGCGCGCAGCGCCTCGTCTTCACCGATCAGGTCATGCCTGGCCCGTAGGTCCGCCGGCAGCGGCTCGTGCACCGGATCCAAGACGGCCAGGACCTGCCGTACACACCCATAAATGTCCCAGGTCTGCAATTTCGCACTGGCCGGGTAGATCGGGTAGAAGGGACGCTCGAACTCCTCCATCGCGACTTCGCCGCGGGACCTCTGGGAAGCTTCAGCGATGCTGCGCAGGGATTTGCTGCCGTGGCTTCTTCCATGTGGGGAATCCAGAATGTAGTAGTCCGGGTGAGTGAACTGCATGGCTCCTTTGAAGTAGCCGACTTCCCCGGAGAGCATCACCTTGGTGCCCTCCGTGAGGTCCTTCATGATGTATTCCGCGTTGAAGAACGTCGCCGTCACCTTGCCGCGACCGGATCCGACGGTGATCCGGAGGAACTTCCGCTGTTTCTGGTTCGGCGTACGCTTCTTCATCCAGCCGGGCTTCGCGGACGTGATCACGTCGACGATGGTGACGTGCTCGCCTTCCTCCGGGCGCTCGTCCTCGATGCCGCGTGTGCCGTTGCGTGCGACGTAGCTGCGCGGATAGTGCCGCAGCAGGTCGCCGACCGTCTTGATGCCGAACACCTCGTCGAGGGGGTCAGCGGACTTCGCGCCGATGACCATGTCGAGCCGGTCACCCAGCCCGACCACTACTCGACCCCGATCAACAGCACGTCGCCGCGATGCCCGGTGCGGTAGGTCAGCAGCTCACTGCCCGGGTGGCGATCGTGCATGTGCCGCTCCAGGACACTGCCCACCGCCTCGATATCGGTGTCGGCGAGTTCGGAGCCGGTCAATACCGTCACCAGATCGCCGCCGGAGGCCAGCAGCAGATCCAGCAAGCCGATGGCGGCCGCGGTGACGTCGTCGGCCACGATCAGCACCTCGTCACCGGCAATGCCCAGGCCGTCGCCCGGCTTGCAGGTGCCGGCCCAGGTCAAAGCGTTCTCGGTGGCGATGCGCACCGATCCGTGCCGGGCCGCACCGGCGGCGCGGGCCATCGAGTAGCCGTCGTCGACGGCCTGGCGCCCTGGATCGTGGACGGCCAGGGCCGCCAAGCCCTGCACCATCGATCCGGTCGGCACCGGGACCACGTCCACGCCCCAGCCGTTCGCGGCGGTGCAGCCTGCCACCAGCTCTTCGGCGGCCACGTAGCCGTTAGGCAGCACCATCACCTGGGCGGCGCCGGTGTCCACCACCGCGCGGACCAGCTGGTGGGCGGTGATGTCGGCACCCGGATCTGGCCGCAGCACGCAGGCGCCTTCGCCGGCGAACAGCTCGTCGGCGCCGTCCCCGTCGACGACGGCCAAGACCGCGCGCTCGCGGGTCCAGCTGCCCGCCGGCAGGCCGGTGGCGCCGGAACTGAGCGCCGAAACCACGATCCGGCTCAACTGTCCCGCGGCGACGCCGGCCTCGATGGCGGCGCCGGCGTCGTCGGTGTGCACATGTACCGAATAGCTCTCCGACGGAGCCGCCGCGATCGCCACCGAGTCACCGAGTTCGCCGAGCCGGTCACGCAGCGTGTCGGCGGCCGCCGAGTCACAGCCGGCCAGCAGGTACATCACCTCGAACTGCGGTGCCGGGCGTCGCGCGGGAGTGTCGGTGGTCCGCGACTGCGGCGAGGGCTCGTAGATGGAGCGCGCAGGCGCGCTGCCGGTGATGGTCGAACGCAGTGAGTCCAGCATGACCAGCAGGCCACGCCCCCCGGCGTCCACCACGCCCGCGTCGGCGAGCACGTCGAGTTGTTCGGTGGTCTTTTCCAGCGCCACCACCGCCGCGTCGCCGGCATCGATGACGGCCCGCGACAGCGTGTCGCCGGCGGCCGCGGACTGCTCGACGGCGATGGCGGCCGCGCGCAGCACCGAGACGATCGTGCCCGGCACCTCGTCGCCGCCCATCGATGCCACCACCAGCTCCAGGCCGCGCCACAGGGCCGCACCGAGCGTTGCCGCGTCGACGGCGGGCAGGTGGCCGCCGGAGTCATCGGCAGCGTCCGCGGTCACCTCGGCAATGCCGAGCAGGATCTGGGACAGGATCACCCCGGAGTTGCCGCGTGCTCCGGTCACCGCGCCCGCTGACAGGGCGGCCGCCACCCGGGCGACGTCCTCGTCGTCGGCGTGCGCGTCGACCTCAGCCAGCGCGGAACGCATGGTGAACAGCATGTTCGCGCCCGTGTCGGCGTCGGCGACCGGGAACACATTGAGCCGGTTGATCTCGTCGATGTGGGTGATCAGGTCGCTGACGGCGGTGTGTGCCCAGTCGCGCAGGGCGGGGCCGTCCAACGGACGTTCCGACATGACCAACCCGACCCCACCTCCTCTATCAGCGCTTGGTGCGCCCCCCGGTGCGCGCCAGCGTAATCGTGCAAGAGCCTAGTCAGCTCGGGCGACAGGTGTCTGAGGCGTTTTGGTGGTTGCCGACCGGAGTCGGTATCCTGGGACTCCCCTGGGCTATCCTGGGCTATTCCGGCTCAGTTTCGGCCGACCCTTTGACGAGGTCGCCGGCCCCCAGCAACAGACTTGAGGAGTTTGAACCATGGCCGCTGTGTGCGATATCTGCGGGAAAGGCCCCGGCTTCGGTAAGTCGGTGTCGCACTCCCACCGCCGCACCAGCCGCCGGTGGAACCCCAACGTTCAGACCGTGCACGCCGTGACCCGTCCCGGCGGCAACAAGCAGCGTCTCAACGTGTGCACCTCGTGCATCAAGGCGGGCAAGGTCACCCGCGGCTGACTCAGGCGCGGTTCTCCCGGGTTTCCCAGTCGCCCACTCGCCCAGGCTGAAAATCTGCAGCAAAAGTGCGAGTACTGGCCTGCAATTCTTCAGGCTCGGCGACACAGCGGGTCAGCTTGCCGACCGGCCTCGGCCTCCAAGTAACGTCACCAGCACGTCTGGCGGAAACAACGGAGTACAGCCGAGGTGGTTCCACGTGAGTGACAGCGCTATAGCGATCACCAACCTGATCTACACCTACGCGCAACTCCTCGACAGCGGCGACCTGGACGGGGTCGCCGGGCTCTTCGAGCATGGCCGTATCTGCGGCGTGGAGGACGGCCCCCCGGAAACGGTGTTCGCCGGAGCCGCCCGGGTGCGCCAGATGTACGAGATGGCCACCCGCATCTACGAGGACGGCACCCCCAAGACCAAGCACAACACCACCAATGTGCAGCTACACATCGATGATGCGGCGGGCACGGCGCACAGCACGTCTTATTACTGCGTCACGCAGGCCACCCCCGAGTTGCCGCTGCAGGTGATCGTGACAGGCCACTACAAAGACACCTTCCACCGGCGCGACGGCGTGTGGTGGTTCGACAGCCGCACGATGTTCGTCGACCAGATCGGCGACGTCAGCCAGCACCTGAAGTTCTAGTGGCGACGCCGTTCGACGCCGCGGCGGTGCTGGCCGAGGCGCAACGCAAGGAGTCGCTAACCGACTGGGGCCCGGGCCATTTCGAACGTCCACTCAGGGTATTGCTGGCCGACTACGCGCGTGCCGACCTCAACGACATCGGCACCCACATCCTGCGGTCGGGAATCGTGCACAGCCTCCGGATGCGGCTGCGGACCCAGGAGTGGATCCGGCGCCACCCGGACATCCTCGACGAGCAGGTCGCGGCGCCGATCGTCGTCGTCGGAATGATGCGCAGCGGAACCACGTTGATGCAGCGGCTGCTGGCGGCGGACCCGCGCTTCCTGTGCGCCTACGGCTGGGAGGTGGTCGAGGTCGCGCCCAAACTCGGCCAGACGTTCACCGGCACCGACCCCCGAATCGCGATCAGCGAAGCGCGCGAAGCGAAGTCGCGCGAACTGGCACCAGATCTGTTCACCATCCATCCCATGTACGCGCGGGAAGCCGAGGAAGAGATCGTCTTTCTGGCCGACGCGTTCTTGTCGCACGTCCCCGAGTCCGGCGCCCACCTGCCGCACTACCGGTCCTGGCTCGACGAGCAGGACTTCACACCGGCCTACGACTACCTCTACCGCATGCTGCGGTTTCTGCAGTGGCAGAAGCGGCAGCGAGGTGTGCGGGGGCAGCGCTGGGTGCTGAAGTCGCCGGCGCACCTGGGGTATCTGGATCTGCTGCGGGCCAGGTTCCCTGGCGTGCACGTCGTCCACATGCACCGCGATCCGCGCACCACGATCGCATCGGGCGCCAGCTTGAACGCGACCTTGCACGCTATGCACGCCGATAACGTCGACGTGAACCGGGTGGGCGCCGAGTGGCTGCAACGCATGGGATGGACCAACGACCGGACGATGGCGGTCCGTGACAGCTGGGACGCCGGGCGGGTCACCGACATTCACTTCGAGGAGGCGGTGGCCGATCCGATCGGGCAGGTGGCCCGCGTGTATGACGCCGTCGGTGTGCCGTTGACCGACCAGGCGCGCGACGCCATGCGGCACTGGCTTCAGGTACGCCCCCGCGAAGGCGCGCGTCCTCCTTACCGGCTGGCCGATTACGGCCTGCGTCCCGAGCAGGTCGATGAGCGATTCGCGTTGTACAACAAACGTTTCCGAGACAGGAGCAGCGTATGACCGACCACCCGGTCGCCACGGCATCCCAGCATGAACAGGAACTGGCCGCCGTGGAGTTGATCGAGCACCCCACCGTCAAGGCAGCCTACCGCGACGTCGCGCAGACCTGGCTCGGCCGCGCGAAGGCGTCGGAGGCAATGCGTGAGCGGTTCGACGACGCCTTCGCCGAAGTGATGTTCTCGGCCGCGGTGTGGTCGTCCAATCAGGACAAGCTGCGACCCAAAGTCAGTTGCATCACCCGGTTGGCGCACCCGGTGGACGGCCGGCGCATTCCCGGATCCCGTTGGGGGATCGACAATCCCGACAGTGTGTACCGGGTGATACCGATCTCGGGCGACGAACGCTATGAGATCCGCGGCCGGGTGGGTGAGCACCGGATGACCGAGAACTACTTCACCCTCTGGGACGCGCACATGGGCACCGTCGACGTGCTCAACGGCCGCACCATGACGGTCGATTCCGACGGCAGCTTCACTATCACCGTCGATGCCGACCCGGCCAATGGCCGGCCGAATCACGTGCGCAGCACCCCGCAGGCGCATGAGTTCTACATCCGCGATGTGCTGCTCGACTGGGGACGCGACGATCCCAATCACTTTGAGATACAACGGCTAGGCGGCCCGCCTGCAACCCCGGCGCGCGCCCTGGACGAACAAGCCGAGGCGACCGCGTCGATGATGGCGTACTTCGCCAACTTCACCGGCAAGCTCAGCCACGGCGTCTACAAGATGCCGGCCAACCAGTTCGACCTGGCCTGGTCGGCGGACACCGACGGTGCGATGCGCAACCAGTTCTACGTCATGGGCCGCTTCGACCTGGCCCCGGACGAGGCGTTCGTCGTCGACCTCAACGACGGTGGCGCGGAGTACTTCACGGTGCCGCTGAGCAACATCTGGGGCACCACGCTGGACATCGTCGACCGCACCGGCAGCTTGAACAAGGCGCAGTCGGTGGCCAACGAGGACGGCACGTACACCTACGTGATCTCGCCGGTTGACCCCGGGACGGCCAACTGGATCGACACCGACGGGCTGCGCGAAGCCATTCTGACGTTGCGGATGGCGGAGTTCGGCGAGACGGGCCCCCGAGCGGGACTCGGTGCGCACGGGCGGGTGGTGAAGCTGGACCGGCTCGATGCCGAGGTGCCGGACCTGCCGCGGGTGAGCCGCGAGCAGCGCGCGGCCGAACTGGCCGACCGCCGAGCGAGCTACCTACGGCGCCTGCCGGAAGGGACGGCCTGAGATGGCGCGGTGGTTGGTGACGGGTTGCTCCACCGGTTTCGGCCGCGAGATCGCCCGTGCCGCTTTGGAACGCGGCCACAGCGTGGCGGTGACGGCGCGACGGGCCGAGGCGGTGCAGGACTTCGCCGACGAATTCGGCTCTCGCGCGTTGGCGGTGGCACTCGACGTCACCGACGCCGGCCAGATCGCCGCCGCGGTCGCCGCAGCCGAGCAGGCCTTCGGTGGGGTCGACGTGTTGGTCAACAACGCCGGACACGGTTATCTGTCGGCGGTGGAGGAGGGCGAGGACGCCGAAGTCCGAAAATTGTTCGACGTCAACTACTTCGGCGCGGTCGACATGATCAAGGCGGTGCTGCCGGCCATGCGGGCGCGGGGGTCGGGCCACATCGTCAATATCTCGTCGATGACCGGTCTGGTCGCCAACCCGCCGAATGCCTATTACTCATCCACCAAGTTCGCGCTGGAAGCAGTGACCGAAGCCCTCGCCACCGAAGTCCGTCCGCTCGGGATCAAGGTGACCGCCATCGAACCCGGTGCGTTCCGCACCGATTGGGCGAGCCGGTCGATGAAGGAAACCGGCAGTCCCATCGCCGATTACGCCGACGTCGCCGCACGCAAGGACCTCATCAAGCAGTTCGCCGACCACCTGCCGGGCGACCCCCGCAAGGTCGCCGAGGCGGTGCTCATGGTGACCGAACTCGACGATCCCCCATTGCGGTTGCTGCTGGGCCGTGACGTGCTCAAAGCGATGCGGGACAAGATCGCCGCGCTGTCGGCGTCGATCGAGGAGTGGAAGGCCGTGACGAAAGACGTGAATTTCCCGGGGGGCTAGGTCATTCGTCGAGGAACACCACGTGCTTGTCCAGGCTGTCGCGGCCGATGCGCAGCGAGTTGGCCGCGAAGTCCGGGTCCGGATAGCCCACCGCCAGCCCACACAGGATTCGCATCTCCACGGCGATGCCCAGTTGCTCGCGGACGATCTCGGGATAGCCGGCGATCGAAACCTGAACACAGGTGCCCAGGCCGCGAGCGGTCAAGGCCAGCAACAGGTTCTGCAGAAACATCCCGACACCCATGCTGTCGACGACATCGAGATCCTGGTGCATGAACACCACTCCGCCCATCGGGGCGCGGAAGAATTCCCAGTTACGCAGCACCGCTTCCTGACGTCCGAGCGTGTCGTCTCGGGCAATCCCCATCGAGCCGTAGACCTGCGCACCCAGGTCCCGTCGCAGGTGAGCGAAGGCGGGCGGCAGTTGCGGGACCTTCGGTGGTTCGGAACGGGCCTTGGCCAGCAATGCCGCCACCAACCTGTCCCTGGCTGCCCCGCTGGTGAAAACGACCTGCCACGGCTGCACATTCGAGTTGGACGGGGCACGCACCGCCAGCTCCAGCGATTCCTCGACCAGCCGCCGCGGCACCGGCTGGGGCAGGAACATGCGGCTGGAACGGCGTTGGCGGATCGTCTCCTCGAGGTCGTACACGCCCTCATCCTGACAGGGTGGTCAGTCGCGGACGACGAGGACGGTCTTTCCGGCCCGCCGCCCCGGGCGGCTCCCACTTTCGAACGCTTCCCGGCCGCGGGCGAGCGGGAAGGTATCGGCAATCTCGATGTGCAAACTGCCGCTGTCCACCAGGGTCGCCAGTTCGGTGAGTTGGTCCCGGTTGGCGGTGACGATGAAGAAGGTTGCCGTAACACCGAATTCGGTGTCTATGCCCGCTGGTGGCGGCGCGCTGAGCGTCACCAACCGGCCACCGCGGCGCAGCACGCCGAAGGACCGGTCCAGGGTCTGGCCCCCGACGGTGTCGATCACGACGTCATATTTCGTGCCTGGGCCGTCGAATTCGGCCCTGCGCGTGTTGATCACGTGCCGGGCGCCGAAGCCGCGGACCAGTTCGGCGGTGTCGCTGCGGACCGTGGCGGTGACCTCGGCACCCAGCTGCGCCGCCAGTTGGACCGTCAATGCACCCACTCCCCCGGCACCGCCGTGCACCAGCACCGCCTCACCGGGCCGCACACCGGCATGGTCAACCAGTGCCTGCAACGCGGTCAGCCCGGCCAGCGGAAGCGCCGCCGCAACCGCATGGGAGACGGTCGACGGTTTGGCCGCCAGGTCAGTCGCCGGCATCGCGACGAATTCGGCTGCGGCGCCGTCGCGGTCGAAAGCGACCAGTCCGTACACGTCGTCGCCAGGCTGGACGTCGGTGACACCTGGTCCCGTCTCGGCGATCACACCGGAGACCTCGTGCGACACGATGGTCGGCGTCCGGTCGACGCCATCCCGCGTCCAGGTTTCTTCCCAGGTCAATTCGTCGAACGTGATGGCCGCGGCGTGCACGGCCACCAGCACTTCGCCAGCCGCCGGAACCGGGACCGGCGCCGACTCGACGGCCAACACTTCGGGGCCGCCGCGACGGTGTGCTCGCAAAGCCGTCATCTCGGCCATGGCAATCACCCCCGGACACAAGCGCAAGGCAAGGCGGCCCCTCCTCGCCCGAGCTAATACCGCGCGTGGACCGTCCCCGGGCAGTGCCGTCGCCAATGAATCGGATCTGAGGGGAGGCCGACAATTCGTGACGATTTGAACTCTACGCCCTTGTTAATGTCTTGATCTGGGCATCGGGTCGCAGATCAGGATCCGCAGAAGTGAAGTTCACCCGGCACTCCACCCAGATGTCGGCCTCCACATAGGCGCGCGCCCACTGCTGGAAAATATTGAGGTCTCCCCCATCGAGCCGCTCCGCCACCATGGAGGCATTCGTCTCAGGGGCCGCGGCAGGCTGGGTCCGCCAGAACGGATACGGCAAACCGTCACGACCCTGTACCTCGCAAATTCCCAATAGGTCGATCAGTGAGATGCCGCCGACCTGCTCCAGTCGTGCGGTCGTCGTCACGGCAACCGCCAATCGATCGGGTCGGCCCCCATGCCGGTGAGCAGTTCATTGGCGCGACTGAACGGGCGCGACCCGAAAAACCCGCGTGAGGCTGACAGCGGCGAGGGGTGCGGCGATTCGATGGCGACACAATCGCCTTCGGCCAGCATCGGTTTGAGGGTTGACGCGTCGCGCCCCCACAGGATCGCCACCAGCGGCTTGTCCCGACCCACCAGGGCGCGAATCGCGCACTCCGTCACCGCTTCCCAGCCCTTGCCCCGATGCGATGCCGGGGTGCTGGGGCGCACGGTGAGCACCCGGTTCAGCAGCATCACACCGCGCTGCGCCCACGGTGTCAGGTCGCCGTTGGACGGCTGCGGGAAACCGAGGTCGGCGGTGTACTCGTCGAAGATGTTGGACAGGCTGCGCGGCAGTGGGCGCACGTCCGGCGCCACCGAGAAGCTCAGGCCCACGGCGTGGCCGGGCGTCGGATAGGGATCCTGCCCCACAATGAGCACCCGCACGTCGTCAAATGGAAAGCTGAACGCCCGCAACACGTTCGGACCGGCGGGCAGATATCGTCGGCCGGCGGCAATCTCGGCGCGCAGGAACTGTCCCATCTGGCTCACCTGATCGGCGACCGGCGCCAGCGCCGTCGCCCAACCCGGGTCGACCAGTTCACTCAACGGGCGCGCGGTCACGACAGCCCTTTCACCAGCAGCACCACGGTGTCGGCGCCGGCCCGGCGGTCCTTCGAGATCTCTTGATACTCAGGCGATTGCGCCCAACTGCGGAACGCTTCCTCGTCGGGAAACGACATCAGCACCACCTTGTCGCGGTCCCAATCCCCCTCCACCAGCACGGGCGACTCGTCAGCGGCGAGCAGAGTTCCGGAGTAGCGCCGAAAGACGTCCAGGAAGCCCGTCTGGTATCTGTCGTAGGCCGCTCGATCGGTGAATTTGAGCTGGGCGATCGCATAGACGGTCACGCGGACAGCCTAACGTTGCTCGAACGACTGCCACCCCGCGTATCCCTCCCACACTTTGCCGTCGACCAACACCCGGGCCGGCCCTTCGAGCACCTGCCCGATCACCCGCCACCCGGCCGGCACGTCATCGCCGAAACACGCCACCAGGGCGTGATCTTCGCCGCCGCCGAGCACCCACGCCCACGGGTCGGCTCCGACGGCGTCGGCCGCCTGCGACACCGCGTCGCGGTCGACACCCAGCGCCTCGGTGGACAGATCGATACCCACCACGGAAGCCTCGGCGATGTGCCGCAGGTCGGCCACCAGTCCGTCGGATACATCGATCATCCCCAGAGCCCCGGCGGCCGCGGCGATCGCACCTTCGCCATACGGGGGTAACGGCACCAGATGCCGGTGGCGAAGGCCTTGGAAATCTTCAATTCCCTTGCACCACAGTTCATATCCGGCAGCGGAACGGCCCAGATCACCGGCGACGGCAACCACCGAGCCGGGCCGCGCACCGGACCGCAACACCGGCGCCCTACCCTCCAGATCTCCCAGCACCGTTACCGATATCACCCACTGCGGACAGCTGACCAGGTCTCCGCCCGCGATGCCGGCGCCCACCCGATCCGCCTCGTCCCACATACCGTCGACCAGCGCACTGGCCTGCTCCCGAGGAGTGTCGCCGGGTGCGCCGAAACCCACCACGAACGCGGTCGGCCGGGCGCCCATCGCTTCGATATCGGCCGCATTCTGGGCGATCGCCTTGCGTCCCACGTCGTAAGGGGTCGACCAGTCGAGCCGAAAGTGCCGGTCCTGCACCAACATGTCGACCGACACCACGGTGCGTTCGTCGCTGCCCGAAACCACCGCCGCGTCGTCTCCTGGACCGAGGGTGACGGCCGCGGGCTGGCGGCGATCCCGCACCAGCCCCTCGATCACCGCGAACTCACCGACCTGCTGCAGTGTCGGGGACTCCGTCGAATCCTCGTCCCGCACGTCACCTCATCTCTGCGCACCCCGGCCGTGTGACGCCCCCGGACGGCCGTCCGACCTGCGGTAAGTTGGGTTCCTGCCCATCCGGGCAGACCCGGGCCAGTGTAGTCATGACGACGCGGCGGATCGCAGAGGAGACAGCCAGGATGACAGGCGGGGCCGACTCCGGCGGCCCGCCACGCGCCGCCATGATCGCGGCGCTGGCGCTGGCGGTCTTGACGATCGTGGCAATCCTGGCGTTGGCGGCCATCCGACACACCTCGGGCCAACCGGTGACACTTCCTGCGGCGCCGGCGCCGCAGGCCGGCAGTCCCGCCTGTCAGGCCCTGATGGCCGCACTGCCCAAACGACTCGGCGATTTTCAGCGCGCGGAACTGGCGCATCCGGCACCCGAGTCCGCCAGCGCTTGGCGGTCCGGCACCGCTACCGAGCCGGTGGTCATGCGCTGTGGCCTGGAACGTCCCGCGGAGTTCGTGGTGGGCTCGCCCATCCAGGTCGTCGACAAGGTGCAGTGGTTCGAGGTGGCTGAGCAAGGCTCCTTGGAGGAGGGCAAATCCACCTGGTACACCGTCGACCGTCCGGTCTATGTGGCCATCACGCTGCCCGCGAATTCGGGACCTGTTCCCATCCAGGATCTTTCGGGCGTCATTGACCGCACGATTGCGGCGGTGCCGATCGACCCGGCACCGACTCGCTAGCGCAGACCGACCCCGCGGGCCAGCGCCGTTTCCACCATGGTGGCCAGCAGCGTCGGGTAGTCCACCCCGCTGGCCGCCCACATCCGCGGATACATCGAGATGGTGGTGAATCCCGGCATGGTGTTGATCTCGTTGATCACCGGGCCGGCGTCGGTGAGGAAGAAGTCGACCCGGGCCAGACCTTGGCAGCCGATCGCCTGGAACGCGCGAATCGCCAACTGCCGCAACGCTTGTGCGACCTCGTCGTCGACCTTGGCCGGCACGTCCAGTTCGGCGGCGTCGTCCAGGTATTTGGTCTCGAAGTCGTAGAAGCCGTCTTCGCGTCCGCGCACCCCGGCCACCCGGATCTCCCCCAGCGTGCTGGCCTCGATTGTGCCGTCTGGCATTTCGAGGACACCGCATTCCAGCTCGCGGCCGTTGATCGCCGCCTCGACGATCACTTTCGGGTCATGGCGGCGGGCCGCGGCGATCGCGGCGGGCAGATCATCCCAGCTCGCCACCCGGCTGACGCCGATCGACGAGCCGCCCCGCGCCGGCTTCACGAACACCGGCAGGCCCAGTCGCTCGCGTTCCTCGGGGTGCAGCGTCGATTGTGACGGCCGCAAGACCGTGTATGCGCCGACCGGGAGTCCCTCGGCGACGAGCAGCTTCTTGGTGAACTCCTTGTCCATGCCGGCGGCACTGGCCAGCACGCCGGCACCCACGTACGGGACACCGGCGAGTTCGAGCAGGCCCTGGATCGTGCCGTCCTCGCCGTAGGGTCCGTGCAGCACCGGGAACACCACGTCGACGGTCCCGAAAACCTCGGACCGGGGAGCGGCCGGCAACGCCAGCTCGGTGCCCGAATCGGCGCTCACCCCTGGCAGCTGCCGGTTATTGATGGCCAGCGCGGCCGGGTCGCCATCTGTGAGGACCCAGCCGCCCTGCGGCGTGATCCCGATCGCAACGACGTCGAACCGCTGCGGATCCAGGTTGCGCAGGATGCTGCCCGCGGACACGCACGAGATGGCGTGCTCGTTGCTGCGTCCGCCGAAGACGACGGCGACGCGGACGCGGTTGCTGGCAGTCACAACCTGGAGAGGCTACCGGGTCGGTGGCGCAGGGGCGGGTTTGGCGAGGTCAGGCCACGGCATCACTAGGCGTCGGGGCCGGGCTGACCGTCGGCGCCGTCGTTGGCGGGTGAATCGCCGGTGCCCCCTGGACCGCCGGTGCCGCCGGGGCCGCCGACGGCGGCCAGGCCAGGGCTTCCGTCAGGACCCGAATAACCGGCATTGCCGGTACCGCCGACGCCCGGGGTGCCGGCCACCGCACCGGCACCGCCGTTGCCTCCGTCGCCGGCCTTCTCGGACGCGGAGTCGCCACCGGCACCGCCGTTACCGCCGGTCCCACCCTTGCCCGCGTTGCCTCCGTTACCGCCGGCCGCGCTGGCTGGCAGTGAACCACCGAGACCGCCGGCCCCGCCGGACCCGCCCTTGCCCGCGTCTCCGCCGCCGCCGCCGGCACCGCCGGTGCCGGCGCCCAGGGCCTCGCCGCCCCCACCGCCGACACCGCCGTTGCCACCGATCCCGCCGGCGCCACCGGCTCCGCCCGGCCTGATGATGCCGCCTTGGAAGTCACTGGCGCCGTTGCCGCCGCCCCCGCCATCACCGCCATTGCCGCCGCCGCCACCAAGCCCACCGGCACCCCCGTCGCCGGATACCGACCCACCGGCGCCGCCGGTGCCGCCGGCGCCGCCATTCCCGCCGTTGGCCCCGCCGTAGCCGGCATAGCCGTATGCGTCGGGGCCATGTGTGCCGGTAGCACCGGCCGAACCGAATCCACCGGCCCCGCCGTTTCCGCCGTTTCCGTATGATCCGCCGTCACCGCCGGCTCCGCCACCACCGCCATCGGCTCCGCCGGTGCCGCCGGCCCCGCCTGCACCGCCGTCACCGCCGTCACCGGATGGGCCGGCCGATGCCGCACCGTTGCCGCCGCCGCCGCCGGCACCGCCGTCACCCCCGATGCCGGCCTTTCCTGGGGCACCCGTATTCCCGCCATCCCTGCCGCTACCGCCGTGACCGTTCGTGCCGCCCACGCCGCCGCCGCCACCGTTCCCGCCGTCACCGGCAGCCCCGACGGCGGAGTCCCCGCCGCGACCGCCGCCGCCGCCGCTGCCGGCGTTGCCGGCGTTGCCACCGATGCCGCCGTCACCGCCGAGGGAGACGGTGCCCGCGCTGAAGTTCTGGCCGCCGCTACCGCCGTTACCACCGGCGCCGCCATTCGATGCCGAGCCGCCGGCCCCGCCGGCGCCGCCTTGGGTGATGCCAAAGCCACCAGCTCCGCCCGAGCCGCCGCCACCGCCGACGCCGCCGTTGCCGGCATTGCCGCCGAAACCGGCAACCGATTCTGTCGCGTAGTTGTTGCCGCCGTTGCCGCCACCGCCGCCGGCACCGCCCGCCGAACCCGAGCCGCCGGTACCGCCCGCACCGCCAATAACGCCGCTGCCGCCGGCTCCGCCGGAGCCCCCGGCGCCGCCGCCGCCGCCGTTGGCGCCGCCGCCACCTTTACTCCCGATTACGGATTGGCCACCGGCACCGCCTAAGCCTCCGGCACCGCCGACGCCGCCACCGGCACCGGCACCGCCGTTCCCGCCGGTCCCTGAGGCCGAGTTGCCGCCGGCACCGCCGGCACCGCCGACGCTGCCGGTTCCGCCGTGACCGCCGTTACCGCCGTCCCCGGCAGAGCCTCCGGAGCCCCCGTCGTAGTACCCGCCACGTCCGCCATTACCGCCACTGCCACCATTGCCGCCGGCACCACCGGCACCGCCTGCGCCCCCGGAGCCATTTGCGGCGCTGCCGCCGGCGCCACCGACGCCGCTGGTGCCGCCGTTACCGGCGGCCCCGCCCATCCCTCCGCCGACGGCCGGGGGCCCATACCCGTCGCCGGCGTCGCCGCCGACGCCGCCGTTGCCACCGGAACCCGCGGCACCGGCCGCTCCGCCGGCACCACCATTGCCTGATCCGTCGGCCGCGCCACCCGCGCCGCCGGAACCGCCGGCACCGCCGTTGGCGCCATTTCCGGCGGGTCCGCCGTGGCCGTTGTCCACGGTGAGGAACCCTGTGCCGTTGCCGCCGACACCGCCGTTACCGCCGTTGCCACCCTGCCCGGCGATGCCGCCGACCCCGCCGGCGCCGCCGTTTCCGGTCCCGTGCCCTGCACCGCCCGCGCCGCCGGTCCCGCCGTTACCGCCCACTGCGCCGCTGGCGCCGGGACCGCCGTCGGTGCCAGAGCTGAGGAAGCCGGCCGGTTCGCCGGGGCCGCCGGCCCCGCCGTCGCCGCCATTGCCGCCGGCACCGCCCTTGCCGCCGTCGCCGCCGCTTCCGGAGACCAAACCGCCCTCTCCGCCCGCACCGCCGTTGCCGCCATGGCCGCCGGCCGTGCCGCCCTGGCCGGGATTGCTGTACGGGGCTCCCGCCGCGCCGTTCGCACCGGCGATGCCGGCTCCGCCGTCACCGCCCTTGCCGCCGTCGCCGTACAACCCTGCCCTGCCGCCGGCACCACCGTCACCGCCGCTAGCACCCGCGACGCCAAAGCCGTTGCCGCCCTGACCGCCGTTGCCGCCGTTACCCGACTGCGGGCCACCGATGCCGCCCGCGCCACCGGTGCCGCCGGTGCCGCCGCCGCCACCGGAGCCGCCATCGCCGCCGTTGCCGGAGATCGACCCGGCATTGCCCCCGGCGCCACCGTCGGCACCGGCAGAGCCGTTGGTGCCGTACCCACCGTCGCCGCCTTTGCCGCCGCTGCCGACGGACCCGCCGTCACCGCCTGCGCCGCCCTTGCCGCCGCCGGTGCTGCCATAGCCGCCGTCACCGCCCGCGCCGCCGTTGCCGGACGGGCCTGCCGCTGGGTTCCCGTCGCCACCATCGCCACCGGCGCCACCGCCACCGCCCGAGGCGCCCTCACCATTCGCCCCCGCGACTCCACCGCCGGCGCCCCCGGCGCCGCCGGACGCGCTCAACCCGGCTACGCCGCCACTACTGCCCCTACCCCCGTCACCGGCCAGACCCGTCGCGGAGTCACCGCCGCGGCCGCCGGCGCCGCCGGCACCGGCATCGCCCGCCGCACCGCCGGCCCCGCCGTTACCACCAGTGATCGTGCCGCCTTCGCTGGCGCCGTTTCCACCAGCACCGGCGTTGCCTCCCGAGCCGCCGAAGCCGCCATCGCCGCCGAGGCCACCCGTTCCCGACCCGTGGGCCGCACCACCGGCGCCACCCAAGCCGCCGCCCCCGCCTTTACCGGCGTCGCCGCCGGTACCGCCGGCACCACCGTAGGCTCCGACTGCGCCTCCCCCGGCCGCGCCACCGCCACCGCCGGATGCGCCGTCGCCACCCAAGCCTCCGGCACCGCCCTTGCCACCGGCGCCGCCGTTGCCCGAGCCCAGGGCTTGCCCGCCGGTCCCGCCTTCGCCGCCCGCTCCACCGTCACCACCGCCGCCACCGGCCCCGCCCGGGCCACCGGAGCTGAAGAAGTCTCCGTCCGCGCCGGTGCCGCCCCCGCCGCCATCGCCGCCCGCGCCACCGGCCCCGCCGGTGCCGCCGGCGCCGCCGTTACCTGAGATCGAGCCGCCGTTGCCGCCGGCTCCGCCCTTACCGCCATCCGCGCCGCCAGTGCCGGCGCCGCCGGCACCGCCCGTCCCGCCGCCCTGCCCGAAGCTGCCGTCAAGGCCTTTGCCGCCGTCGCCGCCCTTGCCGCCGTTGCCGACGGACCCGCCGTTTCCGCCGGCGCCGCCCGCGCCACCCTGCCCTTGCGGACCAGCGGCATATCCGCCCTGGCCGCCGTCACCGCCATTGCCGCCGCTGGTGACCGCGGCGCCAGCAACGCCGTTGGCGCCCTTGCCGCCGCCGGAACCGCCAGTGCCCGCGTCCCCGCCGGCGCCGCCGGCGCCCACGTTGCCGGGGTTGCCGCCGTCGCCACCGCGACCGCCGTCCGGAGTGCCGAAGCCGCCGACCTGTCCGTTTCCGCCGTCACCGGGCTTGCCGGCGGCACCGCCGGTGCCGCCGGTGCCACCGGTGCCGTTGACGCCCGCGGAGCCCGCCCCGCCTGCGGCGACGCCGCCGGCGTCTCCGCCGGCCCCGCCCGCCCCGCCGGTTCCTCCGTTACCGCCGTTACCGCCGGCTTGGCCGGCTTGGCCGAGCATGGTTCCCGAAGCGCCGTTGACCCCATCCCCGCCGGCACCACCGGTTCCGCCGTGGCCGCCGAGCCCGCCGGTGCCGCCATCACCCCGGATCGAGCCACCCAGGCCACCCTTGCCGCCGGCACCGCCGGCGCCGCCGGTCTCACCGATGGTCCCGGGGTCGCCTAGGTTGACCCCATCGGCGCCGCGGACACCGTTCGCGCCCGTGCCACCCGTGCCGCCCTGTCCGCCGTTGCCCAGGTTGCCGCCGTCTCCACCGGCGCCGCCGGTTCCGCCGGCTCCGGGCGGTTGGCCGGTGGGCGCCGCGCTGGCGTTGCCTCCGCCACCGCCGGCACCGCCATGACCGGACGTCCCGTCGGGAAGCTGGCCAGCGAGGCCCTTGGCGCCGGTGGCGCCGCCGCCGCTGTCGCCGCCCTCGCCGCCAAGACCGACTGCACCGGCATCTCCGCCGTGCCCGCCGGCACCGCCGTTACCTGCCTTGGCCGCCTCGCCGCCAGCCCCGCCGACGCCGCCGTCGCCGCCGGCCCCGGCGGTCCCGCCGTTGCCGCCGTCACCGCCGATCCCGTGCGTGCCGTCGCTGAATCCGGTGCCGTGGTGAATGCCACCGACCCCGCCGGCGCCACCTGTGCCACCGGTGCCGCCCGCACCGCCGGTACCACCGGCACCACCGGCCCCGCCGTCACCAGCGGTCGAGGGACCGGCCTGGCTGTGAACCGGGAAGTCGGTGGAGTAGCCGATCCCGCCCGCCCCGCCGGCCCCACCGGTCTGGCCCGCAGCCCCGGCGCCACCGGTACCACCCTTGCCGCCCGCCCCACCGGCGCCGCCGTCGCCGCGGACCGAACCGCCTTCGCCGCCCGCACCACCGGCTCCCCCGGCGCCGCCGGTCTGACCGGCGACGCCGTCACCGCCGCGGCCGCCGGCACCACCGTTGACTCCGGTGGCCTGACCCAGCACCAGCGAACCACCAGCACCGCCGTTACCGCCTGTGCCGCCGGGTGCGCCCAGACCTCCGTCGCCGCCGTCGCCGGCGGCCGCCCCGACGCCGGCGCCGACGGTGCTCACGTATGCGCCGCCGTTGCCGCCGTTACCGCCGGACTGGCCGGCCACGGTGCCGTTCGCGCCGTTCGTGCCTGGGGTCGCCGTGTTGAACGACCCCGGATAGCCGGTGCCGTTGTCGCCGTTGGCCGCTGGGGCAACGGGGGTCGGGTTGACTCCCGCGGCGCCGGCCGCCCCGTCACCACCGGCGCCACCCGCGCCACCGTTGCCGAAGTTTCCGCCCTTACCGCCGGCGCCGCCGGCCCCACCGTCGGCACCCGGGGTCGTGGCGTTCGCGCCCGCGCCACCGGCACCGCCGTTGCCCATGACGCCGGTCGGGGTCGTGCCGTCCACGCCGTTGGTACCCGTGCTGAAGCCGGTGCCCCCGACCCCGGCCTTGCCGCCCAGCCCGGTGTCGCCACCGGCACCGCCAGCGCCTCCGGCGAGATGCGTGGCGTCGCCCGCCGCACCGGCCCCGCCGTCGCCCGGGGCCGCGCCGTTGCCGCCGCTACCGGCGTTGCCCCCGGCACCCGCGGTGCCTGCGATGCTTCCAGTTGCCGCGCTGCCGCCGGCCCCGCCGTTGCCGCCGTCGCCGCCGGCGCCGCCGTCACCGCCCGAGCCCCCGGCCTGCCCCTCAGCACCGGCCACAGTCGCCGCAGCGCCGTTGACCCCGGCACCCCCGTCACCGCCACGGGCGCCGTGCCCACCGGCCCCGCCGGCCCCGCCATCACCGCGCAGCGAGCCGCCCGCACCGCCGGCGCCACCGGCGCCACCGGACCCGCCGTCCACGCCGTCCACGCCGGATTCACCGTCCACGCCACCTGCCGCGCCGTTGTCCCCGGCCACTCCGTTACCGCCACCACCGCCGGCACCGCCGTTGCCGAAGTTGCCGCCGGCGCCACCAGCGCCCCCCGCACCGCCGTCGGCGCCCGACGCGGTGGGATTGAAGCCGGCCCCACCGGACCCGCCGTTGCCCAGGATCCCGGTGGGCGTGGAGCCGGCGGTGCCGTCGGTGCCGGTGCTGAAACCAGTGCCGCCGACGCCGGCCTTGCCGCCAAACCCGGTGTCGCCGCCGGCTCCGCCGGCACCACCGTCGACGTGGGTGGCATCACCCGCGGCACCGGCTCCGCCATTGCCCGGCGTCGCGCCGTTGCCGCCGCTGCCGGCGTTGCCACCGGCACCCGCCTTGCCGGCAGCGCCGTGCGCGGCGAGCCCACCGGCTCCGCCGTCGCCACCATCGCCGCCGGCGCCGCCGCTACCACCCGAACCGCCGGCCTGCCCGTCGGCGCCGGCCGCCGTGGCACTCGCACCGTTGACCCCGGCGCCGCCGTCACCGCCGTGCGCACCGTGTCCGCCGGCTCCGCCGGCCCCGCCGTTGCCGGAGACCGAGCCACCGGCACCCCCGGCGCCGCCGTGACCGCCGGCCCCGCCCGCGTCGCCGTCGCCGCCGGAGTCGCCGGCCTTCGCGCCCGCCGTACCGCTGTTCCCGGCCATCCCGTTACCGCCGGCCCCACCGGCACCACCATTGCCGTGGCTGCCACCGGCACCGCCGGCGCCGCCAGCCCCACCATCCGCGCCCGCCGCGGTCGCGGTGAAGCCCGCACCGCCCATACCGCCGTTGCCACCGGCGATCAGAACTCCCGCGGCACCGTCAGCGCCGGCGAACGCTCCCGGACCGCCGGCCGCGCCGCCGGTTCCGCCGGCACCGACGCCGCCGGTGTCACCACCCATTCCGCCCGTACCGCCCGCGGTGACGGCGTTGCCCGCCCCGCCGGACCCGCCATCTCCGGCGACGCCGGAGTTGCCGCCAGCACCGCCTACGCCGCCGGAGCCATACCCGCCCGCCTGCCCGAAGAAGCTGCGGCTCGCCCCGCCCACGCCACCGGCGCCGCCGGTACCGCCCGACCCGCCGGTGCCGCTGTTGCCGCCATCGCCGCCGGTAGCGCCCGGGGCGGTTGCCGCCCAGCCGGCACCGCCGGCACCGCCCGCGCCCCCGGCGCCGCCCGAAC
>NZ_LQOY01000101.1 GCF_002101675.1 Mycobacterium gordonae | reverse complement strand
CCGCGGCACTAACCGCATAAAACACGACATCGAAGAATCACACGACGAGGTCGTACACCACGTCCCTGGACTTGACCTTCGATCGGTACGTTTTCGTCGACCCATTTCGATCCATGCCACGCGGATGCCGAGAGCCCGGCAATCACACCCTTCCGGCGTGACCACAACCAAGCCGCTACGGTGCGCTGCCGCAACGTAAGGACTTCGTCGCGCGGGACGTAGACGTCAGGCAGGACCGCACGGTAGCGAGATCGCAACTGGTGTCGCCGCAGTGTCCCACTCGTCACTGCCTCGCTGCCAAGGAAGGGGAATGAAGGCTCCGCTCGCATCACGAGCCGCAGCATTGCCGATCGCCAGGACGCATGCCGACCGATTCTGCGAAGGCGGCGCCCTGCTGTGGACGAAATACGATCTGTGCGCAGCCTCGGCGCCACGAGTTCAGGCTCGGCGCTGCAGCGCTACCCGAGCTACTTGAACAGCGCCGGCAACCGCTCCAGCAGCCCGGGCAACGCCTGGCTTGCCGACTCGCGCACGCACACCGTGGCGTGTTCGGACAGTGGTGTGGGCTCGGGATTGACCTCGATCACGGCGGTACCGCGGGCCAGCGCGAGTTCGGGCAACCCGGCCGCCGGATAGACGATCGACGAGGTCCCGACCACCACCACGACGTCGGCGTTCTCGGTTGCATCAAGTGCGCTCTGCCACGGACCGTGCGGCAGCGACTCGCCGAACCAGACGATGTCGGGCCGGATCAGGCCGCCGCAGCGGCACACCGGCGGCTCCACCTCGATAGCGGCCTCGGTCATCAGCGGCAGCGGCTCGGTGTAGGACATATCGCAACGCGCGCAACGGAATTCGAAGAGGCTACCGTGCAGGTGGTGTACCGGCGTGCTGCCGGCCCGCTCATGCAGGTCGTCGACATTCTGGGTAATCACGGTGACGTCGGCGACAGCCTGCCATTGCGCGATCGCTCGGTGACCCGCGTTGGGTTGTACGTCGGACACCAGGTAGTGGCGCCACAGATACCAGCCCCACACCCGCTCGGGATTACGTTCCCAGCCCTGGACGCTGGACAGCTCGTACGGGTCGAAGCGGGCCCACAAACCGTTCTTGTCGTCACGGAACGTCGGCACGCCGCTCTCCGCCGAGATGCCCGCGCCGCTAAGCACCGTCACTCGCATCCCACAAAGATAGCCGCGTCTGGGCAATACTGGATGGGTGGAGTTGCGCGATTTGTTGAAGGTCGACGTGAAGGCGGGCAAGCCGATATTCGACCAGCTCAGAACCGGAGTGATCGACGGGGTGCGGGCGGGTTCGCTCCCGCCGGGCACCCGGCTGCCGACGGTGCGCGACTTGGCGGGTCAGCTTGGCGTGGCCGCCAACACCGTCGCACGCGCCTACCGAGAGCTGGAGTCCGCGGCGATCGTCGAAACGCGGGGACGTTTCGGCACTTTCATCTCCCGCTTCGATCCGACCGACGCCGCGATGGCGGCGGCGGCCAAAGAATACGTCGAGGTGGCCCGGGCGCTCGGACTGACCAAGTCCGACGCCATGCGCTATCTCACCAATGTGCCGGACGACTAGAACTCCAAGAGCGTCAGGTTCGGGCGCAGCGGGTCCAGCAACGGAACGCGGTACACCGCTGATAGCGCAGTGTTGAAGATCAGGCCGCGGCCCTTTGGCAGTCGCACATCGTGAACCGCGGAGATGCCCGGCACCGTTCGGGCCAGATCGGCGGCCTCGGCGACAGTCAGGCTGAACGGCATGGCCGGCACCGTGTAGCGCAGCGAGGTGCGGATGCCCAGGCGGCTGAACAGACTGAACCAGCGCGGCGGCAGGTCGAACAGCATCTGACCGCCCGGAAATCGCTTGGCGCACTCGGCGATCAGTCCCAGCGACTGTTCGGGTTGCAAGTACATCAGCAGTCCCTCGGCGGTGATGAACACCCCGTTTGAGGCGTCGACAGAGTCCATCCAGCTGTAGTCCAACGCCGACTGGGCCAGCACCGAGATGCGCGGCGACGACGGCAGCAGCCGCTTGCGGATCTCGATGACTGGCGGCAAATCCACTGTCAGCCAACGGAATCGGCTTTCCGGAAGAGCGGCTTCCAGGCGCCAGAAGCTGGTCTGAAGACCTTCGGCCAACGCCACCACGGTGGCCGCCGGGTGGGCGTTCAGATAGGCCTTCGCGGCAGCGTCGAACGCCTGCGCCCGAATCGCGATGTCCTGGCGGGTGGGACCGAACTTGGCGAAGTCGAAATCGATGGAGTTGACCAGCGTCACGGCCATCGGGTCGTCGATCAGCCGGCCCTCGCCGCGGCGGGCCTCGGTGGCACGGGCGTTGAGCGTCAGCAGAGCGGTCTCCGAGACGCCGGTCAAGGCGACCTTGTGCGATGGGGTCTTGCTCACGAGAGCACCTTGGCCAGGGTGCGCAGATTGCGCGACGTGGTCGAGGACTTGTAGCGCTTCTTGCCCATCGTCTTGCCGATGCTGCTGTCCAGGGTGCTGCCCTTGGGCACCTGCCAGTAGATGACGCCCTCGCCGCGCTGAATCTTCTCCGTCGGGCCGGGGCGCAGCTGTGCCAGTTCGTCGAGGATGTCGGCGTCGCTGACGAAGGTGACGTAGGACTGATGGTCGTCCACCTCGCGCTCGAAGGGGTAGCCATCGTCGATGGCTCGCACCGTGTCCAGGTGGTAAGCCAGCACCCAGGCGTCGTAGCCGAACCGGTCCCGTAGCGCTGCCTCGGCCTTGCTGCGCACCGCCGCGACGTTGGCGGACGATTCCAGCCGCACGTTGCCGCTGGCCAGGATGGTGCGCACATTCTGGAAGCCGGCGTCGGTCAGAGCGTCGGCAACATCGGCCATCTTGAGATTGACTCCACCGACATTGACACCGCGCAGGAACGCCGCGTACTCGGTCATGAACCGATTTCACCAGCCCGTCGGAGAAGGGCGCAACGCGACGTAGGCTTTGCGCATGGGACGCCACGTCTTCGACGACAAGCTGTTGGCCGTGATCAGTTGCAATAAGATCGGAGTGCTGGCCACCATCAAGCGAGACGGGCGGCCTCAGTTGTCCAACGTGTCGTACTACTTCGATGCGCGGGGTTTGGTGTTGCAGGTGTCGATCACCGAGCCGCGCGCCAAAACCCGCAATCTGCGCCGAGACCCGCGGGCATCGCTGTTGGTCGACGCCGACGACGGGTGGTCATATGCCGTCGCGGAGGGCGTCGCGGAACTGACGCCGCCGGCTCTCGCGCCCGACGACGACACCGTCGAGGGGCTGATTTCGTTGTACCGCAACATCGCTGGCGAGCATCCGGACTGGGACGAATATCGCGAGGCCATGGTCACCGATCGGCGGGTACTGCTGACGATGCCGATCTCGCATGTGTACGGCATGCCGCCGGGCAGGCGGTGATAATTCGTTCCGGCCCGAAGCGCACCAGATAGGCTGCCGGTATGGCCGACACGAACGCCCCGGAATCGTCCGAATCGCCGGAGGACGACAACAAGCGCAAGTTCCGTGAAGCCCTCGAACGCAAGATGGCGAAGTCCGCGGGCGGATCCGACCACAAGGACAGCGGGGGCAAGCAGTCGCGGGCACACGGCGCCGTCGGCAACCGCCGGGAATTCCGCCGTAAGAGCGGCTAGCGGCGCGCCCGAAAATCCAAGGTAGTCTCAAGCGCCGCAATCGTTTTGGCGTGACCGCCGACAGTCGGTCGACGGTCCGGCCGAGGCATTTGGCGCTGGGGCGTGCTTGAGAGTTCACTGCTTTCTGGCCTCGAAGGTAAGGCGGCAGCCCCCGCGATTCTCGGTTGTGGGTTCGATGTCATATGTCCCGTCACGGATCATGGTGCGGCCGCCCTCGGTGGCGAAGACACCCCCCATCGAGCTTCCGCCCCAGCTGCTGCTGGTCGAGAATGATCCGTCGGCGTTCAGGGTGCCCGTGTAAACGACCCCAAGTTTGAATGGACCAAAGGTCAGCGTGTTGCCCTGACGGGCCACGGGGAAGGTTTCGTCAGGGGGGATCTGGCCGCACGAAGTCGTGAGGCCGTGCCACAGGTAGGTGCCTTCGATCGCCGCTGGCGGCGCGGCGGTGGGTGCGGGTTGGGGTGGTGGGACCGGTTGGGTGCGGACCGTGTCGTTGGCGCCGGTGGTGCCGGCGGGCCGGTCGAAGGCTTGCCCGGTGACGACGTCGACGAGAACGAAGTTGGCGATGGTCCCGGTGCTGGGTTGGACGGCGGCGAGGGCGGTGGGCTGGTAGCCGGGCCAGGCTGTGCCGACCGGCTCCGGGTCGCCTGACAGAGCGATCGGCGCCGTCAGGGGATTGCCGCAGTAGCAGCGGGCGCGAGGAACCCCGTGGGCGTCGACGAAAACACCGGTGCCCGCTTGGAAGACCGATTGCAGGGTGGTGGGACGTGTCCCGTCGAATCCGTGGTTGGTGACCCGGGTGTCCAGCCGCAGCAGGACGGGAGTGAGTTCGCGCAGGTAGGTGGGGATGTCGGCGACCCTGAGGGGGCGTCCGCCGCTCCAGAACAGGGCGGGGTCGGTATTGAGTGCTTCCACGAACGCGCCGGCCTGGGCGAGGTGAGTGCTCAGGAAGGTGATCATCTTGTCGCGGTCGCACTCGGCGTTGTTCAGCGTGCCGCCGTACAGACCGTCGCGGTCGCCGGGCAGCGGCTGGGTGGCCACGGGGGTGCCCTCGCCGCGTGGCTGCAGGGTGGGCG
>NZ_LQOY01000100.1 GCF_002101675.1 Mycobacterium gordonae | reverse complement strand
GTTGATGGGCAGGGTGGCCCGGCTGGGTGCCAGCCGCAGGCCGGTCACCTCGGTGGCCCGCGGCAGCCGCAGCGTGAGCGTCGGCGGCGTCTTGTACTGCACCACTCGCTGTGGCGCGGTCCATGCCGTAGCCGGGTCGCCATCGGTGGCCGCATACGCCGAGCCGAGGACCTCCACCAGATCGGCATCGCCGGAAGCCCGCGTGGTGTTCGGCTCGGCGACCAGATCCGCCAGTTTGGGTCCCTGCCGCGGACGCACCCATACCGTCGGAGTCACCGTCATCGGGCTCGGCACCGTCAAGGTCCGGCTGAGGTTGACCGGCTCTTCGGGTGCCAGGGCCATCGACGCCGCACAGCGCACGCTGTCCGGCCCCGGCGCACAACCCGGACGGCCCAGCAGTTCGGCGCCCAGTTCCCAGCCGGCGATCGACGCGCCCGGCGGCGGCCCCGGCACCAACACGGTGTGGCGCAACTGGACCGGGTGAGCGAAACCCGATGCGTCGTATTGGGTGACCGTGAGGTCGGTGATCCCGAACTGCACCCCGGGCGTTCCGTCGTCGGTGCCGGCCGCCGTGACTCGCACCCACGGTGTCTCGCCGATCGGCAGGGCGGCGCTCAACGGCTTCCCGGACTCGTCGAACCGCAGCGTGGTGCTGCCGTTGGCGGTTTCGACGAGGATGCGGCGCACCTGCGCGCCAACGGCCGACGCACTCGGTGTCAGGGTGAGGACCGCGTTGGTCACCGGGTCGTCGAAGTCGACCTGAAGCCACTGGCCGACGGCGGCCTGCAGGGCGTTGGACACCCAGGCGGTCGCGGGGTCGCCGTCAACGGCGGCGGCGGGCGAGGTGGCCGTGGCGACGTCGGGCAGGGCCGTGGCATCCGAGGACGAACTCGACACGGTGATACGCCCGCCGGTCCAGCTACCGTAGACCGTGTCGGCACCCGGGACGGGGTAGTCGGGCACCCGGTTGTAGGTATGCCTGGCGTCCCCGGGCGCCCGGATCGCAGACGAATGCAGGTCGACGCGGCCGTAATCGGTTTCCCGGGCCAGCGGGGTGTCGGTGACGGTCACCACCGGCGTCGGGAGCCCGGCGGCCCGGGCGTCCGCGGTCATCAGCACCGGGCCGAGGGGCGGCCGGCCTGACAGCCGTCGCCGTTCGTCCAGGCGCAGCAGCACTTCCGGTCCGCCGTCGACGCGCGGCATCCCGTCTACGTCGGCGAAGTAGGGCGCACCCGCAGCACCGGCCGAACCCACCCGGTAGATCTGCACGGCCGGGTACCGCGGCCGCAGCCCACTGTCGTTGACGAAGCCGGCCAGCAGTCCCGGTCCCATCGGCGCACCGAACTCGGCGACCTGGGTCAGCCCCGGTGACCCCGCGATGGCGCGGTGCACCAGGATCGGCCGGGCTGACCGTGACGATTCGGGATCCAGGTCATTGCGCACCACTACATACGAAATACCCTGGCGCGCAAGCGAATCCGCGAGTCCGGCGGACGGACGTCCGGCCGCGAACAAACGTTGCACCGAATCCAGCGCACGAATGGTCTGCGGTGGCGTCAAGGGAATGGAGTCGCGTACCCCCCATGCGCTGCTGCCCAGCACCTGCAGCGGCTCGTCGTGACTGGTGCCCCATACCTGCGTGGCGAACGGCGCGCCCGGCACCACCAGCACCCGACCCTCCTGGTGCGCGGTGAGCCAGTCCGCCGCCTCGTGCCAATAGTCTGGGATCGCGGTGAAGGTCCCGGGCGGGGTCAGCCGCGTGGACCAGGCCAGCGACGTGCTGACCAGCAGGCCGGTCAGCGCGACGATCCCCACCGCCACCCGGCGGTCGCCTTCCGGATGGGCCAGCGCCGCCAGCCATACCGTCCGCGGCGCGCTGCCGGGGAGCGGGATCCGGCCGAGCAGCTGAGCGAAGCCGAGCACCAGCGGGATCCGGACGACCGGCCCGAGCTTGTGCACATTGCGCAACGGGGTGCCCGCGGCGTCCAGAAACGCCTGCACCTGATGAGCCACCGGCGATCCCAGCCCACCGCTGTAACCGACGGCCAGCAGAACCACCCCCACCAGAAGCATGGCCACCAGCCGGCCCCGGGCCGGCATCGTGTTCAAGGTCAGCCCCGCCAGGCCGGCGCCGGCGACCAGGCAGGTGCCCAGGATGGCCACCGGCCCGGTGACCAAGGGGGCTCCCGCCGTCGCGGTGGGCGCCACGAATGGTGTCCAGCTGTCGGTGCCGCGCAACAACTCCACCAGGGAGGACCACTGGGTCGTCACACCCGAGGACTCGATGAAGTCCAAGAATGGCGGGCTGACGCCGCGCAACTGGCTCAGCGCCACCACCCACCACAACACCGCCGGCACCAGCGCCACCAGCAGCCATCCGGCGTAGCGCAACCACCGTCGGCCGGGCCGGTGCGCGGCCAGCCAGATTGCCGCGGGCAGGCAGCCGGCCAGCGTCGCGATCGCATTGACCGCGCCCATCAACGCCACCGCCAGGCCGGCCTGGCCGGCAAGCACCCGCGCCGAGCGCCCCGAGCCACCCCGTAACGCGAGGATCGTCGGCAGCAGCACCCAGGGCGCGAGCATCATCGGCAGCGTTTCCGAGGAGATCGATCCCAGCGTGGTCAACACCCGCGGTGACAGGCCGAACGCGACGGCGCCGAGCATCCGGGACGTCGGGCTTCCGATACCCAGCGCCTCGGCCACCCGCAACATCCCCCAGCAGCCGACCGTCAGCAGCAGCGCCCACCACAGGCGTTGGGTGACCCAGCCGGGCACTCCGAGCGCGTGGCCGATCAGGAAGAAGGTGCCGTGCGGGAACAGGTAGCCGTAGGCCTGGTTCTGGGACTGGCCGAACGGCAGCTCGCTGTTCCACAGGTTGGTGGCGCGGGACAGGAAGCGCAGCGGGTTAGCGGTGAGATCGAGTTTGGTGTCGGGGGAGACCTGGCCGGGGGACTGGGCGAAGGACAGAACCAGCGAGAGGGCCCCAACCAACAGCAGCCAGCGACGCGACAGGGCCGAACATTCGACCTTCGGCTGGCTAGCTGCGGTTGCCGTACTCGACCCGGTTGAGCACCGACGACCCTGGATCGCCCCCGGGCAGTGGCGGCTTCGTGTCCTGCTGGACCATCAAGGTGACGCCGAAAATCGCGGCTGCGCCGAGCAACAGGCCGACCACCACACTGGCGGCGGCGGGCGCGATGATCCGGTTCATGCAACCGAACCTAGCAGAACGGCGCTGAGCATCGGTCGCCATGCCGAAGCAGTGTGGTGCCGGAATCTCGCGCCGAACTCCCGGCCGCCGCACTGAGCCCGCCCGCGAACTCGGCGGTGAAACGCCCGTGACAGCATGTCCGGATGGCTTTTTCGCGCACCCTGGCCGTCCTCGCCGCCGCGTCGGTGCTCATCGCCGGCTGCCACGGCGGCAGCAAGCCCGGGAAGTCCTCGACCACGGGTAGTCCGAGCTCGTCGAGCACCAGCTCCACACCGGCCGCGGCGCCGGGCCCACGAGTGTGCGCCGACCCGCCTGACGTCCCGGCCAAGATGCCCAACCTGCGTGACAAGCTGGCTCAGCTGCTGATGGTCGGGGTGCGCGACGCCGCCGACGCGAGAAACGTGGTCACGCAGTTTCACGTGGGCGGCATTCTCATCGGCAGCGACACCGACCTGTCCATGCTTCCCGGACCGCTGGGCGAGATCGCCAACGCGGCCGGACCGCTGCCGCTCGCGGTCGGCGTCGACGAGGAGGGCGGTCGCGTCTCGCGGTTGCGGACGTTGCTGGACGGCAGGGGCCCGACGGCCAAGGAAATGGGGCAGATGCCGGTCGAACAGGTCCACGACCTGGCCCTGACCCGGGGCCGCAAGATGAAGGACTTGGGCATCACCGTCGACTTCGCCCCGGTTGTCGACGTCACCGACGCGCCCGATGACACCGTGATCGGCGACCGCTCGTTCGGCTCGGACCCGACGAAGGTCGCCCAGTCCGCCGGCGCCTACGCGCAGGGCCTGCGCGACGCGAAGCTGCTTCCGGTGCTCAAGCACTTTCCCGGCCACGGCCACGGTTCGGGTGATTCGCACACCGGCGGGGTCACCACGCCCCCGTTGTCGGAGTTGATAGCCAACGACCTGGTGCCGTATCGGACCCTGCTCAACGCCATCCCGGTGGCGGTGATGATCGGTCACATGCAGGTACCGGGGTTGACCGGCAGTGACCCGGCCAGCCTGAGCAAGGCCGCGGTCGACCTGCTGCGGAACGGGACCGGCTACGGCGGGCCGCCGTTCAACGGCCCGGTGTTCAGCGACGACGTCTCCAGCATGGCCGCCATCTCCGACCGGTTTGGGGTGACCGAGGCGGTGCTGAAAACGCTGCAGGCCGGTACCGACATAGCGCTGTGGGTCACCACCAAGGAGGTGCCCGCCGTATTGGACCGGCTCGAGCAGGCGGTCAATGCCGGCGATCTGCCGGTGCAGCAGGTGGACGCCTCGCTGGTGCGGGTTGCTTCGATGAAGGGCGTCACCGCGACGTGTGGCCGCTGACGGACAGTGCTTACCCTAGTTTCGAGATGGATAGGGGATAGCGATGGCGGGTGGTACCAAGCGGTTACCGCGTGCTGTCCGTGAGCAACAGATGCTCGACGCCGCGGTGCAGATGTTCTCGGTCAACGGTTACCACGAGACCTCGATGGACACGATCGCCGCCGCGGCCGAGATCTCCAAGCCGATGTTGTACCTCTACTACGGCTCCAAGGAGGACCTGTTCGGCGCCTGCCTGAACCGGGAGATGAGCCGGTTCATCGACGCGGTCCGCGCCGACATCGACTTCACGCAGAGCCCGAAAGATCTGTTGCGCAACACTATTGGAGCTTTCCTGCGCTACATCGACGAGAACCGGGCGTCCTGGATCGTGATGTACACCCAGGCCACCAGTTCGCAGGCGTTCGCCCACACGGTGCGCGAGGGTCGCGAGCAGATCATCGATCTGGTGGCCGGGCTGGTGCGGGCCGGCACCCGCAGCCCGCGCTCGGACGCCGAAATCGAGATCATGGCGGTGGCTTTGGTGGGCGCCGGGGAGGCCATCGCCAGCCGCCTGAGTACCGGTGACATCGACGTCGATGCGGCCGCCGAGATGATGATCGACCTGTTCTGGACCGGACTGCGGGGGGCGCCGCCCGACCGGGACACCGCTCCCCACAGCGCGAGGGGCTGAATTCGCGTGGTGCCGCCCCGCCGCGACGTCGACTTCTTCTGTGCTGTTGTCATCGTGGGACTGCTGGCCGGACTAGCCGGGCTGGCCACCACGGTGGTGCTGCGTTCGGTCGAACATCTCACTTACCACTACACATTCGGCTCGCTGCTGGACGGGATCACCGGCAGCAGTCCGGTACGGCGGGCCCTGGGGCCGATGGTCGGTGCCGCAGTGGCCGGCGCGGGCTGGTGGATGCTGCGCCGGCGCACCGAGGTCCCGCCGCTGGCCGGCACCATCGCCGGGCGCGGGCGGGTCCCGAGACTGACTTGGAGCATCGACGCCATGCTTCAGGTCGTGCTGGTCGGTTCCGGGGCCTCACTGGGACGCGAAGGTGCCCCGCGCCAATTCGCGGCTGTGCTGGGCGATTTCGGAACCGCGTGGCTCCGGCGGCTGTCCCCGGCCGACCGCGAGATCCTGCTGGCCTGCGCGGCCGGCGCCGGCCTGGGTGCGGTGTACGCGGTGCCGATGGCCGGTGCGCTCTTCACTTTGCGGATCCTGCTGAGCACTTGGCGGTTACGCGCTGTGGGCGCGGCCTTGATCACGTCGAGCCTGGCCGTCGCGGTCGGCTCGGCGGTCACCCATGACCACAACGAATTGCATTGGCCGAGTGCGGAATCGGCCTATCTACTCAGTGCACACGGGCTCGCGCTGGCACCGGTGGCCTTCGCGGTGGGCTGGGTCTTCAACAAGATCCTCGCCGCAGCCCGTCCGGCCACCCTGATCCGCTCCTGGGTGCTGGTTCCCGCGCTGGCCGGCGCGGGGCTGCTGACCGGCGTCTGCTCGCACTGGTGGCCGGAGTTGCCCGGCAACGGAAAGAGCGTGCTGACCGTCAGTCTGGCCTCCGGTATGACCCTGACATCGGCGGCCGTCATCCTGGCGCTCAAACCGTTGCTGACGGCCCTGTTCCTGCGCGCCGGGGGCGCCGGCGGACTGCTCACGCCGTCGCTGGCCACCGGGGCGGCCGCGGGGACGCTGCTGGTGCTGACGCTCAATCAGCTTGCCGGTACGCACTTACACGGGCCGGTCATCTCGCTGGGCGCAGCGGCCGGTGTGCTGGCCGTGACGCAGGGTTCACCGATCTGGGCGGCAATCTTCGTCTGGGAACTGGCCCGGCCACCGATCTGGATGCTGCTCGTCTTCGCGGTCACCGCCGTCGGGGCGCACGCGCTCGACAGACTCGTGATCCGCCGTCGTACTCTGCGCCTGGATCACCGGGCCGGTTGATCAGAGGGGTTGCACCGAGGCGGTCAGGTGCGGGTAGCCCTTGGAGATGTGGCGCAGGGACAGTTCCCAACCGTAATTGCGTTCGTCGATATACAAACCGGCGGTAGCCGGTAGCACAACGGGCTTGCCGAACCGCACCGAATACTGCACGGCGTCCGGGAAACGGGCCTCGATGTTCGCCAATACCGCTGCGGCGCTGAACATTCCATGCGCGATAACGGTGGGGAAGCCGAACAGCTTGGCGGCCACCGAGCTGGTGTGAATCGGATTGTGATCACCGCCCACCGACGCGTAGCGACGGATCTGCGCAGGGGTGATCCGCAGCACCGCGGACGGCGGGGGCAGCTTGGGCTGCTTCTGCGGCGGCGGCTTCGGCTCGTCGGAGAGGCTGGTGCGCTGCTGGTGCAGGAACGTGGTCACCTGATGCCACGCCGGGTCGTTGCCGACGCTGACGTCGGTCACCAGGTCGACCAGCAGCCCCTTGCGGTGCTCACGCAGGTTCTCGGCGTGCACCCGCACGCCCACCGTGTCGGTCACCGCGATCGGCCGGTACTGCGTGATCAAGTTCTCGGTGTGCACCGAACCCATTGCGGAGAACGGGAAGTCGAAGCCGGTCACCAACGACATCACCGACGGGAAGGTGAGCGCGAAGGGGTAGGTCAGCGGCACGTTGTTGCCGTAGCGCAGGCCGGTGACCGCCGCGTAGGCGGCCACATTTGCGGGGTCGATGGGCAGTTCCTCGACTGTTACCGTGCGGTCGGACAGCTGGTCGGACCGGGACACCACGGGTAACGCGCCGGCCACTGCCCGCAGCATGTTCCGAAGCCCACTGGGTTGGTTCACCGTCAGGCCCCGATCATCGCCTGGCCGCAGACGCGGATCACGTTGCCGGTCACCGCGTTTGACGCCGGGCTGGCGAAGTAGGCGATGGTCTCGGCGACGTCGACGGGCTGGCCGCCCTGCAGCAGCGAATTCATCCGCCGGGCCACCTCGCGGGTGGCCAGCGGGATCGCGGCGGTCATCTCGGTTTCGATGAAGCCCGGCGCCACCGCGTTGATCGTGATGCCCTTTTCGGCCAGTTCGGGCGCCAGCGCCTGGGTGATGCCGATCATGCCGGCCTTGGTGGTGCCGTAGTTCGTCTGCCCGCGGTTGCCCGCGATGCCGGCGATGGACGACAGCCCGATCACCCGGCCGCCGTCACCCAGCGTGCCGTTGGCCACCAGTCCTTCGGTGAGACGCAGCGGCGCAAGCAGATTGACGGCGATGACGGCGTCCCAGCGGGCGTCGTCCATGTTGGCCAGCAACTTGTCGCGGGTGATGCCGGCGTTGTTCACCAGAATGTCGGCCTTGCCGCCGTGGTGGTCGCGCAGGTGCTCGGAGATCTTCTCCACCGCATCGTCGGCGGTGACGTCCAGCCACAGCGGGGTGCCGCCCACCTTGCTGGCCGTCTCCGCCAACTTCTCGGCGGCGGACTCCACGTCGATCGCGACCACGCGGGCACCGTCGCGGGCGAACACCTCGGCGATGGTGGCCCCGATGCCGCGGGCGGCGCCGGTCACGACGGCCACCTTGCCGTCCAGCGGACGATCCCAGTCGGCGGGCGGTGTGGAGTCGGCCGCGCCGACGTAGAACACCTGGCCGTCGACGTAGGCCGACTTGGCCGACAGGATGAACCGCATCGTGGATTCCAGGCCGGTGGCGGCCGGCTTCGCGTCCGGCGCCAGGTACACCAGCGCCGAAGTGCCGCCGCGGCGCAGTTCCTTGCCCACCGAGCGGGTGAACCCCTCCAGTGCGCGCTGCGCGATCCGCTCATGCGGGTTCTCGATGGCCTCGGGAGTGGTGCCCACGACGACAACCCGCGCCGAGGGGCCCAGGTTGCGGATGACGGGAGCGAAGAAGTCGTGCAGACCCTTCAGCCCGGCCGGCTCGGTGATCCCGGTGGCGTCGAACACCAGGCCGCCGAACGAATCCGCCCAGCGTCCGCCCAGGTTGTTGCCCACCAGGTCGTAGTCGGAGTCCAGCGCCGCCCGCAGCGGCTCCGCAACGCGGCCCGGTTGGTCTTGGGGGCCACCGATCAACAGCGAACCGGCCAGCGGCGGGTCGCCCGGCCTGTACCGGCGCAGGGTCTCGGGTTGCGGGACTCCAAGTTGCTTGGCCAGGAACGATCCGGGGCCGGAATTGACAACCTGAGAGAACAGATCGGGCGAGACCTTGGGTGCCACTGAGCTTGCCTTCCGTGTCAGGGGTACGAACTTACTTGAGAGTAAGAACAGTGGGTAGTATTGCCTGCGAAGCGCTGATACCCCAAAACTAGCCCCCGTACTACCGGAGATCGACGGAGATAACAGTGGCCACTGCCAGTGATCAGACCAAGCGACGCGTCGCAGTTCTCGGCGGCAACCGCATCCCCTTCGCGCGCTCGGACGGCGCTTATGCGGACGCGTCGAACCAGGACATGTTCACCGCGGCGCTTGCTGGACTGGTGGACCGGTTCAACCTGCGGGGCGAGCGGCTGGGCGCGGTGGTCGGTGGCGCCGTGCTCAAGCACTCCCGCGATTTCAATCTCATGCGCGAATGCGTGCTCGGCTCGGAACTGAACCCGCACACCCCCGCCTTCGACATCCAGCAGGCGTGCGGCACGGGGCTGCAGGCGGCTATCGCCGCCGCCGACGGCATCGCCGCCGGCCGTTACGAGGTCGCGGCCGCCGGCGGCGTGGACACCACCTCCGACCCGCCGATCGGTCTGGGCGACGACCTGCGGCGCACCCTGCTGAAACTGCGGCGATCCAAGTCCAACGTGCAGCGGCTCAAGCTGGTCGGCACGCTGCCGGCGAACCTGGGCATCGAGATCCCGGCCAACAGCGAGCCACGCACCGGCAAAAGCATGGGTGAGCACGCTGCCGTCACGGCCAAGGAGATGGGCATCAAGCGCGTCGACCAGGACCAACTGGCCGCGTCCAGCCACCGCAACATGGCTGCCGCCTACGACCGCGGCTTCTTCGACGACCTGGTGTCGCCCTTCCTGGGCCTGTACCGCGACGACAACCTGCGACCCAACTGCAGCCCGGGAAAGCTGGCCACCTTGCGCCCGGTCTTCGGGGTGAAGGCAGGCGACGCGACCATGACCGCGGGCAACTCGACCCCGCTGACCGACGGCGCCTCGGTGGCGCTGCTGGCCAGCGAGCAGTGGGCGGCCGACCACAATCTGCCCGCCCTGGCTTTCCTGGTGGATTCCGAGACCGCCGCGGTGGACTACGTCAACGGGTACGACGGCCTGTTGATGGCGCCCACCTACGCGGTCCCGCGGCTTCTGGCGAGAAACGGTCTGACCCTGCAGGATTTCGATTTCTACGAGATTCACGAGGCATTCGCGTCGGTGGTACTCGCGCATCTGCAGGCCTGGGAGTCCGAGGAGTACTGCAAGGAGCGGCTGGGGCTGGATGGCGCCCTGGGCTCCATCGACCGGTCCAAGCTGAACGTCAACGGATCGTCGCTGGCGGCGGGTCATCCCTTCGCCGCGACCGGCGGACGCATCCTGGCCCAGACGGCCAAGCAACTGGCGCACAAGAAGGCCGAGACCAAGGGGCCGGTGCGCGCGCTGATCTCGATTTGCGCGGCCGGCGGCCAGGGCGTGGCGGCGATTCTGGCGGCCTGACGTGTGCCAGAAATCACCCGGGCAATTTTTCGATTTGGTGGATTAGTTACGCGAACTTATGGGTAATCGCTCGATCGGATAGCCCCGTGTTGTGGTCTGACCCCCCGACCCCGACGGCAACGCGGGGCAATCCCTGGATCGATTGCCGGTCAGCGTAGACGGGCGAACGAGAAGGGCCGCCGCTGGAGTGAGGGGATCCAGCGGCGGTCTTTTTGCTTTCCTGCACGCCTCACCGGCACCCCTCCGGCACGCCTCCCGCGCCCGGCCCCTGCGCCGAGATTAAACGTGCGTACACCCTTCTCGGCGTGTCCTGTGTCTGACGTCAGTGTCGCGCCAGCCATCAACACAAAAATCCCCCCGCCCAAAAGCGGGGGGATTTTGTTGGTGCTACTCAGAAGGCGGCTTCGTCGAGCTCCATGATGTCGTTGTCCAGGGTCTCGATCACCTCGCGGGTGCTGGTCAACAGCGGCAGGAAGTTCTTGGCGAAGAACGACGCGACCGCGATCTTGCCCTCGTAGAAGGACCGCTCGGCGCCGGTGGCTCCGGCGTCCAGGGCCTCGACGGCCACCGCGGCCTGACGCTGCAGCAACCAGCCGATGACCAGGTCGCCGACGCTCATCAGGAACCGCACCGAACCCAGGCCCACCTTGTAGAGGCTGGTCACGTCCTCCTGAGCGGCCATCAGGTAGCCGGTCAGCGAGGCGGCCATCCCCTGGACGTCGGTGAGCGCCTTGGACAGCAGCGCCCGCTCCGTCTTGAGCCGTCCGTTGCCGGACTCGCTGTCGACGAACTGCTGGATCTCACCGGAGACGTGGGCCAGCGCCACACCCTTGTCGCGGATGATCTTGCGGAAGAAGAAGTCCTGCGCCTGGATGGCCGTGGTGCCCTCGTACAGCGAGTCGATCTTGGCGTCCCGGATGTACTGCTCGACCGGGTAGTCCTGCAGGAAGCCGGACCCACCAAAGGTCTGCAGGCTCTCGGTGAGCTTGGCGTAGGCCTGCTCGGAGCCGACGCCCTTGACGATCGGCAGCATCAGGTCGTTGATCTTGGCGGCGAGCTCGGGGGTCACCCCGTGCACTGCCTCGGCAACGGCCGCGTCCTGGAAGGTGGCGGTGTAGAGGTACAGCGCCCGCAGGCCCTCGGCGTACGCCTTCTGGGTCATCAGCGACCGGCGCACGTCGGGGTGGTGCGTGATGGTCACCCGGGGAGCCGTCTTGTCGGTCATCTGGGTCAGGTCGGCACCCTGGACGCGGGACTTGGCGTACTCCAGCGCGTTCAGGTAACCGGTGGACAGGGTGGCGATGGCCTTGGTGCCCACCATCATGCGGGCCTGCTCGATGACCTCGAACATCTGCGCGATGCCGTCGTGCACCTCGCCGACCAGCCAGCCGATGGCGGGCTTGTCGTGCTGGCCCAGGGACAGCTCACAGGTGGCCGAGACCTTCAGGCCCATCTTGTGTTCGACGTTGGTGACGTATACGCCATTTCGCTCGCCGGGCTCGCCCGTCTCGGGGTCGAACAGGAACTTGGGCACGAAGAACAGCGACAGCCCCTTGGTACCGGGACCGGCGCCCTCCGGACGGGCCAGGACCAGGTGGAAGATGTTCTCGAACAGGTCACCGGAGTCACCCGAGGTGATGAACCGCTTGACACCGTCGATGTGCCAGGTGCCGTCCTCCTGCTTGACGGCCTTGGTGCGGCCGGCGCCCACGTCCGAGCCGGCGTCCGGCTCCGTCAGCACCATGGTCGATCCCCAGCGGCGTTCGGCCGCCAGCACGGCCCACTTCTTCTGCTCCTCGGTGCCGAGGTGGTAGAGGATCTGGGCGAAGCCCGCGCCGCCGGCGTACATCCACACCGCCGGGTTGGAGCCGAGAATGTGCTCGTTGATGGCCCACATGAGGGCCTTGGGCATCGGCATACCGCCGAGTGCCTCGTCGAGGCCGGCCTTGTCCCAGCCGGCGTCGATCACCGCATTGACGGACTTTTTGAACGACTCCGGCAGAGTCACCGAGAAAGTCTTCGGGTCGAAGACCGGCGGGTTGCGGTCGCCTTCAATGAAAGATTCGGCGACGGGTCCCTCGGCCAGCCGGGCTACCTCCGCGAGAATCTCGCGGCCGGTGTCGGCGTCCAGATCGCTGAACTCCCCCTGGCCTAACGCTTTGTCGACACCCAGCACCTCGAACAGGTTGAATTCCTGGTCACGGACGTTGCTCTTGTAGTGGCTCACTACGGTCCTCCTCGTTGAGAATGCCACCTGTGGTTGGGTACTAGGTCTAAGTTACCCACCAGTAACACCGTTAAAAATATCGCGGCTGTGTTGTTCAACGCAAGTCGATGTGAGGAACATTTCACCGTCTAACTAACCAACCGGTTGGGATAGCGCTGATTCCAGTGCTGGCACGGCTGCTCACCTGCGGCGATGATGGAGCAGATGTCGAATGTGGGGAGCGTCACGGCCCTTCCGATAGTGGATCTGAAGGCCGATTCAGACCGGTTGCGCTCCGGTCTGCGGCGGGCCGCCCACGAGGTGGGCTTCTTCTACCTCGCCGGACATGGGGTTCCCGCGAGCTTGGTGAACCGGCTGCTCGGCGCGGCCCGGCGACTGTTTGCGCTGCCACCGGCCGACAAGGACGCGATCGCGATGGTGCGCAGCCCACACTTCCGTGGCTACACCCGGATGGGCGGGGAACTCACCCGAGGCGAGGTCGACTGGCGAGAGCAGATCGACATCGGTCCCGAGCGCCCGCCGGTCGGTGGGCCCGGCCGGCCTGACTATCTGTGGCTGCAGGGCCCCAACCAGTGGCCGGCGGCCCTGCCCGAGCTGCCGGGCATCATCGCCGAGTGGGATGCCGCGCTGGCCCAGGTGTCGCGGACCCTGCTGCGGCACTGGGCTGCCTGTCTGGGCAGCCCGCCCGAGATTTTCGACGCCGCTTTCGCCTGGCGCCCCGCCACGCTGATCAAGACCGTGCGGTACCCAGCACGCGCGGCCTCCCCGCAGGGCGTCGGCGCGCACAAAGACTCCGGGGTGCTTACCTTGTTGCTGGCCGAACCGGGCAGCCGCGGCCTGCAGGTGCGACGCGGGGATCGCTGGGTCGACGTCGCGCCGCTCGACGGAGCCTTCGTCGTCAACATCGGCGAGTTGCTCGAGGTCGCCACCAGTGGCTACCTGCGCGCCACCGAGCACCGGGTGAACCTGGCCGGGGCGAGCGCCGAGCGAATCTCGGTGCCGTATTTCTTCAACCCCGCGCTGGACGCGCAGTTACCGGTGCTCTCGCTGCCCGCCGCGTTGGCCCGGCGGGCGCAGCCGGCACCCGACCCCACCGACCCGATCCACTCGGTCTACGGCCGCAACGCCTGGAAGAGCAGGCTGCGTGCGCATCCCGATGTGGCTGCCGCTCATGGATACGCTCCCGGTAGGCTCGAAAGCGAGAATCCCGTTCTCGGCTCGAGGAGCGAATGAAGTCCGGTGAGTGCGAACAACAAGCTGACCCCGACGTCACTACGTGAGGCTTTCGGCCACTTTCCGTCCGGGGTGATCGCCATCGCCGCGGAGGTAAACGGTGTTCGGGAAGGCCTCGCGGCCAGCACGTTCGTGCCGGTCTCGCTGGAGCCGCCGCTGGTGTCCTTCTGTGTGCAGAACACGTCAACGACGTGGCCCAAGCTCAAATGCGCGCCGATGCTGGGCATCAGCGTGCTCGGCGAGTCCCACGATGCCGCCGCGCGCACCCTGGCCGCCAAGACGGGGGACCGGTTCGCCGGTTTGGAGACTGAATCCCGCGAGTCGGGTGCCGTGTTCGTCAAGGGCACCGCGCTGTGGCTGGAAAGCGCGATCGAGCAACTGATTCCGGCCGGCGACCACACCATCGTGGTGCTGCGGGTCAATGAGGTCACGGTCGACGCCGAGGTGGCGCCGATCGTGTTCCACCGCAGCGTTTTTCGTCGCCTCGGCGTCTGAGGTGCGGCTCTGCGCCGAGCCACTTAAAGCCGATGCGGAATAAATAATCCGGCTGGACGCACAATAAGTGCACGGTACGGGCACGGTCGCCCAGCCGAGGCGGCCGAAGTTGGTCGGACGTCTTGTGTCGGCGTTTCGGTGAGGTGTGGATGTCATTCGTCTTTGCGAATCCAGAGGTTTTGGCGGGGGCGGCCGGTGATATCGCGAGTATCGGCTCAGATATCAGGGCGGCCAGCGCCGCCGCGGTGGCGCCTACAACGGCGTTGTTGCCCGCGGGCGCCGATGAGATCTCGGGGGCAGTCGCGGCGTTGCTGGGCGCGCGCGCCCGGACCTATCAGGCGCAGAGCATGCACGCGGCAGTGCTTCATGAGCAGTTCGTCCAGGCCCTGAGCAGTGCTGCGGGGTCGTATGCCAGCGCCGAGGTCGCCAATCGTGCCATTCTGCAGGGCTTCGGTCAGCAGCTGCTGGGCGCGGTGAACACGCCTACTGAGGCGTTGCTGGGGCGCCCTCTGATCGGCGACGGCGCCGCAGGGGAGACCGTTGACGGGGTGGGGCGGCCCGGCAAGTCGGGGGGCATTCTGTACGGCAACGGCGGCGCCGGCGGTGTGAGCACCAGACCCGGGACGCCGGGTGGCGCCGGCGGAGACGCTGGGCTGTTCGGCAACGGCGGTAACGGCGGTTCCGGCGGCGCCGGCACCCCCGGCGGCTTCGGCGGGCATGGCGGTCTGATCTTCGGCAATGGCGGCAACGGCGGCATCGGAGCCAACGGCGGGGACGCCTGGATTATCGGCAACGGCGGCAATGGCGGAATCGGCGCCCTGGGCTACGGCGGCCTCGGCATTGATGGCGGCAACGGCGGTAATGGCGGTATCGCCTACGGCCATGGCGGCAACGGGGGCGGCGGCGGCCCCGGCGCCAAAGGCGGTAACGGCGGAAAGGCTTATGTGATCGGAAACGGCGGCCAGGGCGGCGGCGGCGGGGGCGGCCACTACACCGGTACCGGCATCGAAGCCACCGGCGGTTGGGGGGGTAACGGTGGCGACGGCGGATTCGTAATCGGCCACGGCGGCGGCGGCGGAGGCGGCGGCGGCGGCCTGAGCAGCGGCGGCACCGCCGGTGGCGGTGGCGGGGGCGGGGGTAGCGGTGCCGACGGCGCCGGCGGCGACAACGGCTCCTTGGGCGGCTCCGGCAGCTACGGTGACTACTACCTTGGGGGCTCCGGCGGTCCTGGCGGTGGCGCCCATGGCGGCCCTGGCGGTGATAACAACGGTTGGTACGGCTACGCGGGCGGCAGCGTCAGCCCCTCCGGCGGTGTTGGCTTCCAATTCGAAAACGGCAATGGCGGCTGGGGATACAGCCCAGCAGCTGGGGGCGACGGCGGTCTCGGCGGCCAAGGCCCCCATGACGGCGGCTTCGGCGGCAACGGCGGCGCTTCCGGAATGTTGATCGGCAAAGCCGGTTACGGTGGGGGCGGCGGCGGCGCAGGCAACCAATTCGGTGCCGGCGGCGGCGGCGCCGGCGGTGGGTCCAACGGTGCTCTAGCTTCCTTCCCAGGAATCTGAGTCCCTCGCCACACAGGTCGCCATTTGAGCCGGCAGGCCCACCTTTCGCCTAGGGCCGCTGACTCAGTTCCGCACGATAGCCTTCGATCCGCTGTTCGATCTCACCCGCGTCGTCGTGCCGTCCCTCTTTGCGCGCCAGCTCGGCGCGGACGGACAACTCCCGGATCGCCGTTCGAATCTCGTTGATGCTGGTCGTTCCTCGCATGCCAACCGGATACCCGGCTGCGCGCGGCGACTAACGCCTGAACAGCTTGTTACCCAGCCAGACGACGGGGTCGTACTTGCGGTCGGCGACCCGCTCTTTCATCGGGATCAGCGCGTTGTCGGTGATCTTGATGTGCTCGGGGCACACCTCGGTGCAGCACTTGGTGATATTGCAGTAGCCCAGCCCGTGCTCCTCCTGAGCCTGCTTCTGCCGATCCGCGGTGTCCAGCGGGTGCATGTCGAGCTCGGCGATCCGCATCAGATAGCGCGGCCCGGCGAACGCCTGCTTGTTCTCCTCGTGATCGCGGATCACGTGGCAGACGTTCTGACACAGGAAGCACTCGATGCACTTGCGGAACTCCTGCGAGCGCTGGACATCCACCTGGGCCATCCGGTACTCGCCGGGCTGCAGTTCCTTCGGCGGTGCGAACGACGGGATCTCGCGGGCCTTCTCGTAGTTGAACGACACATCGGTCACCAGGTCGCGGATCACCGGGAAGGTGCGGATCGGGGTGACGGTGACGACTTCGTTCTCTTCGAACGTCGACATCCGTGTCATGCACATCAGCCGGGGCCGGCCGTTGATCTCCGCCGAGCACGAACCGCATTTGCCGGCCTTGCAGTTCCAGCGCACCGCCAGATCGGGCGTCTGCGTTTGCTGCAGGCGGTGGATGACGTCGAGCACCACCTCACCCTCGTTGACCTCGACGGTGAATTCTTCGAGCCCGCCACCACTTTCGTCGCCGCGCCAGACCCGCATGCTTGCGTTGTACGCCATTACGCTCTCCGTTCCGGGTGCTCGGCCAGCTCTTCGGCGGTGTAGTACTTCTCCAGTTCGGAGACCTTGAAGAGCTCCAGCAGGTCTGGCCGCATCGGGATCTGCTCCTGGCGGGTGATGGTGATGTGGTCGCCGGTTGTCTCGGCCTCTTCCTGCGAAGCCTCTGTGCACACCAGCAACGTGTTGCGCCAGCTGGAATCCATACTCGGGTGGTCGTCGCGGGTGTGACCGCCGCGGCTCTCGGTGCGGGTCAGCGCGGCCTTGGCCACGCATTCGCTGACCATCAACATGTTGCGCAGGTCGATCGCCAGGTTCCAGCCCGGGTTGTACTGCCGCTGTCCTTCGACCTGAACGTTCTGGTAGCGCGCCCACAACTCCTTGAGCAGCTTCAGTGCCCGGGTGATTTCTTCCTCTTTGCGGATGATGCCGACCAGGTCGTTCATCACGTGCTGCAGATCCATCTGCAGTGCGTACGGATTCTCCGCGGCCGAGCCGTCGGTGGGTCCGGTGAACGGCTTGAGGGCGAACTTCGCGGCATCCTCGAGCGCCTGCTCCGACACCGCGGGACGGCTGCTCAGGGCCCGCACGTAATCGGCCGCACCCAGCCCGGCGCGCCGGCCGAACACCAGCAGGTCGGACAGCGAGTTGCCGCCCAGCCGGTTGGAGCCGTGCATGCCGCCGGAGCACTCGCCCGCGGCGAACAGTCCGGGAACCTTGGCCGCACCGGTGTCGGCGTCGACCTCGACCCCGCCCATCACGTAGTGGCAGGTGGGCCCGACTTCCATCGGTTCCTTGGTGATGTCGACCTCAGCCAGTTCCATGAACTGGTGGTACATCGACGGCAGCCGGCGCTTGATCTCGGCCGGGGTCAGCCGGGACGCGATGTCCAGGTAGACGCCGCCGTGCGGGGTGCCGCGGCCGGCCTTGACCTCGGAGTTGATCGCGCGGGCCACCTCGTCACGGGGCAGCAGGTCCGGGGTGCGACGAGCCGAGTCGTTGTCCTTGAGCCACTGGTCGGCCTCTTGCTCGTCCTCGGCGTACTGGCCTTTGAACACCGGCGGGATGTAGCCGAACATGAACCGTTCGTTTTCGGAGTTTTTCAATACGCCGCCGTCCCCGCGGACGCCCTCGGTGACCAGGATGCCCTTGACGCTGGGCGGCCAGACCATGCCCGTCGGGTGGAACTGGACGAACTCCATGTTGATCAGCGTCGCACCGGCCCGCAGCGCCAGCGCGTGCCCGTCGCCGGTGTACTCCCACGAGTTGGAGGTGACCTTGAACGACTTGCCGATGCCGCCGGTGGCCAGCACGATCGCGGGCGCCTCGAACAGTACGAAGTTGCCGCTCTCCCGCCAGTAGCCGAACGCCCCGGCGATCGCGTCGCCGTCCTTGAGCAGCTCGGTGACGGTGCACTCGGCGAACACCCGGATCCGGGCTTCGTAGTCGCCGAACTCGGCGAAGTCCTCCTGCTGCAGCGAGACGATCTTCTGCTGCATGGTGCGGATCAGCTCCAGGCCGGTGCGGTCGCCGACGTGCGCCAGCCGCGGGTAGGTGTGCCCGCCGAAGTTGCGCTGGCTGATGCGGCCGTCCTTGGTGCGGTCGAACAGCGCGCCGTAGGTTTCCAGCTCCCAGACGCGGTCCGGTGCCTCCTTGGCGTGCAACTCGGCCATCCGCCAGTTGTTGAGGAACTTGCCGCCACGCATGGTGTCGCCAAAGTGGGTCTGCCAGTTGTCCTTCGGGTTGGCGTTGCCCATCGACGCCGCGCAGCCGCCCTCGGCCATCACCGTGTGGGCTTTGCCGAACAGGGATTTGGTGACCACGGCGACCTTCAGGCCGCGCTCGCGCGCTTCGATGACCGCGCGTAACCCTGCGCCGCCGGCACCGATGACGACTACGTCGTAGGCGTGCCGTTCGACCTCAACCATGAAACCTCACTCAGCTTTTCGATATTCGTTCTCAAGATGGCCGAAGGGCTGTTCAGCCAATGAATCTCAGGTCGGAGATGGTGCCGCTGGCCACCAACATGATGTAGAAGTCGGTGAGCATCAGCGTCCCGAGGGTGATCCAGGCGTACATCTTGTGCCGCTCGTTGATCTTGCTGACCTGGGTCCAGATCCAATACCGCACAGGGTGTTTGGAGAAGTGCTTGAGCCGGCCGCCGGTGACGTGCCGGCAGGAGTGGCAGGACAGCGTGTAGGTCCACAACATGATGACGTTGCCCAGCAGGATCAGGTTGCCCAAACCGAACCCGAATCCGCCGGGGCCCTCGTCGGAGTGGAAGGCGACGATCGCGTCCCAGGTGTTGATCACCGAGATGATGCCGGCGATGTAGAAGAAATACCGGTGCGTGTTCTGGATGATCAGGGGCAATCTGGTCTCGCCCGTGTAGTGGACGCGCGGCTCGGCCACGGCGCAGGCGGTGGGCGACTGCCACACCGTGCGGTAGTAGGCGCCGCGGTAGTAGTAGCAGGTCAACCGGAACAGCAGCAGGAACGGCAGGGTCAACGCCGCGTACGGCAACCACCAGACGTCCGGCAGGATCTGCGGCCAGAACTCACTGGCCTCACCGCAGGCCTTGCTCACGCACGGCGAGTAGAACGGCGTCAGGTAGTGGTACTTGGGGACGAAGAAGTAGTCCTGCTGGAACGCACGCACGGTCGCGTAGATGACGAAAGCGGCGAAGCCCAGGTTGATCCTCAGGGGCTGCAGCCACCACCGGTCGGTGCGAAGCGTTTTGCGCCCGATTTGGGCTCGGGTTGCTGAAAAGACGCCGGACTCAGAACGGCTCGCCGTTGGTGCGCTCATCTAATGTGTTGTTCCTCTTCGAACGGGCTGTAGCTCGAAGGGTACACAGAATGAGCGCCCGCTCCTTAGTCGGGCATCGCAGTCGGGCGTCTGCTAATACCTGCTGTGACCTCCGACACCCTCGTCGTCGACATCGCGCCAGAAGTCGGTGTCGTACTGGGTGTCCGGGATGGCGATCTTTTCGCTGGATTGGTAGACGGTGGCCCGGGTGAGGTCCAATTCGGCGACATCACTGTCGAGTAGCTCGATGTCACTGAGGATTCGGTCGGCGTCGATGACGATGCGGCGGGTCGCCGGATTGTCTCCGTACCGCGACTTCAGCGAGGTCACGCACCGCCGCAGTCCCCGCATCAGCTCGTGCAGTTCGGTGAGTTCAGTGGCGGTGGACAATCGATGCTCCCTGGGCCGAAGGTGTTACGGATCACAATACGTCAGTCGATACTATCCGCTGTCGGTGCCGGACACCGGACAACGTGTGCCCCGCCGCCAAGAAAGTGACTTTCTGCCCATGCCGCTGGAATTAGCCGAACAGGCCCGGGTGCTGCTGCAGCTTCATCAACCGGGCAACCCCGTGGTGCTGCCGACCGTGTGGGACGCCTGGTCGGCGAAGCTGGCCGCGGACGCCGGATTTGCGGCGCTGACGGTGGGCAGTCACCCGCTGGCGGACTCGGTCGGCAAACCCGACAGCGAAGGCATGTCGTTCGACGACGTGCTGGCCCGGGTCGCCCAGATCACCGCGGCGGTCGATCTGCCCGTCTCGGTGGACATCGAGTCGGGCTACGGGCAGCCGGCTGAGCGGCTGATCGAGGGCCTGTTGGGGATCGGCGCCGTGGGGCTCAACATCGAAGACACGGTGCACTCCGAAGGCGGGCGGCTGCGGTCTGCCGCCGAGCACGCGGAGTTGGTGGGTGCCCTCCGGGCGGCCGCCGATGCGGCCGGCGTGCACGTGGTGCTCAACGCCCGCACCGATGTGTTCCTGCGTCAGGAAGGCGACCCCGAGGCGCGGGTCGACCTGGCCGTGGCGCGGCTGACCGAAGCGGCACAGGCCGGCGCCGACGTGCTGTACCCGGTGGGGCGCCACGACCCGGAGACGTTGCGGCGCTTGGCAACTGAGTTGCCCCTGCCGGTCAACGCGATCGCGGCGCCGGACCAGGACGACCCGGCCTCGTTCGCCCCGCTCGGGGTGGCCCGGATCAGCTTCGGGCCGTTCTTGCAGTACGCGCTGTCAGCCCGCGCGAAAGAACTGCTCGCCCGCTGGCAGTAGCGCCGAGCAGACACAAAATCCCCCGCACGCTCGGCGTGTCGGGGGATTTTGCGTCTGGTCGCGCTACTTGGTGATGGCGATGCGTTGCGGCTGTGCCCCGGTGTAGGCGCCGGCGACCCGCACTGTCAGCACCCCCGCGTCATACGACGCCGAGATGGCTTCGCCGGTGACGTGCGCCGGAAGCTGGAACGACCGGCGGAACGACCCGTACCGGATCTCCCGCAGCGTGCGGCCGTGCTCGGATTCGGCGTGCTCGTCGCGGTGTTCGCCGTGAATGACCAGGCGTCCCTTGTCGACCTCGACGTTGACGTCCTTCTCGACGTCGACACCGGGCAGCTCCAACCGGACTACCGCGTCGTCGCCGTCCTTCAAGATCTCGGCCGCCGGGTTAAAACCGCTGGCAGCGGGCTTGACCCAGTCGGCGGATGCCGGACCGAAAAAGTCCCGCAGCCACCGGTCGGTGTCCCACGCCGGACGCGACCACAAGGCGAGATTGCTCATGGGTGACTCCTTACTCTTCGTTGTGAGTTGGCTGTGTCCGACGCTGTGGTGGTCGGCTACCCGATAAAACATGAGCGCCCCACGCTAAAGTTCCACCTGGGTGTTCGCCCAGAGCGAACATCGTCACACAGTCGATTGCCAGCTGTGAGGACGGCGTGATGAGGGTGTCACATTCGGCGTCACTTCCGGCAACATCGGGTTCGTAGTCTCGTGACATGTCTTCTGCCGGAAGTGCTCCCGCGCGCGCCGCTGCCCGGCGCGTGGTCGTGGTCGGCCACGGCATGGTTGGCCATCGGATGGTCGAGGCGCTGCGCGCCCGCGACACCAGTGACGCTTGGCAAATCACCGTGCTGGCCGAGGAGGCCGACGCCGCCTACGACCGCGTCGGCCTGACCTCCTACACCGAAAGCTGGAACCGCAGCCTGCTGGCGCTGCCGGGCAACGACTATGCCGGCGACCCTCAGGTGCAGTTGCTGCTGAACACCCGCGTCGTCGAAATCGACCGCGCCGCAAAGACAGTGCTCACCGCCGACGGCAACAGCCACGCCTACGACGCGCTGGTCCTGGCCACCGGATCCTATGCTTTTGTCCCGCCGGTCGCCGGCCACGACCTGCCGTCGTGCCACGTCTACCGAACCCTCGATGATCTCGACGCCATCCGCGCCGGCGCTCAGCGCGCCGTCGAGTCGGGTCGCGGCGATGCCGGGGTGGTGATCGGCGGCGGCCTGCTGGGTCTCGAGGCCGCTAACGCGTTGCGCCAGTTCGGATTGCCCACGCACGTGGTCGAGATGATGCCGCGATTGATGGCGCAGCAGATCGACGAGGCGGGCGGTGCGTTGCTGGCCAGGATGATCGGCGACCTCGGCATCGACATCCACGTCGGAACCGGCACCGAATCGATTGAGCCCGTGACACATTCGGACGGCTCGGAATCGCTCAAGGTGAAGCTTTCGACCGGCCGGGTGATCGACGCGGGTGTGGTGATCTTCGCGGCCGGCATCCGGCCGCGCGACGAGCTGGCCCGGACCGCCGGCCTGGAGGTCGCCCCGCGGGGCGGCGTCCTCACCGATTTGGCATGCCGCGCCAGCGATCCCGACATCTACGCGGTCGGTGAGGTGGCCGCCATCGAGGGCCGGTGTTACGGCCTGGTCGGACCGGGCTACACCAGCGCCGAAGTCGTGGCCGACCGATTGGTCGACGGCACCGCGGAATTCCCGGAGGCGGACCTGTCCACCAAGCTCAAGCTGCTCGGCGTCGACGTGGCCAGCTTCGGCGACGCGATGGGCAGCACCGAGAATTGCCTCGAGGTCGCCATCAACGACGCGGTGAACCGCACCTATGCCAAGCTCGTGCTCTCCGACGACGCCAGGACGCTGCTCGGTGGGGTGCTGGTGGGCGATGCGTCGTCCTACGGGGTGCTGCGGCCCATGGTCGGCAGTGAACTGCCCGGCGATCCGCTGGCGCTCATCGCACCGGCCGGATCGACCGGCGCCGCCGGCGCGTTGGGCATCGGGGCGCTGCCGGATTCGGCCCAGATCTGCTCGTGCAACAACGTCACCAAGGGTGACCTCAAGTGCGCCATCGCCGACGGCTGCGCCGATGTCCCGGCACTGAAGTCGTGCACCGCCGCCGGCACGTCCTGTGGATCGTGTGTGCCGCTGCTCAAGCAGCTGCTGGAAGCCGAGGGTGTCGAGCAGTCCAAGGCGCTGTGTGAGCACTTCGGACAGTCGCGGGCGGAGTTATTCGAGATCATCTCGGCCACCGAGATCCGCACCTTCTCCGGACTGCTGGAGCGTTTCGGCAGCGGAAAGGGTTGCGACATCTGTAAACCCGTCGTCGCATCCATCCTGGCGTCCACCGGGTCCGATCACATCCTGGACGGCGAGCAGGCCTCACTGCAGGATTCCAACGACCACTTCCTGGCCAACATCCAGCGCAACGGCAGCTATTCGGTGGTGCCGCGGGTGCCCGGTGGCGACATCAAGCCCGAGCACCTCATCGTGATCGGCCAGATCGCCCAGGATTTCGGCCTGTACACCAAGATCACCGGTGGCCAGCGGATCGACATGTTCGGTGCCAGGGTCGACCAACTGCCCGAGATCTGGCGGCGGCTCGTCGACGCGGGGATGGAGTCCGGCCACGCCTACGGTAAGGCGCTGCGGACCGTCAAGAGCTGCGTCGGCAGCGACTGGTGCCGCTACGGGCAACAGGATTCGGTGCAGCTGGCCATCGACCTCGAGCTGCGCTACCGCGGGTTGCGGGCGCCCCACAAGATCAAGCTGGGCGTGTCGGGCTGCGCACGGGAATGCGCCGAGGCGCGGGGCAAGGACGTCGGGGTGATCGCCACCGAACAGGGCTGGAACCTGTACGTCGGCGGCAATGGCGGAATGACCCCCAAGCACGCTCAACTGCTGGCCGGCGATCTGGACACCGACACCCTGGTCCGCTACATCGACCGGTTTCTCATGTACTACATCCGTACGGCAGATCGGTTGCAGCGCACCGCGCCGTGGGTGGAATCGCTGGGCCTGGATCACGTACGTGAGGTGGTCTGCGACGACTCGCTGGGCCTGGCCGGGGAGTTCGAGGCCGCCATCGAGCGGCACGTCGCGAACTACAAGTGCGAGTGGAAGGGCGTGCTGGAGGACCCGGACAAGCTGTCGAGGTTCGTCTCCTTCGTCAACGCCCCCGACGCCGTCGACCCGACGGTGACATTTACCGAACGTTCCGGTCGCAAAGTGCCTGTCCCCATCGGCATTCCGCGAGTTCGATCCTAGGAGGCAATGAATCATGACGCCCATCAACGACATCCAGGCGTGGACCACCGCCTGCGCCTACGACCGCCTTATCCCGGGGCGCGGCGTCGGCGTGCTGCTCGACGACGGTTCTCAGGCCGCGCTGTTCCGGCTTGACGACGGCGCCCTGCACGCGATCGGCAACGTCGACCCGTTCTCCGGCGCGGCGGTGTTGTCCCGCGGCATCGTCGGCGACCGGTCCGGCCGTGCCATCGTGCAATCACCGATCCACAAGCAGGCTTTCGCGCTGAACGACGGTTCCTGCCTGGAAGACGAGCGAGTCTCGGTTCCCGTCTACCCGGTGCGGGTGACGGCCGACGGACGTATCCAGGTCGGGCGGTTCGCCGCGCGGATGGCTGCCTAGTCGATTTTGCCGACGAGATAACGCTGCATCGTCGGTCCGATAGCGTCCACCAGCTGTTCCACCGTCATCGAGTGCAGCGGCTCGGAGCGGACGCCGTAGCGCATGATTCCAAGCCCGACGAGTTGTGAGGCGCACAGCGATGCGCGGACCGCAATCTTGTCGGCTCCCAGCATCTTGAGCAGCGGGTTGAACACCGGACCGATCAACATGGACTGCACGACTTCGGCGGTCTTGGACAGACCTGTGGACGCGATCGCGCTCGCGGCAAAAGGCCCGCCACCGGCGGCATCCCAGGTGGTGATCAACATGTACAGCGTTCTTCGGCCGACCTGGTTGACGCTGCCGGTGAAGATGCGGTCGATGAACTCCGGTGTCCGGAACGGTAAACGGAGCATTTTCGCCACATCGTCGAGGAGTCCTCGCGAGGGCTCTTCGTTACGGGCCATGTTGCCAGGATTACCCGCGATGCCCGCAAACATCAAGTGTCGTTGATCACGCCGTGCGCTGGTAGTGCATCCTGACCGATCGGATTGTGGCGTCTCGGAACCGCTCGGCCACCAGCCGCGCCAGCGCAGGATGGGTGCCCAGTGGCCGCGTCACGAGGTCGGCGCCGCAGCCGTTCAGCCGCTCCTGGAACAGGCCGTCGGCAAGCAGGTAGGAGGCGACCACTACGCGGCGCGAACCCCGGGCACGGGCAGCGGCGACGGCGTCACGGATCATCGGGCTGCCGGTTGCGGCGAACCCCAGATCCACCGGTGATCCCGTCAGGCTCGACAGCAACGTCGCCGCGAGGTCCAGGTCGGCGCGGGCGCGGGAATCCGAGGTGCCCGCCGCGGCCAGAATCACCGAATCTCCCTGCTGCCAGCCGATTTCCAGCAGATTCTGGAACAACACCCTGGCGATCTGCGGTCCGGGTCCGAGCGCCGGCGTCACGAGCACGTGGCGGTGCCCGCTGGCCTCGATGTGCGCGGGCAGATCGGCCCGGACGTGGTAGCCGCGAGACAGGAACGCCGGCAACACGATTGCGGGCTCACCGCGGGCGCGCAGCTCTGATAGTACTTCGCTGGGCGTGGGGCCCAGCACGTCGACGAACGCCACCCCGACGGTGCGGTCGAGCAGTTCGCTCACCCGGGCGGCGAGGTCGCCGATCATTGCGACACCTGCCGAGCGGCGGGTGCCGTGGGCGGCCAGGATCAGGCTCATGCTGCGTCGTTCTCTCCGTCGAGGGCCAGTCGGTAACCCCGTTTGACCACTGTGGCAACGATGTTCTTGTCACCCAATGCCGTTCGCAAACGAAGGACGGCGGTGTCCACCGCGTGCGTGTCACCACCGTTGCCGGGCAACACCCGCAGCAGCTCGGCGCGCCCGACCACATCGCCGGGCCGGTGCGCCAGCGCATGCAGGATCGCCATGCCCGAGCCGGACACCGTCCTCACCGACCCGTCGACCAGCACGCAGGTTCCCCTGATGTCGACCAGATGGCCAGCGGCCCGCACGCTGCACGAACCCAGCAGCGGCAACTCCTCAGCGATATGACGGGCCAAGGCGCCCAGCCGCATTCGCTCTGGCGACGAGGTCGGCACGCCTTGCCGGATCAACGGCCGCGACGTCACCGGGCCGACGCACATCGCGTGCACACTGCTGCGGAATGCGGCCAGCACCTGATCCTCGATGCCCAGGTCGCGGCTGCGCTCGAGCACCGCCACCGCCGCCGGAGCCGACGTGAAGCTCACGGCGTCGAACTGCCGCCGGGCGATACCGGTGACCAGCTGATCGAACTCACCGTCCAAAGGCACTGGCTTCCAGCGGTATACCCGGATCGGTACCACTTCGGCGCCCGCGGCGCGCAAACCGCCGAGGAACTCCGGGAACGGGTCCCATCCGTCGGCCGCGCCGTGCAACTGGACGGCGATGCGCTTGCCGGCGACCCCGGACTCGAGCAGGTATTCCAGTACCTCATGGGAAGATTCGGACTCCGGCGACCACTCCTCGCGCAGCCCGGCCGCCCGCAGCGCACCAGTTGCCTTCGGCCCACGCGAGATAACCCGCGCCGTCGCCAGCGAGTCGATGAGTTCGGTCGCCAGACCCCAGCCTTCCGCGGCGGCGACCCAGCCGCGGAAGCCGATACCGGTGTGGGCCACCAGAATATCCGGCGGATCGGTGATCAATGCTTCAGTGTTGCTGTGCAATTCGTCGTCGTCGGGCAGGGCGATCATGCTGATCGCGGGGGCGGCGAAGACCTCCGCCCCATGCCGGTTGAGCAGCGCACACAGCTCTTCCGAACGGCGGGCTGAGGTGACTGCGACTCGGTAGCCAGTGAGTGGCGCAGACGGTGACTGGGCCATATGTCTGTTGTATGCCAAGCACATTTCCGAAGCATTACCTGGCAATTGCTGCAGCATTGCCCTCGACTGCGTCCTTCATCACATGGGCGGCTGGGCGGCGCACATACATCCACCAGGTGATCCACGCGGCGAAGACGTAAGCCCCCAGGAACATCCAATATGCGAAAGTCTCAGTGCCGCTGTGCAGATACGACTCGCGCAGGGCCAGGTTTATCCCCACGCCGCCCAGTGCGCCCACCGCAGCGCACAAGCCGATCAGCGAACCTGACATGGCGCGCGCCCAGTGGCGGCGTTCGGGCTCGCCGAGATCCAGAGAACGGCTGCGTGCCTCGAAAATGGACGGAATCAACTTGAACACCGAGCCGTTGCCCATGCCGGCCAGGATGAACAACACCATGAAGCAGAACACGTAGCCGATCAGCGTGAAACGGGTGGTATCCGGCACGATGTCGTCATGGGTGCTGATGCCCACCAGTAACCCCGCGGCCAGGATCATGCCGCCCAGAACACCCAGCGTTACCCGGCTTCCGCCGACGCGATCGGACAACCGGCCCCCGTAGATCCGGGCAAGCGAGCCCAACAGCGGTCCGACGAAAGCGATCTGAGCGGCGTGCAACGCGGCGTGCTTGGCGGTTTCGCCATGCTCTTCGAAGTTGACCTGCAACACCTGGCCGAAGGCGAATGCGAACCCGATCCAGGAGCCGAAGGTGCAGATGTAGAGCAGCGAGATGACCCAGGTATGCCGCACGAACAGGACCGAGCGCATGGTGTTCAGTTCGATGCCGTGCTCGAGATTGTCCATGAACAGCGCCGCTGCAATACCGACAAGCGCCAGCACCACAAGGTAAATCGCGCACACCCAGTACGGCGCCTGATGGCCGGCGGTGGCAAGCGCCAACAGGCCGACGAGTTGGATCACCGCGACCCCGAGATTGCCCAAGCCGGCGTTGACCGCCAGCGCCGCACCTTTGAGCCGCTCCGGGTAGAAGGCGTTCACGTTGGCCAACGACGCGGCATAATTGCCACCGCCGAGCCCGGTCATGGCCGCGCACAACACATATGGCCACAACGGCAGGCCGGGGTGGGCCAGCAGCAGGATGGTCAACCCGGTGGGGATCAGCAGCACGAACGATGAGAACGCCGTCCAGTTGCGGCCACCGAACTTGGCGATGCCCAGGGTGTAAGGAATGCGCGCGCAGCCACCGACGAACGTGGCGACGGCACCCAGGAGCAGCTTGTCGCCGGCGGAGAAGCCGTATACCGCGGCGGGCATGAACAGCGTCATCACCGACCACAGCGTCCAGATCGAGAAAGCGACATGGTCGCCGGCCACCGTGCAGAGCAGATTGCGCCTGGCGATCTTGTCGTTTCCGGCCTCCCAGCAGGTGGTGTCTTCGGGATTCCAGTCCGTGATGCGGCGGTTGCGGCCCATTCGGTGGTTCACCTTTCCGGGCACCTCGACGGGCACCATGAAGTGAAGAGGCTTGCGCCAAGGTCGGTTTCGATGCTCACACCAGGCGCTGAGGACAGTCAACTCAAAAGAGCTGTTATCGACTGAAAGTTGCGTCCCAGTTGTCTGGCAGCTGGCTGTAAACGGCGAAACTCGTTGCTGCCGAGTGTGAAAGACCCGACGCTGCGCCGGTGTGTCGCGTCGTGCGATTCACCCTCGACGGGCGCCGGCGGGCCCAGCTCCCCCAACTGGGGGAGGAGATTTCCTCCCCCGAATCCCCCAGTTACCGGAGAGACGTGTGGCCGGCGCCACACCACAGTGATCATCGAGCCGCAGCAGAAGGGAACAGATCACAATGTCGTATCTAATCGTTGCCCCGGAAGCGCTTTCGTCCGCCGCGACCGATGCGGCCGGTATCGGTTCGGCCATCCGGTGCGCCAACGCGGCGGCAGCCGCTGCGACGACGGCGGTGGTGGCCGCCGGCGCCGACGAGGTGTCGGTGGAGCTGGCGTCACTGTTTTCCGGCCACGGGCAGGCGTATCAGAGCCTGTCCGCGCAGCTGTCCACATTCCACGATCAGTTGGTGCAGACCCTCACTGCCAACGCGAACACTTATGCCCGGGCTGAGGCCGCGAATGTGTCGCCGCTGCAACAAATCCTCAATGTCGTCAACGCCCCCACCGAGGCGCTGGTAGGACGCCCGCTGATCGGCGACGGCACTGACGGCGCAGCGGGGTCCGGCGCCAGCGGTGGGGCGGGCGGCATCTTGGTGGGCAACGGCGGCAACGGAGGGTCGGGGGCGGCCGGGCAGGTCGGTGG
>NZ_LQOY01000099.1 GCF_002101675.1 Mycobacterium gordonae | reverse complement strand
CGGCAAGGGGGCGTCGGTGTGCATTTCGGCGCGGGAACCGCTGTCGGGGGTCACGGCGGCGTGGGCGGTGCGGGCACCAGCGGTGCCGCGTTCGGCGGTTCCGGCGGAATGGCAATCAACGACGGAACGGGTGGCGCGGTAGGTGGCACGGGAGCTGACGGCGTCAGCGGCGGCAACACCTCGCCCGGTGGGGCAGCCGGAAGCGGTGGCCTGGCGTGGGTCGTCAATACCGACGCCACGGGTCATGCCGTCGGTGGTGCCGGCGGTCGAGGCGGGGACGGCACCGTCGGCGGGGCAGGTGGCGCAGGCGGGGCAGTGCTGCAGGAGGGGAGGAGCACCGCGACAGCCGGGCATGGCGGCGCCGGCGGCACGGGTTCCAGCGGGGAGGGCGGGACTGGCGGAGCGGGTGGAAACGCCGAAATCAGGAACCAGACCTCAAGTGCCGGCGCCGTCGGCGGCGACGGTGGTCAGGGGGGCAACGGCACCACCGGAGGGACCGGCGGCGCCGGCGGATCGGCCTATACCAACGGCACCGGCGATGCCAACGGTGGAACCGGGGCGGCCGGTGGAACCGGCACCAGCGGGGGCGGAGGGGTTGGCGGCGATGGCGGGTCAGCCACGATTGCGCAGGGTGGCTCCGGTGCTCAGGCAACCGGTGGCGGCGGAGGTGACGGCGGGGACGGTGCCACCGGCGGAGTAGGCGGTACCGGAGGTGATGGACGTACCAGCGGGTCCGGCATCGGTGCGGGCGGCAATGGCGGCACCGGCGGTGACAGCTCCGCCCCGTCGGCCAAGGGCGGCAACGGCGGCGACGGCGGCAACGCCCACGCGCAAGGGCTGCAGGCCATTGTCGGCCTCGGCGGCTCCGGTGGCGCGGGCACCGGGCCGGGCGGGTTACCAGGCTCGCCGGGCCAGAGTGGGTCGTTTGTCTGAGGACGGTCAGCCGAACGGCTTAACCCTTGACCGTGCGCGTAGCGTGAAGCCGATTGCATTGGGCGAATCACCAGGAGGCAGCGGAATGACCGACCCGACGGAGGATGTGGTCCGCGGTGGCGACGGCGGCCAGGGCGGTCGCGGAGGTGCCGGTGGCGCAGGTGGCGCGGGTGGCCGCGGGGGGGCTGGTGGCCGAGGCGGTGACGGTGGACGCGGCGGTGACGGGGGCCCCGGCGGCGCTGGCGGGCCCGGCGGGGCGGGCGGTGAACCTGGCTTGGGAGGTGAACCGGGGCAACCGGGTCAGCCGGGCGAGCCCGGGCAGCCGGGTCAGCCGGGTCAGCCGGGTCAGCCTGGTCGCGCCGGCTGATTTTGGCAATGCCGCCCCAGGCGCTGGCGGTTTCGTTGGGTCAGGTGGGCCTGGCGGTCTAGCGGGCGCAGACGGTGAAGCGGGATCGATCGTCTGACGGTTCAGTTAACCGACGAAGCCCCGGCCAGCGCATACAACCGCCACACTCCCGGGACGCCCCTGAGCTCGTGTTCCCCGCGCTCGACGAATTGATGGCGCGACCCGGTCACGATGTCGCGCAGAGTCGAGGACACCAACACCTGACCGGCGCCGGCCAGCGACGACACCCGCGCCGCGATGTGTACGGCCATGCCGGCGACATCAGTGCCGCGCACTTCCACCTCACCGGCATGAATGCCCACGCGCACGTCGATGCCGAGCACGCGGACCGAGTCCACGATCGCGTCCGCACAAGCCAGAGCCGCGCTCGGACTGCTGAAAGTCACTACGAACCCGTCGCCGGCGGTGTTGACCTCGCGGCCACCGAATCGCTGTATCTCATGGCGGACCATTTGGTCGTGGTTGTCCAGCAGGTCGCGCCAGCGATGGTCGCCGAGCTCAGCCGCGTGCTGCGTCGAACCGACGATGTCGGTGAACATGATGGTGACCAGCGCCCGCTCGGCCTCGGCGCCGCCCCGCACGCCGGTCACGAACTCCTCAATCTCGTCGAGCATCGGCGAGGCATCGCCGACCCAGTACAGGACGTCCGCACCCGGCAGCTCAATAAAGCGTGATCCGGCGATGCGCTCGGCCAGATAGCGGCCTTGCCCGACCGGAATGAAAACCGCTTCGAGGCGGTGCAGGACCAGCGTCGGCGCGCTGATCCGGGCAAGCGTGTCCCGGACGTCGGCCTTGGAGAACGCTGTAGCCACCGCCCGGGCCATACTGGGCGGCCCGGCCCGGTTGCCGGCCAGATCCCACCAGGAGCGAAACACGTCATCACCGGCAACCGACGGCGCGACGATGCGGAGGACGTCGAAACCCTGCTCGACGGCGTCGTGCTCGAGCGCGACGGTCAAGTAGGGATCGAGCAGCTCAGGTGCAGCGCCGGCGGGGTAGTCGGGCGCCCACAGCGCACGAGCCGTCCCGCTGACGATGACCAGGTTGCGGACCCGCTCCGGGTGGTCCGCCGCCAACACGAGCCCGGTCATCGCATGAAAATTCGGCGCAAAAATGGTGGCTCGCTCACATCCGACCGCGTCCATCACCGCGATTGCGTCTTCGGCCCAACTCTCCGGCCCCAACATGTCCAGGTCCGGCGTCCGCGACGAAAGCCCCACTCCGCGCAGATCAAATCGGATCACCCGGGCGAAGGACGCCAGGCGCCGATGGAAGCGGTACAGGGCGGGTTCGTCGTCGATCGAGTCAATGGGGACGAACGGCCCCGGCAGCACCAGCAGATTCAGGGGACCATCACCAAGCACCTGGTAGGCGATATCCAGATCGCCGCACCGGGCGTACCGGGTACGCGGAGCCTGCGCCACCGGCACAGGCTAATTCATGACTGCAACGAGCCCGGTGGGTTTGGCCGATGGCGACGCAACGCGGTGTACCAGAATGGCGTTCTTAGACGGAACTCAACCGGCAGCCAACGCAGCCTTCGTTTCCTTCTTCATCACGACGCGCGATGAATGCGTAGGTTTTCCTGCCCGACCAGCAATTCCAGTCGGAAAGTGCGCACGATAGCTTGGGATGAATTCATCACACACCAATTCCAGTGGCCTGCAGATGAGCATACGAGCGCCCCAAGATGGACATCGGAGACACCCAGCACTTGCCGAATTCCCTTGATGTTCACAGAAATCAGCCGCTGCCGAGCCCGCGGGCAATGGCTTTGCCGTATCGGGTGCAAAACATACCAATTGCCACTGCCTTCGGAATATTGTGGACACCTGGTTTTCGTGCCGTCAGCCCTAACCCACCAGGCGGGAGCACCAAGTGTCATACGTAATGGCAGCACCGGAATTATTGGCGGCGGCGGCAGCGGATGTGGCGGGCATCGGCTCGTCATTGCGCGCGGCGAATTCCGCTGCGGCGGTGCCGACGACCGCGGTGTTGGCAGCGGCGGGCGACGAGGTGTCCGTGGCTATCGCGTCATTATTTTCCAGCCACGGCGAGGCGTATCAGGCCCTCAACAAGCAGGCGGCGGCATTCCAGACCGAATTCGCGCGCGCCCTCGGCCAAGGCGGAGCGGCCTACGGCCTTGCCGAGGCGGTCAACGCGTCGCCCCTGCAGGTGCTCGAAGAGCAGGTACTGGCGCTGATCAACGCGCCAACAAATCTGCTCTTGGGCCGTCCGCTGATCGGCAACGGCACCGACGGCGCACAGGGCACCGGCCAGAACGGGGGTGGTGGCGGGATCCTGTGGGGCAACGGCGGCAATGGCGGATCGGGCGCGCCCGGCGGAGCCGGTGGTGCCGGTGGCGCGGCCGGCCTACTCGGTGCCGGTGGGGTCGGCGGCGCCGGCGGAGTGGGTGGAGGCGCGGGCGGCGCCGGCGGCACCGGCGGGTGGTTGTGGGGTAACGGCGGGACTGGTGGAGCCGGCGCGATCGGCGCTGCGGGCATCAACGGCGGGGCCGGAGGGGCCGGCGGTAGCGCCCTGTTGTTCGGCAGCGGTGGGGCCGGCGGCATGGGTGGCTCCGGCGCCGCGGGCACTACTGGTACCGCCGGCGACCCGGGCACCGCGACCCAGGCCGGTGGTGTCGGCGGCGTCGGCGGCAAAGGAAGCCATGGCGGAATGGGCGGTGCCGGCGGCAACGGCGGTTTGGTGTACGGCGCCGGCGGTGCGGGCGGCAGCGGCGGCGTGGGCGGAGCCGGAGGCACCGGCGGTGTCGGCGGCACCGGGTGGGACGCGACCACTGCGGGGGCCGCCGGCGGTCATGGCGGCAACAGCGGCTCCGGCGGGGACGGCGGCAACGGCGGAATGGGCGGTGCCGGGGGACGCGGCTCGACGCTGTTCGGTGCGGAGGGCGCCAACGGCAATGGCGGGGCCGGCGGCGCCGGAGGCAACGCCGGAGCGCCCGGCGACGGCGGAACCGGCGGCGCCGGCAATGCCACCATCACTCAGGGCGGTGACGGCGGCAACGGCGGCAACCCCGGCGGCGTCGGCATCGGCGGGAACGGCGGCGGCGCCGGCGGTCCGGGTGGTACCCCCGGGACCAGCGGCGCCGTCGGAACCGTCATCCCCGGTAACGGCGGCAACGGTGGGATTGGCGGCCAGGGTTACGACGCCGCCGGTGACCCACTGGCCGGCCCTGCCACATCCGGTGGCAAAGGCGGGCACGGCGGCTACGGCGGCAGCTATGGACGAGGCGGGGCCGGCGGGGCCGGTGGCAACGCCACGACTGGCGGCAACGGCGGCGAGGGCGGCTTCGGCGGCAGCAGCGGTGCTTTCGGCGGGGTCGGCGGTGCCGGTGGCGCCGGCGGTGACGGCGCCGGCACCGGTAACGGCGGCAACGGCGGAGCGGGCGGCGACGGTTCCAGCAGCGGCGCCGGACCTGCTGCGGTCGGCGGTGCGGGAGGTGCCGGCGGTGGCACCGCCACCGGCCGTGGCGGCAACGGCGGCGCCGGCGGTTTCGCGTCCAGCAATGGGGCCGGGGATGCGGTCGGCGGCGTCGGTGGGGCGGGCGGTATTGGTGCGGGCGGCGGCGGCAATGGTGGCGCCGGCGGCGCTGCGGCAAACAACGGAACGGGCAATGCCACTGGTGGAGCCGGGGCCGACGGCGTCACCGCGGGCCTCGCGGGCAACGGCGGCAAGGGCGGGGACGGCGGCGGCGCGTTTGTCGTCAATGCGCTGTCGACAGCCAAAGCCACCGGAGGCGTCGCCGGCATCGGCGGCGACGGAATCAACGGGGGGGCCGGCGGAACCGGCGGATCGGCCTTCACCGCAGGTACCGGCGCTGTCACCCCCACCGACGGCGGTGCGGGCGGTGCAGGCTTCGGTGGAACGGCCGGTGCAGGCGGGGCGGGCGGCAACGCGCAGGTCAGCAACAGCACATCGACCGTTGCCCCCGTTGGCGGCCACGGCGGAACCGGCGGTTTCGGCACCAACGGCGGGCGCGGCGGCGACGGCGGCGCGGCCTCCACGTCGGGCACGGGCAGCGCGACGTCGGGCACCGGCGGCAAGGGCGGGGACGGCACCGGCGGAATCGGCGGTTCCGGAGGAAACGGCGGCACGGCTTCCATCTCCAATGGCACCTCGACCGCGACGGCTACCGCGGGCGACGGCGGGGCGGGCGGCAAGGCCGCCAACGGCGGAAACGGCGGCACCGGCGGGTCAGCAACCACCAACGGAACCGGACACGTCAATCCTGGGACCGGCGGAAGAGGCGGCGACGGCTTTGTCGGCGCCGGTGGAGCCGGCGGGGACGGCGGCAACGCGACCATCACCAACGCGAACTCGACCGTGAGCCCGGTCGGCGGCACCGGCGGAGCCGGCGGCACCGGCATCGACAACGGTGGTGTGTTCTCAGCGCGCGGCGGGACTGGGGGCACTGCGCAGACCATCAGCAGCAGCGCCACTACGACAGCCACCGGCGGCATGGGCGGGGTCGGCGGCAACGCCACGAACGGCACGGGCGGAACCGGCGGCTCCGGCGGCAACGGAATCCACAACGGTGCCGGCACCGCTATCGGCGGGATCGCCGCTGTCGGCGGTACGGGACCCGGTGGAGGTGGGAGCGGCGGCAACGGCGGATCCGCGGCCAACTTTGGAACTGGCAGTGCCGTTGGCGGCGCCGGTGCCGCCGGCACCAGCGGGGGCACCACGGGCATCGGCGGAGCCGGCGGAAACGGGGGAGGGGCGGACGTCGCCTCAGGGCCCAGCGCCACCGGGGGCAAGGG
>NZ_LQOY01000098.1 GCF_002101675.1 Mycobacterium gordonae | reverse complement strand
CGTCGCCCCCGACGGCACACTCACCGACGGCAACGTGATCGCCGGCGTCTCAAACGAGCCCACCAGCAGATTCGCCAACGTCGCCCCCGCCGGAACACTCACCGACGGCAACGTGATGGCCGGGGTCTGGAACGAACTCAAGAAGCCGGCGGGCGACACGAACGCGCCGACATTGATCGGCGGGACAGTGATCTGCGGCAGGTCGAACGCACCCACCAGCACATCGGGCGACGCGAACTCCCCGATGTTGATCGGCGGGATGGTGATCGGCGGCAGGTCGAACGGAAGGATCCTGATATTCGCAGGACTCGTGTACGCCGGAATGGTGATCGGCGGGATGGTGATTTGCGGGGTGTTGAAAGCGCCGACGAGGATAGCCGAGATGTCGATCGGGGGCAGGTTGATATCGGGAGTGGTGACGGCGAAGACGATGCCGCCCTGTCGATCTCCGGTCCAGAAGAACCCATTGTTCTGGTCACCCGCATTGAAGGCACCCGTGTTGATGTTGCCCCAGTTGGACAGACCGGTGTTCGTGTTGCCGATGTTGAAGCCGCCGGTGTTGTATGAGCCGGGGTTGACGTCTCCGGTGTTGAAATTGCCTGCGTTGAACGAGCCTGTGTTGGCGAAACCGGCGTTGAAGGCTCCTGTGTTGAAGGTGCCGGGGTTGAAGAGTCCGGTGTTGGCTATGCCCGAGTTGGCGATGCCCGTGTTGAAGCTTCCGGTGTTGAAAAGGCCGAAGTTTCCGTTGCCGGAGTTAAAAAACCCGATGTTCCCATCGCCGGAGTTGAACAACCCAACGTTGTTAGTTCCGGCGTTGAGGTTGATGCCAAATTGGTTATTGCCGGTGAGGCCGATGCCGATGTTGTTTTCCCCGGTGTTGGCAAAGCCAATGTTAAAGTTGCCGTTGTTGGCCAGGCCTCTGTTACCGAAACCGATGTTCCCGAAGCCGATATTGGAGGTTCCCAGATTCCCGGAGCCGACGTTGAAGTTGCCGATGTTGCCATCAAAAAGGTTGGAAGCTCCGAAGTTCCCACTGCCGAGGTTGCCTGCGCCGATGTTCCCGAAGCCCACGTTGTCCGCCCCGACGTTCGCCCAACCAAGCGACGTCTGCCAGGACCGCGCGGTCGCCGCGGGCGCCGCGGCGGCCGCCGCCGATCCCGCGGCCAGACCCTGCAGCGGTTGGGCGAACGGGGCCAAGGCCGAGACCGCGGCCGACGCTCCGCTGTGGTAGCCGACCATCGCGGCCACGTCTTGGGCCCACATCTCCTCGTAGACGGCCTCGACAGCCGCGATCGCCGGCGCGTTCTGGCCGAACAGATTCGACAGCACCAACCGCACAAGACCCGAACGGTTGGCCGACACAGCCAATGGGTGCACGGCCGCCGCCACCGCCGACTCGAACACGCTGACCACGGACTTGGCCGAGGCGGCCGCACCGGAAGCCTCCGATGCCGCCGCGCTCAGCCATCCCGCGTACGGAACGGCGGCCGTGGCCATCGCCGCGGCGGCCGGCCCCTGCCATGCCTGACCAGTCAATCCCGCGGTCACTGAAGCGAAAGACTTTGCGGCCGAACTCAATTCGGCGGCCAGGCCTTCCCAGGCGGAGGCGGCTTGCAACAGCGGGCCCGGTCCGGCACCGGCGAACAGGCGAAGCGAGTTGATCTCAGGCGGTAGCACAGCGAAGTTCATCGAAGGACCTTTCTCACCGGATTTATCGCCAGCAGGTCAATCGCGTAAGCGTCAGTTGGCCGCCCAAAGGGTGCGCGATCGATGGGTGAAATTACTCCACACAAGCCCAATATGCACCGGTAATGTCAGAGTTTGTACAAACTCAGCGGAGCGTCCGTTCCGCACGACTCAGGTCGCGGAGGTGGCTGCTGTCGCCTCGATCAGGGCCTCGGCGAACACCTCGAGATCCTCGGGCAAGGTGTCGACATGCGGGGAAATTCGCAACACCGGCGCCGTCAGCTCCATCGGCGCCCGCTGCACTCCGCCGTAGGTCGTCAGGATCCTGCGCTCGGCAAGCAGCCACTCCCGCACCTCTTCGGGATCGGCGCCTTCGGTGGGCGCCAATGTCGTTATGGCGCTGGGCTCGTCGACCTCTTCGACCACCGCCCAGCCGTCGACATCGGCCAGTAAGGAGCGGGCCGCGGCACCCAATTGAGCCAGCCGGGACCGGATCCGCTCCGGACCGCACGCCAGATGCTCACCCACCGCCACCGAAAAGCCCACCCGTGCAGCCACATTCGCTTCGCCGAAACCGAGCGGCGCCGGCAGCCGCGGAGTCAGTCGCTCCATCAGCTCGGGCCGCAATGCCAACACGCCGACACCGCGCGGTCCCGCCATCCACTTGCGCGACGACGAATATGTTGCGTCGGCTCCCACCGCGCAGTCGATCTGCCCCAACGCCTGCGCGGCGTCGACCACCAACGGCACGCCGAACTCGCGGCACAGTTTGGCCATCATCGCCAGCGGCTGCACGATGCCGCGGTGGCTGGCCACCGGCGTCAAGTGAACCAGATCGGGCGGATTGTCCTGCAGCTCGAACGCCGCGTCGTCGATCGCCAGCCGGCCGTCCTCTAACGCCGGAAGCCGCCGCACTTCGAATCCGTACGCCTCCATCACCGCGAGGTTCGGGCCGTACTCGCCGGGCAGGCAGGCCAGCCGCCGGCTGTCGCGCGGCCAGCCGCTCAACAGCAGATCCAGGGCGTTCAACGAGCCGGTGGTGTAGACCACTTCGGCATCGACCAGACCGCAGAGCTGCGCGACGGCGGCGCGCCCCGCGTCGAGCACGGTGGCCGCGGCCTCCGCCGCCACGTATCCGCCGACCTCGGATTCGTGCAGCGCATGCTGGGCCGCCGCGTCGAGTGCCGCAAGACTCTGCCGTGAGCAGGCCGCGCTGTCCAGGTGCAGCACGGCGACGGGCGGCCGGGCCGCGCGCCACAGCCGCGCGAGCTCGTCGGGGTGGCTCACTTGGCGGCCAGGGACAGGCCGAAGTCACCCGCCTCGTCGGTCCACCACCGGATCCGCTTCAGGCCCGCCGCGGCCAACTCGTCGCCCACCGCGTCCGGGCGGAATTTGCAGGAGACCTCGGTGATCATCTCCTCGCCCGCGTCGAAGTCGACGGTCAGGTCCAATGCGCCGACCCGCACCCGCTGGCCACGGGTGGAGCGCAGCCACATCTCGATGCGCTCCTCGTCGCTGTTCCACCGTGCGACGTGTTCGAAGGACTCGACGTCGAAATTTGCATCGAGCTGACGGTTGATCACCGCGAGCACGTTGAGGTTGAACCGCGCGGTCACCCCGGCCGCATCGTCGTAGGCCCGCACCAGCCGGCCGGTGTCCTTCACCAGGTCGGTGCCTAGCAGCAGGCTGTCCCCCGGGTGCATGACGGCGGACAGCGCCGCCAGGAAGTCGGCGCGAGGCTCGGGGGTCAGATTGCCGATCGTCGAGCCTAGGAATACGAAAAGCCGCCGGCCGCCGCTGGGAATTTCGGCCAGGTGTTCCTCGAAATCGCCGCAGACTGCGTTGATTTCGATTCCCGGGTATTCGTTTTGGATGGCGGCCGCGGCCGCCGACAGCACGTTGGCGTCGACGTCAAACGGCACGAAACTGCGCAGCGACGCACGGTCGCGCAGGGCATTGAGCAGCAGCCGGGTCTTCTCCGACGTCCCGCTGCCGAGTTCGACGAGGGTGTCGGCCCGGCTGGCCGCGGCGATCTCGGCGGAGCGCGCGCGCAGAATCGCGGCCTCGGCGCGGGTCGGGTAGTACTCGGGCAGCCGGGTGATCTGATCGAACAGGTCGCTGCCCGCCGCGTCGTAGAACCATTTGGGCGGCAACGACTTCGGCTGCTGCTGCAGGCCGACGAACACGTCGCGGCGCAGCGCGTGCAACGCCGAGTCCTCAGCCAGATGGTTGGACAGCGTGAGCGTCATCAGGATCCTTTCGAGCGGTTCAACGCAGTCAACACGATGCCATCGGCGGTGACTTCCACCAGATGCCGGTCCGGTATGTCCTCCCAGTCCGGGTCGTCATCGTAGGGTTCGCTGGCCAGCACGACTCCGTCAACACGGCGCAGGATCGACAGGGTGTCTCCCCATGCGGTGGCGACCAGCCGAGAACCATTGGCGACCAAGATATTCAGCCGCGCCCGCGGATCCGCGGCGCCCACCTCGACGATGGTGTCACCCAACGCATCCATGCCACGGCTGAAGACGGCGGCGGCGAGAAGCGCGCTGTCACAAACCGATTCGGCAGTGGGCGAGAGCGGCAACACCTTGCGGTCCACTACTCCGTTGTGGGACAACAACCATTGCCCGTCGGTGAAGGGTGCGGTGGCACTGGCTTCGAGCGGCATGCCGACGGTGGCGGAGCGCACCGCGGCAACCACGCAACGACTCCGCAGCACCGGCGCAACCGACTCGAACGACGCGTCGCCCCACAGCGGCGCCGGGCTGCGCCACCGCCGCGGCGTGGCGTCTCCGACAGAATCCGCGAAAAAGCCGACGCCCCAGCCGTCGGCGTTCATCAGCCCGTGCTTCTGCCGGCGCGGCGCGTAGGACTGGACCCGCAGCCCCTGCGGCGGGTCCAGGACCAACGATGACACGCTGACCGGCGCACCCAGCCATCCCAGATGACGACACATCAGGCGTCCCAGGCCAACCGGACACCTGAGAAGATCTGACGCCGGTAGGGGTGGTCCCAATTGCGGAAGCTGGGGCGCAGGATGGACTGTTCGACCGCCCATGAACCGCCGCGCAGCACCCGGTAGTCGCCGTCGAAGAAGGGCTGGGAGTAGCGCTCGTAGATCATCGGCAAGAAGCCGGGCCAGGGCCGCAGCGGCGAACTGGTCCATTCCCACACATCACCGAGCAGCTGCTCGACGCCGTACGCCGATGCGCCGTCCGGATAGGCGCCGACCGGCGCCGGACGCAGCGCGGTACCACTTAGATTGGCGCGTTCGGCCGACGGCTGCTGGTCGCCCCACGGGTAGCGGCGACGGGAGTTCGCCGCCGGATCCCAGGCGCACGCCTTTTCCCACTCGACCTCGGTGGGCAGCCGGGCACCCGCCCAGGCCGCATAGGCCTCCGCCTCGAAGTACGAAACGTGCTGCACCGGCTCGTCGGCGGGAATGTCCTCGACGTAACCGAACCGCGTGCGGGTGTCAGCATTCCAGAACTGAGGGGCGCTCAGCCCCGCCTGCTGTCGATGCTGCCAACCGCGCTCGGACCACCAACGCGGCTGCGCGTAGCCCCCGTCGTCGACGAAGTGGCGCCACTCGCCGTTGGTGACGGGAACGCGCCCGATCCGGAAGCTTTCCACCTCTACCAGGTGAGCGGGCCGTTCGTTGTCCAGCGAGTAGGGCTCGGTGGCGGCGTCCACGCCCAGCACGAAGGGCCCACCGGGCACCAGCACCGATGTGCCCGCCACCCCGGGCCGGCCGGGGGGAAGCTCAGAGGTCTCCCGCAGTAGTGGCGCACCGGTACGCAGGTTCAATGCCTGCAACATCGTCTCGCCGTGCTGATTCTCGTGGCTGATGACCAGCCCGAACTGAAAATCCTCCGCGTTCTCGGGAAGACCGTCCAGCGCGTCCAGCGCGGCGTCGCGGACCGTGCGGCAGAACGACCGCGCCTGGGCCGGGGAAAGCAGCGGCAGGTCCACCCGACTGGCCCGGGAGTGCACGAACGCGTCGTAGAGACCTTCGATCTCCCGCGGCAACATGCCGGGCCGCTCCGGGTTGCCGTCGCGCAGTAACCAGAGTTCTTCCTGTTGACCGATGTGGGCCAGGTCCCACACCAGGGGACTCATCAACGGGCTGTACTGCCGGCAAAGTTCGTCGTCGTCGAAATCGACCAGCCGCAACGTCCGGCTCCGCGCGCGCTGAAGATCGCCGGCCAACTGTTCCCGTGCTGTCACGGCTCCCCTTGTGCCGAACGCGCTGCCTGCGCGACCGTGGCCGCGATTCCATGCTCGATGACCCGGTCGGAGAAGTCATCGGCCGGACATCGCCCGGTTTCGACGTTGAGCATCAGTTGCTGCATGGCCGTGGCAAGCTCGTCCGGCGCCCGCTCGGCGGCAATGGACAGACACCGGTTGGCCGCGGCGTAGAGACGCCGATCCCGCAGGCCGAGGCGGGCGGCGGTGTCCCAGGCCGTCGCGACCGGTTCGACGGCCGCGGCGGCCAGGTCGGCGGCGGCCGGGTCGTCGAGCAGGGTGGTCAACGTGAACACCAGCGCGGGCCAGATCGCGTCGGGGACGCTGTCGAGGTAGCGGATCTCCAGCCACTGGCGTGGCCGGACCGGGGGGAACAGCGTGGTCAAGTGGTATTCCAGGTCGGCGATGGTGGGCCGGCGGTCGCCGAGCAGCACCCGGCCGTCCACCCAGTCGGTGAACGGCACGTAGTACGTGACCGCTATCGCGTCGGGGGCGTGCACCATCATCACCGGCGCCTTGAGGGCGTACCGGGCCCAGTCGGTGCCGGGATCGTCGCCGCTGACGCCCAACACCGGACCGCACCGCGCGGAGTCCATCTGTCCCCATACCCACTGCCGGGTGGACTGCCAGCCGGAGAATTCACCGGCCAGCATCGGCGAGTTCGCCGCGATCGCGATCATCGTCGGCCCCAGCGCGTGTGCCAGACGCACCCGGTCGGCCCAACCCGCCTGCGGACCGGCGTCCAGGTTGAGCTGGATGGAGGCCGTCGACGTCATCATTGCCGCGCCGGCCGCGCCGCTGTCGCTGGCGGCGAAGAACTGTTCCATGGCGCGGTAACGGGCGCCGGGGTTTATCCGCTGCGGCGAACGCAGCGGGTCCGCCCCCAGGAACACCAGGCCGAGACCGGCATCGGCCAAAGCGTTTCTCAGCACCGCCTGGTCACCGGTCATGGCGTCGATTGCGGGCAGCACCCCGTCGGCGGGCGGTCCGGAGAGTTCGATGGCACCGCCGGGTTCCACGGTGATGGCGCTACCGCCCGGGAGCGGACTCAGCCACCGGAGCACGTCGCTGATCTCGTCCCAGGCCGGCCGGCGCATCGGATCGGCCGGGTCGAAGCAGTGCGCCTCGAGTTCCAGGCCGACGCGTCCCACCGGTCCGTCTTTCAGGCAGCCGTCGGCGATCTGCTGGGCGACGACGGCCGAACTGGTCAGCTCGGCGTTGGCCAGGTCGTTGGCCAGGTCGATGTTGTCGAGCTGCGGACCCGCGGAAGCGGCGGTGCGCGTCATTTCACGATCCCCTCGGGGGCAGCAGGATGCGCAGCTATCGCAACGATATCCACCATCACTTCATCTTCCAGAGCGCACCGACATATTCCCGACCTTTTCAGTTGCACGAGGGAAACGGATACCCAATTCTCACCTCGGCTACTGGCCCAACGCGTTCTGCATAGCCCCGGCCAGCACGTTGACCGCCGGCCCGGCGTTGCCAGATTGGCAGACCTTGGCCTGGAGCAACACGTTTTCACGCAGCCGGGTTTGAACGAAGCACCGGCGGTCGGTGGCCGCCTCCTGCTTGGTCCAGTTCGCGTCGGTGGCGGTCGCCGGCCCGCCGGAAAACGACCACACCTGGGTGGTGCCGTTGTCCAGATGCATCGCCGTAGTCTGCCCGGAGCAGCCGACCGTGCGGTCTACGACACGGTGGAAGGCACGGCCGGCGGCCTCGTTGGTGGCGAAGACGCCCACCGCCTGCTTGGCGAGGTGGTTCTGGTCACTCGCCGACGTCTGCGCGGTGGCACCGTTGAACGCGGCCAGGTCGGGGTCGTTGTAGACCTCGGGCAGGCCGATCTCCGCCCAGTTGTTGCATACCGGCAAGTCCACCGCGTACGCCTGGAACGGTTCGGTGAACACCGATTCCCACCCCATCGGGGCGCCGACGATGTTGCCGACCGAGCCCTTTCCGAGCACGGCGTAGGACACCACGCCCGGCTCGGACGGATGGGCCGCCGCGCTGGCCGCTCCCCCGATGGCCAGGCCGACGGCCACCGATGTGACGGCAAGCCGCATGCCGCACTAGACCTTGGCCGAGACGGCGGCGCCGACGTCACCCTTGGTGGCCTGGCCGCCGCCCGTCGCCGCGGTGGTGAGGACGACTTCGATACTCATGGCCTCGATCATGCCAGCCGCGGGGTGGTCAGCCGACGTTCGCCCGGACCCCCTCTTCGACCTTCTTGCCGAGGTCGGGGTCCACGTTTCGCCAGTACTCGAACACCCGGGACAGCACCGGCTCTTTCACTCCCTTGGAAACATGCCCAATGATGTTGTGAGCCAACCGATCTCGCGCGTCATCGTCAAGCACGTCGCGGACCAGCGTGCCGGCCTGGCCCCAGTCGTCATCGTCGGGACGCAGCGTGTAAGCGGCGCGAATCATCTCCCCGTCGGCCTGCCAGCGCACTTCGGCGGCGCGCGCCGGATCGGCGTGCGGGCCACCGAAGGAGTTGGGCGCGTAGACCGGATCCGTCGAGTTCTTGATCCGCATGGCGCCGTCTTTCGAGTAGCTGTTGACCTCGACCTTCGGCGTATTGACCGGAATCTGTTTGTAATTCGTCCCGAGCCGGGCCCGGTGTGCGTCGGAGTAGGAGAAGCCGCGGGCGAGCAGCATCTTGTCCGGACTCAGCCCGGTGCCGGGGACGATGTTGTTCGGCTCAAAGGCGGCCTGCTCGATCTCGGTGTGATAGTCGGTGACGTTGCGGGTCAGCGTCAGCTTGCCGACGTCGATCAGCGGGTAGTCACCGTGCGGCCACACCTTGGTCAGGTCAAAGGGGTTGTAGCGGTAGGTCTTTGCCTCCTCGAACGGCATGATCTGCATCTTGAGGGTCCAACTCGGGAAGTCTCCGCTCTCGATGGTCTCGTACAGATCGCGTTGGTGGTAGTCGCCGTCCTCACCGGCCAGTCGGTCGGCGTCTTCCTGCGTCAGGTAGTCGATGCCCTGGTCGCTGATGAAGTGGTACTTCACCCAGAAGATCTCGCCGCCTGCGTTGATCCAGCTGTAGGTGTGGCTGCTGTAGCCGTTCATGTGGCGCCAGGTCTTGGGGATACCGCGGTCGCCCATCAACCAGGTCACCTGATGCGCCGACTCCGGGACCAGGGTCCAGAAGTCCCACTGCATGGTGTGGTCGCGCAAATTGGTTGCCTGCATCCGCTTTTGGGATCGAATGAAGTGCTGGAACTTCATCGGATCGCGGATGAAGAAGACCGGCGTGTTGTTGCCGACCATGTCGAAGTTGCCCTCCGACGTGTAGAACTTCAGCGCGAAGCCGCGTGGGTCGCGCCAGGTGTCGGGGCTACCCCGCTCACCCGCCACGGTGGAGAATCTGATCAGGGTGTCGGTCTTGGTACCGGGCTGGAACACCGCCGCCCTGGTGTATTGGCTGACGTCGTGGGTCACCTCGAAGTGGCCGAAGGCGCCGCCACCCTTGGCGTGCGGTTGGCGCTCCGGGATGCGTTCCCGGTTGAACTGCGCCATCTGCTCGATCAGGTAGTGGTCCTGCAGCAGGATCGGTCCGTCGGGGCCGAGGGTCAATGACTGCTCGTCGCTGGGGGCGGGGCTGCCGCCGTCGGTGGTGGTGTAGCGTTCGGTCACTTTGCGCAATCTCCTGTAGCTAACTGGCGAAAGATGAAGCGTCTGCCGAGAATTCGGGTTACCCGCTGATACCCCGACGGGCCGTGCGGCGAAACTAGGGGCGGCTGGGCGCGGTGCTGGGAGCCGTCGGAGCGGAACTCGGCGTCTGACCGGGTCCTGCGCCGGGAGGAACGGCGCCTGGAGCACCCGGGCCGCCCGGTCCACCGGGGAAGCCGGGGCCCATGCCCGGAGGCGGCGGTCGGCCCGGGTAGCGGAACTGCCAGCCGGGGCCACCCGGGCCGCCGGGACCGTCGGGCCGGAACATGCCGTGGTGGTGATGCCGGTGGTGATAGCAATGTCCGGCGCCGAAGAGCATGGCAGCGGTGAACAACAACGTGGAAGCGATGAACACGATCCCGGCGACGATCACCACCCACGCCGCGACCCGGTACAGGCGCGGCGGCTTCTCCCAGTAGGTGGGCCCGGGCGGCGGCGCGGTGGCAACCGAAGCCGGTGGGGCTGTGGGTTCGGGTGTTTCACTCATACCTTCGAATATGGTCCAGCCCTGCAGCAGCGTAAAGGGGCGCGATCACAAAGTTGCCGTGAATTGATGAAGCCCGGCGCTCGCGTTGAGCGCCGGGCTGTCGGTTAGGTGCGTTCAGCGACCGGGGGTGGGAGACGGCGCGACGGAGGGGGCCACCGAGGACGGAACCTGGCTGGGTCCGCCGGGCCCGGTGCCCGGGCCGACCTGCTGTTGACCGCCGTTGGCGGGGAATCCGGAGCGATGCATCATCGCCGGGTGGTGCTTGTGGTGCCGGTGGCCGCCGCCATGCCCGGCGGCCAGGCCCAGCCGGAAGCCGGTGAAGAAGATGACCGAGACGATGAAGACGATCCCGGCGACGATGGCGACCCATGCCGCGGCCTTGAAGACCTTGGGGGTGTGATGTTCAACCCGCTCAGCGGGTGGTGGTGCGACGGCGGTCGATGTCCGCGCGGTTGGAGTGTCAGAAATTTCGCTCATGACACGAATGATCGGGGCCGAAAAGTAGTGACCGCTATGCGCTGGTTATGTAGCAGCTGTGAACGGAAAAACGCTGGTCACCTGGCGTGATCTCGTGCAATGTCGCCCTTCGGCCAGGACGACGGATGCCGGAGCATCGCCTCGCCGAGTTCGCGTTCCCGCCGCCTTGACGCATTCCACTTGTAATGAGCCTGCAGGGCGATGACGTTCGTCTCCGAAGCTGGCGCCATAATTTCCATCCCTTCACAGGTGTTGCGCCTTCCATTCGAACAGGCGCCGCTTTGAGCCGGTAGGGACCGAAGTCCTCAGTGTCACCGAAACGACACCTCCCCGCGACAATCAAGCAACGTCAGAAGCGTTTCTGAGCCGAGTGCCATGAACTGTCCGCGCCGGCCTGATTAACCTTTTCTACCTGCGGGTATAGCCCGACATGTACGCCACGAAATTGCACACGCGCCAGTACCCCGGTGTAGCCGGCAAACAAAGCGTGCGAACGCTGACAGCCATCGCGGGACTCACCGTGGCCGCGTTGTGCGGTAGTACCGGCACCGCCCACGCCGACGACAACCACGAGCGCGAAGCATGCGCACTGATGGACGACAGTGCCAGCGCGGTCCACTACGGATACGGCAACTCTGTGTTGCAGTACGCCTACGCGGTGCTTTCCACCAAAATGCCGCCGGAGAACGCGGCGCACGTCCTGTTGGCCGCCACTCGCAACAGCTGTCCGAACCACGCGGCAGACCTACCGCCCGGCTGGCGGTAGTTCAGGGTTTGAACGGATTGACCGCGTACTGGATCACCCGGTACGGCGCGTCCTGGCGTACTTCGGTATCCCACTGGCTGACGAATATCCGCAGCTCATCCAGGGTAGATCCGGGCGAGATGTAGCCGCCGTAGGGCTGCGAGAGCCGGTTGTCATACGGCGACGGGAGGCTTTCGGGCGGATCGGGCCATTCGTCGTCGTGCTGCACCACGGTGGTCACCGGCGCGGAGCCCAGCGCCGTGGGGTCGGGGGCCACCCGGACCTCCATGTCGCCGCTCGTCGCGTTGAAATACGACAGCACCGCCATGCCGTCGATCTGCTTGATGCTCATCTCGCCGACCAGGTCGGGCCACAGCGGCGTGGGGGTTCTGTTCCAGCCGCCGCCCGGGCCGGCTGCCCACCCCTGCCAACGCGACCGGTCGGTGAACGCCTCGGGCGTCGCCCGGTACAGCACCACGGGCTGTCGGCGGGTGAAGCTGTTGGCCACGATGTACACCCATCCGGTGACCGAGTCCGGCTTGGGAATCGGGTCGTAGTAGCCGCTGATCTGGGTCTGCCGGCCGCCCTGGAAAGACGCTGGCCGCATCGACCCCGGGACCGTCTCCCAACCGCCGCGGGCCGGGTCGACCCGTACCAGCCGCGAGTTCTGCGGGTCCAGATTCTTGGTGGTGGCAACCATCAGGTAGTTGCGGCGGTTGATCTGCACCACCCCGGCGGGCAGCTGTGATGCGCCGGGCGGCGTGGGGTCGGCCAGCAGCGGCCGGCTGATGCCGATGACTCCGGTGTAGCGAACGCCGTCGGGGTCGTCGACCGAGGCGGTGTCGACGCGCAAGGCGACCGGGGCATACCAGCCGCCGTATCCGACGCCTTGGCCGGCGAAGCTGTCACCGCAGACCTGCAGCAGCTGACTGGGGAATTCGACGAACTCGCACAGGTCGGTGGCGCCGATGCCGTAATTCGCGGTGGGCGTCCCGGTGCCGGCCGCCGGGCCCATGCGCAGCACCTGGCCCGGTGCCAGCGGCTGCAGCACCGGCTGCGGAATCGGGGCCGGTGGGTCGGCGCGCGCGACCGAAATGTCTTGCAAGGCAAGCAAACATACGGCCGCTAAGCACCGCGCGACCGGAGCGGACCTCAACTCGCTGGGATCAGAGTTCGGCGGCCAGCAGTTCGGCGATCTGGATGGTGTTCAGTGCCGCGCCCTTGCGCAGGTTGTCCCCGGACACGAACAGCGCCAAGCCGCGCCCGTCCGGCACTCCCGGGTCTTGCCGGATGCGCCCGACCAAGGACTCGTCGACGCCGGCGGCGGCCAACGGAGTGGGCACGTCGACCAGCTTCACTCCGGGCGCGTCGGCCAACAGCTCGCGAGCCCGTTCCGGGGAGAGCGGCCGGGCGAATTCGGCGTTGATCGACAGCGAGTGTCCGGTGAAGACCGGAACCCGCACGCAGGTCCCGCTGACCAGCAGATCCGGAATTCCGAGAATCTTGCGGCTCTCCGAGCGCAGCTTCTGGTCCTCGTCGGTCTCGCCGGAGCCATCGTCGACCAGTGACCCGGCCAGCGGTACCACGTTGAACGCGATCGGGGCGACGTACTTGCTCGGCGGCGGGAAGTCGACGGCCCTGCCGTCGTGCACGAGCTGCTCGGCGTCGTCGATGACCGCGCGCGCCTGCGCCGCCAGTTCTTCGACACCGGCCAGGCCACTGCCCGACACGGCTTGGTAGGACGAAGCGATGAACCGCACCAGCTGAGCCTCGTCGTGCAGCACCTTGAGCACCGGCATCGCCGCCATGGTGGTGCAGTTCGGGTTGGCGATGATGCCCTTCGGTCGGATGTGAGCGTCCCGGGCGAAGTTCACCTCCGACACCACCAGCGGCACATCCGGGTCTTTGCGCCACGCTGACGAGTTGTCGATGACCGTCACCCCGGCAGCCGCGAACCGCGGCGCCTGCACCTTCGACATCGCTCCCCCGGCGGAGAACAACGCAATGTCCAGCCCGGTCGGATCGGCGGTCTCGGCGTCCTCGACCTCGATCTCCTGGCCGCGGAACGGCAGCTTGCGCCCCTGCGAGCGGGCCGAGGCGAAGAACCGCACCGAGCTGGCGGGGAAGTCGCGCTCGTCGAGCAAGGTCCGCATGACCTGGCCCACCTGGCCGGTCGCACCCACAACTCCAACTGATAGGCCAGAAGCAACCATTTTATCGACCCGTCCCTGCGTACACCGTCGCCTCCTCGTCGCCGCCGAGCCCGAACGCCTCGTGCAACGCCACCACGGCCTTGTCTAGTTCCGTGTCACGGCAGAGCACCGAAATGCGGATCTCGGAGGTGGAGATCAGCTCGATGTTGACGCCGACCGCGGCCAGCGCCTCACAGAAGGTGGCCGTCACCCCGGGATGGCTGCGCATGCCGGCGCCGATCAGCGAGACCTTGCCGATGTGGTCGTCGTAGAGCAGCTGGGTGAAGCCGATCTCTTCTTGCAGCGAGTCCAGCTTGGCCACCGCGACCGGCCCGCTGTCGCGCGAGCAGGTGAACGTGATGTCGGTCTTGCCGTCCTCGACCTTCGAGACGTTCTGCAACACCATGTCGATGTTCACGTCGGCGTCGGCAACCGCACGGAACACCTTGGCGGCGTAGCCGGGGATGTCAGGGATCCCGACGATGGTCACCTTGGCCTCGCTGCGGTCATGCGCGACGCCGGTCAGAAGGGGGCTTTCCATGGGTATGTCCTTGATCGATCCGACAACGACGGTGCCCGGCCGGTCCGAGTACGACGACCGGACGTGCACCGGAAGGTCATAACGACGTGCGTATTCCACGCAGCGCAGCATCAGCACCTTGGCACCGCAGGCGGCCATCTCCAGCATTTCCTCGAAGGTCACTGTGTCCAGCTTGCGGGCGTTGTGCACGATCCTCGGATCGGCACTGAAGATGCCGTCGACGTCGGTGTAGATCTCGCAGACGTCGGCTTTCAGCGCCGCGGCCAGCGCGACGGCGGTGGTGTCCGAACCGCCGCGGCCGAGCGTGGTCACATCCCGAGTGTCCTGGCTGACGCCCTGGAATCCGGCGACCAAGACGACCCGTCCTTCTTCGAGCGCGGCCTGCACCCGCCCCGGTGTGACGTCGATGATTTTTGCGTTGCCGTGCGTACCGGTGGTGATGACGCCTGCCTGCGAGCCCGTGAAGGATCGGGCGTGCGCACCCAGCGATTCGATCGCCATCGCCACCAGCGCATTGGAGATGCGTTCTCCCGCGGTCAGCAGCATGTCGAGTTCCCGGGGCGGCGGAACCGGGCATACCTGCTGGGCCAGATCCAGCAGGTCGTCGGTGGTGTCGCCCATCGCAGAAACCACCACGACGACGTCATTGCCCTGCTTCTTGGTTTCGACGATGCGCTCGGCGACGCGTCGAATCCGATCGGCGTCGGCCACCGAGGATCCGCCGTATTTCTGGACGACGAGCGCCACCAGTCTCCCTCTCCAGCTCGGCTATAAGTCCACAACAGAATACGGGGCCTCGCATCTCGGACTGTGCATGCGAGTAGGCATCGAACTTTATGGCTACCTAAAAGGTGTGGCCGAAAATTCCCGCGACACGCGTGAGAAGCGAGACGGCATCCGGCACCGGTTGGGCCGGAAGCGGGATCGACTGCGCAAATGGCCCGCGCTCGATGTCGTCTACCGTATCGCCGTCGGCGTCGTAGGTGTTGCACTGCTGGCCGTCGGGATCGTGGCCATCCCGTATCCAGGGCCGGGCTGGGCGATCTTGTTCCTTGGTCTGGCCGTCCTGGCAACCGAGTTCACCGTCTTCCACCGGCTGCTGAAATACCTGCGCGGTCGTTACGACGCCAGCATGGCGTGGTTCCGCCGACGGCATTGGACTGTCCAGGCGCTTGGGACGCTGTCCACCTTCGCCGTGACGGCGGCGACGTTGTGGCTGATGGGAGTGCTCGGCTGGATGACCGGTTTAGTGGGTTGGGACTGGGGATGGTCGGAAAGCCCCCTTGGGCTTGGCGCCAAATCAGGCCAATGAGTGGTTTTGGGCGATCGAGCCGATAGCGGTAGAGTTCAGCACGTGCAGCGGGTGCTCCTTCTCGGACGCCGCGACGGGGTCTGATCCAGACCGGCTTCCCGTCGCGGGTGTTCGCGATGCGCCGGTCTGAGGTTCCCTCTGATACATCCCCGGAGCAACTACCGTGACTAATCCCGATTCACCCGACGCTTACGTCTCAGCGCGCACCATCCACAAGCCCGCCGGCCCGCCGCGGCCCGGCCAGCCCGCGTGGAATCCGCAGCGAGGCACGTCCATGGCGGTCAACCGGTACCGCCCCTTCGCCGACGAGGTCGAGCCCATCCGGGTCGCCGACCGCACCTGGCCCGACCGGGTCATCGAACACGCGCCGCTGTGGTGCGCGGTGGACCTGCGCGACGGTAACCAGGCGCTGATCGACCCGATGAGCCCGGCCCGCAAGCGCCGCATGTTCGACCTGTTGGTCCGGATGGGTTACAAGGAGATCGAGGTCGGATTTCCCTCGGCCAGCCAGACCGACTTCGACTTCGTCCGCGAGATCATCACCGACGGCGCGATCCCCGACGACGTCACCATCCAGGTGCTGACCCAGTGCCGGCCGGAGTTGATCGAGCGCACCTTCCTGGCCTGCGAGGGTGCGGCGAACGTCATCGTGCACTTCTACAACTCCACCTCGATCCTGCAGCGCCGCGTCGTCTTTCGCGCCGACCGGGCCGCCGTGCAGGACATCGCGACCGCCGGCGCACGCAAATGCGTCGAGGAGGCGGCGAAATACCCGGGCACCCGCTGGCGGTTCGAATACTCCCCCGAGTCCTACACCGGAACCGAGCTGGAATACGCCAAGCAAGTGTGCGACGCCGTCGGCGAGATCATCGCGCCGACGCCGGACAACCCGATCATCTTCAACCTGCCCGCCACCGTGGAGATGGCCACGCCGAACGTCTACGCCGACTCGATCGAGTGGATGAGCCGCAATCTGGCGCGCCGCGACTCGGTGATCCTGAGCCTGCACCCGCACAACGACCGCGGAACCGCTGTCGCCGCAGCCGAATTGGGTTACCAGGCCGGGGCGGACCGGATCGAGGGCTGCCTGTTCGGCAACGGCGAACGCACCGGCAACGTCTGCCTGGTGACGCTGGGATTGAACCTCTTCTCGCGCGGCGTGGACCCGCAGATCGACTTCTCGAACATCGACGAGATCCGCCGCACCGTCGAGTACTGCAACCAGCTGCCGGTACACGAGCGTCACCCCTACGGCGGCGATCTCGTCTACACCGCGTTCTCCGGCAGCCACCAGGACGCCATCAACAAGGGCCTGGACCAGATGAAGTTCGACGCCGACGCCGCTGACAGCGATGTCGAGGACATGCTCTGGCAGGTGCCTTATCTGCCGATCGACCCCAAGGACGTCGGACGCACCTACGAAGCGGTGATCCGGGTGAACTCGCAGTCCGGCAAGGGCGGGGTGGCCTACATCATGAAGGCCGACCACGGTCTGGCCCTGCCGCGCCGGTTGCAGATCGAGTTCTCGCAGGTGATCCAGAAGATGGCCGACGGTGAGGGCGGTGAAGTGTCGCCCAAGGAGATGTGGGAGGCGTTCTCCGAGGAGTACCTGGCGCCGATCCTGCCGCTGGAACGCATCAAGCAGCGGGTCGACGCGTCGGAGGAAGACACCGGCACCACCAGCATCACCGCCACCGTCAAGATCGACGGGGTGGAGACCGAGATCAGCGGTTCGGGCAATGGTCCGCTGGCCGCGTTCGTCGACGCGCTGGGCACGGTCGGGTTCGACGTCGCGGTGCTGGACTACTCGGAACACGCGATGAGTGCCGGGGACGACGCGCAGGCGGCCGCTTACGTGGAGGCTTCGGTGTCGGGGCGCACGGTCTGGGGCGTGGGTATTGCGCCGTCGATCACCACCGCATCACTGCGGGCGGTGGTGTCGGCGGTCAACCGGGCATCGCGCTAGATCCCACAGGGGCGGGCCGGGCCCGTGCTCGGTTGGTTACACCGCAAGCAGTCGCTCGAAGAACTCGCGGTAGTGCATCAGTGCCAGGCGCAGATCTTCGGTCGACGCCTCCTCACCGCGTGACCACTGCTCTTCGAGCCGCGAACGCGCGTGGGCGAACCCGGTAGTGAGTTGGTCGACCAGATCAGAGACCAACACGTCGGCCTTCTGAACGCAGTCCTTGGGGTCATCGACGAAAGCCGCTTGCACGCCGGCCCACCGGGCTCGCAGATCAGCGAGGTCCGCGTCGGCGAAAAGCGTTTCCTCCGTTGATGATCGGCTTGCCTCGTGGCCTGCTTCGTGCTGCTGTTGCACCGGTGCCGCGGCCTCACCGAGGGGCTCGGTTTCGGAAAATGCGGGGGCCTGTTGCTGGGGCTGCACGCGCTCCTCGGCCGGCGGCGTCGGCTGGACCGTCCGCTGGGTGTCGTCGTACGAGCCGGTCACGTCGGTTCGTTGATCATGCGTAGTCATTTTCTCGCCTCCTGTGGTGTTGTCTCCAACAGCTTTTCGAACAATGCCCGGTAGTGGACGAAGGCCTCTCGCTGTTGTTCGGTGTCGACGCCGCCGCGCTGCTGGGACAAATGAATCGTGTGTGCGGCGCGGTAGTTCTCGACGATCTGTGGATGGTCGACGGAGATGTCTGCGGCTCGCTGTTCGAAATCGTCGACGGGATAACCCCTTTCGCGCATCACGTCGGTGACCAGACGGTCCGCGACTCCGACGGCCGCAGCCGGATCATCGACGAATGCGGTCTGGACCTGTTGCCAGCGGGTGTTGAAGTCGTTGCGCGCCGACTGCGCCAACGGTTTGATGTCGAGTTTGTCTCGCTTGCGCTCGCGGGCGAGCAGCTCTTTCTCCGCTGTCTTCGGGCCTCCGGTTTCCGATACCAGACGCTCGTATTCGGGTCCGTAGTGCTGCCTCAGTCGCTCCGAGTTGCGGCGACTGCTCACGTAACTCGCCGCGATGATCACCACGGCGACCACGATGACGACGGAGGCCGCGATCAAAATCATTTGCCAAACGGGCATTTCGTGCTCCTCTCGTACACACGTCGAATAACCCGGGCCATGTCGACGCAAACGTCTTCTCGTGATGTGGGTCACTCAGAAGCAGTGCCGGCGGCAGCCGTACACAGGCTGTGGGGCCGACTCAGAAAAGGGCGAACTGCTCGTCGACCAGCGCGGTGTCGGCGAATTCCTCCATGCTGCGGCCGCCCACCACCGCACCGACGCCGTCCATGAACTGCACGTCGGAAACGACTGGCACGCCCAGTTGTAGCGCGTGATAGCCCTTGCCCTGCTCCGGTGCGGTCTCGTTGCACACCACCAGTGAGGTCTCCCGGTCCACGTCGTCGCTGTAGGCCAGCCCGGCGTACAGCATGCGCTCGACGAGTTCCTCATGCGTACGTCGCACCTCGGCGGCCAGCGCCACCCGCATGCCCTGCACCAGGGGCCTGCCGCGGACGTAACGGCCGGGGTTGAGGTAGGGGCAGGGCATCCGGGCCGCCAGTGCTTTCAGCGGTCGCAGCTCATCGTGGGTGACCCGGCCGTTGGGCCAGCGGCGCCGGGTCACCGGATGCACCGGCAGCCAGATGTCGCGGTCGCGCGCCCGTTCGAGTGCCGGCGCCAGTATGCCGGTCAGCACCATCGCGTCGTCGAACGCGTCGTGCGGGCGTTCCTGGGTGACGCCCCAGTGCGCGGCGAGCGTCTCCAACCGCAGATTGTCCACGCCGAGCTCCAGCCGCCGGGCCAGCTCGACGGTGCACATGACGGAGTCGACCGGCAGCTCGACGCCGGCGATTTCGGCCTCCGCGGCCAGGAACGAGTAGTCGAAGGCGACGTTGTGCGCCACCAGCGTGCGGCCGCGCAGCAGATGGACCAGATCATCGACGATGTCGGCGAACTGCGGCTGATCTTCCAGCATCGCGGAGGTGAGCCCGTGCACATGGGTGGGACCGGGATCGACCCCCGGATTGAGCAAGCTCACAACCGATTGTTCGACTCGGCCGTCTGCGTCCAGACCCAGCCCCGCGACGCTGATGATCCGGGCCTGACCTGGCCGAAAGCCCGAGGTCTCGACGTCAATCACGGCCCATCCGGCGTCCGGCTCCCGCGCCGGCCGACCCCAGCACATCCGGTTCATGGCATGAGGATGGCACGTCGGACCGACATCACGGAGTCGCTGGCGCGTCGTGTCGGCGGTTAACCTGCACGGGTGATCACCACCCGCGCCCGTCTGGCGCTCGCCGCCGGGGCAAGCGCGCGTTGGGCTTCGCGGGTCACCGGCCGTGGGGCCGGCGCCATGATCGGCGGCCTGGTGGCGATGACGCTGGACCGGTCGATCTTGCGGCAACTGGGGGCCGGCCGGCGCACCGTGATCGTCACCGGCACCAACGGGAAGTCGACCACCACCCGGATGACCGCGGCAGCGCTGGGCACCTTGGGAGCCGTCGCGACCAACGCCGAGGGCGCAAACATGGACGCCGGGCTGGTCGCGGCCCTTGCAGCCGACCGGCGAGCGGAATTGGCCGCCCTGGAAGTCGACGAGATGCACGTGCCGCACGTGTCGGATGCCGTCGAGCCGACCGCCGTCGTCCTGCTCAACTTGTCCCGCGACCAATTGGACCGGGTCGGCGAGATCAACGTCATCGAGCGCACCCTGCGAGCCGGACTGGCCCGCCATCCCCACGCGGTCGTCGTGGCCAACTGCGATGACGTGCTGATGACCTCGGCCGCCTACGACAGCCCGAACGTGGTGTGGGTGGCAGCGGGTGGCTCCTGGGCCAACGACTCGGTGAGTTGTCCGCGCAGCGGCGAGGTGATCGTCCGCGAGCAGGGCCACTGGTATTCCACCGGCGCCGACTTCAAGCGGCCCAGCCCACAGTGGTGGTTCGACGACCACACCCTCTACGGCCCCGACGGCGTGGCGGTGCCCATGCGACTGGCCCTGCCGGGGGCGGTGAACCGGGGCAATGCCGCCCAGGCGGTGGCGGCCGCGGTCGCGCTGGGCGCCGACCCGGCCAAGGCGGTGGCGGCCGTTTGTACGGTCGACGAAGTCGCCGGGCGCTACCGCAGCGTCAAGATCGGCGCCCACGAGGCGCGGATCCTGCTGGCCAAGAACCCGGCCGGCTGGCAGGAGGCGTTGTCGATGGTGGACAAGCACGCCGACGGCGTGGTGATCGCGGTCAACGGCCAGGTTCCCGACGGCGAGGACCTGTCGTGGCTGTGGGACGTGCGCTTCGAGCACTTCGAGGAGACCCGGGTGGTAGCCGCCGGCGAACGCGGCACCGATCTCGCGGTGCGGCTCGGCTATGCCGGCGTCGAGCACACCCTGGTGCACGACACGGTGGCGGCCATCGAGTCCTGCCCGCCCGGGCGGGTCGAGGTGGTCGCCAACTACACCGCGTTCCTGCAGCTGAACCGGAGGTTGGCACGGCATGGCTGAGTTGCGAGCGGACCCGGTGCGAATCGGCCTCGTCCTGCCCGACGTGATGGGTACCTACGGCGACGGCGGCAACGCGGTGGTGCTACGGCAGCGGTTGCTGTTGCGGGGCATCGCCGCCGAGATCGTGGAGATCACGCTGGCCGATCCGGTGCCCGACTCGCTGGACCTGTACACCCTCGGGGGCGCGGAAGACTACGCCCAGCGGCTGGCCACCCGGCACCTACTGCGGTACCCGGGGTTGCAGCGTGCGGCAGAGCGCGGTGCACCCGTGCTGGCCATCTGCGCGGCGGTCCAGGTACTCGGGCACTGGTACGAGACGTCGTCGGGAGAACGGGTCGACGGCGTCGGGATGCTGGATGCGACGACCTCGCCGCAGGACAAACGAACCATCGGCGAGCTGGTGTGCAAGCCGTTGCTGCCTGGTTTGACGCAGCGGTTGACCGGTTTCGAGAACCACCGTGGCGGCACGGTGCTGGGATCGGCCGCGTCGCCGCTGGCCGCGGTCACCAGGGGCGCGGGCAACCGTGCCGGCGACGGTTTTGACGGCGTGGTGCAGGGCAGTGTGGTGGCGACGTACATGCACGGGCCGTGTCTGGCGCGCAATCCGGAGCTGGCCGACCATCTGCTGAGTCAGGTGGTGGGCCGGTTGGCGCCGCTGGAGCTACCCGAGGTGGACCTGTTGCGTCGGGAGCGGCTGGGCGCCTAGAACGCCTGGAGCCAGTCGCCCAGGCCTTCGAACGCCGGGCTGTTGGCCAGCGCCGCGTACAGGGGCGTGTCGGTGAGGTGAGTTTCCAGTGCGGCCGCGGGCCCGGCCGCAGCGGCGGCGCTCCCCGAGCCGGCGGCGGATTCGGCCTGCAACGCCGCCTGGTTGGCCGCGTCCACGGTGGAGTAGGACTGCGCGCCGGCCCGCAGCAGCTGCACGAACTGCTCGTGGAAGGCGCCGGCCTTCGCGCTCAGTTGCTGGTAAGCCTGGCCGTGCCAGCCGAACATCACCGATATGGCCGCCGACACCCCGTCCGCCCCCGGCGCCGCCACGGCTGTCGTCGGCGCCGCCACGAAGGCGTTGGTCGCCGAGAGGATGGATCCGATTTCCGCGAGGTCCGCCGATGCCGCCTCGAGTAATTCCGGTCGTGCGCTGACAAACGACATCTGTGTCCCTTCTGCGTGCCGCCCGGACGCCCGAGAAGTAGTTCGCTCGTCGGGCGCGAAGCGTTAGCGGGGACTCAGACCATGGCCCGACGGCCGGTCAGCGCGCGACCCAGGGTCAGCTCGTCGGCGAACTCCAAGTCACCGCCCATCGGCAACCCGGACGCGATGCGCGTCACGGTCAGACCGGGGATGTCGCGCAGCATCCGGACCAGATAGGTGGCGGTCGCCTCGCCCTCGGTGTTGGGGTCGGTGGCGATGATCACCTCGGCGATGTCGACGTCGTCGACGCGCTCACCGATGCGAGTCAACAGTTCACGGATCCGCAGTTGCTCGGGGCCGATTCCCGACAAGGGATCGAGCGCACCACCCAGAACGTGATACCGGCCGCGGAATTCGCGGGTGCGCTCGACGGCCTGGATGTCCTTGGGCTCCTCGACCACGCAGACCAGCGAACCGTCCCGCCGCGGATCGGCGCAGATCCGGCACCGCTCGTCGTCGGACACATTGCCGCACACCGCGCAGAACCGGACGCCGTCGCGGACCTTGGCGAGCACCGCCGTGAGCCGATCGATGTCCGGTGGTTCCACCGACAACAGATGGAAAGCGATGCGTTGCGCGCTTTTGGGTCCGATGCCCGGCAACTTGCCGAGCTCGTCGATCAGATCCTGAACCGGTCCCTCAAACATTCCGCAGTTCAGACCCCCGGCACACCGGGCGGCGGTCCCGGCGGGGCGGGCGGACGCATGCCACCGGCCAGCGCACCGAGGCGCTCCTGCGCCATCGCGGTGACCTGGCGGGACGCATCGCCCATCGCGCCGACGATCAGGTCCTGCAGGGTCTCGATGTCATCGGTGTTGACGACCTTGGGGTCGATCGTGACGCCGACGACCTCACCGCTGCCTTTGACGACGACCTTGACCAGTCCCCCGCCGGCCTGACCGTGCACCTCGGAGTTCGCCAATTGCTGCTGAGCTTCCAATAACTTCTGCTGCATCTGCTGCGCCTGCGCCAGCAGCTGCGACATATCGCCTCCGGGTTGCATGACAGTCCCCTCGCATCTTGGTCTCGAGTTGGTTTCGCCTGCGGTTGTCGGGCGATTTGAAACATTCAGCCTAGTCCGCGGGCGTTACCTTGGCGCAGTGGACGTACGTCTGAGCCTGCGTGTCGGGATCGCCATGGTCGTCGGGGTGCTCGTTGCCGCTGGGACGCCGCTGTTGCCGACCGCGGTCGCAGCCCCCGGGAGCCTCGCCGGAATGGTGGTGTTCATCGATCCGGGCCACAACGGCGCCAATGACGCGTCCATCGGTCGGCAGGTGCCCACCGGTCGCGGCGGGACCAAAGACTGCCAGGCCAGCGGCACGACGACCAACAGCGGCTATCCGGAGCACACCTTCACCTGGGACACGGCGCTGCGGCTGCGCGCCGCGCTCAACGCGCTGGGCGTGCGCACCGCCATGTCACGCGGGAACGACAACGCCCTGGGCCCCTGCGTCGACGAACGCGCCAACATGGCCAACGCGATGCATCCCAACGCCGTCATCAGCCTGCACGGCGACGGCGGGCCGGCGTCCGGTCGGGGGTTCCACGTCAACTACTCCGCCCCGCCGCTCAACGCCGCCCAGGCCGGACCGTCGGTGCAATTCGCCCGCGTCATGCGTGACCAGCTGCAGGCGTCGGGCATTCCGCCGGCCAATTACATCGGTCAGGGCGGTCTCTACGGGCGCGCCGATCTGGCCGGGCTGAACCTGGCCCAGTACCCGTCGGTCCTGGTCGAACTGGGCAACATGAAGAATCCTGCGGACTCGGCGCTGATGGAGTCCGCGGAGGGACGGCAGAAATATGCCGACGCGCTGGTGAAGGGCGTCGCCGGATTCCTGGCGACCCAGGGCCAGGCCCGCTAGCAGGGGTTCAGCCCTCCAGCTCCTTCTTCAGGTTCTCCAGCACCTCACCCTGGATCTTCCTGAGCCCCAACGGCGCGAACGTCTTCTCGAAGAATCCCTTGACGCCGCCGGCACCCGTCCAGGTGGTGGTGATGGTGACGCTGGAGCCGGGCCCGGCGGGGGCGACCGTCCAGTTGATCACCATCGATGAATTGGCGTCCTTCTCGATGACGGTGTGACCGGCGACGTCGACGTTCACTTGCACGTTGCGCACCCGCGACTCGGTTGCCTGCAGCCGCCACTTGGCGACGGTCCCCTGCCCCTGGCCGCCCTCGAGCACCTCGTATTCGCTGTACTGCGGGGAGAGGATCTTCGGGCGGACCGTCTGGTAGTCGGCGACCGCGTCGAGCACCTTCGCGGGCTCCGCGTGGATCAAGACGGTGCTGGTGGCTTTCACCTGTCCCATCAGGTGGCACTCCTCTGTTTGGTAGCCGTTGTCGAGGACCACGATATAGGTGCGGCCGATTTCCGGATTGCGCCGTCAGCCCTCGATGCGCCGGGCGCCCAGCTCACTCTGCAGCAATTCCAGTGCGACCTCTTCGGGGTCGCGGCGCGGCTGCGACGGGTCGCTGCGGCCGGCCTCGGCAAGCATGCTTTCCTCGTCGTCGCGCTGTGCCGAATCCGGTTGGGGCACAGGCTCTTCCACTGCGGCCGGCGCCGCACTGATCTCGGCTGCGGCCGGTGGGCCGGTCTCGCAACGCACCCGCCAGTTCACCCCCAAGGCGTCTTTGAGCGCCTCGACGATGACGTCGGCGTTACGTTGTTCGGACAGCCGCTTGGCCAACGGCGCCGCCTCGTGGGTCAGCACCAGCGTGTTGTCCTCCACCGCCAAAACCGTTGCGCCAGAGAGCATTACCGCCGTGGTGCGGCTACGCTCGCGGACCTTGTCGCGCACGGTGGGCCACATACTCCGTACCGCCGCCGCGTTGAGTTCACCCGGGGCCGAAGCGGCCGGTTCCGGTTGTGGTGCAGGCGCCGGCGGCGGCTCGGGTTTGCGCTCGGGCGCCGGGGCGGGTTCGGGCTTGCGCTCCGCAGTGGCCGGCCGCTGCGTTGAGCGGCGCACCGGGACCGGACGGGCCGGAGCCGCGGGTGCGGCGGGTTCTGCTTCGGCGGCCGGGATGGACATGGCCAGCCGGGTCTCGATGCGTTCGACACGCTGCAGCAGCGCCGACTCGGCATCGGAGGCCGAAGGCAGCAGCAACCGCGCACACACCACTTCCAGCAGCAGTCGCGGTGCCGTCGCACCGCGCATCTCCCCCAAGCCGGCCTGCACCACCTCCGCGTAGCGGGTCAGGGTGGCCGGGCCGATACGGGCCGCCTGTTCGCGCATCCGGTCGAGAATGTCCTCGGGCGCGTCGACCACCCCGCGCGATACCGCGTCGGGCACCGCCTGCAGCACGATCAGGTCGCGGAAGCGCTCCAGCAGGTCGGTGGCGAAGCGCCGCGGGTCGTGGCCAGCGTCGATCACCGACTCGACCGCTCCGAACAATGCCGCGGCGTCGCCGGCTGCCAGGGCGTCGACGGCGTCGTCAATGAGTGCGACGTCGGTCGCGCCGAGCAACCCCAGTGCCCGCTGGTAGTGCACCCGGCCGCCGTCGGAGCCGGCCACCAACTGGTCCAGCACCGACAGAGTGTCGCGTGGGGAACCCCCGCCGGCCCGAATGACCAGCGGGTACACCGCCTCGTCGACAACCACGCCCTCCTGCTCGCAGATGCGGCCGATCAGCGACCGCATGGTGCGCGGGGGCAGCAACCGGAAGGGGTAGTGGTGGGTGCGTGACCGGATCGTCGGAAGCACCTTCTCCGGTTCGGTGGTGGCGAAGATGAAGATGAGGTGCTCGGGCGGCTCCTCGACGATCTTCAGCAACGCGTTGAAGCCGGCGGTGGTCACCATGTGGGCCTCGTCGACGATGAACACCCGATACCGCGACTGCGCCGGGGCGTAGAACGCGCGGTCACGCAGTTCGCGCGTATCGTCGACGCCGCCGTGGCTGGCCGCGTCGAGTTCAACGACGTCGATGCTGCCGGGCGCGTTGGGCGCCAGCGCCTGGCATGAGTCACAGACGCCGCACGGGGTGGGCGTCGGACCCTGCTCGCAGTTCAGCGACCGCGCCAGGATGCGCGCCGAGGATGTCTTCCCGCAGCCGCGGGGCCCGGAGAACAGATAGGCGTGGTTGATCCGGCCCGCCTGCAGCGCGATGGACAGCGGCTCGGTGACGTGCTCCTGCCCCACCACTTCGGCGAAGGTTGCCGGTCGGTATTTGCGGTAGAGGGCCACGGTGAGCAGGCTACCGACGCCCGGTGACGATGCGCGCCCCGGAGGGCGCGACCGGCGTTGACTCTGCGCACAGGGTGCGGCGCACTCGCGCGTCTGCGCCATGACCGCAATATGAACCCCGACAAAATGCCCCGGGCGCTGACCCGAGACGCGTATGTTCTCAGCCGTCGGCAGTCTGTCGCCCGGATCGTGTTCGCGTGACGAGACTTCCCGCGAGCACCGGATCGGGCCGGAGGTCGTTGGATATGTCATTTGTGCGCGTCGCGCTGGAACTGCTGCAGACGGCCCCGCAAGATCTGGGGCAGATCGGCTCAGGGATCAGAGCTGGAAATCTGGCGGCGGCCCTCCCGACGACCGAGCTGACGGCGGCAGGCGCCGACGAGGTCTCGGCAGCCATAGCGGCACTGTTCGGTGCACACGCTCGGGAGTACCAGGCAGTGGCCGACCAGGCGGCGACGTTCCACCTGCAGTTCGTGCGCTCGCTCAGTGTCGCTGCGGCCTCGTATGCGGGTAGCGAGGCGGCCATCGCGACGTCTTTGCAGAGCGCCGGCCCGGCCGCCGGGATTGCTCCGCTGGCCGCTCTCGACTCACCCATTGCCGACGGATTTCAGACGCTCGTCTACGGGCCCATCCATGCGGTCGGTCAAGGCTGGATCAACAGCCCTGTCGGCCAGCTGCTGGACCCGATCATCAATGCGCCCACCAATCTGTTGTTGGGGCGCGCTCTCATCGGTAATGGCGCGGCGGGAACCGCGGCCAGCCCAGACGGCGGCGCGGGCGGCTTGTTGTTCGGCGATGGCGGCGCCGGCTACACGCCCAGCGGCGGTGCAGGACCCGTGGGCGGGGGTAGCGGCGGCGCGGCCGGGCTGATCGGCAACGGCGGTTCAGGTGGCGGCGGTTTCGCGGGCGGCGGCGGCGGCACCGGCGGCGCCGGCGGTTGGTTGATGGGCAACGGTGGTGCGGGGGGCGCGGGCGGGGCCGCCGCCATCACGGCCGGTGTCGGCGGCGCCGGCGGCGCGGGCGGGCAGGCGTTCTTGCTCGGCAACGGCGGAGCGGGCGGCGCGGGCGGAACCGGGGGCACAGGAGTCGCCGGTCTGGACGGCCTGGCCGCAGGCGACCCGGGAGGCACGGGAGGCGTCGGCGGTACCGGCGGGGCGGGCGGCGCAGCCGGTCGTGGCGGTGTGCTCATCGGTGACGGTGGTTCGGGCGGCCTCGGCGGCGTGGGCGGTACCGGTGGCACAGGCGGGCTGGGCGTTGACGGCGCCGAGGGGAAGGCCAATGTCAACAGCGGTGCCGGCGGAAACGGCGGGTCCGGTGGTTCCGGCGGTGACGGTGGTGCGGGCGGCGCGGGCGGTGCCGGTGGCGCCGGTGGACTGTTGGGTCAGACCGGCACCGTGGGCGGCGGCGGAATGCTCGGCAACGGCGGTGATGGTGGCTCCGGCGGCAACGGAGGCGCGGGCGCGGTCGGTTCGGATGGCAGCAAGAGCCTGTCCGCTAACGGCGGGCCCGGTGGTATCGGCGGCGTTGGCGGCAACGGAGGCGCGGGCGGGAAAGGCGGCCTGGTCTCCGGCGGCGGCGGCGCCGGCGGCGCGGGCGGAACCGGCGGGGCGGGCGGCAACGCAGCCAACGGCAGGGCGGGCATACCTGGCATCAATAACGGCAACGGCAGTAACGGCGGCAACGGCGGCAACGGTGCGCTCGGCGGCGCCGGAGGCGACGGCGGGGCGGCCGGGGCCGTCGGAGTGTCCGGGAAAGCCGGCACTGCGGGTAACGGCGGCCGCGGCGGTGATGGCGGCGCGGCGGGCGCGCCGGGTAACGGCGGCGACGGCGCAGATGGAACCCCCGGCTTCAATAACGGCGACGGCGGCACCGGCGGCAACGGCGGCAACCCCGGCAACGCCGGCGGTGGTGGCACTGGCGGCAAGGCCGGCGGCGCAGGCGGCCAGGCCGGCGAGAACGGTAGCAAGGGTGCATCGCCCACCGGTCCGGCCGGCAACGGCGGCAACGGCGGCAACGGCAGCAACGCCGTCACCGCGGGCGGCAACGGCAGCACCGGCGGTGCAGGCGGCAACGGCGGCCCACTCGGCAACGGAGGCAACGGCGGAGCCGGCGGAAATGGATTGGCCGGCACCGCCGGGGCGGCGGGCGTCAACCAGCCGCTCGGCAACGGCGGGCTCGGCGGCGCCGGCGGCAGCGGCGGCACCGGCGGGATCGGCGGGAAGGGCGGTTCAATCTTCGGCGACGGCGGGGCCGGCGGGGCCGGCGGCAACGGCGCCAATGGCGGCAGTGGCGGCAACGGGGCGCCCGGCATCACTGTCGGCGGCAAAGGTGGGGTCGGCGGAGCCGGCGGCAACGGCGGGCTTGGTGGACAGGCCATCAACGGCAACGGCGGTGCCGGCGGAGCCGGTGGTGCGGCGGGCAACGGCGGCAACGGCGGGGCCGCGGGCGCTGGTGTCAACGCCGGCAACGGTGGAACGGGCGGCAACGCCGGGGACGGCGGCAATGGAGGAGCCGGCGGGGCCGGCGGAGCCACCGCGAAGGGCATCGGCGGCAACGGGGGCAACGGCGGCAAGGCCGGCGCGAGCGGCGTAGCCGCCGCCGGTGGTGCTGGTGCTACCGGCATCCTCAGTTTTGGCGGCAACGGCGGCACCGGCGGGGCCGGCGGACATGGCGGCAATGGAGGGGTCGGCGGGGCTGGGGGCAACGCTACGAACGGCACGGGCGGTAACGGGGGCAACGGCGGAGCAGGTACCGGCGGAGGTGACGGCGGTACCGGTGGTTTCGGCGGCGTGGGCTCCAATTCGGGAGCACCCGCCAATGGGGGTATGGGAGGGGCCGGCGGCATCGGCGGTGAC
>NZ_LQOY01000097.1 GCF_002101675.1 Mycobacterium gordonae | reverse complement strand
TGGCGTGTTCCCGGTGAATGAGTCCAACCAGTTTTAGAGTCCTGTGGCCCGATGTCGGGCTGGAAGGGACGATGAAACACATGGCTGGTCGGAAGCGGCATTCCGCGGAGGACATCGTGCGCAAGCTGCGCCGTGCTGATGAGTTGGCTGCCGAAGGTAAGACTGGCGAGGAGATCGCCGCCGAGCTAGGGGTGTCTGCGGCCACGTTGTACAACTGGCGTCGCGCGTATGGCGGAATGGACCCTGATGCGGCCAAGGAGCTCAAGGAGCTGCGTGAGCAGAACGCCCGCTTGAAGCGGTTGTTGGCCGAGGCCGAGCTGGTCAAGGACGCGCTGCGGGAGGTAGCGAAGGGAAAATTCTGAGCCCGGCCGCCAAGCGCCGCGCCGTGGACATGCTCAAGGACGCGTTGAGCATGTCGGAACGGTTGGCCTGCAAAGCGGTTGGGCTTTCTCGCTCCACCCACCGACGGCTACCCCAGGCCCAGACACCCACCGACCCCGACGTGGATCTGCGGGCCTGGTTGCGTGCCTACGCCACCAAGCACCCGTGCCACGGGTTCCGGCGCGCCTGGGCGGCGCTACGCCACGACGAGGGCCGGGCGATCAACGTGAAGAAGGTGCACCGACTGTGGTGCGAGGAGGGGCTACAGAGACGGGTCCACAGCCCACGCAAACGGGCCGGGACGTCCTCGGTACCGGAGGTGATTGCCGACGCCCCGAAGGTGGTGTGGGCGATCGACTTCCAGTTCGATTCCACCACCGACGGCAAGGCCATCAAGATCGCATCGATGGTCGACGAACACACCCGCGAATCGCTGCTGCATCTGGTGGAACGCTCCATCACCGCCGAGCGACTCGTCGCCGAGCTCGAGAAGGTGTTCACCGCGGCCGGCGGGCCGCCGAAGGTGCTGCGGATGGACAATGGTCCTGAGTTGGTTTCTCAAGCGCTGCAACGGTTCTGCGAGGGCAAGGTCGGCTTGTCCTATATTCCGCCGGGTACCCCGTGG
>NZ_LQOY01000096.1 GCF_002101675.1 Mycobacterium gordonae | reverse complement strand
ACCCGCCCCTGCCGCCGTTACCCCACAGCAGGCCACCCGCCGCACCGTTCTGCCCGCTCCCCGCTGCCCCATCAGCACCGTCTCCGATTAGCGGACGACCAACCAGCGCGACCGTCGGCGCGTTGATCAGCCTCAACAATTCCTGCCCCGCGCGCTGCAACGTGGCGACATTGACCGCCTCAGCACCGGCATAGGCTCCAGCAGTGGCATTCAACGACGCCACCAGCCGCTCCTGAAATGCTGCCGCCTGAACACTCGCAGATTGATATGCCAACCCATGGCCGTTGAACAGCTCGGCGATCGCCACCGATACCTCGTCGGCAGCGGCCGCCACTAAGCCTGTGGTGCGTGTCGCCGCAACAGCACCAGCCTCGTCCGCCACCCGACCCAACGTCGCGATATCTCCCGCTGCGGACCTCAACGACTCCGGCCTGATGATCACGCGAGTCCCCCAAAAAAGTGGAGTGAACTGTGCGCTGGCGCCTGCTTTGACGGACTGGTGGCACGGATACTTAGTCCCCGCTTCGTCCACTCATGGGTGGAACACCCGGCCGTCGTCGCCGGCAGGTGGGACAACACACGATCGCGCAGCCAGAACATGGCCGGTCTCCCATCTTGCAGCTAACGGTCAACACTGGTGAACGCGATTTCGGTGAATGTGCGGTGATTGTGAAATTGGCTAGTTGTGAGGCTGGTTTCTGCACCGGCAAAGCCGAAACGTCGGTTGACGGATGGGATCAGATGGTCGGAATCGGGAATGAGGCTGTCGTCCTACGAGCGGTTCGACGCGTCCGCAAGACATGCGCCGTTCTCAGTTTCGATGGGTCGATTCGGATTACTGGATGAGGTGACGGGAGACGTGGCCCTTAATGGCAACACTCGCGATCGTTTGGCCGGTGGTCTGGCCGAGATCGGCCGGAAGCTCTCGTGCACTGTGCTTCTGCAGGGCCGCACGCGCCCGCGCGACCACGGCGGCGTTGGTAACCGGCGGCGCCCGGTGGGCGTCCAGACGGGCCGGGCCCAACCAGTCAAGCAACACGTCGGTTTGTTCGGCGGTGAGCGGAGAAGGCTTGCCCGCGTTCATGAATGCCCAATAGAGGAACGCCGCGTCCTCGTAGGCGCCGAGCCGGATCAGTAACCGCACAACGTGGCGCAACGTGAGCCACTGCTGCGTCCTGTCCCCGAACCGGTCCCAATGTTCAAGCACCGCAACGAACATCTGAGCCGCCGCACGCGGGTCGCCGTACAAGGCGCGAGTGGCTGCGGCTTCGAGCAGCGCACTACCGTAGACCCAGAAGTTCTGCACCTCGGCAGCCAGCCTGGCGGCGTCGTCGAACAGCGCCAGTGCGCGTTCGGGTTCGGACTTGCGCAGCAGGTAGCCGAGCGCGAAGTAGGCCATCGACTGTGCGGTCGGATTTCCCGACTGTTCTGCGACGACTATCGCTTCCTGCGCGGCAGGCACCGCAACGTCGTCATTGCGCATCACGCCCTGACAGATGGCGAGCACGAAAAGCGACCAGCAGAGCCTGATGTCGTCGCCTTCGCTGCGTGCACACATCACCTGGTGCTCCCAGTACGCCAGGGCCTTCATCGGTTCGCCCTCGAAAAGCGCGACATCGGCCATGACGTCGGCGGGGTACACCACGCGGGCGCTTCCCCGCACCGGCACACGGCCTCGGGCCAGCGCCTCCAGGGACTTCGCCCGCCCGAAGTCGGCGTGGTTCCAGGCGACTCGGACGGCCGTCCCGACGGCGGCGACGAACAGCGGATGATCGGGGTCGGCGACGGCTATCACCCGCTCGGCCCAGTCAGCCACTTCGTAGCCGATGCGCCAGCCGATCAACTCGGGAACGGACGCGACAAGGCGCAACGCGAGGTCGATCTGATGCTCGTCCATCGAATGCTCGAACGCCGACCGCAGGTTGTCGTAGTGAGGCAGCATCCGCTCGACCCACTGGCGTTCCTGAGGGCTCTGCATGCCCGCCCCGGCCTGCTCGGCCAGCTCGGTGAAGTATCTGGCGTGCCGCAGTTGCACCTGCCTGTCGAGCTTGCGCTCCACCAGCCGCTCTCGTCCGTAGGTGCGCAGCGTTTCCAGCAGCGAGTAGCGGGTCCGTTCCCCGGTGGTGCATACCGCCACCATCGACTTGTCGACCAGACAATTCAGCAGCTCAAGAGTGTCCGACTCACCGGAGCCCGGTGCCGCGCAGACTCCGTGTGCCGCCTCCACGTCGAAATAGCCGGCGAAGACGCTGAGCTGGTCGAAAAGCAGCTGCTCGGCCGCGGTGAGTAATCGGTAGGACCACGCAATCGTCTCGACGAGGCTCTGCTGGCGCGGCAGCGCGCGACGTGCTCCACCTCGCAGCAGGCTGAGGTAATCCGGACGTCGTGCAACGTCCACGGGGCTCATCATGCGCATCCGCGCGGCGGCCAGCTCGACTCCCAGCGGCAGGCAATCGACCCGCCGGCATATCTCGGCGACCGCACCGCTGGGCTGGTTCTCCAAACTGAATTCGGGCTGGCTGGCGGCCGCGCGGTCGGCGAAGAGCTGGATGGCATCCTCGAGACGAAGCGGCTCTACTCCAACTATCCGCTCACCCGTTACGCCCAGCGGCTGCCTGCTGGTGGCGAGTACCGACACGCGGGGGCAATGCCGCACAATCTGGTCTATCAGGTAGGCGGCCGACTCCAGCACGTGCTCGCAGTTGTCGAACACCAGCAGGACCTCGCGCTCCCGCAGGTATTCGATGACGCTCTTTTCGATGTCCATGCCCTGCTGTTGACGCAGCCACACACTGGCCGCGACGGCATGTACGACCGTGTCGCCGTGCTCCAACGGCCCTAGTCCGCAGATCCACACCCCGTCGGCGAAGCGCTGCTGTTCATGGCGCGCCAGCTCGAGCGCCAACCTCGTCTTTCCGACGCCGCCCACGCCCGTCAGTGTCACCAGCGGACCCGCCCGCAGCGCGCGGCTGACCCGCTCCCGTTCGTACTCGTGGCCGACGAAGCTGGTGGGTTGCTGCAGCAACGGCGGGTGCGGCCACTCGAAGGTGACGGTTTGCTTCTGCGCGGGATGCTCCGGCGGCCCGGGCGCTGCGCTTGCCGGGCGGGCCTGTATTACGGTCTTCACCTCCACGGCTTCCCCGGTCACGATCTGCTGGTAGACCGCACGCAGCGGCAGGCCGGGATCGACCCCGAGTTCCTCGACGAGTTGCTCTCGTATTCGGTGGTAGGTCTCGAGTGCCTCGGCCTGCCTCCCACTGCGCGACTGCGCCAGCATCAATTGGCCGGCCAAACGTTCGTCCAGGGGATGGGCCATGTGCGCCGCAGAAACCTTCACCAGCAGCTCGGCGTGTCTACCCGCCCGAAGCGCGGCGTCGTTGTGGTCCAGTTCGACCGCGAAGCGCTCGGCCTGCAAAGCGTTGCGGGCATCGTTCACCCAGGGCGTGTCCAGCGCTGCGAAGGGCTCGCCGGACCACATGTCCAAGGCCCGCTCCAGCAGGACTGCGACCTCGACGGGGTCGGTTGTGGCCCGTGCCCTGGCCACCTCCGCGCGGAAGCGGTAGAGGTCGACCGACAACGGATCTGCCGTGAGGACGTAACCGCCTGGCTCCCGGGACACTGCGGCGGCGCCCGACGTGTCAGCGAGCAGGTTTCGCAGGCGAGAGACATAGCCTGCCAACGCATTTCGGGAATGGCGCGGAGGGTGGTCGGACCACACCCGGTCGACCAGTTGATCTGTGGGGATCGGCCGGTTGACATCCAGGAGGAAGGCGACCAGAACGCAGCGCTGCCGCGCGTGTCCAATGTCGAGCCGATGCCCGTTGACTCGAACTTCGATGTCGCCGAGTACCCGGAACTCGACCGTCATCCAGCAACCTTCCCGCGGAAATACAGCGCTGGCAGCCCGTCTGCTGGTCAGTAGCATACGTCCGGGCGCGACCGCAGCGCAGGCCGCAGTTTGCTTGTCAGGGCGCTATGGCGTCCGCCTCGCGGTCCTGCGGCCCAGCGTTGCTTTCGCGCTTCTCCCAGCGGCGCAGCGCCTCCCGGCAGGGCGACTCCACCAGCGCATAGCTCACCGCCGCGATCGCGATCCCGAAGAACAGAGTCAAGACCAGCACCGTCGGCATGTGGCCGTTGAAGGCGAAGATGCCGAGCACCGGGAACACCATGTCCAGCGCGGCAAGATGCCAGATGAACAGCCCATAGGACCAGCGTCCCAGCGTCACCATGACCGTGCTGCCGAGTATCCGGTGCGCGGTGTCCGGCCGGTCCAGCACCAGCGGCGCCAGCAGCGCAAAGGCCACCACCGAACCCATCGCCGTCTTCACCGAGAATTGCGCGGCGCTGCTGGGCACCAGACCCGCCGGCCCGGCCAGCGGCGAGGCCGCCACCAGGTAGGCCGCCACAGCGATCACCGCCATCACGACGCGGTGGCGAGCCAGCCGGTGCAGCCGGCCGAACCGGCTGTGCACCAACTCGGCCAGCACCATTCCCGCGGCGAACCAGGAGAAGTAGGCCGGCGGCCAGTTCAGCGGGTTGGCCCCCGGCCCACCGCCCAGCACGGCCAGCGGCAGCCAGCCCCACGCCCAGCTGAGGACGCCCAGCGAAGCGATGACGGGCAGCCGCGCCCCGACCGGAACCCGCCGGGCCAGCAACGCCAGGATTGGCAGCGCCAGATAGAACGTCACCTCGACCGACAGACTCCACATCTGGGTGAGCCCGCCGGTCAGGGTCAGCGGGACGTAGATCTGGGTGAGCGTCAGGTTGGCCAGCCAGACGGTCGGGCTGGCGTGGTTGGAGTCGGGCAGCAGGGTCAGGATCACCACCACTGCCACCAGATAGGCCGGCATGATGCGGACCACGCGCGAGCGCAGATAGTGACCGGTGCGCGGGCGGGGCTTGAGGTCGCGTTCCGCCGCTGCGTGTCCGCGCCACAACAAAAACCCCGACAGCGCGAAGAAAACCGCGACGGCCAGGTCGAACCGGCCGAACAACCGCCCGTCGACACCGCTGGAATGCCCGGTCTGGAAGGCGACGTGGGTGACGACCACGCCGATGGCCGCGCAGGCGCGCATACCCTCCACAGCGGGCAAGAAGCTGCGGGTGCCGCCCACCTGCCCGCCGTCGATCACGTTCACAGTCTGCCTGTGCGTGTTGTCCGCGGCAGCGGGTACACCTCGGGCCGGGCGCGGTCCGTACATTTGGGTGAGGTTCATGCCCAGGTTCCTAGACAAGGGCGCCGTGTTCTGCTGTTAGGGTCGAACGGGTTTGCCTCGCTGCTTGGTCAGGTCAAAGCGGGTCGCGACCGGAATGTCCCGGACGAACTCATCGGCCAGAAGGAGGTCACAGCAACGTGAACCGAGCAGTCATGTTGCGCATCGCCGCATGCGGAACTATCGGTCTCGGAGCCGCACTGCTGATCGCCGCGTTGTTGTTGTCGACCTATACCAGCAGCAGGATCGCCAAGATTCCGCTCAATCTGGACGCGACGCTCATCAGTGAGGGCAACGGAACCGCGCTCGACGCGGCCTCCCTGTCCACTGACCGGGTCGTCGTGAACCAGAACGTTCCATTGGTGTCCCAAGAGCAGATCAGCGTCGAATCGCCCGCGAACGCCGACGTGGTCACGCTGCAGGTCGGGTCCTCGGTGCGGCGCAGCGACAAGCAGAAGGACAGCGGCCTGATGCTGGCCATCGTCGACACCGTCACCATCAACCGCAGGACGGCGATGGCGGTCTCCGACGATTCCCACCCGGGCGGTTATGTCCAGAAGCCGCGCGGAATCGGCGACGAGAACCCGCCGACCGCGATGCCGTTGCGCCACGAGGGTCTGGCCTACCGCTTCCCGTTCAACACCGAGCGCAAGACGTACCCCTATTTCGACCCGATCGCACAGAAGCCGTTCGACGCCAACTATGACGGCCAGGAGGATGTGAACGGGCTGAGCACCTACCGGTTCACTCAGGAGGTAGGCGTCAACAAAGAGGGCAAGCTGGTCGCCCCCATCACCTACCCGTCGCTGTACGGCGGTAACGAGGACGGGAAGATCACCACGAGCGCGGCGATGTGGGGCGTGCCGGGTGAGCCGAACGAGCAGATCACCATGACCCGCTACTACACCGCCAAGCGCACCTTCTGGGTTGACCCGGTGTCCGGCACCATCGTCAAGGAAACCGAGCAGGCCCATCACTATTACGCCCGGGACGCGCTGAAGCCCGAGGTGACGCTGGTGGATTACAAGCTCACCTCCACCCAGGAGACGGTGGAGTCGCAGGTCAACTCGGCGCGTGACGAGCGTGACCGGGTGGCGTTGTGGTCGCGCGTGCTGCCGATCACGTTCACCGCGATCGGCCTGATCGCGCTCCTCGGCGGCGGGGTGCTCGCCTCGTTCAGTCTGCGCACCGAAAGCGCGCTGACCGACCCCAGCCTCGATCGCGACGACACCGATTTCCTGCGTCGCGCCGGGCTCGAGCCGCCGACGCCAGGCGCCGAGGCGGAAACCGAGAAGATCCCCACCCAACGACCGGATCTGCACGAGGACGATCCGAGTCCACCGGAATTGGACCCGCCCAAGGATCCGCCGGACGCTGAGCCGCCGCCGCCGACCGAACGGACCTAACCCGTTGCGGGCCCGGGTGGCCCGGCCGGCGTATGCCCTGGCGCTGGCGCTGCTGATTCTCGCGCCACTGCTGAAACCCGGGTATCTGCTGCTGCGCGACGCGGTGTCCACGCCGCGGTCCTATCTGTCTGACACCGCTCTCGGGCTGACCGCGGCGCCGCGCGCGACACCGCAGGATTTCGTGGTCGCGCTGGCCTCCCACCTGCTCGACGGCGGCGTGGTGGTCAAAGCGCTGCTGGTGCTGGGCCTGTGGCTGGCGGGCTGGGGTGCGGCGCGGCTGGTCGCGGTGGTCTTGCCCGAGGCAGGGTCCGGCGGTGAGTTCGTCGCGATCACCCTGGCGATCTGGAATCCCTACGTCGCGGAGCGGCTGCTGCAGGGTCACTGGAGCCTGCTGGTCGGCTACGGGTGCCTGCCGTGGGTGGCGACGGCAATGCTCGGTCTGCGCTCTGCGGGCACCGGGTTCGTCGCGCTGGGGTTCTGGATCGCGATGGCCGGGCTGACGCCGACCGGTTTGATCCTGGCCGCGGCGGTGGCACTGGTGTGCGTGGCGGCTCCGGGTGCGGGCCGGCCCCGTTGGGTGTGTGCGGGGGTGGCGGCCGGTTTTGCGGTAGTGGGCGCGCTGCCGTGGCTGACGGCGTCGGTGCTCGGGTCGTCGTTGCGGGTCGCCGGCGGACCCGGTGTGGACGCGTTCGCCCCGCGCGCCGAGCCCGGTCTGGGCACCCTGGTCAGTCTGGCCAGTCTGGGCGGGATCTGGAACGCTGAGGCGGTACCCGCCTCGCGGGCAACGCTTTTCGCGCTGGTATCAGCAGCTGTGCTGCTGGGTGTGGTGGCTGCCGGATTGCCCACTGTGGGCCGCCGCCCGCTGGCGGTGCCGCTGCTGGTGCTGGCCGCGGCGGCGGTGGTGGTGCCGGCTCTGCTGGCGACCGGCCCGGGATTGCATGCTTTGCGGGTGACGGTGGACGCGGTGCCCGGATTGGGAGTGCTGCGTGACGGACAGAAGTGGGTAGCGCTGGCGATGCCCGGCTACTGTTTGGCGGCCGCGGGGACCGTGGTGACGCTGCGTCGTTGGTTGCCGTCCCGGGTCACCGCCGCGGTGAGTTGCCTGGCGCTGGTCCTGGTGCTGCCCGATTTGGGTTGGGGAGTGTGGGCCAGGGTGGCGCCGGTCCACTATCCGGCGGGGTGGACGGCGGTGGCCGCCCGGATCAACGCCGAGCCGGGAGCCGTTGCGGTGTTGCCCGCCGGCACGATGCGGCGCTTCGCCTGGTCTGGTCCGGCGCCGGTGCTCGATCCACTGCCCCGCTGGGTCGGGGCCGACGTGTTGACGACCGGTGACCTGGTGATCTCGGGAGTCACCGTGCCCGGTGAGGGCGAGCATGCCCGGGCCGTGCAGCAATTGCTGCTGACCGGCCCGGAGCCCGCGGCCTTGGCCTCGGCGGGGGTGGCGTGGCTGGTGGTCGAATCCGGCACCCCGGGGGATGCAGGGGACAGCGCACGCACCGTCGCAGGCCTGGCGCCGGCCTACCGGGACAACGAGATCGCCCTGTTCCGGATCGGGGGGACGGGCGCACCGGCCGCGCACCGCCGGCCGGTGCTGCTTGCGCATCTGGCGTGGCTGGGATTGCTGTTCGCCGGCGCGGGCGGGCTCGCGGCCAACTGGCTTCGCCGACGACTGCGGTCGGCACACAGCTAGCCGGCGATCTGTTCTTGCTAAATTCATACGAACACGCATTGATGAAGCAGATTTCGCTATATATCCTTCGGTAGGGAGAGTGAAGTTCCGCCGAACCCGACACGCAAAGACTTTGGCCCACCGTCGCGCATAGCTAGTCTTGCTGTCGCGCAAGCTGAAAGCGAATCTTGGCAATGCTGCGCATCAACAGACCTGACCTCGTCGGCCGACTCGGCACACAGGGAGCGTTACTCGGCTACAGCGGCGCCCTGGCCTTCATCGCCGGGTTCGTCAACGCGGTGGCCCTGCTGCTGCTCGCGTTCCCGGTCGGCAACCTCACCGGTGTGACAACTCAGCTCGGCATGAACACGGCCAATCCGCTGCTCTACGAAGGCCACATCCTGGCGGCGATCCTGCTGGGCTTCTGGGGGGGCGCCGTCACCGCCGGGGCGATTCTGGGCCACAGCCAGAACGTTCCCGGTCCCCGCCATGCCGCCGTGTTGACGGCCGAGGCGATCTTGCTGGTACTCGCCGGTCTCGGCGTGGAAGAGACTCAGGTCAACGCCGCTATCGAGGCGCTAGGGGTGGAGCAGACCGCGGTGCAGGGCCTGCTCGCCGCCGCGGCGCTCGGTTTGCAGAACGGGCTGACGTCAAGCTTCCGCGGTATGGCGATTCGCACCACCCACTTCACCGGCACGGTGACCGACCTCGGGTTGATGATCGGCCGCGCGCGCACGCAGGGCATCGAGAAATGGAAGGCGGCGGTCCTTTCGCTGACCCTCGTTCTGTTCTTGGCGGGCGGCGCCGCCGGGCTGTTGATGGGGACCTCGCTGGAGGGTTATGCCCTGCTGGTTCCGGCGTCGCTCTGTGCGACTATCGCGACAATGAGCTGGGCCAGAGGCCGGACGTTCAGCATGCCGTCGCTGCCCGCGCGCTCACCGCAACGCGTCGAGGAAGCGGCGGTCGCGGCCGCCTAGGTCCCACCCCGGATCAGACGAGGCCGCTGACGTCTCGTCCCGCCCGCACCGCGTCCAGGACACTGCGCAGCGCTTCGGCGCTCTGCTGCCAGGAAAACTCGGCGCTGCGCACCTGCGCTTTCGCCCCCAGCTGCTCGCGGAGCACCTCATCGGACAACAGCCGTTCCAGCCGGTCCACCAACTCGGCGCGGTCGTCGACCAGGACCCCGGTAACCCCGTCGATGATCGAGTCGGACAGACCGCCCGAGGATCGGTAGCCGATAGTCGGCACGCCGTGCTGGCCCGCTTCGACGACGGCGAGGCCCCAGCCCTCCTTGCGCGACGGCAGGACCTGCACCCAGGCACTCTGCAGCACGTGGTGTTTGGTCACGTCGTCGACATGGCCGTGAAAGGTGACGGCATCGTGGATGCCGAGCTGCTGCACGTGCTCCACGAGCCGCTCACGCCACCAGCCGCCCCCGACGACATCGAGGTGCAGACCCGGGATGCGGGCGCGCAGCTCGGCGATCGCGTCCAGCGCGTCCTCGATCTGCTTGTGCGGCACCAGGCGCGACAGCACCACCACCCGCGGTGTGGCCGACCGGGGGCCGGACAGCGTCTGCGTCGGCGCCTCGTCCAAACCGTTGCGCACCACGGCGATCCGCTCGCCGTCCACCCCGAGCGCCACCAGGTCCCGCGCCGACGGCAGTGACACCGTGACGTACTGGTTGGCCCGGTGCAGCCGAGGCGAAATCGTGGACTCGACGAACCAGCCCACCCGGGACAACACCGGCCCGGCGACCGGCCACTGCTCGCGGTGGCAGTGGTGGACCAGTACCACCGCCCGCCGCCCATGAATCAGCCGGGCCAGGAACGGAAGCCCGTTCTGCGTATCCACCACCACGTCCGGCCGGGCATGACGCAGCGGGCCGATCCCGCCTCTGGCCAGCGCCATGCTGAGCATCGCCCAGATGTAAACCGTGTACGGACCACCGGCGCGGCTGATGCGGACGCCGTCGACGACCTCTCGACGGGCGGCGCCGGGGTAACGGGCGGTACGCAGCGTGACGTCGATGCCGGCGCGGGCCAACTGCGCGCCGATGCGCTGCAGGTAGGTTTCGCTGCCGCCGCCCTGCGGGTGCCCGGTATCACGCCAGCACAGCAGCAGGACGGATCGCAGGTCAGACATCGATGACCAGCCTAACGGGCGACCCGGCCACTCAGCAGTCACCCAGCGCCGCCGGACCCCGCTTTGAAGTCGTTTTAGCATCCGATGCGTTAATGTATCATATATTGAGTTGCTGGACGGGCGGAAAGGACGACACCGTGTCACGAGTCGCGCTGGCCTCATCGCGAACCACCTTCGATGAGGAACTTCACTGGCGCTTGCGGGCACTATGCCGGGCCACCGATCCCGAGTTGCTGTTCGTCAGCGGGGCACAGCAACGCCAGGCGACGTCGATCTGCCGGGACTGCCCGGTGAAACGGGAATGTGCGGCCGAGGCGCTCGACAACAAGGAGGAGTACGGCGTCTGGGGCGGACTGACCGAGCGGCAGCGCCGCACGCTGCTCAAGACGCATCCCCACGTTGAATCGTGGGCCGCCCTTCTCGCCGTTCGCCATGCTCGCTGCGCTCCCGCGGGCACCGGGTAGGGGATTGATCGACAGTGCGGATTTCGCAACGATCGGCCGGCGCCGGTGTGGCCGTGCTGGCCGCGCTGGCCGTGCTGGCCGTGAGCCTGGCCATGCTGGCAGTGAGCCTGACCGGATGTAGCCGCACGACCTTCTCGCGCTCGGTCAACATGCCCACCGTCACCTACCAAGGCGGAGCCGTCGCACCGACCAATGACGCCGATGTGGTCGTCGACGGCACCGCACACAAAGTCGACGGCCAAATCGCCTGCGCCGCACTCGACGGCGGGGAAACGATGATCGCGATCGGCACGGCACCCAACGCCGTCACAGTCTCGCTGACCGACAACAGCGATGCGCCCAAGGTCAAGACGGTCATCCTGCAAAACCTGGTCGATTACCCGCTCTTGGTCGTGCATCCCCCGGAAAAAGGCGAGGCGTCGGCGAACAAAGATGGCAGGCGCTACACCATCGGGGGCATGTCCTGGGGACTCGACACCCACCACAACGATGTGAGCAAGCCGTTCCAGATCACCCTCACCTGCCCCTGACCGCCGCCCGTAGGGTGTGCCGCGTGGTGGTGACCGACCTGTTCGCGCGACGGGCGACATTGCGCCGGTCGGTACGGTTGCTCTCGGAGTTCCGCTACGAACAACCCGATCCCGGGCGATTCTACCGAGCGCTGGCCGACGACACCGCGGCGATGGTGAGTGATCTGTGGCATGGGCTGCGCGACGGATCCCCGGCGGGTCGCATCCTGCTCGACGTCGGTGGTGGGCCGGGGTACTTCGGGTCGGCATTCGCCGCCGCCGGAGTCCGCTACATCGGAGTCGAGCCGGACGCCTCGGAAATGCACGCGGCCGGGCCCGTCGTCTCCGCCGAGTCAGGCACGTTCGTGCGGGCATCGGGGATGGCCCTGCCCTTCGCCGACGACTCCGTCGACATCTGCCTGTCGTCCAACGTCGCCGAGCACGTGGCGCGGCCCTGGCAACTGGGCAACGAGATGTTGCGGGTGACCCGGCCGGGTGGGCTGGTGGTGCTGTCCTACACGGTGTGGCTCGGCCCGTTCGGCGGGCACGAGATGGGTTTCACGCACTACCTCGGCGGCGCCCGGGCCGCCGCGCTCTACGCACGCCGACACGGCCGTCCGGCCAAGAACAACTACGGGTCGTCGTTGTTCGCGGTGTCGGCTGCGGACGGCTTGAACTGGGCGCGCGCCACCGGCTGCTTGGTGGCGACTTTCCCTCGGTACCACCCGCGATGGGCCTGGTGGCTGACCTCTGTACCGGTGCTGCGAGAGTTCGTGGTGAGCAATCTGGTGCTGGTCCTGTCCCCCCGGTAATGGAACATGTTCTAATCTCGCGTCGGCTTGGGTAGGGTGGCGCTCATGAGCCCGCTTCGCGACGATGCGGGGGCGGAGCGATGAGGAGGAGCGCCCAGCAATGACTATGACCAACAGCGACCCGACGACCAAGAGCGACACGACCGAGTACGACAAGCTGTTCATCGGCGGCAAGTGGACCGAGCCGGCGAGCTCCGAGGTGATCGAGGTGCACTGCCCGGCCACCGGCGAGTACGTCGGAAAGGTGCCGCTGGCGACGGCGGCCGACGTCGACGCCGCGGTCGCCGCGGCCCGCGCCGCATTCGACAGCGGACCGTGGCCGTCGACGCCGCCCAAGGAGCGTGCCGCGGTCATCGCCAAGGCTCAACAACTGCTGGAAGAGCGCAAGGAACTCTTCGCCAAACTGCTCGCCGACGAGACCGGCCAGCCGCCGATGACCATCGAAACAATGCACTGGATGGGGTCGATGGGGGCGATGAGCTTCTTCGCCGGTCCGGCCGTCGACCAGGTCAAGTGGCGCGAGGTCCGCAACGGGTCCTACGGCCAGACCATCGTCCACCGGGAACCGATCGGTGTGGTCGGCGCGATCGTGGCGTGGAATGTGCCCCTGTTCCTGGCCATCAACAAGCTGGGCCCCGCGTTGCTGGCGGGATGCACGGTGGTTTTGAAGCCTGCGGCCGAAACACCGTTGACGGCAAACGCTTTGGCCGAGGTGTTCGCCGACGCGGGCCTGCCGGAGGGCGTGCTGTCGGTGGTGCCGGGGGGCATCGAGACCGGGCAGGCGCTGACCTCCAACCCGGACGTCGACCTGTTCACGTTCACTGGCAGCTCGGCGGTCGGCAAGGAGATCGGCAAGCGGGCCGCGGAGATGCTCAAGCCGTGCACCCTCGAGTTGGGTGGCAAGTCGGCGGCGATCGTGCTCGAAGACGTCGACCTGGCCTCGGCCGTCCCGATGATGGTGTTCTCCGGGATCATGAACACCGGGCAGGCCTGCGTCGGGCAAACCCGCATCCTGGCGCCGCGCTCCCGGTACGACGAAATCGTGGATGCGGTAAGCGCTTTCGTACAGGCGCTGCCGGTGGGGCCGCCGTCGGACCCGGCGGCGCAGATCGGATCGCTGATCTCGGAGAAGCAGCGCGCCCGGGTCGAGGGCTACATCGCCAAGGGCAAAGAGGAAGGCGCCCGGGTGGTGTGCGGGGGCGGCCGCCCCGAAGGGCTGGACAACGGATTCTTCGTGCAGCCCACCGTGTTCGCCGACGTCGACAACAAGATGACCATCGCGCAGGAGGAGATCTTCGGCCCGGTGCTGAGCATCATCCCCTACGACACCGAAGAGGACGCGATCAAGATCGCCAACGACTCGGTGTACGGGCTGGCCGGCAGCGTGTGGACCACCAACGTGCCCAAGGGAATTGAGATCTCGGAGAAGATCCGCACCGGCACCTACGCGATCAACTGGTACGCGTTCGACCCGTGCTGTCCGTTCGGTGGTTACAAGAATTCCGGTATCGGTCGCGAGAACGGGCCCGAGGGCGTCGAGCACTTCACTCAGCAGAAGAGCGTGCTGATGCCGATGGGTTACACGGTCGAGTCGTAAGCAACTGCGAAGTCGCCCCCGGGACGCTCGTAATCACCACGCTGGTTCGTCGACGAACGTGAATCTCGCTGCGCAACACGCCGATTGAGCGTCGGGTAGTTCACGCTCGGCGGAATAAGGACGGGTCTCAGCGGCCGGAGAAGCGGGCCTCACGGCGTTCGACGAACGACCGCACACCTTCGGCGGCGTCCTCGCTGGCGAACAACGCGGCGACGTCGGGGCGCAACCGCTCGATCGCGGCGGCCTCACCCTGGCTGCGGGCCAACTGCGCGGAGGCCAGCGTCGCCCGCACACCCAGCGGCGCGGCGCGTTCGGCGATGGTCTGCGCGATCTCGCGGGCGCGGGCCAGGGCCGCAGCGCCGTCGTCGGCAACCTCCTGCACCAACCCGATCCGGTGCGCCTCGGCCGCGTCGAACTCGTCGCCGGTGAGCAGCCAGCGCATGGCATTGCCCCAGCCGGCCTCCCGGGGAAGCCGGATAGTGGCCCCGCCGAACGGGTAGATGCCGCGCCGCACTTCCAGCTGGGTGAACCGGGTTTCGGCGGCGGCGATGCGGATATCCGCGGCGAGCAGCAGTTCGATACCCAGCGTCATGCACCAGCCTTGCGCGACGGCGACCAGCGGGGTGGTCCAGGCACCATCCAGGCGCCACGGGTCACGGGCGCCCTCGGGCATCGGCGATTCGCCCGAGGCGATGCCGGGACCGACGTCAACCAGGTCCAGCCCGGCGGTGAAGTGGTCACCGTGGGCGAACAACACACCGGCCCGGATGTCGGGATCGGATTCCAGCTGCGCGTAGGCGCGCGAAAGGTCGGCCAGCATTTCCCGGTCGAACGAGTTGCGTTTGTGGGGACGGTTGAGACCGATCAGCAGGACGTGGCCGTCCCGCTCGAGCGACACGGTGTTGGTCATCACCTGAGTGAACCGCATTTATATGGATTATGCAATAGTACATACGCCGTTTGCGTGGGCAGATCTCAGGTTCATAGCGAGCGGTTGCTTACTAAACGGCTGTAATATATGCTATTTTGCATATTCATGGGCCGGTCCCCGGCCCACGAGCGCAACACACCTGCGGGGAGCAGTCATGTGGATTCTCGAGCTCAACATCGCCGGCCATACCTTCACCCGCGAGATGCCCGACCTGCGCCGCCGCCCACGCCGGTTCAGCGCCCGCCACCTGCACTGGCCCGCCGTCCGGCACCCCCAACAGCCGTCGCACGCCGCATGACCCCGGCTGCTACCACCAAGCGGGTCGGCACCCGGGACAAAATGGTGATCAGCGCCGCCCAGGTGATGCGGGAACGCGGCGCCGCCGGAGTGACCATCGACTCTGTCCTGGCGCGCAGTGGCGCGCCGCGCGGTTCGGTGTACCACCACTTCCCGGAGGGCCGCAATCAGATCCTCACTGAGGCGCTGCGCTACGCGGGCGACTCCATCACGGCCACTATCGACAACGCCGTCGACCGCGGCGCCAAGGCGTTGCTGCGCGAGTTCGTGGATTTCTGGGAGCGATTGCTGACCGAGTGCGACTTCACCGCCGGTTGCCCGGTGGTCGCGGCCGCGATCGGCTCGGCCGACGATGAACTCGAATTGAGCACCGAATCCGGTTTGATCCTCGGCCGTTGGTGCACGGCACTGAGCCGGGCATTCGTGACCGACGGATTCGACGATGCCGACGCCGCATCGCTGGCGGTGATGTCGATATCGGCGCTCGAGGGTGCGATCGTCCTGTGCCGCTCCACGCGTAGCGTCATCCCACTGCGGCAAGTCGGCGATCAACTCGAATTCCTGATCAAGGCAAGGGAATTCGTGCGACGCAACGGATTGGACGACAAGCGCGCCGGATAGCGTATTTATTCAATTTGCTCGTATTTCGGCGAAAATCCCACCACGCTGCGTGGTCACGTTAGGCTCAGGGCAGGTTCATGGTTGCCTGTCGGGAGGTAAACGGATGTCCTACGTGTTCGCATCAACGGAATTCTTGAATTCTGCGGCGGCCGATCTGGCGAATATCGGTTCGGTGATCACACAAGCGAATGCGGCGGCGGTGTTACCGACCACGGAAGTGTTGGCCGCGGGAGCCGATGAGATTTCGGCGGCGGTGGCGGCTCTCTTCGGCATCCATGCGCAGGGATATCAGGCGCTCGGCGCGCAAGCGGCGGCCTTTCATCAGCAGTTCGTCCAGGCGATGGCTTCGGGCGCCAACGCCTACGCGACCGCCGAAGCACTGAACGTCGGGCCTTTGCAACCGTTGCTCGACGTGATCAACGCGCCGACGCAGGCGCTGCTGGGCCGCCCGTTGATCGGCAACGGCGCCGACGGGACGGCGCTCAACCCGAACGGGGGCGCCGGTGGACTGCTCTTCGGCAACGGCGGCAACGGATTCAACGGCGCCGGCGGTCGGGGCGGCGATGCCGGGTTGATCGGCAACGGCGGACGCGGCGGCTCCGGCAACGCCGGTGTACCGGCCACACCTGCCGGCGCCGGCGGAGCGGGCGGGTCCGGCGGCTGGCTGTACGGCAACGGCGGGGCCGGCGGGTTCGGCGGCGGCCTGGTCCAGGGTGCCGCGGCTGTCGGCGGCAATGGCGGGCGGGCCTGGCTGTTGGGCAGCGGTGGAGCCGGCGGAGTCGGCGGGGACGTCACGGGGCTGCTCGGAAGCGCCGGGGGCGGCGGGACCGGCGGCGCGGGCGGATTCCTGTGGGGCAACGGCGGGTCCGGCGGCGCGGGCGGTAGCGCACTCGCCCTGGGCACCAACGCCAGCCCGGGCATCGGTGGCAACGGCGGCAATGCCTTCCTGTTCGGTGACGGCGGCGGCGGAGGAAATAGCGGCCTCGGGGCCACCCAAGGGTTCGGCGGCAACGGCGGCAGCGCCGGACTGTTGATCGGCAGCGGTGGCGACGGCGGAACCGGTTACGTCAGCGGCATCGGCGGGCTGGCCGGCAAGGCCGGGCTGCTCATCGGTGACGGCGGCAACGGCGGCAGCGGAAACGTGGGACAGGCCGGCGCTAACGCCGGGTATTTGTTCGGTAACGGCGGCGACGGCGGCAGCGCGGTGACCAGCTCGAATGGTAACGCCGGTTTCGGCGGGCGCGGCGGGGACGCCGGGCTGATCGGCACGGGCGGCAACGGCGGGTGGGGCGGCTCGGTGTCCGCGTCCGCCACCCTGCCGGGTAACGGCGGAACCGGCGGCGCGGGCGGCAACGGCGGGTTGCTGTACGGCAACGGTGGGTGGGGCGGACCCGGCGGCAACGGTGGTAACGGCACCCCACTTGGTCCGGGCGGTCGCGGCGGCGACGGCGGCCGGGGCGGCTCCGCCACGCTGTTCGGTAACAGCGGACCCGGCGGCCATGGTGGTAACGGTGGGGGCGGCGGAGGGCCGTTCAGCGCCGGCAACGGCGGCAACGGCGGCGAGGCCGGAAGCAGCGGGATCATCTCCGGCATGAACGGGTCCGGCGGCAACGGCGGCAACGGCGGAGCCGCAGCTCCCGGCACCATCGGCGGCGCCGGCGGCAGTGGTGGCCACGGCTCCAACGCCAAGCTGATCGGCCAGGGCGGGGACGGCGGGTTCGGCGGAGCCGGTGGCAACAGCGACAATGTCGGGGCCGGCGCGGCCGGCGGTCAGGGCGGGAATGCCGGTGACGGCGGAATCCTGTTCGGCAGCGGCGGCTGGGGCGGCTGGGGCGGCGCCGGCGGGGCCAACACCGCCGCTCCCGCAACCTCGGGCGGTCCGGGCGGTAACGGCGGCAACGGCGGCATCGCCTTCTTCATCGGCAACGGCGGGCCGGGCGGGGGCGGTGGCGCAGGCGGCGCCGGCTTCACCACCGGGACCGGTGGAAACGGCGGCAGCGGTGGCCCGGCCGGACCGTTCGGCAAAGCCGGTGCACCCGGGCCGAACGGCTGACGCACAGATGCTGCCGGGCCTGCCCCGGGCGGCCTAGTCGCTGGCGGGCAGCGGCTTGACCTCTTTGAGGGAAAGCTTGGTGTCGCCGATGCTCAGGCTGCCCGCGCCCGGCTTGGTCACCAGCACCTCGGCCCCGGCTTCGTCGACGTAGCGCTTGCCCATCACACTGCCGTTGGCGAAGGCAGGGTCAAGCGAACCCGAACGTTCGGCCCCCATCTCCACCATCGGCGCCCCGCCGCAGCGCAGGTCGTCAAGGCTCTCCGCGCTGCGAACGACGATGACTTGGGTGTCACAGACCTGGCTGGCCAGGCGAGTTCCGTTCTTGATCATGATTGCGCCCCTGCTAGGTTCTCGATGATCTCCCGGCGAAGTACCTTGCCGGTGGCGGTGGTTGGCAGCTCGTCGCGAAACACTACCCGGTCCGGTGTGCGTGACCCCCGCAAACTTTTTCGGACATACTCGCGCAGTTCGTCGGGGTCGGGGTCGACGCCCGCTAGCGGTACCACCACCGCGACGATCGCCTGGCCCCACTGCGGATCCTCGACACCGACCACGGCGACGTCACGCACGTGGGGGTGCTCGATCAGCACCTCCTCCAGCTCGGCGGGCGCGATGTTCTCACCGCCGCGGATGATGGTGTCGTCGCTGCGGCCGCCGATGAACAGGTAACCGTCCTCGTCGATCATGGCTATGTCTTTGGTTGGGAACCAACCGTTTTCGTCGAGAACCGAACCGATCCCGGCGTAGCGCCCGGACACCTGCTCGCCGCGCACGAACAGCTCACCCGTCTCGCCCGGACCCAGCACGGTGCCGTCCTCGGCGCGGATCTGCACCTCGATGCCCGGAACCGGCCGGCCCACAGAGCCCAGCCGCCGGGCGACCGCCGCGTCAGCGGCGCCGTGTGCGTCGCGGTGGTCATCGGGCGTGAGCACGGCGATCGTCGAGCTGGTTTCGGTGAGGCCGTAAGCATTGACGAAACCGACGTCCGGTAACAGCTCGAGGGCCCGACGGACCAGTGGCAGCCCCACTTTGGAGCCGCCATAGGCGAGGTTGCGCAACGCGGTCAGCTTGTGTTCGCCGGACTCCAGCACCGTGACGATGCGGTCCAGCATGGTAGGCACCACGGTCGCGGTGGTGACCCGCTCGTCGTTGGCCAGCCGCACCCATTCGTGCGGGTCGAAGTTGGTCAGGTACACCATCTTCCGCCCCGCGTACAGGTTGGACAGCGCGGCCCCGACGCCGGCGATGTGATACGGCGGCACGCAGATCAGCGCGGCGTCTTCCGTTGCGGCCGAGTCGAATTCGACGGTCCCGGTGATGTAACTGGTCAGATTGTTGTGGGTGAGTTCGACGGCCTTGGGTTGGGACGTGGTGCCGGAAGTAAACAGGACGACGGCGACCGAATCCGGGTCGGCGAACTCCGCGGCGGCTTCAGCCGTGCGGGCCAGGTCCAGGAATTCGTCCGAACTCAGCGCCCGGGCGTCGCCGATCATGTCCCGGTAGCGGTCGTCGACGATCACCAGCGGATCGGGCAACCGGTGAATCAGTGCCTGGATGCCCTCGGCGGACAGGCGGTAGTTGATCGGAGTGAACGGCAGCCCGGCCCGCGCCGAGGCGAAGATCAGCAGCGGCAGCAGCGCCCCGCCCGCCCCGACGTACACGACGTGCCGTGCTCCCGAGCTCGCCAGGACGCCCGCGCCGCCGTCGGCCAGATCGCTGAGCTGCTGCGTCGTCAAACGCAGGTCCCCGGCCACCAGGGCCGTCCGCTCGGGGTTGCCCGACGCGGCCATCTCCAGCAGCAGCGAAACGCTCATTCCTCGATCCCTCTAGGATCCTCGACCTTTACAAATCTTGGCCCTAGTGTAACCCATCGCTGTCGCGGGCTGTATGGCGACCAGACGCAAAAGCGCCCGACACGCCGCGCGTTCAGGGGCTTTAGCGTCTGCTCGCGCTGGGTTAGGTGCCCGTCCAGCGGGGCGGGCGCTTTTCGGCGAAGGCGATCGCGCCCTCCTTCGCGTCGTTGGAAACGAAGATCGGCACGTAAATCTCGGCCTGCTTGGCGAACCGGTCTTCCAGTGTCCAGCCACGGGATTCGGTGATGATGCGCTTGGTGGCCGCCACCGCGAGCGGGCCGTTGGCGGTGATCTTCTCGGCCAGCGCGATCGCGGCGTCCAGCGCCCCGCCCGGTTCGGCCAGCACGTTGACCAGGCCCAGCTCGTGTGCGCGCTGCGCGGACAGTTGATCACCGGTCAGCGCCAGTTCCATGGCGATCGCGTACGGGATGCGCTCGGGCAGCCGCAACAACCCGCCGCCGGCGGCCACCAGGCCGCGTTTCACCTCCGGGATACCGAACGCCGAATTATTGGCTGCCACAATAAGATCCGTGGCCAATGCCAGTTCGGTGCCACCGGCCAGCGCGTAGCCCTCGACGGCGGCGATCAGCGGCTTGGCGGGCGGGCGCTCCGTGAAGCCCAGACCTCGGCCGGGTAGCGCGACGTTCTCGCCCCGGGCGAACGCCTTGAGATCCATCCCCGCGCAGAACGATCCGCCGGCACCGGTCAGAATCGCGACTGACAGGTCGGCGTCCTCGTCGAGGCGATCCATGGCGTCGGCGAGGCCCTGACTGGCCGCCGCGTTGATGGAGTTCTTGGCCTTGGGCCGATTGATGGTGATGATGAGGATCCGGTCCCGCTTCTCGGTCAGGACCTCGGCTTCGGTGTTAGCTTCGTCGCTCACAGTGTGTGATGGTAGCGGTCGGCGTGCGTGACGGATCCGCCGGTCGATGTAACGCCGGATCAAGCCTGCGCCATCGCCTCTTCGACGACGGTGAGATTCTCGGATAGTCCTGCGGCCCTGCGGATTTCGACGAACTCGGCGATCATCGCCTCGGTCACTTCGTGCGGGTCGTCCAAGGTGGCGCCGTCGGTCAGCACCGAGATGTTGAGTTGGTCGACATAGCTCCACACCGTGATGTTCAAGCCGCTGCCGGCCGTCAGCGGACCCACCGAGTAGATCTCGGTGACCAGCGCGCCGCCCACCCGGCCACGTTCGCGGGGACCGGGGACGTTGGAGATGTTCAGGTTGAGCACCTTGTTCTGACCGTCCCGGCTGGACAACCAGCGGAACATCGCCTCGGTACCCGACGGCGGCCAGTACGCTGCCCAGCGGCTGATCAGTTCCGGTCCGAGCAACTGGTGGCTCTCTTTGGCGGAGACGGCATTATCGTGCGCGGCGCGCACCCGCTCCAGCGGGTCGTCCAGGTCCGACGGCAGCGCGACCATCATTCCGCTGAAGAAGTTGCCCGAGATCCGTTCCGGGTCGAAGTTGAAACTGACCGGCACCGACGCCAGCAGCGGCACCGCCTTGCCGTCGTAACGCAACAACAGCTGGTGCAGCGCGCCACTGGACAGGGCCAGCACCATGTCGTTGATGGTGGCGCCGAGCTTCTTGCCGGTTTCCTTCACGTCGGCCAGCGCCAGGGTGGCGGTGGCGAACCGGCGTTCCGGGGTGAGCATGTGGTTCATGAACGTCGGCGGCGGGGTGAACGGCATCGTCAACTCCGGCGAGAGCTTGCGCGAGCTGCGCCGCACCCGCCCGATGCCTTGCGCGGTATAGCGGATCGTCGCGGGGATGCGTTTGATGTGGCGCATGTGGTCGACGAACGCGGTGTTGATCAGCTCGCGCTTGGTGGGTGCCGGGTCGGGCGTGTAGGAGCTCAGCTGCGGTGTCGGCATCAGGTCCATGCCGTGCGCCATCAGGTTCGCCGAGGCCACGCCGTCGGCCAGCGCGTGGTGGATCTTGAGTACCACCGCGATCCGGTCGTCGGCCAGCCCCTCGACGAAATACATCTCCCACAGCGGGTGAGCCCGGTCCAGCGGTGTGCTGGCGATCTGCCCGATGGCCTCGTCGAGTTCGCGGCGCCCACCTGGGGCGGGCAGCCGCCAGGGGCGGATGTGGTATTCGAAGTCGACCTCGCAGTTTTCCCGCCACATCGGGTGGTGGAACTTGTACGGCACGTCGATCAGCTGATAGCCCAACGGCACCAGCTTGTCCATCCGACCGGCGATCACCTGGCGAAACGCGTCGATGGTGAATCCCCGGCTCGCCGGATCGAGCTCGATCACTGCCACCTTGATGGTGTGCATGTGCACGTTCGGCGTCTCGCTGTACAGCAACACGGCATCCCACCCGGTGAGGCGCTTCACCGCAGTCCCCTACCCATAGCGGCGACCTTACAAGCGGTCGGCCGTCAGATGACCTCTTTGGCGAACTGTGTCCGGGTGCGGTGCACCTGGTTGAGGAACAGCGCCGTCGCGTGGGCCATCGCGCCCGCGCGCGGGCCGTCGAGCATGTCGAAACCGTGACCCGCGCCGGGCAGCTCCACATAGCTGACCAGCGAGGCCGACACCGAACGCAACCGTTCGACGAAGCTGCGGGCCTGCGCCACCGGGATCACGCTGTCCCGGCTGCCGTGGATCACCAGGAAGGGCGGCGCATTCCGGTGCACCCGCGCGATCGGCGACGCGTCCCGAAAGACCTCGGGGTGTCGCTTGATGGACCGCTGCACGACTACTCGCTCGAGGAACTGGACGAACCGTTCCCGTTCGGGCGTGGACCGGTCCTCCCAGCAGTAGCGGCCGTAGATGCCGACCACCGCATCGACCGAGCTGTCGGCGCCGTCGGGCAGTTTCGCCTGGAACTTCTCGTCGTCGTCGGTGAGCCCGGCCAGCGCGGCCAGGTGCCCGCCCGCCGAACAACCGGCGACCGCGACGAAATTGCGGTCACCACCGAAGCGGTCGACGTTGGCCCGCGCCCACGCGATCGCGGTCTTGACGTCGGTGATGTGCCGGGGCCAGCGGTGCTGCGGCGAGACCCGGTAGTTGATCGCCAGGCACACCCAGCCCTGCTCGGCCAGGCGCGACATCAGCGCGGTCCCCTGCATCTGGGTGCTGCCGTGCACCCAGGCGCCGCCGGGCACGAAGATCAGCACCGGGGCGGGCTCGGCAGGGAGATCCTTGCGGCGCCAGACGTCGAGCGTCTGGACGGGCTGGTCCCCGTAGTGGACGCCGCGACGGTGCAGGTACTTGCTGCGGCGCAGCGCCTCCCAGAACGGCGGGGTGGGATTCGCGGCGGGCCACTGCGCGTCGAGTTCCTCGGGCGACACCGTCCCGCGCAGGGCGGCGATGGACACGTCGTTGGTGCTCTCCCGCTCGCGTCGGCGCAGCTCACCGCTACCGGGAGCGAACCTGCCCTTGGCCGATGCGGACACCAGTTCCGGGGCGAATCGCATGCCCCACAGGCTCATCGCGGCGATCGTCCCCAGCGGCTCGAGCCGCTTACCCACCAGCGGCAGCGACGCCCCGGCCCGGCTCATCGCCAGCAGGTAGTCAGCAGGACCGGCCCGCAGCATCCTCTTGACGCAGGATTTGGACTGTCCAGTCGCCGTCATGCTGGGGAGCGTACCCCTACCGGCCGGTAGTAACCCAGTATTATCCGGTTTCTGCGACCCGCCTGCGCATCAGAAACAGCCGTGCGGCATAACTGACCGCGCTGCCGGCAAACAGCGCGGCGACGAGCAACAGCCAGCGGCCCAGGAAGGGCTGCTGGGTTTGACCGGTCGCCGCCTGGAAGGTGTCGGCGCCCTGCTCGATGATGCCGGGCAGAAACACCAGCAGGGTGAGCCCGGCACCCAGGGCCGGGACGCGAATGTAGTTGCGCACCGCCACTTTTGACTGCTTTCGCCCGATCCGCGGCAGCCGGCCGATGACTGCGTCGGCCAGCGCGTAGAGCGGGAAAAGCACCAGGTCGTGGGCGATGACCGCAGCGGCGAACCACACCGCCACCGACTGCCACCAGGTGTCCGGATTCCACAGAGCCGCCGGCCGCAGCGCGATCAGCACATAGCCCAGCAGCGCGAACCCGGCCAGCATGGTCAGCAGATGCAACGGGTGAGCGCCGTAGTAGCGGCTGAAAAGTGTTGGCCTGTCCGTCATCTCAGGCCCGTTTGAAGTCGATGGCGGTGACCCACTTGGTGTTGTGCACGCCCGGCATGGCCGGAACGATGATCCGCGCCGGATAGCCGTGATCCAGCGGCAGGTCCGCGCCGTTGACCCGCAACGCCAGCAACGCGTCGGGGTCACCGACCTGATTGGCTTGCAGATACGCCTCGCCGAAGGCGCCGCCCCGCTGCAGCGACCGCACGTGCGCCGACCCCGGCGCCGGCACCCCGGCCAACCGCGCCAGCTCCGCCAACGGCACCCCGCTCCAGGTCTGCACTGTCGACCACCCTTCGACGCAGGCGATCGGCAGGCGCGCCGTCCGTTGCGGTAGCCGGGCCAGCGCGGCGCGATCGAGCACCACCTCGGTCGGGCCGCCGCGCAACGTCAGCCGCCAATCGGCACCGACCGCCTGTGGCGTGATGCCGGCGACGGACGCGGTCTTGTTCACCGGGAAGTCCCGGCCCCTCCCCCGCGGCACCAGCAACGCGACACTGCGGGCCGGGCCGCCCAGCGTCTCGCCGACGGTCAGCACCGCGAGCAGCAGCACGCCGGACCCGACCAACGCCAGCGCACCGCGCCGGCTCATCGTCGGCGCTCCCGGCTCGGCGGCCACCAGACCGGTGTCGTCAGGAGGCTGAGCGCGCGTGTCGGCGACATTGGTGCGCAACACTTCTCGCCACGACAACGACCTCAACCCGGCGCGCATCTTCGGAATCTTGAGCGCGATGTGCATCAGAAATCCAGTGATGAACACCCAGGCGCCGAAGTAGTGCGCGTCATAGAAGCTGAACCCGAAGATGTAGTCGTACTGGATATTGAGCACGCCGGTGACGATCTCGAAGAGCACGCCGCCGACCAGCATCAGCAACGACACCCGCTCGGCCAGTTGGGCCAGCGACCGGGCCGGCGGAAAGGCGAACAACTTCGGGATAACCGACCACAGCTTGGCCAGCACGACCGGGATGATCACCAGGCCCAGGCCCACGTGCAGCCCCTGGGTCAGCCGGTAGAGCCAGGACGGCCGAGTGGGCCAGTCAAACAACGGCAGGCGCAGCCAGCCGACCTCGGCCGGGATGGCCTGGCCGAGCTGCGGACCATACGCCAGATAAGACAGCAGGCCGGTGAGAACAATGACCGGCATGGCAACCAGCAGCGCCAACCCGAGGGCCGACGTCAGCCAGGGGCCGCGTAAGGGGCTGGTGAAGCGATTCGCTGGGGTCTTCACAACGCAGCCAGCGTTGCGATGACCCTCCCGCCGATCATCCGCACGCCGGTAAGCGTAAGACCAACCTGCGCCGCAAGCGAGGCCGCGCTGTCCACGCCGACCGATGCCCAGCGGAACCACGGCCCCACGTCGCGCCCGGCCTCCAGCCGGACCCACCGGCTGTTGACGCCGATGGCGCGGGTGTCGAACTCGGCCACGCAACGCCCGCCGCGGCCCAGCAACTCCGCCGCCCGGCCCAGGATGCGTCGCGGGTCGCCGCCCAGGCCGACGTTTCCGTCGACCAGCAGCACCGTCTGCCACCGGCCCGTGCCGGGCAGCGGTTCGAAGACGTCACCCAGCAGCGCCGGGGCACCGCCGCGGCTGGCCAGCCGGATCGCGGCCGCCGAGCGGTCGATGCCCAGTGCGGGTATGCCCCGCTGCACCAGGCGCGCCACCAGTCGCGCGGGCCCGCAGCCCAACTCGATGGTCGGGCCGCTGCACATCTGTGCCACGGCCTCGTCGAACGCCTCATCGGAGGCCAGTTCGCCGTCGCTGTGCCGGTCTCGGTAGGGCGCGCGGTCCGCGGGGCTCAACCATCGGTGCGCGGGAAGCTGGCGCACCTCGCCGTCGTCGTGCCGGATCCAACAGCGCTCGCCGTCGAGTGCCCGCTCATACAGATGGCCCAGCATCTACCCGCTCCTCGCATCGTGTTCGACCACGTTGCGCGAGCGCGCAGCGGCCCTGGCAAAACCGCGTCCACCGACAAACCCATCGATACCCCGTTCCCGGGCCGGCTACACCCGCCGGTGTCAACAGTTACGCTCGGCGATCGCAAAAGTCCACGCCCGATATTCGGTGCCGAAGCGCCGCCAGATTGGCCGGGTTGGATACTGGGTTGGTGCCGCCCTCCGCGAACGACGATGTCCACCCCGACCTGCGCCGCATCGCGCGGATCGCCCCTCGCCGGCTGGCGAGTCCCCGGCTTCTGCCGCTGATGCGGCGGGCCACCGCGCTGATGAGCCGGGGCCGCACGCCCGCCGGCGTCGAGGTGCTAACCCTGGCTTCGGGCACCTCCGTTCGCCTCTACCGGCCGGCGGGTGTCACCGGGCCGACTGCGGCGTTGGTGTGGATGCACGGCGGCGGTTACGTGTTCGGTTCGGCCAAGCAGGACGACGCCCTATGTCTGCGGTTTAGCAAAGCGCTGGGTATCACCGTCGCGTCGGTGGACTACCGGCTCGCGCCCGAGCACCCCTACCCGGCGCCGCTGGAAGACTGCTACGCGGCCCTGACCTGGTTGGCCGGCCTGCCCGCGGTGGATCCGGAGCGGGTGGCGATCGGCGGGGCCAGCGCCGGCGGCGGACTCGCGGCGGCACTCGCGCTGCTGGCGCGCGACCGCGGTGACGTTGAGCCGGTATTCCAGCTGTTGGTCTATCCGATGCTCGACGACCGCAGTTCGTCGACGCCGGCAAACCCCAATCACCGGTTGTGGGACCCGCGCGCCAACCACTTCGGCTGGACCTCATACCTCGGCGGCGCGGACCCGGCCGTCGCGGTGCCGGCCCGCCGGGCCGACCTGAGCGGCCTGCCGCCGGCGTGGATCGGCGTCGGCACCCACGACCTGTTTCATGACGAGGACATCGAGTACGCGCGCCGGCTGGTCGAGGCCGGTGTGCCGTGCCAGGTGGAACTGATTCCGGGCGCGTTTCACGGGTTCGACCTTATCGCGGCGAAATTGCCGGTGTCACAACAGTTTTTCCGCATGCAGTGCGATGCGCTGCGTCCGGCCCTGACCGGTCACATCGCGAAATAGACGAGCTCACCCCGGATCAACGTCGCCGCCACCAGTGCGGCGTCCAGCTCGGCCAGCACCACGTCCGGCGGCTCGGACAGCACACACAGGTCCCCCGGTTCGCCGATCTCGACGGTGCGCGGCCGGTCCGGACGATCCGACCAACCCAGAAACATCGTCAAAGCCCTTCTTGCCGAGACGCGTTCGTCCGCGTTGAGCACCACGCCACTGGGCGTGGTGCGCGACACGGCGGCCCGCATGGCCGCCCACGGATCGCCGTTTCCGAACGGCATGTCGGTGGACAGCGCGACCGGGATGTTCGCCTTCAGCAGCGATGCGACCCGCCAGAGTTGGTCCTGCTCGTCGGCAGCAACCTCGGCCAGGTACTGATCACCACGCTCGGCGACGAAATTGGGTTGCGTCACCACGGTGACGCCCAGCTCGGCCAGGTCGGCCAGGTTATCCTGCGGCACCATCGCGGCATGCTCGATGCGGTCGAACGGATGGCTGCCGGCCGCGCGCAGGGCCGCGATCGTCACCACCAGTTGCGCCGCCGTCACGCAGTGCACGGCGACGGGCTGGCCGGAGCGGTGCCGGTCGCCGACCCACTGCGTCAGGGCGTCCAGATCCAGGCGGTCGTCGTGCAGGATCATCTTGCCGGGCACCAGTACCCGTACGCCGGGCCGGAATTCGCCGCTGCGGTGCGCCATCATCAGCGACACCAAACCTTCGACGTCCAGGTCGGGCGTGGCGTCGGTGACTCCGGTGACGCCGGTCGCCGTGATGCGCCGGCCCAGTTCGGCCAGATCGGTTTCTCGCCTCAGGGCCGGATCCCGCAGCGCCCGCGACCACGGATCGGCGCTGCGCAGCCGGCCGTCGGGATGACCGGCGAGCCCGACCCGCCCCAGTGCGGCGGAGTTGAGCATCCACAGCACGCCGCTGCGGTGCTGGACGCGCACCGGGACGTCTGACTGCACCGCGTCCAGGGCGGTTCGGTCCAGCTCCCCCGCCACCGATTCGTGATAGCCGACGGCGCGGATCCACCCGTCGGGGCCCGGCACCGCGTGCGAGAGTGCTTGCGCCAGTTGGTCTTTGGTCCGAACCGTGGGCGGCCCGACGGACAGTGAGTCCAAAGCCGCCGCCGCCGAATGCAAGTGCACGTGATGGTCGTGCAGCCCCGGCAGCACGGTGCCGCCGCCGGCGTCGAGCACCCCTTCGCCGGGCCGCGGCGTCAGGCCCGGGCGCACTTCCTCGATCCGCGCCCCCACCCGGATATCGGTGGCGGTCCCGTCCAGCAGGGTGGCCCGCCTGATCAGCATGGCAGGCAACGTCTTTCGACAACCAGCCGGCGGACCGTGTCGTTGTCGGCGCCCAGGGACGCGGCCGAGGTGGTCACTTCGGGCGCCTGCGGCGGGAGCACCGGCCGGTCGGATCGCGGCTGGCATACCGGCAGCGCCGCGTAGCTGGCCGCGACCGCGGCCATGGCGATCTCGATGAGCTCCCCGCCGCCGCGGTTCAGTGAGGCCAGCACCGCGCGGCCGGCCTCCAACCCGGCCAGCGGGTCCGCGATGGCGTCCGCGCAGAACACCGGGCCGGCGCCGACGAGCCCGCCGGCCACCGCGGCGTCGTCGCCGAACGCCGGCCGTCGGGATTGCGGTCCGTGACCGGTGATCCGGACCCAGATCCGGCCCGCTTGCACTGGCACGTCGTCGGGCCCGAGGCGTCGGCGGGCCAGCGCTTCGGGTCGTGACGCTTCGATCACGACGTCGGCGACCGCCAGCAGGTCCCGCAGCGCGTCGGCCTGCCGGTCGAAATCCAGGCAGTAGGACAGCTTCGCGCCGTTGATCCAGTCGAAGAAGGTCTGGTTACCGGCCCGGGTGCCGTCGGGCCGGCCGGGACTTTCCACCTTGACCACGGTAGCGCCCGCCCGGGCCAGCAACTGCCCGCACAGCGGGCCCGCCCACATCGAGGACAGGTCGGCCACCAGCAGTCCGGCCGCACCGGCGAACTCTCGGCGCGGCGCCGTCGGCCGCATACGTGGCGGAGCTGCGCTGGCCTCGCCCAGGACCGCGGCGGGGATGTCGAGCAGCGCCGCCCGTTCGACGACCTGTGCCGCGGCCAGGCCGGCCGCCCAGCGGTGCACCGCCGGCCATGGGTCGGCGCCGACGGTGTCGCTGGACAACAGGGCCGGGACGGCGCCGACGTCGTCCGGGCGGGACAGCGTCAAGGCGCACCAGCCGTCGCGGGCCGCCAGCAACTGGGTGGCGCCCCCCGCCGACACCCGCCCGGCCCGGCCGAGCCCGAGCAGCCCGGCGCGCCCGGTCAGCAGGGTGGCCGCGTCCGGCGCGAGCCGCCGGGCGTGTTCGAGCACGCTGGCGCGGGAGAAGTCGGGAGGTCCGCCGGGCTCGCCAGTCAGGTAGGCCAGCCCGCTGCGCCCCCACTCGCGGGCGCTGTCGCTGCCGCGCCGGGCCGGAACCGGTCTCACCCCACCATGGTTGCTCGCGGTGTGTGCGGCGTGGCCGCGGGGCTCGAGGCCAGGTAGATGCCGGAATGTGGCGCAGACCACATTTTTGAAACCGTTGGAATGTGTTATCTGGTTATTAGCGAGAAGTCAGTTTGTTCTGGGTGGATTACAGTTACAGTCGTATCGGCTTAGCCGATCAGCATGACCGGGGGACTGACACGACCTCTGTGGTCGTGACCTAGCTAGTGGGCGGTTCCCATGTCGTACGTAGTTGCAACGCCGGACGTGCTGTCAGGCGCAGCGTCCAATTTGACCAGCCTCGGGGCCACGCTGGAGCGGGCGAACGCGGTCGCGGCGGAATCCACCACCGAGCTGCTGGCCGCCGCGCAAGACGAGGTGTCGACCGCGATCGCCGCACTGTTCGGCGACCATGGCCAGGCCTACCAAACCATCAGCGCGGAGGCCGCCGCCTTCCAGGCGCGGTTCGTCGCGGCCCTGTCGTCGGCGACAAGTGCTTACACCACGGCCGAGGCCGCCGCCGCGTCCCCGCTGCAGCCGCTGATCGATCTGATCAACCTGCCCACCGAGACGCTGTTCGGACGCCCGCTCATCGGGGACGGTGCCGACGGTATCGACGGGACGGGTGCGGCCGGCCAACCGGGCGGCTACCTATACGGCAACGGCGGCCGGGGCGGATCGGGCGCGGCCGGCCAGGCCGGCGGGGCGGGTGGTTCGGCCGGACTGATCGGCCACGGTGGCGCCGGCGGCGCCGGTGGTAGCTCGGCCACCGGAGCCGGTGGGTCCGGCGGTGCCGGTGGCAACGGCGGCTGGTTGTACGGCAACGGCGGCGCCGGTGGGGCCGGCGGGTACAACACCGGTGGCGTCGGCACCGGTGGCCTCGGCGGGGTCGGCGGCACCGCCCGCCTGATCGGCAGCGGCGGGGCCGGCGGAGCCGGGGGCTCCAGCGTCAGCGCCGACGGAGCGGCGGGCGCCGCAGGGGGCGGCGG
>NZ_LQOY01000095.1 GCF_002101675.1 Mycobacterium gordonae | reverse complement strand
GGCGGATGCGGGTAACCACTTGGCATTGCAACTCCTAAGATCCATGTTGTTGCAATGACCGTATGAATTTGCCGCGTTTTTTCCGCCGTGAGTTCACGCTCGGCGACGGAGAGGCGGAGCAACGAGATGCGCGAAACAGTCATCGTCGAGGCGGTGCGCACGGCAGTCGGCAAGCGCAACGGCGGCCTTGCGAATGTGCACCCCGCGGACCTGTCCGCCGTCGTCCTCAACGAGTTGATGGACCGCGCCGGCGTCAGCCCGGAGTTGGTCGACGACGTGGTCTGGGGCTGCGTCAGCCAGGTCGGTGATCAGTCCGCCAACATCGGCCGCTACGCCGTGCTGGCAGCGGGCTGGCCCGAGAGCATCCCCGGGACCACCGTCAACCGCGCCTGTGGATCGAGCCAACAGGCGCTCGACTTCGCGGTGCAGGCCGTGATGTCGGGCCAGCAGGATGTGGTGGTGGCCGGCGGCGTCGAAGTCATGAGTCGGGTGCCCCTGGGCGCGGCCCGGGCGACCGGCATGCCCTACGGCCCCAAAGTCCTTGCGCGCTATGACGATTTCTCCTTCAACCAGGGAATCAGTGCCGAGCTGATCGCCAGGAAGTGGGGCCTGTCCCGGACCGCGCTCGACGAATACTCCGCCCGGTCCCACGAGCGCGCCGCCGCGGCACAGGATAGTGGCGCCTTCACCGAGCAGATCGTTCCGGTGTTCTGCGATGACGGTTCGATCGTGCACGAGGACGAAGGCGTGCGACGCGGGACGACGGTCGAGAAGCTCGCCGGTTTGAAACCGGCGTTCCTCGAAGACGGCGTGATCCACGCGGGCAACTCCTCACAGATATCCGACGGCGCCGCCGCTTTGTTGGTGACGACCGCGGAGCTCGCCCTCGAAATGGGCCTGACGCCGATCGTGCGCTACCGTGCCGGCGCGGTTGCCGGGGCCGACCCGGTGCTGATGTTGACCGGTCCGATTCCGGCGACGGAGAAGGTGCTGGGTAAGTCCGGCATCCGGATCGACGAGGTGGGGGTATTCGAGGTCAACGAGGCCTTCGCCCCGGTACCCCTGGCCTGGCTTGCCGAGACCGGTGCGGACCCGGAACGCCTGAATCCGCTGGGCGGCGCGATTGCGTTGGGTCATCCGCTGGGCGCGTCCGGCGCGGTGCTGATGACGCGGATGGTGCATCACATGCGGGCCAACGGTATTCGCTTCGGACTGCAAACGATGTGCGAGGGCGGCGGTACGGCCAACGCCACGCTGGTGGAACTGGTGAACTGACGATGTCGCGACCTGGCCCTTGCCTTGTCCGGCAAACCAACCTACTGTGTATTCACTAGGTTGGTTACCCCACCCCCGGACGGTTCGACGAGGTATTCGGTGTCCGAAGTACGGCCCTATGAGACGCTTCTCGCCAAAGGGGAAGACCGCAAACAGCGGATCCTCGACGTGGCCCAGCGGCTGCTGTCGCGGCACGGTTGGCGCAACACGACGCTCGCCCAGATCGCCCGCGAAGCGGGGGTGACCCCGGCGGGTCTCCTGCACCATTTCGAATCCAAGGAACAGCTGCTGCACGCGGTTCTGGATGCGCGCGACCTCGACGACGACACGCACGCCGACCGGGGTGGTGATCTGCTGGGTGAGATCGCTCAGGTCGCAGACCGCTTCAACCGGCGACCAGACCTGGTGGGGACGTTCAGCGTGCTACTGGTGGAGAACATCGCTCCCGACGCACCGCTGCACGACCGCCTGGTGAACCGGCAGCGGAGCGCGACGGAGATCGTCGCCGCCGGCATCCGCCGCGGCCAGGACGCCGGCCGGTATCGCGCCGACATAGACCCCGCCGTCAAGGCGGTGGAGATTCTCGCCTTCATCCACGGAATGGAGATGACATGGCTGCTCGACCCTTCGATACCCCTGACCGAGGTGTTCAAGGAGTACGCGGAGGCGCTGGCGCGCGACTTCTCCCCGTCCAGCCCGACGAGCGCGACATGAGATACCGGCTCGACGTCGTGGCGTCCAGCGTGGTCGACGTGGTGCAGTTCGCCGGTGGCTGGCTCTTCGACCGATCGATGGCGGGCTGGGATGTCACGGTGCTGCTCACCGACGACCCCGACGACCGCCCGCTGCACATCCTTGGCGCCAAGACGCTCGCCCTCGAATCGGTGCTGGCGTCGGTGGGAACGCGTCCGCGTCCCCAGGCCCTGGCGGCTGCCGCGGACCTGCTTGGCTCGGACCCGCGAGTCCGCACCGGAGTGCTGCAGGCCCTCGACCACGGCGTCACCGAGGTCACGCTGTGGGGCACCACCTGGCCGGCCGAACTCGATGACAGCGTCGGGCGGGTTCAGCACCGGTTGAGTTTGGCCGCTCAGACTTTCAAGGCCAAGGCGCTGGCTGCCGCGGCGGTGCCGGTGGACTCGGTCGGGCCCGTCGAGACGTTCCGCAGCGGGTTGATGGCCAGCCGGTCGGTGGCGGCAGATCTGCTTCCGGCCTGACCCGGTCGGTCCTCCGCGCCGACTGTGAATCTGATGACGGAAGACCGCCGTGTCGCGTCGTGGATTTTTACCCGCGGCGGGAGGCGGGCCGGAGTCGCGCGTTGCGGTTGGGCACGCGCTGTGGAAATGTAATATTCGTAAGTGAGAAGCATATTCTCGCGAGCTGAGATCGGAAACGGAGCACGACATGGTGGATGACTTCACCGAACTGGATTTCTTCCGTGACCGGCAGCTTGTCGAGGATCCCTACCCGTACTACGAGGCGCTGCGCCAGCGGTGTCCGGTAACCCGCGAACCACACCACGGCGTCACCATGGTGACCGGTTGGGACGAGGCCTGCGCGGTGCTGAACGACGCGCAGACGTTCTCCTCGTGCATCTCGGTGACCGGCCCGTTTCCCGGCTTTCCGGTGCCGCTGGAGGGTCAGACCGACATCACCGAGCTGATCGAGCAGCACCGTGACGAGTTGCCTTTCAGCGACCAGCTGCCGACGCTGGACCCGCCGACCCACACGAATCACCGCTCGCTGTTGATGCGGCTGATCACCCCCAAGCGCCTCAAAGAGAACGAGGACGCCATGTGGGTGCTCGCCGATCAGGTGCTCGACGACTTCCTGGCGCCGGGGCACGGGGAGTTCATCAAGGGATTTGCCGGTCCGTTCACGCTGTTGGTGATCGCCGACCTGCTCGGTGTGCCGATGGAAGATCGCGACTCGTTCGTCAAGGGCATCCGCCAGCATTCGGGTGGCGGAGTCGGGGGCACCGGCAAAGAAGCGCTGGCCCACAGCCCGCTGGAGTTCCTCTACGGCTTGTTCTCCGACTATGTCCGGGACCGTCGTCGCGAGCCCCGCGACGACGTGCTCACCGGCCTGGCCACTGCCACTTATCCCGATGGCTCGATACCCGAGATCGAAGATGTGGCCCGCGTCGCCAGCAACGTCTTCTCCGCGGGGCAGGAAACCACGGTCCGGTTACTGGGCGCGGCGTTGCAGATTCTGGCCGAGCGTGCCGATATCCAGCAGCAGTTGCGGCGGGACCGCAGCCTGATCCCGAATTTCATCGAGGAGGCGCTGCGTTTCGAAAGCCCGGTCAAGGGAGACTTCCGGCTGAACCGGGTGCCTATCAACGTGGGCGGTGTCGACCTGGCGGCAGGCACGACGCTGATGATCCTGCAGGCCGCCGCCAACCGCGATCCGCGCCGCTTCGAGGACCCGGCGACGTTCGACCCGGCCCGCAAGAACGCCCGGCAACACTTGTCGTTCGGGCGCGGCATTCACAGCTGCCCCGGTGCCCCGCTGGCGCGCGCCGAAACCCGTGTCGCGCTGGAGCGCCTGTTGGACCGGACGTCGGACATCAGGCTCGACGAGCGAGAGCACGGTCCGGCGAATGATCGTCGCTATCAATACGTTCCGACCTACATCCTGCGTGGGCTCACCGAGTTGCATCTGGAGTTCACGACGCCATGAGGGTGTGGGTCGATGACGGGAGCTGTCGGGGCCACGGCATGTGCCTGACGCTGTGCCCGGAAGTGTTCAGCCTGACCGACGACGGCTACGCCGAGGCGATACCCACCGATGTCCCAACGGAATTCGAAGCGGCCACCCGCGAGGCCATCGAGTGTTGTCCGGAGCAGGCGATCAGGGAGCGCTGAGCTGGACGCGCCGCTGACCGGCCCGTGCGACGGGAACCTAGCCGGGCAGGCCTGCTGCGCCATCTGCGCCGTCGGCGCCGATCCGACCGATCACACCGCCGCTGCCGGGAACAATCGCCTGCCCCCCGGCACCTGCGCCGCCGGGGGTTCCGCCGGTTCCGCCGGCGCCCGCGCTGCCGCCGGTGGCGGATGCGCCGGCGTGGCCGAACAACCCTCCGGCACCGCCGGTACCGCCGTTCCCGCCGCTTCCGCCACGGCCACCGGACCCTCCGTCTCCGCCCGTGCCCCCGTTTCCGCCAAGAAGGATGCTGGCACCGCCGGTACCGCCCTCACCGCCCGCAGCGCCGCCGCCGCCGGCGGCGGCGTTACCGCCGGCGCCGCCGGCGCCGCCATCACCTATCAATAGTCCGCCATGACCGCCGGCGCCTCCGGCACCGCCACTGCCTCCGGCACCGCCCACTCCGCCGACACCTCCGCCCCCGCCCTGCCCTCCGGTGCCCAGGAAAATGTCAGCGGTACCGCCCGTACCGCCGTCGCCGCCGTCACCGGCGATGGCGCCGGCGCCACCGAGACCGCCGAGACCGCCGAGACCGCCCGCTCCGCCATTGCCGATAAGCAGGCCGCCATGCCCGCCGGACCCTGCGGCACCACCGTTGCCACCCGCCCCGCCAGCAGCGCCCACACCACCTGTGCCGCCAGTTCCGCCGAGCCCCCCCACATTTGCGTTACCTTGGGAGGCGTTGCCGCCGGCGCCGCCCTGGCCCCCCGCAGCGCCCGTACCGCCGGTCCCACCGGTGCCCCCGGTGCCGCCAAGAGCGGTACCTGACGATGAGAAGGCGTTGCCTCCAGCTCCGCCCGTCCCGCCCAGAGCGCCGGCGCCGCCCGCGCCGCCGGTGCCGCCCGCGCCCCCCACACTGGTATCGGTGACTGAATCGGCGTTGCCGCCGGCCCCACCCGTGCCGCCTTGCGCGCCTTCGCCACCGTTGCCACCGATACCACCGTTACCCCCGAGTGCGGCGTAGGTACCGATGCCCTGGCCACCGGTGCCGCCGTCACCGCCGGGCTGCCCGAGGTTGGCGCTGCTTACTCCGTTGGCGCCGGGGCCGCCTGGCGCGGAGACTAGCGCTGCATCGTCGCCGTCGGCGGCAGCCGGTCCGGCCGGCAACGGGCTCGGGTTTACCGCCCCTGCACCGGCGGCGCCATTTCCGCCGTTCCCGCCGATTCCGCCTTGGCCCCATAGGCCGGCCGATCCGCCGCTGCCGCCCATCCCGCCATTGCCGCCAGGGATGATCGCGCTTCCCCCCGAACCGCCCGCGCCGCCGCTGCCATACAGCAGGCCGCCGTTGCCGCCACTGCCACCGGTGGCTCCCGGTGCACCCATCCCTCCACTTCCGCCATTACCGAATAATCCGGCGTCACCCCCCTGCCCGCCGGCGGCGCGCGCCCCGCCACCGCTGCCGCCGTTGCCGCCGTTGCCGAACAGCAGGCCCCCGGCCCCGCCGTCCTGTCCGGTGCCGGGCGCACCGTCGGCGCCGTTGCCGATCAGCGGGCGACCCAGCAGCGCCTGGGTTGGGGCGTTGATCAGGCCGAGTATCTGCTGCTCCGCCGCCTGCAGGGGCGACGCGGCGGTGGCGTCGGCAACCGCGTAGGAGCCTGCCGCGCGGGTGAGTTCCTGGGCGAACTGTGCGTGAAATGCCGCGGCTTGCGCGCTGAGCGTCTGGAAGCCTTGGGCATGCGTATTGAACACCGCAGCGATCGCGGCCGATACCTCGTCGGCTGCCGCGGACGCGAGTGTGGTCGTCGGTGTGGCCGCTGCGGCAGTGGCGGTGTTGAGCGTGCAACCGAGCCGGGCCAAATCGGATGCTGCTGCTGCCATCATCTCCGGCGCTGCGATCACGTATGACATACCACTGACTCCTTCGGCAGGACGACCGTTACCTGAGCAACCGGCGACCCGACCGGAAGGCCAAGTCTATCGCGAGATCGTCGAAAGATGTTGGTGTACCGACGGATTAGAACCTTGTTCCAAGAACAAGCGGCTCAGCTAGACGATCGAGATCGCCTGGCGCGGGCACTGCCGCACCGCCTCGCGAACCAGTTCCTCGTTCTCCGGGGTGACTTCCGGCTGCAGCACGGTCAGCATGTCGTCGTCGCCCAGCTCGAATATGTCTGGTGCGATGCCCATGCATACCGCATTGCTCTCACACAGGTCCCAGTCGACTTCGATTCTCATGGCAGCACCCTCACCGGTACGTTCTTCCAGCCCGCAACATTCTGCATGTGGACACGGTTGCAATTCTCCCAGTCCACCTCATAACGCGGCATGAAGTCGAGCAGTTTTTCCAGCGCGATGATGCTTTCCATGCGGGCCAGCGCCGCGCCCAGGCAGCTGTGGATCCCGTAGCCGAAGCTCAGGTTCAGCGCCTCGTGCCGGTTGCGGTCGATGTCGAACGCGTCGGGATTCGTCCAGGCGGCGGGATCCCGGTTGGCCGCGGCGTTGATCAGGAACACCGGCTTCATCGCCGGGATCGTAACGCCATGCAGCTCTACATCTTTCAGCGAGCAGCGCACCTGATACTGGGACGGCGCCTCGTAGCGCAACAGTTCCTCGACCGCGGCCGGGATCTTGCTGCGGTCGTCGAGCAGCTTCTGCCACTGCTCGGGGAAGCGCGCGAACACCACCGGCGCGTTGCCCAACAGCTTGGTCACGGTCTCGGCGCCGGCTCCGCCCAGCAGGGTTGCGAAGCCTGCTATCTCGATGTCGTCCAGCTTGGTCATCTGGCCGTCTTCGCGTTCGATCTCAGCGTTGATCAGCTTGGTGAACAGATCGTCGCGGGGCTCGGCGCGACGTTGTTGCAGGAGCTCGTAATACAGCATCCAGGTTTCGATGTTGGCCTGCATGCCGCGCTCGCCGACCTCGACCTGTCCTGGCTCGCGGTGCAGCGACTCGTCGATCAGGTGGCGCACCCGCTGGGCATGCTCTTCGGGCACCCCGAGCATGGTGGTGATCACCTCGACCGGGAAGGGCCCCGAGAAGTCCTGCACCACATCGAAATTGTCCGGATCGACCCGGCTGAGGTATTTGTCGATCTTCTCGCCGACCATTGCGCGCTGCGCCTCGATGGCGCGGGGCGTGAAGACCTTGTTGAGCAGGCTGCGCATGTGCCGGTGGTCGGGCGGGTCCATAAAGATGATCGACTTCTGCTCCGGCGGCTTGCCCGTCCGGACCATCGACAGGTCGATCCCGAAAGCGGAGGAGTAGGTCTGGAAGTTCTTCAGGCCGGCCGCCACGTCTTCATGACGGGTCAGCGCATAGAAGTCGTACTCCTCGCTGTAGTAGACCGGAGCCTCTTCCTGCATGCGCCGATACGTGTCCCAGGCACCGTTGAAGAAGTCCTCGGAGAACGGATCGAAGGTGACCTTCGATTTGGTCATGTAACGCTCCTTGCTGCTGAGCTGCGGGCTGACACCATTACAGCTGAACGCCTGACTGTAACGCTAACGGTAGCGGCTTCCGGGCCCGTCGAAAAGTGGCCGAAGGGCCCCAATTTGGATGCTGGCGGCTGCATCAACCGGCCGCCCGGCCAGGCGCCGCCGCACACTCGTCGACGAACCCGAAGACGCTGCGGTGGTAATCGGCGGCATTGAGTCCGAGGCTGAGGTTGTGTCCCGCGTCCGCGAACCGGTTGCTGATGAAAACGGGCGCTTGATCAAACATTTCGGCGATCTCGGCCAGGTTGTCGTCGTCGCCCCGGTACACGCCGTCGAACTCGCCGATCGTGAATCGCACCGGCACCCGCACCGCCGGCGCCAGTTCCGGAAAGTAACGGTGCGGCCAGTTCACCGCCACGTCCCGTTCGTAGGGCGGAGACGTCGAGGAATTGGTGACCCCGCGCAGAATGTCCGACGGGTACAACCGGATCGGCTCCCACAGCAGCTCACGGGTGCCGGGCGGACGCTCCTTGACCGCCGCTGCCTTCATGATCTCCTTGGCGGCGTCGTGGTAGCGCCTGCCGGTGCCGCCCAATTCCAGGCCCAGTAGTCCAGCGCCCCGGTTGTCGGCCGCCATCCGGGTCGCCAGCTCACACCCACCGGAATGGCCCAGCACGAACAATCCCGCCCCACGCGATCGCTCACCGAGAATGCGTTCGACGGCACCGTAGGCGAGATCGACGCGCTGCTCGGGGGTCTGCACCGCCTCCGGATACGGTGCTGAACTGCCGTGCCCCGGCCGGTCGAGCGCGATCACCGTGTAACCCAGCGCCGAACCCAGCCGCAGCAACGACAACTCAGGATGCCCCGGGCAGTCGAAGTAGACCGCGGTGGTGCCGCCGCCGTGGATCGCCACGATCACGGCCTTGGGCTCGTCGGCCTCGGCGATCACGCCCGATATGGGCACGCCGTCGACGATGACCACGCGCGGACGGGGAATCATGCGCCGCTCCTCCTCATCGCTTCGCTTTGCATCGTCGCTGGCGCGGACTCATGCGCCGCTCCTCCTCATCGCTTCGCTTTGCATCGTCGCTGGCGCGGACTCATGCGCCGCTCCTCCTCATCGCTTCGCTCTGCATCGTCGCCGGCGCGGGTGCTCATGCTTCTGTTCTCAACAAGATCACACCGCTGGGCGTCAAGCCGCCGCTGCTGACCACCCCGACCCGGGCGCCGGCGACCTGGCGGGCCCCGGCCTCGCCGCGGAGCTGCGTGACGGCCTCGTGGATCAGACCCATGCCATGGGTGCGGCCGTGCGAGAGCTGCCCACCGTGGGTGTTGAGCGGTATGACGCCGTCGCGGGCGATGTTCTTGCCGCCGTCCAGGAAATCCCGGGCCTCACCGATGCCGCAGAAGCCGAGGGCCTCGATCCAGGAAAGACAGTTCATGGTGAACCCGTCGTAGAGCTCGGCGACGTCGACGTCCTTGGGCGTTAGCGAGGTTCGCGTCCACAGATGCGCCGACTGGCCGAGTACCTGCGGTTCGTGGGTGAGCGTGCTCTGGTCCCAGTCGATGCGCTCGATGATCTGCGTGCCCACCGCCTCGACCAGGACGGGTGGCTTGGCCTGGTCACGGGCGGCGTCGACGGCCGAGACGACGACGGCAATGGCGCCGTCGCAGGGCACGTCGCAGTCGTAGAGGCCGAACGGGGTGGTGATGGGGCGGGCGTTGAGGTAATCGTCCATCGTCATCGGGTCGCGATAGACGGCGGTGGGGTTGAGTGCGGCGTTGGCGCGCTGGTTCAGCGCGATCCAGCCCAGGGTCTCTTTGGTGGTGCCGTAGCGATGAAAGTGGCGCTGCGCGTTGAGCGCCAGTGTGTGCGCGGCCGAGGTCGCACCGAACGGCCATTGCCAACTGGTGGTCCGCCCGCCGGACGGGACGATCTTGCCCTGCTTCATCAATTCGTTGAAGGTGGTTTCCCACAGCGTCCGGAAACACAGCACGTGCCGGGCCAGCCCGGCGGAGACGGCGAGCATGGCCGCAATCACCGACCCACCTGGGCCGAAGGTTTCCATGCCGCCGTTGTGCCAGGTCGGCCGGATGCCCAGGGTCGCTTCCAGCGCGGTGACCCCGCCTTCGCCGAAGCCGCCGAAATTGCCGCCTCCGGGGTAGGTCGAGAGCCCGTCGATGTCGTCGAAGTCGAGACCGGCGTCGGCGACCGCCGCCTCGCAGGCCTGCACGGTCAGCGACAGGGCGGGCACCATCTGCCGGCGGCCGATCGGTGACATGCCGATTCCGGTCAACGCGACCTTGTCTTCGAACTTCTCGGTGGTCAGCATCGGGCGGACGTGTTCGCCGAAGCGTTCGGGTGCGATCTCGTCTTCGGGCAGTGGGCCCGGCTCGGCATCCGGGACGGGACGAAACAGCGGCAGCCACACGTCCTCGATCTGTTCGAAAACCACTTCGACGGTTTGCCCGAGCTGCAGGTCGGCGGGATTTGAGTCGATAATGTTGGTGGTCAACCGAATTCGTGGATCTTCGACGATGGCGACCTGCGCGACGACATACGGCGCCGGCATGCCGGGCACGCTGAACCGGTGGTTCACCGTGAACCCGGCCAGTGTCGCCCGGCCCGAGACGTCGCGCACGCCGATGTCGCGGCCACGACAGTAGCGGCACACCGGTGCGGGCGGATGGATCAGCGACTGGCATCCCTGGCACTCCTGGAACCGCAAGACGCCGTCCGCGCCAGCCTTCCAGAAGAACTCGTTCTCGTCAGTGAGCTGGGGCAGCGGGCGTCCCGGTGCTGCTGACAGGCCGGTCAACGGACGAAGCCCCACTCCGCTTCGTTGTCTTCGGTCTTCACATGGGAGGCGGGATCGTCTTCGTCGTGCAGTTCGGGGTGCGGAATGCTCGGTTTGGGTTCGCCGATCTCGGTGATGGCGTGGACCGGGCAGTCCAGTATCGCCCGCATGACCTTGTCGGTGTCCTGGTCCGGCACACTGCCGTCGCCGGCCACGTTCGCGTAACCCCAGTCGTCCAGCGTGAAGTAGCCGGGTGCACGCTTGCCGCATAAACCGAAACCGTCGCAGATGGTGCGGTCCAAACGAATCTTCACGATTCCCCCATTACCTCGAAGGGGCGCTCGGCGCGGTAGGCGCCGCGGCTGCAGTCCGCGCACGTCCCGTCGAGATGGGTCGCCACCTCGTCAGGAAACTGGTCGAGCAGGGTAGCCGCGACGTTGCACGCAGCGTCCAGCGTTGCGCAGGCGCCGCGCCCCCGCAACACCACCGACCAGCGCCGCAGCCGGTCGACATCTTCTGCGGTGGCGGCGCCGTCGCGCAGGGCCCCTGCGGCAGCGGCCATGGCCGCGGTGCCGTTGAAACACGATCCGCACTGGTCGGCGTTTTCGCGGTCGAAGTACGCCGACACCGAGGCTGCGACGGCGACCGGGCACTCCTCGGTGATCAACGAGATTGCGCCACAGCCCAATCCGCTGCCGATGCCGCGAATCGTCTCGTGATCCAGCGTGGTGTCCAGCACCCTGCGATTGACCAGGCCGGCAAAGTAACCACCCATCAGGACGCCACGCAACGTGTTTGGTGAAACATTATGCTGGGCAAGCAGTTCGGTGAAGGGAAGCCCGTGTGGCAGCTCGTAGAGAACGGGTGGCTTGCCCCCGCCGGTGATGGTTGCCAGGAAGGTTCCCGGTGACCGCGTCGTGCCCTGCGAGCGGAAAACCTCCGAGCCGTGGCCGTGGATGTAGGCCAGGTTGGCCAGCGTCTCGACATTGCTCACGAGCGTCGGCAGTCCGCCTACCCCGGATTCGAAAGGGCGCGGCGGCTTGTCGGTTGGTTTGGCCGGTCCGCCGTTGATTGCTTGCGCGGCCGCGGTCTCCTCACCGGTCACATAACCCGGAGGCACCGAGAACACCTCGATGCTGACGTCGCGGGGCCCCAGTTCGCTCAACGCCGACTCGACACTGCGGGCCGAATCAGCCTCGGAGACCAGCACATAGGCGCGATCGGCGCCGACCAGCGTCGCCGCCAGCCGCAGTCCGTCGAGGATCAGGTGGGGCCGGTTTCGCAGCAACCAGCGATCTTTCGCCGAAGCCGGCTCTCCCTCTTCGCCGTTCGCAATCACGACCGATCCACCGGAACGCCCGTTGGTGCGCACCGTATGCAACTTCACCGCAAGCGGGAAGGCCGCACCACCCCGGCCCAGCAAACCGCTCGCGTCGACTTCGGCCAGCAGTTCCTCGGCGTCGCCGAGCAGTCGGTAGCCACCCCGCTCGCGGTACGCCGCAAGATTTTCGCGCTCTTCCGTCAGCAACCGGGGCGGGAAGCCAGGCCAGGCGACGGTGCTGATCGCGACGTCGGCGGTGGTCATCGCCCGGCTCCGGATAGGCTTGGCCGCATGCGGACTGCGGTGGTACGCGTCAACGTCGACCAGACCGGTGTGCTCACGCCGGCGCAGTTAGGTGAGGGCATGGCTACGCTCCTCGGTCTCACTCGTGAAATCGGTGCTGACCTCGTCGAAAACGACCTTGCCAGCAGGCCGCCCAGTCGGCGGGAGGTCGAATTGCTGATCGCCGGTGCGGACGTCGAGGCGACGAAATCCGCAGCAATAGATTTGTGCAGCAGGGCTTTCGGCACCCAGCCGGTGGCCGGCGTGGTCACCTTCATCAGCCGCGGGACTGACGACGACGCCCACGGGGTGCTGTCCGCGTTCGGCCTGTCCGGTGACATCGTGCGAGAGTCCGGTGACGACGGCTATGACGTCGTCTATGTCACGTTGCGCGAGGACGACCTCGATCGGGTGCCGGAAAGCCGGATTCATACCGCGCTCGAGGCCTCGCTGAACTGCGAGGTCCACATCCGCACGCGGTGAAAGCATCATGACCCCAGGAACTTCAGGATTGCCGGGGCGGCCTGCACCCAGGTGTCGAACATGTTGAAGTGGGTTACCCGGCCCGCCGCCCGGTCTTCGGATGCGCGTTCCCAGGCGTCTTCCGGCCACGGTGGGTCGATCAGCGTCGATCCTTTGATCAGGCAGCTCACTTCCAGCGAGGTGCGCTTCGGGTGATCCATGTCGTTCTCGCCGCCGCGGATTATCAACGTGGGAACCGTGATGCGGTCGAACATTTCGTCCTCGACGCCCGGAATCGTCTGGCCCGGCTTGGAAACGAACGCGTTGAGCCAACGCAGCATCACCTTGAGGAAATCGGCCGGGTCGAAGTCGAGGAACCGCTGCTTGTTGGCCGCGTTCTCCGCGATCCGGTCGCGCCACTCCGCCACCTTGATCACGCCGTCCATCCCCGTGCCCCGCACCGCGAGAATGCTGGGGACGATGTAGAAGGAGCCCAGCACGAACGTGCCGTAGATGCCGCCGACGATGTTCCACACCACCAGCTTGGTGACCAGCTCCGGATAGAGCATGGCGGTGAGCATGGAATCCCTTGCGCCGCCGGAACCTCCGGCCAGGATGCACTGCTGGAAACCCAGACCCGTCACCAGCTTGTGCAGGGTCTCGGCGCGCATGTGCGATTCGCTCTGGCCATAGAACTGCACATCGGAAGCCCCGCAGTTAGGCCGGTCCCACAGCAGCACGCGGTAGCCGCCGTCGACCAGTGCCTCGGCCAGCGGTCGCAGCCCCTCGATGTCCTTGCTGAACCGGCCGCCCGGCGTCAGGGCGATGAGATCCCCTGACTCCCCTAAGATCTCGTAGACGACGTTGCCGCGGTTGATCTCGAGCGACGACACGCCCGGCCTCGTCACGCCTGCACCAACACGTCGTTGCCTATCACCCGGACCGGGTAGGTGCGGATGCTCCACTCCGGCTTGACCGCGGTGGTACCCGTCGCCAGCTCGAAACCCCATTGATGCCAAGGGCAGTAGATGTATTCCAGGTCGCGCACCATCACGGCGTCACCCGCGGCCGTCTCGTCGACGACGGTGCGTCCCCGCGCCCGGCCCGAACACAGCGGACCGCCTTGGTGCGGGCAGTAATTGGCGATCGCGTAGAAGGTGCCGTGGACGTTGTACACGCCCACCCCATGGCGTCCGATCGGTACCAATTTATGTGTGCCCGGCGGAATTTCGTCCACCGTCGCGACGATGTGTTCGCGACCCTGAGCCAAGCGGGGTCGCGGCTTTTCCTCGAGCATTCAGAGCACCCGGACCTGACCCTCGAGGACCGGAACGGTCTCCGGAAGGTGATAGGTCGCAATGCCGTTCTTGTACATCACCGCGTCGCGGGCGCCCTTGGGCAGATGCTTGACCAGCCAGCGCGGATCGTCGAAGGTCCAGTGCGGGTAGTCCGAGGAGAACAGCAGGATCTTCTCGCACTCCATCCACTCCAGCATCCGGGTCAGCTCGGTCTTGTCCTCCGGATAGTCCAGTGGCTGGGTGGTGAACTTGATGTGGTCCTTGACGTAGTCCGACGGCTTGCGCTTGATGTCGACGCGCGACTTGCGGGCCTCGTAAATCGAGTCCATTCGCCACATCAGCGGGAGGATCCAGGTGAATGCGTGCTCGACGAACACGATGCGTAGCGTCGGGAACCGGTCGAACACGCCGTCGAAGATCAGACTCATTACCTGGTTGGCGGCCAGCAGCGAGTAAGTGACCATGAAATCGTGGTTGTAGCTGGGGAATCCGACCGGCGGTGTCGGCAGCATCTCGTAGTTGCTGCGGGACAGGTGACAGCTCACCGTAATGTCGTGCTTGGTGGCCGCTTCCCAGATCGGGGTGTACATCGGGTGGCCCCAGGACGGGCGCGGTTCGGCCTTGATCAGGATCTGCGCCATGTACGGGTGGCCCGCCCACTCCTCGATCTCGCGGGCGGCGCCGGCCGGGTCTTCGACGGCCGCGCAGATCGATCCGCGCCAGCGCTGATGCCAGTTGTTGTGGCTGTCCAGCCAGTGGTTGGCCTGCCAGTGGTTCAGCGCCGTCGAGTAGGCCTGATGGGCTTCGGGCAGCCGTGGCGTACGCCCGCCCGGTTCCAGGATCGCGATGTCCGAGCCCGCCTCCATGATCAGCTGACGAAACGCCATGTCAGGGTCGCTGCCCGGAAACTCGCCGTCAGGCGGGAACGTGTCGACCCGCATGGCGAAGGAGTGCGCGTAGTCCGGTGCGTCGTAGTAGATCAGCTCGCCGACCTTGTGGTCGAGGAAGAACTTGCTGCGCCACGGCTCGGGGATGTACTGGGTGATCTCACCGCGTTTAGGCACGGGGTGGACGTCCGAGTCGACGCACCGAACGGCGATGCGCTCGGCGGCGGGAACCCTCTCGTGCATGTGAGTCAGCGACATTGCATACTCCTTGCCATCCCTGGCCTTCTCGAAGACGTACTCACTTCTACTGTGCGCCCGAGCCGACGGCGATGTCTATGCCGTAAAGGCCGGCCGCATTTCTCCAGCACAACTTCTCGCGCTGCTCCGACGAAAGTGCCTGGGGCAGCTTGGTGACGTCGCCGCACTGCCAGTGCGGATAACTGGACCCGAACATCACCATGTCGTCCTTGCCGGTGAAACGCAGCCACTCACCGGCGAAATCGGCGTCCCCGGGACCGTCCATCGCACCCTGCACGAAGTACACATGGCCGGGTAGATAGTCGCTCGGTATCCGCGGAGCCCACGGCGTCTGCTCCAGGTGCGGGCGGCCGAAGGTGTCCATTCGCCAGATGAACGGCGTCACGAAATCTCCGGCGCCGTCCGCCCAGACGAATTTCAGCCCCGGAAAGCGCTCGAACACTCCCTCGGCGATCATGTTCATCAGGTGATACAGATAGTTCAGCGCCATGAAGCTGACGTACTGCTCGTAGGTGCGGGTGTGCCCGGATGGAGTCGGCGGGAATCCGATGCCCTCGCCGGACTCGATATGCACCGCTACCGGGAGATTCGCGTCCGCAGCGGCTTCCCACAACGGCCAGAACTGCGGCTTGCCGTAGACCTCGCGCGACTGCAGCGGAACGCCGATCTGCACGACGCGCGGATGGCCGCGCCACTTCTCGAGTTCGCGCACCGCGCCGGTGATGTCGTCGGGGTTGACCCGGATGGTGCCGCGGAACCGTTCGCCGAATTCGGCGTGCTCGAGCCAGCGCGACACCATCATCTCGTTGTGGGCGGCATGCAGCGCGGTGCCCAGGTGACGGTCCGGCATGATGCCGCGCCCCATCGGGTGCAGGATCGCCACGTCCACCCCGCGATTCGAAAACAACTCGTTGGCAACGAAATCCGGGTCCGACCCGGGATAGCGGCGGCCACGCTCGGGTCCCTCGGTGTTGGGTGCGTATTCACTGCCGGGCGCGCCGTACCAATCCATCTCGTAGTCGGGGAAGCCGCGGCTCTTGAACGGCTCACGCAGGAAGCTGCGCAGGTCCTGATTGGTCGGGAAGAAGATGTGCACGCTGGCGTCGATGACCGGCGTACGCGTCCCGTCAGCGTTTTCGATCATTGCAGACCATCCTCCCGCCGCGGTTGCATCTTTCCTGGTAGCGGCGCGTTTACTGCCCTAAGTGCGAGCATTGTTCTTGAATCCGGATAATAACATTCTCCACTTAAAATGTAACTCAGGGCGTTACCAGCGCCGACACCGCCGCTGACCGGGCTGTCCAGGGCGACGATGTCGCGTGGTGCGAGCAGGTCGTGGATCTGGGTTGCCGTCAGGCTGCCGACGGTGGACAGATCGACGTAGCGCTTGACCCGGGAGCCTTCGCCGACCTCGGTCGCCACCTCGAGGCAGACGGCAGGGGTGGGCAGGCTCGCCAGCACGGTTTCGGCGCGATCCGCCACGTCCCGCGGTGATGCCGCGGCCGGCGCCCCCAGTTGTGCGAGTGCCTCGCCGCGGGTGTCGAAAGCGACGACGTCATGGCCCGCCTCGGCGAGGCGACGCGCCATCGCCAGCCCCATGTTGCCCAGGCCGATGAAGGCGATTGTCACGCGCTAACTCTCGTCCAGTTCGGCGAAAATCTCACCGGCGGTGCGGAAGCTGTCGACCGCGGCCGGCACGCCGGCGTAGACGGCGACCTGCAGAAAGACCTCGCGGATCTCTTCGCGCGTGACACCGTTGGTCAGTGCGGCCCTGAGGTGGGTGCGCAGCTCGTGCGGCCTGTTCAGTACCGATGTCATCGCCAGATTGAGCATGCTGCGGGTCTTGCGCGTCAGGCCGTCGCGACCCCACACCGCGCCCCAGCAGTACTCGGTGACCAGGTCCTGCAACGGCCCGGTGAAGTCGTCGGCTTGCGCGATCGCCTTGTCGACGTATTCCTTGCCCAGGACTTCGGAGCGGATCTGCCGCCCCCGCTGGTATGTTTCGCTGTCCAATGACGTGCTCCTTTGCTACGCGGGTAGCCAGGAGTCTAAGCGTCTGACGGATCAAGTTGCGGTAGAACGAGATTGAGCGGAAGGCTCAGTGACACGCCCAGTTGACGACCCAGCCGCCGCCGAGATTGGCGATGGCGCGCTGTTCGGCCGCCTGTCGGGAAAGGCCGACGCCGCCGTGGTAGGTATCGCCGTCGTGGGCGACCGCGCCGCACTTGGTGAAGCTGGCCACCACGGCGCACGTGTCAACACCGCAGCGCTGCAACGCCAGTCGCTCCGCCATCGACTTGTTCTTCTGGCGCGCTGCTTTACCCGATGAGCCGTCACTGCCGTAGGCAATGGCGCCGTAGAAGGTGTGGTACGGCGGCAAGTTTCCGGGGTGGGTGCGGGCGTCGGCAGCATGAATAGGCACAACCATCGCGACGGCCGCCAGCAGACTGGCGAGCACAAGTGCGACGCGACGCCGTTGTCGTGTCGTCATTGCGTTGACCCTTTCCTTCACGTCCGGCAACGACCCCTCCATGATACCGGCGTCCGGCCGTGCGCCGACACGAGTCAAAGTGAATTCTTAAGCAAGGCAATGGTTTCGAGGTCTTCGAGCGCCGCGACCGCGCGCTGCAGTCCCGCGAGGGCGATGTTTTCGGCCTGCATCCCGCCCATGCCGGCGGTGATCAGCGCCGCCACGTACGCATACATCGCCGCCTGCCGGTAGCGCAGCCAGAGTTCGTCGCCGTCAAGTTGTGGGCCGCCCGCCGCGGCCAGGGCGCGGCAATAGTCGTCGAGCAGTTCGCGTTGGGCCGAGCGGCGGTCCTGTGGTGTCAGGCTGGTGACGAGTGTGTACGCGAGCTCGCGGGAGGGGTGTCCGCGGCGCACCGCCTGCCAGTCCAGCAGCCCCGGTTTGCCGTCGCGGAAGTAGACGTTGCCCGGATGGGCGTCACCGTGCATGACGGTGTGCGGAGGCGTGTCGATCAGTGCCGCGACCGCGCGGTAGTTCTCGGTGATGAAGCGGCCCTGCTCGACCGGGATGTCGGTGCGCCCGGCGAGTCGCTTGATCGACGTTTTCATCAGCGCGCCGGTCAACATCGACGTCGTGTCGCCCGAAGGGGTGTAGAGCCAGCCCAACGGCGCCGCCCCGTCAGCGGGAAGGCCCCAGAATGTGGCGTGCAACCTGGCCAGTAGCCCGACGATCAGGCCGGCCTGGTCGACAGACAGCGGGTGCAGGGTGTCGGGGAACTGGCAATCGGCGGCCGGAAGGTCTTCCAGCACCAGCAGGTACCGGCCGGTCCAGCCGTCGAAAGCGGCGCCGTAGGCCTTCGGCAGCCCGGTGAGTTCCGGCGCGAGCTGACGGTAGAAACGAACCTCCGTGTGACCGAGCCGGCCGAGTTCGCCCATGAGCCGGGTGGCGGCGGTTTGGGCCGTCAGCTTGACGAATACCGTCTGCGGCACTCCAACCCCGGTGAGCGCCAGCCGTGCCCTCGAGGATGTACCTGCGTCGGCGTCCAGCACGCTCACGGAGTTGACGTCGATACCCATGACGGCGGACAGAACGGTTTCGCTGAGTCCGGCGACACTTCGCGGCAGGCCGGCACGCCTTCCGACGAGTGCGTCGGCGGCGACCCGGCCGACCCCACGGCCCAGGTGCGTGGCCAGGCCGACAGCGGAGCGGGCCTGTCGGAGTGCGATTTTCATATCGATACCGTTCTCTCGTCGTCGCCCGCGCGACGCTGCGGTACACTGCGCACACTTTACAGATTGGGCCAAGAATGTCACGCTCCGTTTCGGAGGAGGGAGTCCGATGACGGCCGTAAGCGATGACGTCTGGGAGGTGATGTCGACCGCGCGCACCATCCGGCGGTTCACCGATCAGTCGGTGGATGACGCCACCTTGACCCGCTGCCTGGACGCGGCCAGATGGGCGCCCTCCGGCGCCAACGCCCAGGGCTGGCGATTCGTCGTGCTGCGCTCGCCCGAGTTGCGGGCGGTGGTGGCCAAGGCCGCGGTGCAGGCGTTGTCAGTGATCGAGCCCGTCTACGGCATGAGCCGCCCAGCTCCTGACGACGACAGCCGCCAGGCTCGCAATAACCGGGCCACCTACGAATTGCACGATCGAGCAGGGGAATTCACGTCCGTCCTGTTCGCGCAGATTCACTACCCGACGGCGTCCGAACTGTTGTTGGGCGGGTCGATCTTTCCTGCCATGCAGAACTTCCTGCTGGCCGCACGGGCTCAGGGTCTCGGGGCGTGCATGACCAGTTGGGCATCCTATGGCGGCGAAAAACTGTTACGGGAAGCCGTTGGGGTGCCGGACAACTGGATGCTGGCCGGCCACATTGTCGTCGGCTGGCCCAAGGGCCGGCATGGACCGGTGCGCCGGCGCCCGCTCGCTCACGCGGTCAACCTCGACCACTGGGACGAACCCTTCCCGGTCTGAAATGCAGGCCCGCGGCGCGAGCGTGCGCTGCGGCACAGCGACACGCCGGTGCTGATGACATCAAGCGCACGCTCGGCGACGAGCCTGATGTGCCTTAACCGATTGACTGCGCGGCAAACCATCGCGCGGCCTTGGCAATCGACTCCTCGACAGGCTCGGGCTTCCAGCCGAGTTCGCGCTCGGCCTTGCCGTGGTCCAGCGGCGACATCAGGTCCGCCATGCGCGCACCGACGTACGCCATGGGCAGGTCGCGGTGCAACACTCGCGCGGCGAGGTCGTTGACGCGGGAAGCCGCATACATGACGCCCATCGGAATCGGGACGCGTGGTGGCCGCCGGCCGACGGCGCGAGCCGCTGTCGCGTGCACATCTCTGGTGCTCATGTACCGGTCGGAGATGATGTAGCGTTGCCCGACAAGGCCTTTGTCGGCGGCGAGAAGCATTGCCCGCGCCGCATCTTCGATACCGACAACCTCGGATGAGAAGCCCATGTAGAACGGGAACCGGCCGGCGGCGACCTGAGCGATGAGCGCGCCGTGCGGAGTCGGGGCCCAGTCGCGCGGCCCGTAGGTGGTCGAGATGCACAGCGCCACGGCCGGCAAGCCCTGCTCGCGTATATACCGCAGCACCAGATCCTCAGCGGCAACCCGGGACGCGATGTAGGGGCCGCCGTCGTCCCAGTTGTGGGGATCCTCTTCGGTGACCGGCCGACGGTCGCTGATCGCCAATGTGCCAGTGCTGCTGGTGAAGACGAACTTGCGCAGATCGGCCTGCACCGCCGCGTCCAGGACGTGTCGCAATCCCTCGACGTTGGTGCGGAACAGGGGAGCGGGGTCGCGCAGCCACATCCGGGCATCGACCACGCAGTAGTAGACCACGTCGCAGCCCGCCATCGCACCCCGCAGCGCGGCGTCGTCAAAGACGTCGCCGTAGCAGCGTTCGACCTCGAGGTCATCGAAACCCTTGGTAGAGCTGGTTTTCCGCACCATGACCCGCACGTCCTCGTTCGCATGCACGAGTTGACGGGTGACGTGGGAGCCCAGGAAACCGCTGGCCCCGATGACAAGTTTCTTCACACCACCTCCGACGTGGCCAGCATGTCGGATCCGTACTTGCCGCTCATAAACGTCCACGGGTCGGCGTAACGACCGCGGCGTTCCAGGCGTCGCTGCAATGCGAGCAAGCCGAGCATCACCGGACGGATCACCGGACTAACCACCTGCAGCAGCAGGCGCCGATGACCCATCGACTCGCCCACCCACTTGACGGTGTCCGACCAGTCGTGTTGCTGATAGTCAAGCAGCGCTTGGGATTTCCTGGTGTCGAACCAGCCAGTGAAGGCCCAGCCGCGGTCATCGTCGGGATCACCGGGCAGGCCGGCCGCCGGACCGAGACGGCCGATACCGAGGGCCGCCATCACGTCGTCCTGCATAGCACTCATCGTGGAGAGGTTGGTGTCGTTGCCGGCGATCACGAGCACCTTGCCGGCGACCGCGTCCCGACGATCCACCGCATTGGCGAAGGCCAGGGCCACATCCCGGGCATCTGTCGCATGCATGCGGTTGTCCGTCGGCGTGGCCCGCACGAGCACCAGGGAGTCACCGTCAAATGTGGCCGCGCCGTCGGGCGAGATGACCGCGGCAAGTCGGAGCAGCGTGTAGGGCAGTCCGCTACTGGCGATCACCCGCTCGGCCAGCACCTTGTCTTCGCCGTACTGGTCGATCGGATTCACCGGCGTCTCGCCGGTGATGAGCTCCGGCTGCCGATGAGGGTTGCGAGACCCGTAAACCGCTGCGCTGGAGGCGAACACGAACAGAGGTGGATCGACGAGGGTCTGTGCGGCGGTGACCAGATGGCGGGTGGCGGCTACGTTGACGGTGCGGGCTAGCCCTGGGTTTCGGTAGGACGCCGGTGAGACGATCGCGGCCAAATGCACGATCGCGGTGGGCCGGTGCCGAGTCACCACCGCGTCGACCGCTTGGGAATCGGTCAGGTCGACGAATTCCGGGATGAGGGTTCCCGGCTGCGCGGCGGCGCCCAGCACCCTCGCTGCCGCAGTTGATGTGTCGTTGTCCAGATCCACGGCGACGACGGTGTGGCCCCGGCTCAACAGAATCTCGGCGCACCGCTTGCCGACCTGCCCGAAGGCGCCGGTGATCAGCGTGGTGGGGCTCATTTGCCCAGCCTGCGCGCCAGTGCGGCCCCGGCGTTGCGCAGCCGAGGTGAAATGCGCACGGAGATAACGGGGTTGAACACGTCCTCGCGTAACCGGGTGAGCGTCGAGGACTTGATCAACCAGCGCCCGTCAATCTTCTCGTAGGTTTCGTGGTAGTGCCCACGCCCGATGAGATTGAGGCCCGGGCCCAGCCGAACCACATCCTCGAGTGCCCATACCCCCGTCGCTGCCGTGTCCGATGTCAGCTCGATCTCCGGTGCGTGCACCTGATGCGCGGTGGGTTGAGACGGCTTGCCCAGCGTGCCGCGGACGAAGGCGACGAATTCGTCGGCCCCGTTGATCAGCTTGCCGCCCGACGATGACGTGTCGCTGATGAAGTCGTCGGTGAACAGTTGCCGCCAGTCCTCCCATCGTTTGGTGTCCAGGTAGCGGCAGTAGCGGGCCTTGAGCTGCTTGATCGCCTCGATCTCCCAGAGCGCGGCTGCGGTGTCCGGCATGACGGCCCTCCGTAGTTCGTAGGCAGATTTCGAGATTACTACTTCCATCAAAGAGAATGTTATTCTCGCTAGGTAATCGTGACGGGAGGCGGCCCGGATGCTCTTGGAGTTTGATGCCGATCAGCGGCTGTGGCAGGACACGGTGCGCGACGTCGTCACCAAACAATGTCCTCCGTCGCTGGTACGGGGCGTGGCCGAGAACGGTGCCGACACCGAACCGCTGTGGAAGCTCTATCGCAAACTGGGCTGGACCGAACTGAACGATCCAGCCAGCGCGGTGGAATTGGCGATCGTGCTCGAAGAACTCGGTCATGCCACGGACCCCACTCCTTTTCTGGCGACCATGAGCCAGTTCGCTCCGCTGGCAGGCGAGCGGTTCGACCCCAACCAGTCCGGCACCGCCGTTTACGGCGGGGTCTCGGCGCGCCGCAGCGCCGACGGCTGGGTGCTGGACGGCACCGCCCGTCATGTTCTCGACGGTGACCGGGCGGAGCGCCTCGCGGTGGTTACCGAAGCGGGGGCGTTCCTCACCGACGCCGGTCAGGTGACGGCTCGTCGCGAATCGGTGTTCGACCCGGTGCTGCACGTGGCCGACCTGTCGTTCCATGACGTAAGGGTGCCCGACAGCGACCGGGTGAACGTGGACCGCGAACGCGCGCACCACATTGCCCTGACCGGCATGGCCCTCACCATGGTCGGCGCCTGCCAGCGCATCCTGGATCTGGTGCTCGAGCACGTCCGCAGCAGGCACCAGTTCGGTGTGCCCATCGGTTCGTTCCAGGCCGTGCAGCACAAGGCCGCCGACATGCACGTCGCGGTGCAACGAGCCAGGGCGCTGGCCTATTTCGCGGCGCTGACCATCTCCGCCGACGATCCGCGCCGCCGGCTTGCGGCGGCGATGGCCAAGGCATCGGCGGGGGAGTGTCAGTCGCTGGTGTTCCGCCACGGGTTGCAGCTGCACGGGGCCATGGGATTTACCTGGGAGAACGATCTGCAGTTCGCGCTCAAGCGGGCGAAGGCGGGTGAGCTGATGCTGGGTGGTGCCGCCGAACACCGGGCGCGAATCGCCGAGGAATATCGTGCAGCTGACTTTTGACAGTGACGTAGAGGAATTCCGTGCGGAATTCGCGGCTTTCCTGGACGAAAACCTGCCCGCCGCAAGCGAAACGGTCGAGCGGCCCCGTTCGGTGTCACACATGCCGAGCTGGGCGCGCCGGTGGCAGCGGCTGTTGTTCGACAACGGCTGGCTGCTGCCCACACAACCTCCTGAATTCGGTGGGCGCAATGCCACCGTGTTGCAGCAGTACGTCTACCTCGAGGAGCTGTGCCGCCGCCGGATTTACCACAGCCTCAATCCGCAGGGCGTGAATATCGTTGCGGCATCGTTGATCTCGTTCGGCAGCGAGGAACAGAAGCATCGGTGGGCGGTACCCATTCTGCGTGCGGAGATCACGGCGTCGCTGGGCATGAGCGAGCCGAGCGCCGGATCCGATCTGGCGTCACTGCGTACCCGGGCGGTGCGGGACGGCGATCACTTCGTCGTCAGCGGACAGAAGGTGTGGACCTCCGGCGCCCACGACGCTGATGTGCTGCTGACCTTCGTCCGGACCGATCCCGACGCGCCAAAACACAAGGGCATCAGCGCATTGCTGATCCCCACCGACACCGAGGGTGTGGTGCGCCGGCCGTTCGCGTCGATCTGTGCCGATGACGACCTGGACTTCAACGAGGTGTTCTTCACCGACGCCAAGGTGCCGGCGGAGAACTTGGTCGGTGAGCTCAACCAGGGCTGGCGGGTGGCCAACGGTTCGCTGGGCCACGAACGCACCATGATGTGGCTCGGCTTCGCCGACCGCATGGACAACATGCTCGCCGACTTCCACCCCGCCGGTGAACTCGATCGTGACCGGTATGCCACCACCATCATGGACAAGCAGGCCTTGCGCCTGCTGGGTTCGGTGGCGCTGGCGAGCGCGTCCCGCGGCGAGGACGACACCTCGGCGATCTCCGTGCTGAAACTGCTCGGCTCCGAAGCGGAATTACGGATCAGTGAACACGCGCTCGAGTCCGCGGGCGGTGACGGGCTGGTACACCCGGGGCTGACCGGGCCGTATGCGCCGATGAACCTCGACCACTACTTCGCGAGCTGGTTCGAGCGTTATGCGCGAAGCTTCTCCGGCACCATCGCCGGGGGCACGTCTGAAATTCAGCGCAACATCATCGCCCAGCGCGTCCTCGGCCTCCCGCGGGGCTGAGTTTCCCCGCGAGCAGACGCAAACGCCCCTCATTTCGGCACGAAATGGGGGCGTTTGCGTCTGCTCGCGCTACTGGATCTCCGCCGCTTCCTTGCGTTCGGTGATGGGACGGGCGAGCTCCTGCTCGTCGCAAATGCGTTGCAGCTTCTCCAGCGTTTCACCCAGACCGGCTCCGACGCGAGGACCGGGCGTGAAAGTAGCGGGCAGCTTGCGCATGCCCTGGATGACGCCGATCGTCTCGTAGTGCACCGTGCCGTCGGGGTCGCAGCGGTAATCCGGCATCCGGTCGAGTACCGCGTTCAGCATCGACTTGAACACCGTGCGCGCCACGTTCGAGCCGATGCAGCGGTGTACGCCAATGCCGAAGCTGAAGTGCCGGTTGCCCTTACGGTCCAGGACCACCTCGTCGGGGTCTTGGAACACCGCCGGGTCGCGGTTGGCCATGGCCCACGAGATCCAGAGTCGCTCACCCTCTTTGAACTGCGTGCCGTCGAGTTCGGTGTCGTCGGAGAAGGTGCGGCCGTCACCGGGTGCCGGCGTGAAATAGCGCAAGAATTCCTCGGTCGCCGGGTCCAGCAGGCTGTCGCGCTCACGCCGCAGCCGCTCGCGCTGATCGGGATTGTCCGAAAGCCACTCCAATGAATGCGCCGTCAGTGCCGTGGTGGTGTCGAAGCCGCCGCCGATGACCAGGCCGAGATTGCCGAGGATCTCGAGATCGGGCGCCGGCTCACCGTCGATCCTCATCTGCAGCAGGGCGTTCACCAGACCGGGTCGGGGATTCTCCCGGATTTCGATCATGTTGTTGACCATGTCCAGGCCCATCTGCCGGTGCATCTCGGTGACGCGCTCGATGTCCGGAGAATGTTCCGGCGTGTACACCGCGGCGTGGACGGGTTCGCTATAGAGATTCCACTTCGTCAGCGGAATGCCCAGCATCGCCAGAGTCAGCACGGCCGGAACGACATTGGCCAGGTCGTCGACGAAGTCGATCTGACCGCTTTCGATTTTCTCGTCGAGACAAGCGCGGGTCACGTCGTCGATGAAAGGTTCCCAGCGCTTCACCGCGGCCGGCGACAGGTACGGATTGAGGACCGAGCGATAGATGCGGTGCTCGGGGTCATCCATTTCCAGGATGCCGCCCCGAACCATGCTGACCCGGCGGGCGGTCGGAATCGAAATGCCCTTGTAGCCGCGGCGTTCGCCACGAATGTCGTGGTCGTTGGAGACGGCGGGGCACCGGGCCAGCTCGAACACCTCGTGGCTGCCCGCCGCGACCCAGTGCCCACCGTAGGTGTCGGTCCAGGCCATCGGGCAGCTGGCATGCATTTCCTCGGTGATGGCCTTGAACTGCGAGCGGTATTCGGCAGAGTGGCGATCGAAGTGGTAGCGGTTCTTCTTCCGGTCGTCAGCCACGACATCGTCGACGCTCAAAGCGTTGTCTCCCTTGGTGTTCAATCGCGCAGGATGATGGCTTGCTCGGGGCAGGATTGCGCGGCCTCGCGGACCAGATCGACCTGATCGTCCGGCACCACCTCGCTGACCGCCGACGAACTGCCGTCAATGTCACTCAGCCGGAAGGAATCCGGAGCGATCATCGCGCACAAGGTGTGCCCCTGGCAGCGCTCCGGATCAACCCAGACCTTCACTGGGACCTCCCTCGCTCAGGTGTTCCGACCGCCGTTGACCCCCAATATCTGACCGGTGATGTAACCGGCTTCATCGGAAGACAGGAAGGCACATGCCGCGGCGATGTCCTCAGGCTTGCCGATGCGACGCACCGGGGTGCGGGCGATGTTCTGTTCGACGTCTCCCAAGAACCCCTGACTCTCGGCGTTGCGCAGCATCGGGGTGTCGATGAAGCCGGGAGGTACGGCGTTGACGGTGATGCCGTCGGGCCCGTACTCGAGTGCCAACGACTTGGTCAGTCCGTTCACCGCGGACTTGGCAGCCACGTAGTGCGACATGTAAGCAACCCCGGAGTGCGTGCTCGACGAGGAAATGTTCACGATCCGCCCCCAGCCCGCGTCCAGCATGTCGGGCAGCACCGCTTGGATCATGTGGAACACCCCGTGCAGGTTGACGTCGATCACCCGCTGCCAATCCTCGAAGGTGATGTTGGTGAAGCGCTTGAAACCGTCCAGTCCGGCCGCGTTGACCAGAATCGTCACCGGTCCCAAGCGCTCGCGAATCGCCGATAGCGCGGCGTCGACCTGCGAGCGGTCGGTGACGTCGGCGGTGTAGCAGAGGTCGTCATCGGACGGCTTGAGATCGATGGTGGCGACGTTGCGGCCATCCGCCCGGAGTCGTTTAGCGACGGCCAGTCCGATGCCGGAACCGCCACCGGTAACCACCGCAGTTCTCATCGCCGCCAGCTCCGCTGGACAGCGCCGTCGATCTCACCCACAAAGAATCTCCCTTACAATTATGAGAATCGTACTCTCAGCCCGAATGGCCTCGCAAGCGAGCCCAGAAAATGCCTCCAGCCTGCGGCGAGCCGCGAGAACCAGGAGTCGCTGAGCGGTCGCTCAGCCCCTGACCTGGGCTATCAGGGGCGAGAACTTCCTTGTCTTCTCACCTCTCGAATGTAAGATTCGCCAGAGATGAGAATGAAATTATCGTGACGACCACCACATCGAGCGCGGGGAGTTCCATGTCAGTGCAGGACACGGCGGAGGCCGACGTCGGTGAACAACCGGCCGTGGGCGGCGCTGAGTCCGGCATCGAGGCCGACCGCCGGCTTCTGATCGACGGTCGGCTTGTGGCCACCGGGAACACGTTTCCCACCGTCAATCCCGCCACCGGCGACGTGCTGGGATATGCGCCCGACGCCGGCGTCGAGGAGGCCGAACAGGCCATCGCCGCGGCGCGGCGCGCCTTCGACACCACCACCTGGTCCACCGACGTCGAGTTCCGGATCCGCTGCCTCGATCAGCTGCACCAGGCGCTGCTCGACCATGCCGAGGAATTGCGTGAGCTGACCATCGCCGAGGTCGGCGCCACTCGCGCGCTGACCCACGGCGCCCAGCTCGACGAGCCGATCGGCATCGTCCGGTTCTATGCCGATCTGTTGCGCACCTATGAGTTCTCCGAAGACCTCGGCGAAAAAGAGTCGCGCGGCATGCGCCACCACCGCTGGGTGGAGAAGGAAGCCGCGGGAGTGGTCGCCGCGATCATCGCCTACAACTATCCGAATCAGCTCGCGCTGGCTAAGCTGCCCCCCGCGCTCGCCGCCGGCTGCACCGTCGTACTCAAGGGCGCACCGGACACCCCGCTGATCACCCTGGCGCTGGGCGAGCTGATCGCCAACCACACCGACATCCCGCCCGGCGTCGTCAACGTGCTCAGCTCCTCCGATCCCGCTGTGGGCGAGGCGCTAACCACCAGTCCCGACATCGACGTGGTGACCTTCACCGGATCCACGGCGGTCGGACGCAAGATCATGGCCGCCGCCAGCGGCACCGTCAAGCGCGTCTTCCTGGAGTTGGGTGGCAAGTCCGCGGTGATCATGCTCGACGACGCCGACTTCACCGGCGCGGCCATGTTCGCCGCATTCAGCATGGTCACCCACGCCGGCCAGGGGTGCGCACTCACCTCCCGCCTGTTGGTGCCGAAGAAGCACCACGACGAGATCGTCGAGCTCATCGCGCAGAACTTCGCCAAGGTCCGCCACGGCGACCCGGCCGATCCGAAAACCTATATGGGACCGCTGATCAACGAGCGTCAGCGCGACAAGGTCGACGGCATGGTCCAGCGGGCCCTCACCGCGGGCGCCACGCTGGTTTCCGGAGGCAAGCGGCTGGATCCCGGCTTCTTCTACGCACCGACCTTGCTCACCAACGTTGACCCGGACAGCGAGATCGCGCAGGACGAGGTTTTCGGACCGGTGCTGGTGGTGATCGGGTTCGACGATGACGACGACGCGGTGCGTATCGCCAACAACTCGATCTACGGTTTGGCCGGCGCGGTCTTCAGTCGCGACCAGGACCGTGCCCTGTCGGTGGCGCGCCGCATCCGTGCCGGCTCCTTTTCCGTCAACGGCGGCAACTACTTCGGCGCGGACAGTCCGTTCGGCGGCTTCAAGCAATCCGGCGTCGGCCGGGAGATGGGCGTGGCCGGGCTGGAGGAGTTCTTGGAGGGCAAGACGTTCGCAGTGCCGGTCATGGGAGGCAAGGCGTGAAACCGCTCGAAGGAATCCGGGTGCTGGAAGTCGCCATGTACGGGTTCGTCCCGTCGGCGGGTGCGGTGCTGCGCGAATGGGGCGCCGACGTCATCAAGGTCGAGCATGCGGTGACCGGCGACCCGCAGCGTGGTCTGCGCCAGACCGGCATGTTGCGCGTCGAAGGCGACCCCAACCCGAATATCGAGCACGCCAACCGTGGCAAGCGCAGCATCGGCCTGGACATGTCCGTTCCACAGGGCAAGGAGGTGCTCTACGAACTCGCCCGCCGTGCCGACGTTTTCCTGACCAGCTTCCTGCCCGACCATCGGCAGAAGTTCGGCATCGACGTCGAGCACATCAGGGCGGTGAATCCGACCATCGTGTATGCGCGCGGCAGCGCGCTCGGGCCCCGCGGCAATGAAGCGACCAAGGGTGGCTACGACATGACGGCCTTCTGGTGCCGAGCCGGAACCGCGGCCACCATCACCCCGATGGGCTACGAGGGCATGATCAACCCGCCCGGGCCGGCGTACGGCGACACCATTTCCGGCACCAACCTCGCCGGCGGCATCGCCGCGGCCCTGCTCAAACGCGAACGCACCGGGGAACCGTCGGTCGTCGACGTGTCGTTGCTCGGCAGCGGGCTCTGGGCACTGGGGCACACGGTGGCGTTGACCAAGCACCTGGGTCAGCTGATGCAGGCGCCGCCGCCCGGCATCCACGGTTCACCCGTCAACCCGCTGGTGGGCGTGTATCCCACCTCCGACGGCCGCTACATCTCCCTGGTGATGATGCAGCCCGGCAAGTTCTGGGCCGACGTGTGCCGGCACATCGACCGCGCCGACCTGATCGACGACCCCCGATTCGCCAACGGCGAGACCATCGCCGCGAATACGGCGGATGCGGTGGAGATCTTGACCAAAGTCTTCGCAACCCGCAGTCTTTCCGAGTGGAGCGAACGCTTTGCGACGCTCGCAGGACCATGGGCGCCGGTGCAGGACACCCTGCAAGCGGCCGACGACGCGCAGATCCGGGCGAACGAATACGTGGTGCGCGCAGGCGAACTCGAACTGGTCGCCAACCCGGTCCAGTTCGACGTCGCCGCGCCGCAGACCGGCCCGGCTCCCGGCTTCGCCGAACAAACCGACGAGATCCTGCTGGAACTCGGCCTGGACTGGGATCGCATCATCGAACTCAAGACCGCGGGCGCGGTCACGTAGGCATGGGGTGGCGACGGTGTCCGGGCAGATAACGGTTGTGCGATTTCGGTTCCCACGGGACGCGGCATGAGTCATAATCGCCGAACGCTTCCAGGGTTGGCGCGTGGGCAGTTGACCAGGCCTGGAGACGGCAGCTCACGCAATCGAATGGAGAGACCCGGCGTGAGGTTGGTAGCGCGTGTTGAGGGCCTGGGGACGTCGCAGTCACGGCCGATGATGACGCTCGCCGCCCGGATCATGTTCGCGCACAATATGATCCGGAGAGGATCTCAGACCTATGGCGAATAAGGGAGCGGAGCGCTGGACCCCGGGCATCGTGTTGGGTCGTGGTTCCAAACCCATGGAAGCCGTCGGCGCGCTGTTCGCGATGTCGGCCGATGCCATCAAGTTCGCGTTCCGCCGGCCCGTCCAATGGCGCGAGTTTTTGGAGCAGTCGTGGTTCGTCGCCCGCGTTGCCCTCGCACCAACCTTGTTGGTGGCCATCCCGTTCACCGTTCTGGTCAGCTTCACGCTCAACATCCTGCTGCGTGAGCTCGGCGCCGCCGACCTCTCCGGGGCGGGTGCTGCGTTCGGCGCCGTGACGCAGGTCGGGCCGTTGGTGACGGTGTTGATCGTAGCCGGCGCCGGAGCCACGGCTATGTGCGCGGACCTGGGATCGCGAACCATCCGTGAAGAGATCGACGCGATGGAAGTCTTGGGTATCAACCCGATTCAGCGGTTGGTCACCCCCCGCATGCTGGCTTCCGGCCTGGTGGCACTGCTGCTGAACAGCCTGGTCGTCATTATCGGCATCCTGGGCGGCTACATCTTCTCGGTGTTCGTCCAAGACGTGAACCCCGGTGCCTTCGCCGCGGGCATCACCCTGTTGACCGGCGTACCCGAGGTGATCATTTCCTGTGTCAAGGCAGCGCTTTTCGGCCTGATCGCCGGCCTGGTGGCGTGCTACCGGGGCCTGACGATCACCGGCGGCGGGGCCAAGGCGGTCGGCAACGCCGTCAACGAGACGGTGGTCTACGCGTTCATGTCGCTGTTCGTAGTCAATGTGGTTGTCACCGCGATCGGTATCCGAATGTCGGCGAAATAAGCATCCGGGGGGGATTGATATGGCGAGGGAGGTGTAAACACAGACTGTGGCGCTGAGAGCCGTCTACCCGCGTCTGACGCGGCAAATCCAGAGACCGGTCGGCAGTCTGGGCCGAATCGGTGATCACACCTTGTTTTACGGCAAAGCGATCGGTGGCATCCCCTTCGCGGTGAGCCGCTACGGCCGCGAGATCATCCGCCTCATTGCCGAAATCAGCATGGGTGCGGGCACTTTGGCGATGATCGGCGGGACGCTGGTGATCGTCGGCTTCCTGACCCTGGCCGCGGGCGGCACCCTGGCGGTACAGGGGTACAGCTCGCTGGGCAATATCGGTATCGAGGCCCTGACCGGGTTCCTGGCGGCATTCATCAATGTTCGAATTGCGGCGCCGATCGTCGCCGGTATCGGCTTGGCTGCCACCTTCGGCGCCGGGGTGACCGCGCAATTGGGCGCCATGCGCATCAACGAAGAGATCGACGCGCTGGAATCCATGGCGATCCGGCCGGTTTCGTATCTGGTCAGCACCAGGATCGTCGCGGGAATGCTGGCCATCACGCCGCTGTACAGCATCGCCGTCAGCCTGTCGTTTCTGGCCAGTCAGTTCACCACGGTGATCCTCTTCGGCCAGTCGGGCGGTCTGTATCAGCACTACTTCACGACCTTCCTCAATCCGATTGACCTGTTGTGGTCCTTTCTGCAGGCCGTGTTGATGGCGATCACGATTCTGCTGATCCATACGTATTACGGCTTTTTCGCGTCGGGCGGACCGGCCGGGGTTGGAGTGGCAACCGGCAACGCGGTGCGGACCTCGCTGATCGTGGTCGTCTCGGTGACACTGCTGATCTCGCTGTCCATCTACGGTTCCAACGGCAACTTCAACCTGTCGGGCTAGAGGGAGGTGAACGCGGTCAGTGACGACATACGTGCCGGCGGGCCGGCATAGCCCCAGCACCAGAGGACGATCGCACCACCACGGTCGGCCCAAGCCGCGCCCTTACGTGCGCCCGTTGATGGGCCTGGCCACCGTTGTCGTCATTTCGGCGATCGTCGCGGTCTCAATCGGGTTGTTCAACAGCAGCTTTACCGAGAGCGTGCCGGTGACCGTGGTGTCGCCGCGCGCCGGCCTGGTGATGAATCCCGAAGCCAAAGTGAAGATGCGCGGCGTGGTGGTGGGCAAGGTCGAATCCATCGAGGAACGTCCCGACGGTCAGGCCGTGCTGCACCTGGCGATGCAGCCTTCGCAGATGCATCTCATCCCGCACAACGTGCTCGTCGACATCGCCTCGACCACGGTATTCGGTGCCAAGTTCGTCGAACTCATCCCGTCGGACCAGCCTTCGCAGCAGAGCCTGCAACCGCATCAGGTGCTCAAAGGCAAGAGCGTCACCGTCGAGGTCAACACGGTCTTCCAACAGCTCACCACCCTGCTGTCGAACATCGATCCCGCCAAGCTCAACGAAACCCTCGGCGCGATCGCTTCGGCGATGAACGGCCGTGGCCACAAGATCGGGCAGGCCCTGTCCGACCTCGACGCCTTTCTGGCCAAACAGGATCCGGCGTTGCCCGCCCTTAATCATGACCTCTCGGTCCTGCCCGTGGTGAGCAACGCATACGCCGACGCGGCGCCGGATCTGATCGGGTCGGCCGAGAACGCGATCAGGATCAGCAAGTCGATCGTCGAAGAGCAACAGAACCTCGACGCGTTCCTGATCAGCTCAATCGGATTGGCCGACATCGGCAACGAGGTGATCGGCGGGAACCGGCAAGCATTGACAGACGTGCTACACCTGCTGTTGCCGACCACCGACCTGACGAACGAGTACCACCAGGCGCTGTGGTGCGGACTTTCCGGCTCGCTGGTGAATTTGCACTCGCCGAACCTGCCCGAGCCGATGATCAAAGTGTTGGTGTACATCGGTTTCGGTGCCGAACGCTACCGCTATCCGAGCAACCTGCCGAAGGTGGCCGCAACCGGTGGTCCGCAGTGTCAGACCCTTCCCGTGGTGCCGTTCGACGTGGCACCGCCGTTCGTGGTGGCCGACGTGGGCGCCAACCCGATGGAGTACGGGAACCCGCAGTTGCTGCTCAACTCAGACGGTCTCAAGCAACTCCTGTACGGGCCGATCGACGGGCCGCCGCGCAACACGATGCAAATTGGACAACCCGGATGAGCAGCTCACGCGGGATGATCATCAAGTTCGGCGCCTTCGCGCTGGTGATGGTGCTGCTCACCATCTCCCTCTTCTTCATCTTCGGGCAGTACCAGACCGGTTCGACGACAGAGTATTCCGCGCTGTTCACCGACGTCTCGCGCCTCAAGGAGGGGCAGACGGTACGGGTCGCCGGCGTCCGGGTGGGCACGGTGAATAGCGTCGAATTGCGGGCGGACAAAAAGGTGCTGGTGAAATTCGACGCCAACCGCGACGTCGTGCTCACCGGTGGCACCCGGGCTGTGATCCGCTACCTGAACCTGGTCGGTGACCGGTACCTCGAGCTGATCGACGGTCCGGGCAACACCAAGCCGCTGCCGGGCGGTTCGGAGATCCCGATTGACCGCACCGCGCCGGCCCTCGACCTCGATCTGCTCCTGGGCGGGCTGAAGCCGGTGACCAAGGGACTCAAGGCCGAAGACGTCAATGCACTCAGTGCCTCACTCATCGAGGTTTTCCAGGGCGAGGGCGGCACCCTGCAGTCGCTGCTGTCCAAGACGTCGTCGTTCTCGAACACGTTGGCCGACAACAGCGACACCGTGCAGGCTCTGATCGACAATCTCAACACCGTGGTCGGCACCGTCAATGCCGAGGGCACCAAATTCTCCGGGGCGATCGACCGGTTGGAGCGCCTGATCAGCGGACTGTCCTCGGACCGCGACACCATCGGCACCGCAATCACCGCACTGGACAACGGGACCGCGTCGATCGCCGATCTGCTCACCCGCGCCCGCCCGCCGTTGTCCGGCACCATCGACCAGCTCAACCGGCTGGCCCCGTTGCTGGACAAGGACAAGAACCTCATCGACATTTCGTTGAAGAAGTTGCCGAACAACTACCGCAAGCTGACCAGGCTGGGTTCCTACGGTGCATGGTTCCCCTACTATCTGTGCGGACTCGCGCTTCGCGTCTCCGATCTGCAGTACCGAACCGTCGAAGTCGGTGTGACCCACCAGGTCACGGGGAGGTGCGCGGAACCCGATGCTTAAGTACCGCGGAGCGCGCCTCATTCGCGCCGGTTTCATCGGCGTGGTGCTGATAGTGCTTGTCATCGCCGTCGGGCTGTCGCCCGACCAGTTGCTGCAGCGGGCCACTACCGTCCGCTATCAGGCGGTGTTCGCCGACGCCGGGGGCCTGGTAACCGGCAACGACGTGACGGTGTCGGGCATCAAGGTCGGCAGCGTGTCCGGCATGTCACTGCAGGGCGGAGACGTCCTGGTGACGTTTACCGTCAAAGGGGCGGTGCAACTCGGGTCGGCCAGCACCGCGCACATCCGCACCGGCTCGCTGCTGGGCCAGCGGGTGCTGACCGTCGAATCCACCGGCAGCGGCAATATGCGCCCGATGGCGGTCATTCCGCTGTCACGCACCTCCTCGCCGTACTCTCTGTCCGAGGCGGTCGGAGACCTGGCCACCGACATCGCCGGGACGAATACCGACACGCTCAACCAGTCGCTGGACACCCTGTCCAACACGCTGAATCAGATTGCGCCGCAACTGGGCCCGACGTTCGACGGGGTAACCCGCCTCTCGACGACCCTGAACAACCGCAACCAGACACTGAGTCAGTTACTCAAAGGCGCAGCCGATGTCACGCACATCCTCTCGGAGCGCAGCAACCAGCTGAACACCCTGATCCTCAACGCCGACGATCTGCTGTCCATGCTGGTCGAACGGCGGCAGGCGATCGTGCGGCTACTGGCCAGCACCTCCGCGGTGGCCAAACAGCTTTCCGGCCTGGTGCACGACAACGAAGCCAAGCTGGCGCCGACGCTGACCAAGCTGAATTCCGTCACCGCGATGTTGGAGGACAACCGCGAAAACCTGGGCAAGGCGATCCCCGGCCTGGCCAAATTCGAGCTCACCCAAGGTGAGACGGTCTCCAGCGGCTTCTACTACAACCCGTTGATCCCCAACATCTTCACGCTGCAGTTCTTCCAGTGGTTGTTCGACTACGCCTTCGGCTTCCGTGCTTACGGTGCGCCCGGGCAGCCGCCGGACAACGCCGGGCCGCGCGCGCTGCTGCCCTTCCCGTTCAACCAGAACCCGGGAGGGTCGCGATGATGCGGCGCAGGGGCGTCAAGCTCGGGCTGGCCATCGTGCTCGTCCTGCTGGTGGTGGTCGGTGCGGGGGTTGCCGTTCGCAACACCTTCTTCCGGCCCACCACGATCACCGCCTATTTCCACACCGCTACCGCCATCTATCCCGGCGACGATGTTCGTGTCTCGGGTCTGAAAGTCGGCACCATCGAGTCGATCCAACCGGCCGGAACGCAGGCCAGGATGGTGATGCACGTCGATCACGGAATCTCCATCCCGGCTGACGCGAAAGCCGTAATCGTGGCCCAGAACTTGGTCGCGGCGCGGTATGTGCAGCTCACACCCGCCTACCGTTCCGTCGGCGCCACCATGGCCGACGGTGCTGTGATCCCGGTGAACCGGACGGCGACGCCGGTCGAATGGGACGAGATCAAAGATCAATTGATGCGATTGGCAACCGATTTCGGACCCAACAGCAAGGTGTCGACACCCTCGGTGGCGCGGTTCATCGATGCCGCCGCCAATGCGCTGGGCGGCAACGGCGACAAGCTGCGCCAGACACTCGCCCAATTGTCAGCGGTGGGGCGGATTTTCGCCAACGGCAGCGGCAACCTCGTCGACATCATCAAGAATCTGCAGACCTTCGTCGGCGCGCTGCGGGACAGCAATGTCCAGCTCGTGCAATTCAACGACCGGCTGGCCACCCTCACCAGCGTGCTCGACGACAATAAGTCGAGCCTGGATGCTGCGCTGACCGACCTGTCGAGCGCCGTCGGGGAGGTCCAGCGGTTCATCGCCGGAACCCGCGACCAGACCGCGGAGCAGATCACCCGGTTGGCTGACCTCACCCAGATTCTCGTCGACAACAAGATGGCGCTGCAGAACGTGCTGCACGTGGCGCCGAACGCGCTCGCAAACGCCTACAACGACTACGACCCGGATGTCGGGAACGTCCGGGGCGGGGTCGGTTTGCAGAACCTGAGCAACCCCACGTGGGCATTCTGCTCGCAGATCGGTGCGCTGGAGAACGTCACCTCGGTCGAGACCGGCAAGTTGTGCGGGCTGTACCTCAGCCCCGCTTTGAAGGTGTTCAACCCGTTGACCTACTTCAACTTCAACTATTTCCCGATCCCGGTGAACCCGATCCTGGCCCCGGCGTTCGACCCGAAGAATGTCGTCTATACCGAGCAACGGCTTGCACCCGGAGGGGAAGGCCCCAAGCCGAGCGCGCCCGAGTTGCCCCCGGCGGTATCGGCGTATACCGGGCTACCGGGTGACGTTCCCGAGGCGCCGCCACCGCCCGGGCCGCCCGCGCGGATACCGGGCGCGGCCATGCCCGAGCCGCCGCCGCCGAGTGTGCCGGCCGAGCCGCCGCCAGCTCCGCAGACTGTGCCGGAGCTGCTGCTGCCCGCCGAAAGGCCGCAATCATGAGCCCGATTGTGCGGCGCATTCGCATGCTGCTGGGCATCGGTCTTTGCGTCATGCTCACCTCGACCGGGTGCGCTTTCAGTGGCTTGAACTCACTCCCGCTGCCGGGCGCGGTGGGACGTGGGCCGGGTGCCAGTACCTATCATGTCGAGATCGCGAATGTCGGCACACTGGAAGCTAATTCGCCGGTGATGATCAACGATGTCATCGTCGGTAGCATCCGCAAACTGTCGGTGCGGGGCTGGCACGCCGATGTCGAGGTCTCGGTACGGCCCGGTGTGGTGATTCCGGCGAATGCGGTGGCCAGTGTCGGCCAGACCAGCTTGCTGGGTTCTATGCATCTGCAACTGAACACACCGCTGGGTCAGGCGCCGTCTGGTCGGCTGCAACCCGGTGCCACGATCCCGCTCAACCGCTCGTCGACCTACCCGTCGACCGAGCAGACGCTGTCGTCGCTGTCGGTAGTTCTCAATGCCGGAGGGCTGGGACAGATCGGCGACATCATCAACAACTTCAATGCCGCGCTGTCCGGCCGCGCGGGTGAAGTCCGCGATCTGCTCAACCGGCTCGACAGGTTCGTGGGCACCTTCGATGCGCAGCGTGACAACATCGTCGCGTCGGTGCAGGCGCTGAACCGACTGTCCGGAACGCTGGCCGGCCAGCGCGACGTGATCACGCAGGCGCTCAACAAGATTCCGCCGGCACTCGACGTGCTCAACAGAGAGCGGCCCCGTTTGACCACAGCACTGAACAAACTCGGGACGTTCAGCAACACCGCAACCCGGCTGGTCAACGATGCGGGCGACGACCTGGTCAACAACCTGAAAAATCTCGAGCCGACCATCAAGGCGCTCGCCGACGTGGGGCCCGATCTCGATGCGGCCCTTGCCTATGCGCCGACGTTCCCGTTCACCCAGGGCTTCATCGACCGCTACGTCCGAGGCGATTACGTCAACGGTTACTTCATCATCGACATGACCAATTCCGGTCTGCGCAAGAGCATCCTGCGCGGCACCCACTGGGAGCGACTCGGCGCGGAAGGTGTGCCGGCGCCCGGTGACCCGGAGTACCTGCAGTTCCGGTACGGCGCGCCGGGTGCGCCCGGGTCGTATCTGCCCGGACCGCCCCCGGCGGGTGCGCCCGTCTCCCAGCAGGCACTACCCGGCCCGCCGCCATCCACGGCACCGGGCCCAGACTCCGCGGCGACGGCGCCCAATGGGTTGCCGTCCGCGGTCGCACCGGTGGAGGGGAGTGGCTAGATGCTGACCCGCTTCATCCGTATCCAGTTGGCGATCTTCGCGATCGTCGGGGTCATCGGTCTGTTCGTGATGGTCATTTACTACGTCCAGGCGCCGACCCTGCTCGGGATCGGCAAGATGACCGTCACGCTGGAACTGCGCGAGACCGGAAACCTTTACCGCTTCAGCAACGTCACCTACCGCGGCGTGCAGATCGGCAAGGTAACCGGGGTGGAGCTGACCGCTCGTGGCGCGAAAGCCACGATGCGACTTGATACTTCGCCGAAAATTCCGGCCGACCTGGATGCGGAGGTGCGCAGTATCTCCGCGGTGGGCGAGCAGTACGTGGATCTGCGCCCGCGAACCGACTCGGGACCCTACCTGCACGACGGCTCCGTGATCTCCGCGAAGGACACGAAGACACCACAGCCGATCGGTCCGGTGCTGGACCAGACCAGTGCGTTGCTCAACAGCATTCCGCAGGGCAAGCTGACCCAGTTGCTCGACGAGTCGTTCAAGGCATTCAACGGCGCCAGTTACGATTTCGGTTCGCTGTTCGACTCGTCGGCGCAGATTTCCGGGGACCTCAACGGTGTTGCAGGCCAGGCGCGAAGCCTGACCGAGGACACCGGCCCGTTGCTGGACAGCCAGGCGCAGACGGCAGGCTCGATTCGCCGCTGGGCGCACAGCCTGGCCGGATTCACCGGGCAATTGGCGACCAACGATCCGCAGGTGCGCACGCTGCTGGAAAACGGGCCGGAAGCCCTGAACGAGGCGTCACGGTTGCTGGATCAGATCAAGCCGACGCTGCCGGTGTTGCTGGCCAATCTCACCACGATCGGCCAGATCGGCGTCACCTACCACGCGTCCCTCGAGCAAGTGTTGGTGATCCTGCCGCCGTTCACCGCCGCGATCCAGTCGTTCCTGGGCACCAAGAGCCCGACCGGACTGGCCACGGGCGCTTTCAACCTCATCCTCAGCGACCCGCCCGCCTGCACCGTCGGCTTTCTGCCGCCCAGTCAATGGCGTTCGCCCGCCGATACCACCACCATCGACACCCCCGACGGCCTGTACTGCAAGCTGCCGCAGGATTCGCCGATCGGGGTGCGTGGCGCGCGGAACTACCCCTGCATGGGACACCCGGGAAAGCGGGCGCCGACCGTCGAAATCTGCGACAGTGACAAGCCGTTCATGCCGCTGGCGATGCGCCAGCACGCGTTCGGCACCTACCCGCTGGACCCGAACCTGCTCTCCCAGGGCATTCCGCCCGACGACCGGGTCAACTGGAACCGGGAACGGATCTTCGGTCCGGTCGACGGAACGCCGATGCCCGCTGGGGCGGTGCCTCCCGGGGCGCCGCCACCGCCGGCCGGAACGCCGGCAGCACCCGGCATCACCCCACAGGCGCCGATGGGCCAGGTGACGTCCATCGCTCCGCTTGATGTGCCGGCGGGCGCGGGACCGACCCCGGCAGCCGCCCCGGCAGCCGCCGCGCCCTCCGCCGCGCCGAGTGCGTTCGGGCACAACGCATCACCGGGTCCGTCGGTGGCGTTCGCGCAATACAACCCGGAGAACGGAAGCTACGTCGCCCCGGACGGCCAGGTGTACCGGCAGACGGACCTGGTCGCCTCGAAGGCACCCAAGACGTGGAAAGACATGTTCGCCATCTGAGGGCCGAAATACGCACGCCGCCAGTTGTTTACCGGCAGGGGCCGGATCAGCCGATCCGGTCCAGCCGGAACGGCTGTTCGATGTACATCGGGTCATTGCGTCCGCAGGCGCCGCTCGCGGCGCTGGTGTGCTCCCGTCCCGCCAGCACCGACGATCCAAGCGTGTTCTCACCGGTTTCCGGGTTAGCGGGGTAGAAGTAGAAGCTGTCGTGGCCGGTGTAGGAAGTGCCGTCCTCACAGGTTTCCCAGTTCGGGATGTCGCGTTTGAGGTACCAGGTGAGTCCGTCATGCATGTACAGCGGTGCAGTCCAGCCCTGGTCGCTCACCACCGTGCCGGTGCAGTCCTGAGCGGTGGAACACGAAGTAGTGATTCTCCACGTGCTCCGTACCACTTCCTCGTCGTGATACACCGTGCGTGTCCGGGCCCAGTCGCCGATCTGGGTCGCGGTGAACGTTCCGTTGATGGCCGGGTTGTAAGCCCATGCGGGCGGGGCCGTGCCTACTCCACCGAGCACAGCGGCGGCCGCGACCGCCGCGCTTAACGAACGCCTCACCTGACACTCCTCGACGCGTTGCGAACGGCAAATGCCCGTCGGTCAAAGTAGGCTGAGAAAGAAAGACGATGCGCGCTCATAAGCCCTCGAATTTCTGAATAAGCCACGAACTGTTGACCTTTTTCAACGTAACTCGAAGGCTGCTCGATGTCACTACTGGTTCGGGCTTTTCCTTGCTCGCGGTTTTTTGCTTTACGAAAACAAGCACGACGGCTGAATTCGGATTCAGTTCCGAAACTGCGGCCCGCACAACGGTAGCCGTGGTGGTGACCTGCGCCCGCTGCGCGGAGGGCCCGACGATTTGATCAGCAAACTGCTGAAAGTACGGCAGATAGTCCTCGGTGACCCGCGATCTGGCATTGGCGAAGTCGCGGCTGAGGGTATCGGGGGAGTAGGACAGCAACGCCACCGCTCCCTCGCTGGCCGCCTTCACCACCTCACGTGTCACGGCCCGGTCGGTGTCCTTGTCCGACCGATAGACAGCGAAGAAGTAGCCGACGCAGAAAGCCGTCGAAGCCACGACCAGAATGCTTATCAGAACCTGACGCCACCGTGCCCGCCGCCGAGCCGGCAAACGACGCGCCCTTGTCTGCTGACTGGCGCTCGGCTCGCGAGCCGGTTCGTCCTCCGTCACGGGACGAACTCGATTTTCGAGATCTTCAACTGCCCGGCGTCCCTCTCGACATTGATGACGAGGCGAAACCACCGCATTTGCGGTGTCGGCTGATCGGGCTTGATGAGTTCGGATTTCGCCGCCACCAAGACGACCGCGGAGTCGTTGCTCATGGACTGCACGGCGACGGCTTGCACGGCGGCTTTCGCCGCGACTTTCGACTGCTCGAGTGCCTTGACCATGTCCTCGGCGCCCATCAGTACGCCGGCCTTGAACTGCCCCGTTGTTTCGTCGGCGAACCGTTGCAAGTCGTCTCGGGCCCTGGTCGGGTCGATCGACATCATCGTCAGGACGGCGTTGCGCGCCGCGGCGGCGAATTCCGCTGAGCGCTGCTGCTGCTGGACGACCCGATGGTGATGCCAGAGGAGATAGCCGCTGCCGCCCCAAGCGGCGCAGCTGACCAGGATCGCGGCGCCGACGACGACGGCTTTGCGCCTGGGCCGGCGCGGTCGCCACCGGCGCGGTAACCATCGGCGAGGCTGCGCGGCCTCGTCCTCGGCTGACGATTCGACGTCCCTGCCAGCGGCCTGCTCCGCTTGTCTGCGCAGCTCCGACGCACGGGCCCGGGCGGCTTCGGCGCGGGCTTCGATTGCGGCCAGATCAGCGGAGTCGGGTGCCAAAGTCGCCGCGGGATCCGAAACCGTCTCAGTACCGGCATCCAGCGCCTCAGCCGAAGGCTCGCGCCGCGGCATAAACCACCTCCTGCCCGCACTACGAGAGAGTCACATTATCACTGGCGGACCGCTTCGCCGGTTCCGGTGGTGGCTGAAGCGCGGGCCGCCTCACGCCTTCTCCGCAGGGGAGAATTTTCTTACCATCTGTCGCCAACATAATGAATTTTCTGGCCAGCTGTGGCAAATTAAGCTGGTGCGATTCTTTGTGGCAGCGGTCGCCGCATTGCTCGGCTTCGGTGTAGTGGCGGCACCGCAGGCGGCCGCGGATCCGGTTACCTGCGATTATCCCGACTGCACGCCTGGGATCGCCGGACACCAGGTGCTCGGAGCGCCCTGCGACAACACCACCTACTACGTGTTCGGCACCGCCGATTACTACGTGTCCTTCGCCACCGAGCCGGGCCGGCTGATGTTCTGCGGATCACCGAGGCGGTATGAGCCGCGCTGGTTCCGGTCGCCGCCGATGGTCGGCGTCAAGAACGAGAATTCATCCTGCGTCGAGTACCCGGAGTACTACGTCGCGCAGGCCCCGGACGGCCTGTTCCTGGTGTGCAATCCCCATGACGGAAAGAAGGTGTGGGAGCGCGGCGACACTTAGCGCCGCGGGGAGATCAGGGCCGGTTGTTGGGAATCTCGGGCCAGTCCTGGAACGGGCTGGGGCCAAAGTAATCTCGGTTGTGGATGGTGCCGTCCATGTCGCGATGGTGCGCGTCGTGACAGGTCGTCGGGTCGAACTGCGGCCCCCAGTTGGCGCTGAAGGGCTGACCCGGGCACCAGTGGTATCCGACCCACGGCCAGGGCACGTCATCGTCGGCGCCGGCGATGGCCGCGCCGGTCAGGCCGAACCCGGTCGTGACCATCATCGCGACTGCGGCGAGACGTCTGACACTGTCCATACCAGAACGGTATCCGAGTGACACGCTGGTGAAAATGGAACTGCGCGAATCGGTTCTGATTAATGCGCATCGAATAGCCGACGGGTGATCCGCAGCAACTGGGCGCGCAGGGTGTCGTCATCGATATCGGCCACGAGCGGGTGGAGCACGCCGACCGCGATGGCACCCGACAACATTGCCGCCGATACCCGCGCGTCTTCGGCGGTGTCGTCGACCAGCACTCCGTAGAGGCGCTGGATGAAGCGCTGGAACGGTTCGTGGTCGGCCAGCAGGCGCACCACCACGGGGTCGAACTGCAGAGTGCTTGCCGCGCCGCGTCGTTGCACGGCGACATCGATCACCCGGTTGAGCAGGACGTCGCGGGCCTCGGTCCGGTGGCCGTGTGCCTCCGCCGCCTCCAAGGCTTCCTCGAGTCCGCCCAATTCCCGTTCGGTGAGTGCGATGACTATCTGTTCCTTGGTCCGGTATTGGTGGTAGACAGCCGCTTTCGTCACCCCGATGGCATCGGCGATCATCTGCAGGGATGTTCCGCCGACGCCGTGCTCGCCGATCAGCTGGAGCGCCGCGTCCAAGACGCGCGTCTGTGCGGCGCTGCGCGTGATGAACCGAAACCGGCTCTGGGGCGTCGCCTCGACCACACCAGGCAGCGTAGCTGACCGGCTATTGACCGGGAATAGCCGATCGGCTAGTTTCGCTGAGGAGCCCAGCCGCGCCAAGCAGTGCGCAAGGAGTCGCCCATGACCGAGACCGGCACCGGCGTCGACGCGGATCCTCCACGAGTGGGGTTGCGGCGCACCGATGGTGAGTTGATCCTGCTGTGGACACTGCCCGTCACGGTCGTCATCTGGATCGCCGCCTTTCTCCTGTTCCCGGGCTTCCACCCGCCGATATCACCCACCATGTCGGCCGAGCAGGTAGCCGCGTTCTACCGCGATCCCGCGCACCTTCCCGAAATCCGTTACAGCATGATCATTTTCAATTGGTTCGGCGTGTGTCTCGTGCCGATTCTGACGCTGATCGTGATGCAGATCCGGCGGATGGCGCATCGCACGCCGATCTTCTCCTACGCGATGTTGGGTTGTATCGCCGGTGGCCCGACGTTGTTTCTCATCGCCAACGTCTGCTGGCTGCTGGCCGCGTTCCGCCCCGAGCGAAGTCCGGAACTGACGCAGTTGCTGAACGACTTCGCGTGGATCACCTTCACCATCCTGGTTCCGTTTCTGATCGGGCAGAGCGTAATCCTGGCGTTAGCAATATTTTTGGACGATCAGCCGCACCCGGTATTCCGCCGGTGGGTGGCACATTTCAACCTGCTCGTCGCTGTGGCGCTGCTGCCGGCGGCCTTCGTCGGCGTGTCGTTGTCCGGCCCGCTGGCGTGGGACGGCGTGTTGTCGTTCTGGGTGAAGAACGTCGCCATCGGTGTCTGGATCGTCGTGATGGGCGTTGCCCTGGGGCGGGCGGTGTATCGAGAGCGTGCCCAGACGGCCTCAGCGGAACCGGGCAGCCGGTGAGCGTCGTAACGAACCTGTGGCACAACCCCAAGCGTGAGCTGTGGCTGGCCTGGTGGACGCTCCTGCTCTTCTACAACATCTTTTTCCCGGTGTTCTTCATCGTGGCCCAGGTGCAGCCTCCGCCGCAGCCCTCGTGGGACCTCGCGACCCAGATTCACTGGTTCGACGAACGTCGCGTGGGGATACCCCTCGGTTTTGGGATCATCTTCGCGGTCGCCGGGATGACCGCGGTGAACAACGCCCTGATCGCATATTCCATGCGACGCATGTCGGTGAGCCGGATCTTCGGATACTCGTATCTGATCATCTACTCCCTCGCAGCGGTTCCCGGCATGCTGCTGCTGTGCATCGCGCTGATCGTCGGGACGCTGCGGCCTGACCGCGACCCGAAGGTGCTCGGCTGGTTGTACGACTTCGCCTTCCTGTCCTTCGACGGAACCATGGGAGTGTTCCTGATCGGCTCGCTGATCTGGATGGTCGCCATCCTGATCGACAAGAACCGAGTGTTCCCCAAGTGGTTCGGTTATCTCAACCTCTGCAATGCGCTGACCGAGGTGGTGGTGGCGCCCTGCTGGATATTCGGGCGCGGCGTGCTCGCGTGGAACGGTCAGATCGCCTGGTGGCTCGACATGGTCGTATTCGGTGTCTACCAAGTCACTTTCATCGTCATGTTGTACCAGCTGATCCGGCGGGAAGACTTCGGCACCGGCCCGCTGCCGAACCTGCCGCGCAGCGGGGCCATCGCGTCATGAGTGAGCTCGCCGATAAGGGCAAGCGTGCCCCGTTCGTGCCGGGACAGCCGGACATGTGGGCCTTTGTCTTGTTCGAGACACTGGTGTTCACCGCGTATTTCGGCTTCTACCTGTTCTATCGCGCGCGAAGTTCCGAGCTGTTCTTGCACGCTCAGACGCACCTGGATCTGCGGATCGGGGTGCTCAACACCCTGGTGCTGCTGCTCAGTTCCTGGTCGGTGGCGCGATGCGTGCAATCCGCCCGCGCCGGTGCCTATCGGGCGGCTGTTCGGGACGTGGTCGCCACCGCAGTGTTCGCCGCAGTCTTTCTGGGGCTCAAGGTGTTCGAGTGGGCCCGATTGGTGCGGACGGGACACGGCTTGGAAAGCAGCGACTTCTTCACGTACTACTTCTTCCTCACCGGAATCCATTTCGTGCACTTGCTGATCGGGTTCGTCGCCCTTGGCATCATTGGGTACCGGCTCCGGGGCGCCAGGCGCGGATCGCCGGAGTCCCAAGAGCTCGTCGAAACCTGCGCAACCTACTGGCACACAGTCGACTTCCTGTGGGTGCTGATCTTCGCGCTGGTGTACGTGGTGAGGTGAGCGGTGAAATTCAACAAGAGGCTGCTGGTCGTCTGGCTGATACTGGCCGGCCTCACCGCGAGTTACTTAGGGATCGATCACGCGGCCGATGGTTCGCTGCGATCGAACGTCATGGTCACATCGAGCGTCATCGTCATCGCACTGATCAAGGTGCGCATCATCTTTCGTGAGTTCATGGAGGTCAGGCAGGCCCCGGTCCTGCTCTGCCGGTTGACCGACGCCTGGATCCTACTGATCGGCGCGGGATTGTTCGGCAGCTACTTCGTGGGATTAGCCGTCCGCTGAGGGCCTACTGCGGGGTGAACGTGAGGTGCAGCTGGTTGAGTCCGCGCAGGATGTACGTCGGCTCGTAGGTATAACGCCGAGCATCGGCCGGGCCGTGGTGAACTTCGTTGATGCCGATGTCGGCCATCCGGTCCAGGATGCGCTCGATCGACACGCGGCCCTCCACCCGAGCCAGCGGCCCGCCCGGGCAGGAGTGCACCCCACGCGCGAAAGCCATATGCTCCCGGACGTTTTTGCGGTCGATCTGGAACTCGTGCGGGTTGTCGAACCGGCGCGGGTCTCGGTTGGCGGCACCGGGCAACACCATGACCACGGTGCCGGCAGGAATGTCCACCCCGCCCACCTGGGTGGCTCGGCGCGCCAGCCGCGAGTCACTCTTGACCGGGCTTTCCATGCGCAGTGATTCCTCGATGAATCCGGGGATCAGGGTGCGGTCGTCGCGAAGCTGCTGCTGGATGTCCGGCCTGTCACCGATGACCTGCAAGGCGGCGCTGAGCAGCTTGGCCGTGGTTTCCTGCCCGGCGGCGAAAAGGAAAGTGGCGGAACGGACTACGTCGATGACCTCGGGTGTCGACCCGTCCGGATACTTCGCGGTGGCCAGCGCGGTCAAGACATCTTCGCGCGGATGGGCGCGCCGGTCCTCGATGTAGGCCGAGAATTTGTCGTCCAGGAACTCCAGCGGGTTGATGCCTACCGACTCGTGGTCGAGGGCACCCACCCGGCCGGGTCGGTCCGCGCCGAGGACGACCCGGAACTCCTTGTGGTCCTCCTCGGGAACACCGAGCAGATCGGCAATCACCAACGTGGCGAACGGCTTCGAGTACTCTCCGATGAACTCGCATTCGCCGTTGACGAGGAACTCGTCGAGTTGGCGGTCAGCGAGCCGCCACATGAACTCCTCGTTCTGCTTGAGCCGGCTCGGGGTCAGTAGCCGGCTCAGAATCGACCGTGCCCGGCTGTGGTCCGGGGGGTCCATGGTCACCATGTGTTCGTACATCGGGAAGCTCTCCCGGTGCGCGTCGATCTGGGCGTTGATGTCGTCGCCCTCGGGCGTGAACGGCAGTGGGGGGAACGGCCCGCCCAGCGCAACGCAATTCGAGAAGGAATCGGTGTCCTTATACACGGCGGTGGCCTCTTCGTATCCGGTTACGGCGACCACCCCGTAGTGGGGCAGCCGCAGCACCGGGTTGCGGCTGCGCAGGTAGTCAAAGTATGGGTGCGGATCGGGGACCAGTGACGGATCGGTGAAAAAGTCGATGGTGTCGTAGTTGCTCATGTGGTACGTGCCTCCTGAAGCCGGCGCCATGTGGGGCCAATGCTGAGTCGGCGACGAGAGCTGGCGCCGCCCGAATGAGATGCTCTGCTGAGCACTTGCTTAGCATGGCGGTAATGTCAGGGTCAAGGTTGCGCGGCCAGAGCCGGCCGCGGCCGGTGGCTACGATCGGCGTAACCGGCAGCCGAGAGCAGAGAGTAGGGGCAGTGACATGACATCGGCCCGCAGGATCGGGGCGCCCGACGCGAAGAATCGCGGGTTGCTGCTCGACGCGGCCGAACGACTGATGCTCGAAGAGGGCTACGCCGCAGTGACTTCCCGGCGACTGGCCAATGAGGCGGGACTCAAACCGCAGCTCGTGCACTACTATTTCCGCACCATGGAAGACCTCTTCCTCGCCGTCTTTCGCCGCCGTGCCGAGGAGGGTTTGCAGACACAGGCGCGGCTGCTGCAATCGCCGCAGCCGTTGTGGGCGCTGTGGAAGTTCGGCTCCGATCCGGGCTTCGCGCGGATCTCGATGGAATTCATGGCGCTGGCGAATCATCGCAAAGAAATGCGTGCCGAAATCGCTTACTATGCTGAACGTTTCCGCGACGAACAGCGTCAGGCCGTGTCGGCGGCCTTGCGGCGGTACGCGGTCAATACCGATGACGTGCCGCCGATGGTGTGGACCGTGTTCATGACCAGTCTGTCGCGCATGCTGGTGCTCGAGCAGGCGCTGGGCATGTCGGACGGTCACGCCGAAACGACGGACTTCGTCGAACGTCACCTGCGCCGTCTGGAAGGCGAACCGCTGGCGGATATGTCGGGAGACGGCGTGGATCACCAGGTCCGCAGTGAACAAAGCACGCCCCGGTCCCCGTCCTTGGACACGACGACGTTGCCGTCAACTGACACCGTGCAGTGAAATCCGGGCGTGCCCGGTTGCCGCCCGGTGCTGACGCTGACCATCGCCCAGGCGTCTGGGTTGACGAGCATCACCTGCTGGGTCCACGGCCTACCCGGGGCGATGTCGGCCTGAATGTTCGGAGTGAACGTGTAGGGGTTATGGCTGTAGTCGGAGAACTTGGTCGGGTCTTGATCCTGGTAGTAGATGTCGGCGTAAATCGGGTTCTTGGCGGAGATGGTGTAGACCACCTGATGCATAGGCTGGTCGTCGTCCGCCGTCGCCTGGCCGGGAGCTATCAGGAGGCCGCCGAACAGCACTGCGATGCCGACCCGCCAAAGTCTCGTTGCGGTGATTGTCATATCGCTCCTCCGGCTGCTGGGCGCGGATTGGCTGTGCGGCTCATGACCCGTTCTGCGGCCTGCCAGTGCGCGTCTGCTACCCACAGGCGTGCAAACGATGCTATCGCCTCATCTGCGGAAACTCCGCTGATTACCCGCTTTATCTCGGCGGCAGGACGGCGAGCCAGCGAGTTGGCCACCGAGCGCCATCCCTTGTCGGCCGTGTCAAAGGATGCGCGCGGCACCACCACGTCCACCAGCCCGATGCGTTCGGCGTCGGTCGCGTCCAGCGCAATTCCGCTGCCCGCCAACAACAATGCCCGGCTCTTGCCGACCAGCGCGGCCAGGCGCTCGGCGCCGCCCCACGCCGGCATGATCTCCAGCTGCACCTGATTGAACGCGATCCTGATGTCGTCGGCGGCAACCCGGATGTCCGCGGCCACAGCGACTTCGGCGCCACCGCCGAAGGCATGACCGTTCAGCGCGGCGATCACCGGGGCGGGGAACCCGGCGATCTGATCGCAGACGTCGCGCATCCGCTTCGCCATCGCCGCGGCGTCCTGTTCGGTGCGCAGCGCGCTGAGCTCTTTGAGGTCACCGCCGGACACGAAGGCCCGATCGCCGGCACCCTTGATGACCAGAGCGCGGGCGCCGGCGGCCGCCTGCAACGCCCGCTCGAGTTGCCCCATGGTCTCCAGCGCGATGGCGTTGCGGGCATGGGGGCGATCGATGGTGAGTACGGCCACCCCGGTGGCGAATTCGTCGAACTCCAGCTCGACCATGGGTGATCACTCCTCGGGGCGCGAGAACGGCGATATTGGCATTCTCGTGTCCGGAGAATAGCATCATCACCGCAGGTCTAGAAGTTGCCCGAAGGGGGTGCCCGATGCAGAACCGCACGGTGATACCAGCGGTATGCGCGGTGGCCATCCTCGGCGCCTGTAGTGCGCCGTCGCAGGGCCAGCTCGCCAGTACCGCGACGGTGAACATCAACGGCACCGAAGTGCGGCCCGATCTGGTCAGGTGCTATCAGCAGGAGTGGTACCGGACGATCGCGCTCGGAAACGACGAGTCCGGAGCGACGGCGGTCCTCGACCAGCGTCAGCATCCGGTGACCACGATCTCCGTGCGGTTTCACAACCTCGGCGGGTTCACCGGCACCACCACAGCCGCACCCGGCGGTGGCGGCGCGGCAGAGACCCGCTTCGACGGCGGCAATTTCATCATCAGCGGTACCGCCAACGGGGCCACCACCGCCAAGCCGACGGAAGCGGCGACGGTGGACTTCAAGATCAAAGCCACCTGCTGAGCGTGCGTCGCCGGCTGGGGCGAGCAGACGCATAAGCCCCTGATTTCGGCCCGAAACAGGGGTTTATGCGTCTGCTCGCGCATTGGCCGCACTGCCGCGCGTTGCGTGCGGGCCCCGTCATTGCGCGCGCCCGGATGAGAGAATAGTATTCTCACAAAACGCGAAGGAGGATTTCATGGGGCAGCTGTCGCATCGGGAGGACGTCCCGTTTCCGCTCTTTGACGCGGACAACCACCTCTACGAGCCGCCGGAGGCGCTGACCAAGTTCCTGCCCAAGGAGTACAAGGACTACGTCCAGTACGTGCAGATCAACGGGCGCACCAAGATCGCGCTGCGCGGCGTGATCAGCAACTACATTCCCAACCCGACCTTCGAGGTCGTGGCCCGGCCGGGTGCCTGGGAGGAGTACTTCAAGTACGGCAACCCCGAAGGCAAGAGCAAGCGCGAGCTGTTCGGCGAACCCATGCGCGCCATCCCGGCATTCTTCGAGCCTGGCCCGCGCTTGGAGAAGATGAACGAGCTGGGCCTGGACCGCACCCTGATGTTCCCCACGCTGGCCAGCCTGATCGAGGAGCGGCTGCGCGACGACCCGGTCGCCATCCACGTCCTGATTCACGCGCTGAATCAGTGGCTCGACGAGGTTTGGGGCTTTAACTATCAGAACCGCATCTTCACCACACCGGTCATCACCCTGCCGATCGTGGAGAAGGCGATCGAAGAGCTGGAGTGGGTGGTCAAGCGCGGTGCGCGCTGCATCCTCATCCGCCCGGCTCCGGTCCCCGGATTCCGCGGCCCGCGGTCGTTCGCGCTGCCCGAGTTCGATCCCTTCTGGGAGCGGGTCGTCGAGCACGACGTGCTGGTCGGCATGCACTCGAGCGACAGCGGCTACTCCCGGTACACCTCCGAGTGGGACGGCGCCGACCAGGAGATGCTGCCCTTCCAGACCAACGCGATGGGGATCCTCAACGAGTGGCGGCCGATCCAGGACGCGGTCGGTTCTTGGGTGATTCACGGTGCGCTCTACCGTCACCCGAAGCTGAAGGTCGCCATCGTCGAGGCCGGTTCGAAGTGGATGAACCCACTGCTCGACGGCCTGGCCGAAGTCTTCCGCAAGGCCCCGGAAGCCTTCCCCAGCGATCCCGTCGAGATGGTGAAAAACCGGATCTACGTCAGCCCCTTCTTCGAGGAGGGCATCGACGACCTGATCAAGCTCGTCGGTGTGGACCAGGTGCTGTACGGCTCGGACTGGCCGCATCCGGAGGGGCTGGCCGAGCCGACCTATTACATCAACGCGTTGTCGCACTTGCCCGTTGAGTCACAGGCGAAGATCATGGGCGGGAACCTCGGGCGCCTCGTCTCGGTGTGACGGGCGAACCGGCCGAACCGGCCGAACCGGCCTGGCAGACTATCCCCGAGATGGTCCTGAGCGCGGCCGACCGGTTCGGCGACGCCGAAGCGGTCGTGGACGGCCCGTTGCGCTACACCTTCACTGAGATCGTCGAACGGATTCGTTGCGCTGCGGGCGCTTTCGCGGCGCTCGGTCTCAACAAGGGTGACCGGGTGGCGATCTGGGCGCCCAACTCGGTGGAGTGGATCGTCGCCGCCTTCGGGTTGTTGACCGCCGGCGGCGTGCTGGTGCCGGTCAATACCCGGTTCAAGGCCGACGAGGCGGGTGACATCATCGCACGCAGTGGGGTCAGGGCCGTGCTGGTTCAGCAAGGGTTTCTGGGGCAGGAATACCGCGCGCTGGCTGGCATCCCCGTCATCGACCTCAAATCTGACTTCCTTTCCGCCGCTGAGCCTTTCGAACGTCCGGTCAGCGGCAGCGATATCTCCGACATCATCTTCACCTCGGGTACGACCGGCCGTCCGAAGGGCGCGATGATGAATCATCGCCAGACACTGCGGATGTACGACGAATGGGCGACCCTGGCTGACTTGCGCGAAGGCGATCGCTATCTGCAGATCAACCCGTACTTCCACACCTTCGGTTTGAAGGCGGGACTGGTCGCATCGTTTCTGCGGGGCGCGACGATGCTGCCGGTGGCAGTATTCGATGTCGACTCGGTGGTGGATCTCGTTGAGCGCGAGCGTGTCACGATGCTGCCTGGCCCGCCGACGCTCTACCACTCCTTGCTGACGGTCGTCGACAAGAGCCGGCTCTCGACGTTGCGCGCCGCGGTGACCGGGGCCGCGGACATACCCGTGGAATTGGTGCGTCGCATTCACTGCGAACTGCCGTTCCAGACGCTGATGACCGGCTACGGCCTGACGGAGGCCGGCAATGTCACGCTGTCGAGACCCGGTGATTCGTTCGAGGATGTGGCCACGACGGCAGGACTGCCCTGTGCCGGTGTTCAGGTGCGCATCGGAGCTGACGGTGAGGTGCTGGTCCGCGGTTATGGCGTCATGCAGGGTTACCTGGACGATCCCGTCGCGACCGCGCAGGCCATCGACATCGACGGCTGGCTGCACACCGGAGACCTGGGCAGCTTCGACGACGCGGGGCGATTACGCATCGTTGGCCGCAAGAAGGACATGTTCATCGTCGGTGGCTTTAACGCCTACCCGGCCGAGATTGAGGGGTTCCTGATCAGCCATCCAGCCGTCGCCCAGGCCGCGGTCATCGGTGTGCCCGACGAGCGGCTCGGGCAGGTCGGCAAGGCGTTCGTCGTCAGGAAAAGTCCGGTCGGCGCAACGGAATTGATCGACTGGTGCCGAGACCGCATGGCGGGGTTCAAGGTGCCGCGGGCAGTGGAATTTCTCGAGGCGCTGCCGCTCAATGCGACCGGCAAGGTGGTCAAGGACCTATTGCGATGAGAACCAGCGCACTCGTATGCTGAAATTGAGAACGCTATTTCCACAGCTTGTTGGTTATTTGCCGGCTGGGATCGCGCCGTGACCGGTAGCCTGTCCGGTGAAAGGTGGTAATCTGCCTCTCCGCGGGCTACCGACGCAAGGTGGTGGAAGGCCGCCCGATTGCTCGCCGCCATCACCGGCGCCGAGTAGGGTTTGGCCAACGGCGGCACCCGTCGGGTTTCGGCGGCAAAAAGCTGATTCGTCACCGAGGGGCAGGCTGTAGAGGGAGTTCAATTGAGCGACGAGCAGGTCTGGTGAAAAAGGGCGACACATCCCACACTGCCGCGGAGATTCGGTCTCTGGCTGATGAGGCCGAGGCCGAGGCCGCCGAAGCTGAAGCCCTTGCCGCCGCTGCCCGCGCTCGCGCCCGCGCGATCAAACTGCGCCGCGAGGCTCAACTCGCCGAGGCCAAAAAGCCTGTCGAAAAAGACATCAGCGACGAACCCGCGGACGGCGAAGACACCCTCGAGGCAGACGCGGGAGACGCCGAGGGTGCCGAGGAACCGGAGGACGCCGAAGCTGCGGCCGACTCCGAAAGTGCCGGGACCCAGGCAATTGCGGAGGTGGCCGAGGTTGATTCGCGAGAAACCGCGGTCTCCGAGTCAGGCCGACGCTGGCCGCGCCGGCCGAAGCTGTCATCGGTTGCCGCCGTGCTCGCCGTCGTCATATCGCTCGTCGCCGTGGGCGCCAGCGTGGAGATGGCCGTGCTGCACAAGCACGCGGTCAGCGAGCGGCAACAGGTAGCTGAGTACGCCGCAGCGGCACGTCAGGGCGTGGTGACCTTGACCTCATTGGACTTCGAGCACGCCAAGGAAGGAGTGCAGCGCATCGTCGAGGTTTCCACCGGGACATTCAAGGACGACTTCCTGAAGATGGCCGACGATTTCACCAATGTCGTCGAGCAGTCGAAGGTCGTTTCGCAGGGCTCCGTTCAGGCTGCCGCGGTCGACCTGGATTCGATGACCGACAACTCAGCGGTGGTGCTGGTGGCCAGCACCTCGGAAGTCACCAATGCCGCTGGTGCCAAACAGGATCCACGCAAGTATCGGCTGATCGTGACAATGACCAGAGATGGCGGGCAGCTCAAGATGTCGAAAGTCGAGTTCGTCCCGTGAGTCCCAAGAAAGCGACGACCGTCGAGGAGGTCGAAGAGTCGGACATCGCTGGCGAATCCCAGGAGTCGCGGACCGGGCGCTTCAGCGGCTTGACCGAACGGGTGAAGAAACGGTTCTCGAAGAAGCCGGGAAAGTGGTCGGGCAAGATCGGTGCGGCCGTGTTGGCGCTGATAGTGCTTGGCTCGCTTTCCGTTCTGGGGGGTCTGTACTGGTTCTCCTACCGGCCGGACCGCGCCGTCGACGCCGACGCCGCGAAGGCCGCGATCACGGCTGCCAGCGACGGAACGATTGCGATCCTCTCGTATTCACCGGACACCCTGGACCGGGACTTCTCCAGCGCACGCTCGCACCTGACCGGTGACTTCTTGTCGTATTACGACCAATTCACCCAGCAGATTGTGGCCCCGGCCGCCAAGCAGAAGGCGGTGAAGACGACTGCCGTGGTGCTGCGCGGCGCGCTCACGGACTTCCACCCCGACTCGGCCACGGTTCTGCTGTTCATCAACCAGAGCACGCAGAGCCGCGACCGACCGGAGCCCGCGACGACATCCAGCAGCGTGCTGGTCACGTTGACGAAAGCCGATGGAAAGTGGCTCATTTCGCAATTTAATCCGGCGTAGGGGGTGCGATGAGCGACGGCGACATTCACTCGATGGTGATCGCGTCGGACTACCGGATCCCGGATCCGACGCGGGTGTGGCCGCTGCTCGAACGCAATAGGGCGGCTCTCGCGGACATCGGCGCCCACCATGTCCTGGTGTATGTGTCGACGCACGACTACGGCCGTGTGCTGGTAATGATCGGAGTGCACAGTCGCGAGCCGATCGTGGAACTGCTGCGCTCCCGGGTGTTCTTCGACTGGTTCGACGAGGCCGGCGTCGACGACATACCGGCGGTGTTCGCCGGCGAGATTGTCGAACGATTCATCACCACCGCGCCCGCCGTGCCGAAGGCTCCAGGCGTGGTCCTGGCGGCGTTCGCATCGGTCGATGATGTGTCGACCCTGACCGCGCGGGTGGGACGGGCGATGGACCGATTCAAGGCCGCGGGTGTCCGAAAGACGTGGGTTTTCCAGGCTTTTGACGATTGCCACGAGGTGTTGATTCTGCAGGAGTTTCCCGACGAGGAAAGTGCGCGTCAGTGGATCGATCACCCCGATGCCACCGCCCAATGGATGGACGGCGGCAGGGGTGTGGGTGCCTACCCGCCACTGTTCGTCGGCCGCTATTTCGACATGATGCGCATCGAGGCGAAGTGAGCGGACCACTCGATGTTCGTCTGCCTGTGTAACGGCATCACCAGCCAGATGGTCGCGGACGCCGTTGCGGCCGGGGCGGGCACGACAAATCAGGTGGCCGCCGCCTGCGGAGCGGGTGCCGATTGCGGGCGCTGCCGGCGCACCGTCCGGGCCATCCTCACGTCCGGCAGCGTGGGCTCCGAACCCGTGGCACCGCCGTATCGCCGGGGGCGGAACTCCTGAATCCTCGCCCCGCGGGTCTCGAAGATCTTCGAGCAGATCGAAGGCGCACCGCCGATGTGTGAGCTGCGCCGCGGTTCAGCGGCGTCCCGGCGGGTGCATGTTTCCCACCAATTGCGCTAGCAGCGGCGGGATTTCGAGCCGCGGCAACACCACCTCGACGAACACCATGCGGTCCTTGTGCTCGGCGGCCGCGGTGAGTGCGTCGTCGAGTTCGCCGTAGCTTTGCGCACGAAAGACGAGGTGGTTGGCCACCCCGAGTGTGCCGGGGACCTGCGTCCAATTCCAGCCGACAATGTCGTTGTAGGGGGCGGTCTCCCCGTGGATCGCGCGTTCGACGGTGTAACCGTCGTTGTTGACCACCACGATGACGGGCGAGAGTCCTTCGCGGGAGAAGGAGCCCAGTTCCTGAACGGTCAACTGCGCCGCCCCGTCGCCGATCAGCAGCACCGTCCTGCGCTCGGGATGTGCCACCGCCGCGCCGAAGGCCGCGGGCAACGTGTAACCGATTGAGCCCCAGAGCGGTTGGCCGATAAAGGTGACTCCCTGCGGGAGTACGTGGTCGGCCATTCCATAGAACGACGTACCTTGATCTGCCAGCACTACGTTCCCGGGAGTCAATGCCGCGCACAGCCGGTCCCACACCATCGATTGGGTGAGCGGCTCGTCGCGCGGGGGCGTAGGCACCGGTGGCGGGGCAGCCGGTGCCGGGACGGGCGGCGACTTGACTCCGCGTTCGGTGAGGATCGCCGTCAACGCGCTGAGCGCGGCACTCATCTCCAGTGGCGCGAACACCTCGTCGGCCACGTTGCTCTGGTATTGGCCGATGTCGATGGTGCGCGACGGGTCGATCCGCTGGCTGAAGAAGCCGCTGACCATGTCGGTGAACACCACACCCGCGGTCACCAGCACGGGCGCCTGCTCGATGGCCGTGCGGACGCGCTCGGTGCTGGCCGTTCCCGCGTAGATGCCCATGAAGTTGGGGGAGCTCTCGTCGAGCAGGCTCTTACCCCACATCAGCGTGGCATGCGGCACCACGTCTGCGTCGAGCAGAGATTGGAGCTCGTCGACCGCTCGCAGGCGGTGCACCAACAGGTCAGCGAGCACGGTCAGCTGGTGGTCTGCGATCAGCTTGGCGGCGGCTTCGGTGAACATGGCCAGCGCGCGGGGGCTGGTGCCCGCGCAGTTGCTCGGCAGCGGGTTGGCCGGGGGTTCGGTGGGGAAGCGCGCCACATCGGTGGACATCAGGATGTAGCCGGGACGCTTTTGTTCTCGGACCTCGCACAACACCCGGTCGATCTCCCGGCAGGCCGTCGCCGGCATCAGATTGGTTTGCGCGCACGTGATTTCGCGGCTGATCCGAAAAAAATGCTCGAAGTCACCGTCGCCCAGCGAGTGGTGCAGGGCGCGGCGCGTGGCCTGCGCGTCTTTCGACGGCCCGCCGACGATGTGCACGACGGGCACGTGTTCGGCGTAGCTACCCGCGATGGCATTGGCGAGCGATAGCTCCCCCACACCGAAAGTCGTTACCACAGCCGACATTCCGCGAAGCCGCCCATAGCCGTCAGCGGCGTAGCCGGCGTTGAGCTCGTTGGCGTTGCCCACCCAGCGCAGCTTGGGGTGGGCCACGATGTGATCGAGGAAGGCCAAGTTGTAGTCGCCCGGAACGCCGAAGACCTCCGAAATGCCCAGTTCGGCAAGGCGGTCGAGAAGATAATCACCGACGGTGTAAGCGGGATCAGTCACGGAGACGACGGTACGCCTAGAAAAACCCTATTCCCGCGGGGCGCTGCCCGCGATATCGTGCGGGCCATGGCAATCAAAGAATCCCGCGAGATCGTCATCGAAGCCAGTCCCGAGGAGATCCTGGATGTCATCGCCGATTTTGAGGCGATGCCCGAGTGGTCGGAGCCGCACCAGAGCGCTGAAGTACTCGAGACGGGCGCCGACGGGCGGCCCAGCAAGGTCAAGATGAAAGTCAAAGTCGCCGGGATCACCGACGAACAAGTGGTGGCTTACACCTGGGGCGACAACCAGGTGAGCTGGGAGCTGGTGAGCTCAGCCCAGCAGAAGGCCCAGGACGGCAAATATGTGCTCGTTCCCAAGGGCGACTCCACCCTGGTCAAGTTCGACCTCCTCGCCGACCCGAATGTGCCGCTGCCGGGCTTCGTGCTCAAGCGGGCCGTCAAGGGAACGATCGACTCCGCGACGAAGGATCTGCGCGAGCGCGTGCTGAAGGTGAAGAAGGGGAAGTAGCCGGCAGTGGATGGCGGGGGGCCATTGGCCGGGGTCAAGGTCATCGAACTCGGCGGCATCGGCCCCGGGCCGCACGCCGGCATGGTGCTCGCCGATCTGGGCGCCGACGTCGTCAGGGTGCGCCGGCCCGGCGTAGCGATCCCAAGTGCGGCCGCGGCGGTCGCGAGCCCGGCGCAGCCGGGCGAAGCGGGGCGCCGCAACAGCCAGAAGCCGGGTGAAGCGGGTCACCACAGAAGGGTGGGTCTGCAGATGCCCGCCGAAGACCGAGACCTGCTGCACCGGGGCAAGCGCATCGTCGACCTCGACGTCAAGACACAGCCCGGCGTGCTGCTCGACTTGGCGGCCCGGGCCGACGTGCTGCTGGACTGCTTCCGGCCGGGTACCTGCGAGCGCCTCGGTATTGGTCCCGAGGCGTGCGCGGCCGTCAACCCGCGCATGATCTACGCCCGGATTACCGGGTGGGGCCAGGACGGGCCGCTGGCGTCGACGGCGGGTCACGACATCAATTACCTGTCCCAGACCGGGGCGATGTCGGCGCTGGGTTACCGCGACCGGCCGCCGATGCCGCCGCTGAACCTGGTCGCCGACTTCGGTGGCGGTTCGATGCTGGTGCTGCTGGGCATCGTGGCGGCGCTGTACGAGCGCGAGCGCTCGGGCCTGGGTCAGGTGATCGATGCGGCGATGGTCGACGGGGTCAGCGTGCTCGCCCAGATGATGTGGACGATGAAGTCGACCGGCGCGCTGCGCGACGAGCGCGAATCGTTCCTGCTCGACGGCGGCGCGCCGTTCTACGGTTGTTATGAGACCTCCGACGGCAAGTACATGGCCGTCGGCGCCATCGAGCCGCAGTTCTTCGCGGCGCTGCTGGCCGGGCTCGGTCTGTCGGCCGACGAGGTACCCGCCCAGCTCGATGCCGCCTCCTTCCCACGGATGCGTGAGTTGTTCACGCAGAAGTTCGCCAGCCGCACCCGCGACGAGTGGACCGAGGTGTTCGCCGGTACCGACGCCTGCGTCACGCCGGTGCTCACCTGGGCCGACGCCGCCCGCGACGCCCACCTGACCGGAAGGTCGACCATCATCACCGCGCACGGCGCCGAGCAGGCCGCGCCGGCGCCGCGGTTCTCCCGCACACCGGCGCCACCGGTGGGTCCGCCTCCGGCGCGGACCACGGCGCTCGCGGAAATAGGCTGGTAACAAGGTATTTGCGTGAACCGCATCCGGGCTGTCGACAGCGTTGCTAGCTTGAACTCGGTGGCCGTAAAAGCATCGCGAGAATTCATCATTGATGCGCCCCAGGATGTGGTCATGGAGGCGCTGGCAGACGTCAGCATTCTGACGTCTTGGTCACCCCTGCATAAAAGCGTTGAAGTGATCGACTATTACCCCGACGGCCGACCACACCACGTGCGGGCGACTGTCAAGATTCTGGGCCTGGTGGACAAAGAGATTCTCGAATACCACTGGGGTCCGGACTGGGTGTGTTGGGATGCGGACAAGACGTTCCAGCAGCACGGTCAACACGTCGAATACAACCTCACGCCTGAGGGTCTGGACAAGACACGGGTGCGGTTCGACGTCACCGTCGAACCGTCGGGCCCGATCCCGGGGTTCATCGTCCGGCGGGCGAGTGAGCAGATTCTCGACGCCGCGGCCAAAGGCTTGCAGCAGCGCGTCATGGGCGACAATTCTGATCCGGACGAGAAGTGACGTTTGCAGCCGGTCAATGATTGCTAGTTTGAACGACAATGGCCATCCAAGCATCGAGTGAAGTCGTTATCGACGCCCCACCGGACGTCATCATCGACGCGCTTGCCGACATGCAGGCGGTGCCGTCATGGTCGTCCGTGCACAAGCGGGCCGAGGTGGTTGAAACCTGGCCCGACGGCCGCCCGCGCTATGTGAAGGTCGCCATCAAGGTGGTCGGCATCCAGGACCGCGAATTGCTCGAATACCACTGGGGCCCTGACTGGGTGGTGTGGGACGCCAAGAAGACCAAACAGCAACATGGTCAGCACGGTGAATACAACTTGAGCCGCGAGGGCGACGACAAGACGAGGGTGCGATTCACCATCACCGTCGAACCCTCGGCGCCGTTGCCTGAATTCCTGGTCAACCGGGCCCGCAAGAAGATTCTCGACGCGGCGACCGAGGGACTGCGACGCCGGGTGATGGGCAGCTAGCCTGCACGCAACGCCGCGAGCCGGCTGATCGCCTCGTCGAGGGTGTCCTCTCGTTTGCAGAACGTGAAGCGCACCAAGTGATTCCACACCTCGGCATGCCTGGCGGCCGGGTCGCAGAAGGCCGACATCGGGATGGCGGCCACGCCGACCTTCTCCGGTAGCGCCGCGCAGAACGCCGCGCTGTCGTCGTAGCCCAGCGGACGCGGGTCGGCGCACAGGAAGTAGGTGCCGTAGCTGTCGTGGACGCCGAAGCCGATATCGGCCAGCCCCGCGGCCAGCCGGTCTCGCCGGGCCTGCAGCGAACGGCGCAGGGTCGCCACCCAGTGGTCCTGGGTCTCGAGCGCCAGAGCCACCGCCGGCTGAAACGGCGCCCCGCCTACGTAGCTGAGGTATTGCTTGGCCGCGCGCACACCCGCGATCAGGTGCGCGGGGCCGCATGCCCAGCCGATCTTCCAGCCGGTGCAGTTGAACATCTTCGCCGCGCTGGAGATGGTGACGGTGCGTTGCGCCATGCCGTCGAACCCGGCGAGCGGGATGTGGGTGCGATCGTCATACGCCAGGTGCTCGTAGACCTCGTCGGTGATGACCAGCAGGTCGGCGGTCACCGCGAGCTCGGCGATGGCCTGCAGCTCCCGGTGGTTCAGGACCGCGCCGGTGGGGTTGTGGGGTGAGTTGACGATCAGGGCTCTGGTCCGGGGGGTGACCGCGCGTCGCAGCGCGTCGGTGTCGAGGGCGAAACCGCGACCCTGGGCAACCAGGGGCACGGCGACCCGGTGTGCGCCGGCCATCGCCACCACGGGTGAGTAGGAGTCGTAGAACGGCTCGACCAGCAGCACCTCCGAGCCGGGCTCTACCAGGCCCAGCACCGCGCCCGCGATGGCCTCGGTGGCGCCGACCGTGACCAGCACCTCGGTGTCAGGGTCGTAGTCGATGCCGAAATGTCTGCGGCGCTGAGCGGCGATGGCCTGTCGCAGCGGTTCAGTGCCCAGCCCGGGCGGGTACTGGTTGACGCCCGCGGCGATGGCGTCCTGTGCGGCCTTGAGCATTTCCGGGGGCCCGTCCTCGTCGGGAAAGCCCTGGCCCAGGTTCACCGCGCCGATCCGCGCGGCCAGTGCCGACATCTCGGCGAACACCGTGGTCGCGTAGGGCTGCAGCCGCGTGACCGTCATGGTGGTCGAGCTTAGGACGCTTCTCGGTCGCCGAGCGTGCGACCAGCTTCACGTCCGACGCCGAGCGTGCGACCAGCTTCACACTCGCGAGTGGTAGGAGGACGCCTGACCAGCGAACTCCCTCCCAACCAACAGGTTGGCCGAGGCCCCTGTTAGTGTTCCTCTACTGGACCTACTCTTTAAGACGGATCCAAACCCTCCCTTTTTGGAACAGGAAACCGACATGTCCGAAGAAGCCTTCATCTATGAGGCCATCCGCACGCCGCGCGGCAAGCAACGCAACGGCGCGCTGAACGAAGTCAAGCCACTGAGCCTGGTCGTGGGCCTCATCGAGGAGCTGCGCAGGCGCAACCCCGACCTCGACGAGAACCTGATCAGCGACGTCATCCTGGGGTGCGTCTCACCCGTGGGCGACCAGGGCGGTGACATCGCCCGCGCCGCGGTCCTGGCCTCGGGCATGCCCGTCACCTCGGGCGGCGTTCAGCTCAACCGGTTCTGCGCATCGGGCCTCGAGGCCGTCAACACCGCCGCTCAGAAGGTGCGCTCGGGTTGGGACGACCTGGTGCTGGCCGGCGGTGTGGAGTCGATGAGCCGCGTGCCGATGGGATCCGACGGCGGCGCCATGGGCCTGGACCCGGCCACCAACTACGACGTGATGTTCGTTCCGCAGGGCATCGGCGCCGACCTGATCGCCACCATCGAGGGCTTCTCCCGCGACGACGTCGACAACTACGCGCTGCGCAGCCAGGAGAAGGCCGCCGAGGCATGGTCGGGCGGCTACTTCGCCAAGTCCGTGGTGCCGGTCCGCGACCAGAACGGCCTGCTGATCCTCGATCACGACGAGCACATGCGGCCCGACACCACCAAGGAAGGCCTGGGCAAGCTGAAGCCGGCCTTCGAGGCCCTCGCGGCCATGGGTGGCTTCGACGACGTGGCGCTGCAGAAGTACCACTACGTCGAGAAGATCAACCACGTCCACACCGGTGGCAACAGCTCCGGCATCGTCGACGGCGCCTCGCTCGTCATGATCGGCAACGAGAAGGCAGGGGCGGCCATCAACGCGACCCCGCGCGCCCGCATCGTCGCCACCGCGACCAGCGGCGCCGACCCGGTCATCATGCTCACCGGCCCGACCCCGGCCACCCTCAAGGTGCTCGACCGCGCCGGCCTGACCGTCGACGACATCGACCTGTTCGAGCTCAATGAGGCCTTCGCGTCGGTGGTGCTGAAGTTCCAGAAGGACCTGAACATCCCGGACGAGAAGCTCAACGTCAACGGCGGCGCCATCGCCATGGGCCACCCGCTGGGTGCCACCGGCGCAATGATTCTTGGCACCATGGTCGACGAGCTGGAGCGGCGTAACGCCCGGCGCGCGTTGGTGACGCTGTGTATCGGCGGCGGCATGGGTGTCGCGACAATCATCGAGAGGGTTTGAGTTCATGGCAGACAACACCATTCAGTGGGATAAGGACGACGACGGAATCGTCACGCTGACGCTGGACGACCCGTCAGGGTCGGCCAACGTGATGAACGAGGCCTACATCGAGTCGATGGGCAAGGCCGTGGATCGTCTTGTCGCCGAGAAGGATTCGATCACCGGAGTGGTGATCACCAGTGGCAAGAAGACCTTCTTCGCCGGCGGCGACGTCAAAGGCATGATCCAGATCGGGCCGGAGAACGCCGGTGAGGCATTTGACCTGGTCGAGAACGTCAAGAAGCAGCTGCGCACGCTCGAGACCCTGGGTAAGCCAGTGGTGGCGGCGCTGAACGGTGCGGCGCTGGGCGGTGGCCTGGAAATCGCACTGGCGTGCCACCATCGAATCGCGGCCGATGTCAAGGGATCTCAGTTCGGATTCCCCGAGGCAACGCTGGGTCTGCTGCCGGGTGCCGGCGGTGTGACCCGCACCGTGCGGATGTTCGGTATCCAGAACGCCTTCGTGAACATCCTGTCGCAGGGCACCCGGTTCAAGCCGGCCAAGGCCAAGGAACTCGGCCTGATCGACGAGTTGTTGCCGACGGTCGAGGAACTGGTGCCGGCCGCTAAGGCATGGATCAAAGCCAACCCGGACAGCCATGAGCAGCCGTGGGACAAGAAGGGTTACAAGATGCCCGGCGGCACTCCGTCGTCGCCGTCGCTGGCGTCGATCCTGCCGTCGTTCCCGGCGTTGCTGCGCAAGCAGATCAAGGGTGCGCCGATGCCCGCGCCGAAGGCGATCCTGTCGGCCGCGGTCGAGGGCGCACAGGTGGACTTCGACACCGCGAGCCGCATCGAAAGCCGGTACTTCACCACGTTGGTCACCGGCCAGGTCTCGAAGAACATGATCCAGGCGTTCTTCTTCGACCTGCAGGCCATCAATGCCGGCAAGTCACGTCCGGACGGCATCGAGCCGGTCAAGATCAACAAGATCGGTGTGCTCGGGGCCGGCATGATGGGCGCCGGCATCGCCTACGTCTCGGCCAAGGCCGGTTATGACGTAGTGCTCAAGGACGTCAGCATCGAAGCCGCGGAAAAGGGCAAGGGCTACTCCCAGAAGCTGGAAGCCAAGGCGCTGGAGCGGGGCCGCACCACGCAGGAGAAGAGCGACGCCCTGCTGGCGCGCATCACGCCGACCGCCGACCCGGCGGACTTCAAGGGCGTCGACTTCGTGATCGAGGCGGTGTTCGAGAGCCAAGACCTCAAGCACAAGGTGTTCCAGGAGATCGAGGACATCGTCGAGCCCAACGCACTGCTGGGTTCCAACACCTCGACGCTGCCGATCACCGGTCTGGCGACCGGCGTCAAGCGGCAGGAGGACTTCATCGGGATCCACTTCTTCTCGCCGGTCGACAAGATGCCGCTGGTGGAGATCATCAAGGGCGAGAAGACTTCTGACGAGGCGCTGGCCCGGGTGTTCGACTACACGCTGGCCATCGGCAAGACCCCGATCGTGGTCAACGACAGCCGCGGCTTCTTCACCTCCCGGGTCATCGGCACCTTCGTCAACGAGGCGCTGGCCATGCTGGGTGAGGGTGTCGAGCCGGCCAGCATCGAGCAGGCCGGTTCGCAGGCCGGCTACCCGGCGCCGCCGCTGCAGTTGTCCGACGAGCTCAACCTGGAGCTGATGCACAAGATCGCTCTCGCCACCCGCAAGGGTGTCGAGGACGCCGGCGGCAAGTATGAGCCGCACCCGGCAGAAGCCGTGGTGGAGAAGATGATTGAGCTCGGCCGGTCCGGGCGTCTGAAGGGTGCCGGCTTCTACGAGTACCCCGAGGGCAAGCGTTCCGGGTTGTGGCCGGGCCTGCGGGACACGTTCCAGTCGGGTACCTCGCAGCCGCCGCTGCAGGACATGATTGACCGGATGCTGTTCGCCGAGGCGCTGGAAACCCAGAAGTGTCTTGACGAGAACGTGCTGATGACCACCGCCGACGCGAATATCGGCTCGATCATGGGCATCGGGTTCCCGCCGTGGACCGGTGGCAGCGCGCAGTACATCGTCGGTTACGAGGGCCCGCTCGGCCGGGGCAAGGAGGCCTTCGTGGCCCGCGCCCGTGAGCTGGCCGAGAAGTACGGCGACCGCTTCCTGCCGCCGGACTCGCTCACCTAAGTTCTGCCGAGCAGTCGCAAAAGCCCCCGAAAACTTGTGTTTTCGGGGGCTTTTGCGTCTCTTCGCGCGGGGTTACTAGAGTCACCGCTATGCGCTTCGGTCTCTTCATCCCGCAGGGCTGGCGGATGGATCTCGTCGGCATCGAACCCGAGCGGCACTGGGCGGTGATGCGCGATCTGGCGACCTACGCCGACGGCGGCGCCTGGGATTCGTTGTGGGTCTACGACCACTTCCACACCGTGCCGTTGCCCAGTGACGAAGCCACGCATGAGGCGTGGTCGTTGATGTCGGCTTACGCCGCCGTCACGTCGCGGATCAAGTTGGGCCAGATGTGCACCGCGATGAGTTACCGCAACCCGGTATATCTGGCCAAGGTGGCGGCTACCGCCGACATCATCTCCGGCGGCCGCGTCCAGATGGGCATCGGCGGCGGCTGGTACGAACACGAATGGCGTGCTTACGGTTACGGATTCCCGTCGGCCGGGGTGCGGCTGGCACGGTTGGACGAGGGCGTGCGGATAATGCGTGACGCCTGGCGTGACGGCAGAGTCAGCTTCGACGGCAGGCACTACCAGGTGGACGGCGCGATTGTTGCACCGAAACCGTTGCAACCCAATGGTCTTCCGCTGTGGATTGCCGGCGGGGGTGAGAAGGTGACGTTGCGTATCGCCGCCGCCTATGCGCAGTACACCAACTTCACGCCGGAACCGGAAGCATTCGCCCACAAGTCGCAGGTGCTGGCCGAGCACTGCCGCAAGCTGGGTACCGATTACGACGCGATCGTGCGATCGGCCAACTTCACCGCCGTGGTCGGCGCCTCGGAAGCCGAGGTCGATGACCGCAAGCAGCGGGTGCGCGGCCGATTGGCGGGCTATGTGCCTGACGCGGTGGCGGATTCGATGGTCGGGGGCATGCCGGATTCGGCGATGGGTACCACAGAACAGGTGATCGAGCGGCTCACCAAGGTTCGCGATCTTGGCTGCGAATACGCGATCTGCTATTTCCCCGAGGCCGCCTATGACCGTTCCGGGATCGAGTTGTTCGAGCGGGAAGTGATTCCCGCTCTGAGCTAATCGCCGGTGCGGGTGAAGGTTTGGTCGAAAGGCGTGTCGACGGCGGCGCACGCGCCGGTCTGCTGCTGGTGCCCGTGCCCACTGAGCCGCTGAATGGGGTTTTCCGGCGGTTGCGGCAGGGGAAACTCGGCGATGGCGTTGAAATGCAGTGTGCCGCCGGCCGGACACGGGTAATCGGCGTCCGCTGTCAGCGCCCAGATGCCGTTCTGGAATACCAGGGGGTTGTCGCCCGCTTTCCCGTAAAAATAGCTCATGCAGCGGTCGCCGGTGCGCAGGCAGGTCGTGGTGACGGCGGTCTCAGCGGGTTGCGTCGGAATAGACGACGTGGGGTAGGTCCGCAGTAGTTGGTAGTGGCCGTGCAGCGCCTCCGCCGGCGACACCACCCGCGGCGGCATGGTGGCTGGGTCGGCAACGGCGTCCATGTCGACATCACCGGTGCGAGTGAAGATTACCGGTCTCTTGTCGCGACAATTGGTGGCGCTGGTGCGGGTCATCTCGCCGTTGAGAGTGCCATCTGGATCCAGTTGCACCGTGAACGCCAGCCAGAATTCGGAGGGCGATTTAAGGCAATCGTCGTTCAGGGTCGCCACGGCCAGCCAGCGGCCGTCGACTTCGTCGAACACCATTGTCTTGGCTATATCGCTGCCTCGGCCCAGTCTCGTGGCCGTCGCGACGCACGTGCCGCCACATACCGAGCGGATCCCGTAGGTGGTGGAGAAGGGTCCCCCGCCGGTCCCGTCGCCGTCGAGTCCGGTGGCGGCGCCGAAATCCGCTCGGTAAGTCCCATTCAACGGTCCCGCGGTCAGCGGCACGTCCGAGGTCGTGGTCGTTGTGCTCCCCGGCGCAGATGACGTTGTGGCAGTAGTGGTTTGCTTGGCGGCGACCGCAGCCGGTCTGTGCATAAGCTTGTATCCCGCGAAGATCCCGCCGCCGACCAGCAATACGACCCCGACCAGTGCGGCGATCAGAGCACCTGATCGCTTGCGGGGCGGCCGGACAAAGGGCGCGGTGACGAACTGGTCCGCCCCGGTGATCTCGGGGCCGCTCTCGAAGTGCCTGCGCAGCGCGGAGGCAAACTCAGTGCAGGTGGCGAACCGGCCGGATGGTTCCTTCGCCATGGCGCGCATCAACACCGGATCGAGGCCGCGCAGGTCGGGCTTGCAAGCGCTCAGCGACGGGGGTGGAGCGTACAGATGGTGGGTTATGACGACGGCGGGATTATCGTCCGGATACGGCGGCGCGCCGGTCAGTAGATGAAAAGCTGTGCACGCCAGGGCATACTGGTCGGCACGCCCGTCGACCAGTTCGCCCTTGAGTTGCTCCGGCGCGGCATAGGCCACGGTGCCGACCGCCACGTTGGTTTCGGTCAGCCCGGCCGAATCGTCGATGCGTCGCGCGACGCCGAAATCGGCCAAATAGATGCGGCGGTCCTGCCCGTCGGGATCAGCCAGCAGAATGTTCGCCGGCTTGACGTCGCGGTGCAGCAACCCGCGGTCGTGCGCATAATCCAGTGCGGTTGCGACCGCGTCGACGATGGTCAGCACCTCTTCGACGGGCATGCCTGACGGGTACTGCTCTTTCAGGGACCGGGACACATCCGTGCCGGCCACGTAATCCATGGAAATCCAGAATTGACCGTCGAATTCGCCCCGGTCCTGAACTCCGACGATGTGCGGATGAGACAAGCCCGCGGCCAGCTCTGCCTCGCGGGTGAACCGCGCCCGGTACTCGGCGTCATCGGTGAACTCGGCGGGCAGCACCTTGAGCGCATCCTGGCGCGGCAACCGCGGATGCGTCGCTAGATACACCGTGCCCATGCCGCCGGCGCCCAGCACACGCTGGATCGTGTATCCGGCGAACGCTTGGCCGACATGCAGTGACACGGTGCTAATCGCCTGTACGAGTGAAGGTGTCGTCAAGATCCACGTTGACCGCACAGGTTCCGGTCTGAGCCCAGTGCCCGTGGCCCTCCAGCGACATCAGCGGATCCGCTGCCGGTTGTGGCAGCGGGAAAGTGGCGCTGATCCGCAGAGTCGTCGGGCTACCGTCGGGACACTTGCCGCTACTCACGTCGTCCCACGTCCAGCCACCGCCGGCGAATATCAGCGGGACATCACCCAAATCGTTGTGGAAGTAGCTCATGCACCGATCACCGGTACGTAGACAGTTGGTGACGATCGCGGAATCGCCCATCGGCTTGGGACTTTGGCCCGCGAACGTACGGGTCTGCTGATAGTGGCCGTGAAACGCTTCGGCCGCCGAGGGCACTCGCGGCGGAAGTGTCGCCGGGTCGGGCAGCCCCGACGGGGCGTCACCGGTGCGGGTGAAGGTCACGCTTCGTCGCTCCTGGCAGTTGTTACGGGCGGTGCGCGTTTGATCGCCGACCAGAGTTCCGTCGGGACGCGCCTCCAGCGTGAAGACCTCCCAGATCTCGCTGGTGTTGGCATTGCACGGTTGGGTGGACAGGGCCACCGCCACCCAGCTACTGCCCAGCTGGTCGAAGACCATGGTCGAGGCGAATACTCTCTCACCTTTCAGGCGCGACGCGGTTGCCACGCAGCCGGCGCCGCCGCAGATCGAGCGCACACCGTAGGTGCCCGTTGTGGGTCGCGCGTCGGGAACCGGTTTGCCGTCCAGGAACGTGACCGGGGCGAAATCAGCGCGGTAGGTGCCGGTGAACGGTCCCTGCGCGGCCCCGGGCGTGGCCTGCGGAGCCGCAGGCGGCGACCCCAGCGGCGCGGCGGTTTGCTTGCGGGAGGGCGTGAGCGTGCTGGCGGCAAAGACACCGCCGACGATCAGCAACGCGATCACCACGAGGATGCTGAGCAACACGGCCGGCCGCCGCACCCATCCTTTCGGGCCCTCCTCGGTCGACTTGAGCAGGGCGATCGAGGGCTGAGTTTGCCTGGCGTGCAGGTTGATCGGGGTGTCGTAGTCGTACGGCGCAAAGTGCTTGGTCAGTTCCAGTGCGAAGTCGCTGCAACTGGCGTAACGGCTGTTCGGGTCCTTCGACATCGCGGTGGCGAACACCGGGTCCAGCGCGACCAACTCCGGGCGGCGGGTGCCGAGGGAGGGCGGCGGCGAGCTGATCTGCTGGGTGATGACCACCGTGGGACTGCTGTCGGTGAACGGCGGAGCGCCGGTGAGCAGGTGGTAAGCCGTGCATGCCAGTGCATATTGGTCGGTACGCCCGTCGACGGGCTCTCCCTTGAGTTGCTCCGGCGCGGCGTAGGCAACGGTGCCGACGGCCACGTTGACGGCGGTGATGGCCGTCGCGTCATCGATTCGGCGCGCGATGCCGAAGTCCGCCAGATAGATTCGACGGGCCTGTCCGCCGTCGGGTTCGGTGAGCAGGATATTGGCGGGTTTGACGTCGCGGTGCAGCAGCCCGCGATGGTGGGCGTAGTCCAGGGCCGAGGCGACCGCGGAGATGATGGCGATGACCTCGTCGATGGGCAAACCGCGCTGATAGCGCTCATACAGCAGGTGGGAGGCATCGGTGCCGGCCACGTAGTCCATCGAGATCCACAACTGGCCGTCGTTCTCGCCGCGGTCGTAGATGCGCACGATATGGGGATGTGAGAGGCCCGCCGCCAAGTCGGCTTCGCGGGCGAACCTGGTCCGGTACTCGGGATCGGCGGTGTACTCCGCCGCCAGCACCTTCAGCGCGTCCTCGCGCGGCAGGCGCGGATGGGTCGCCAGATACACCCGGCCCATTCCGCCGGCACCCAGCATTCGCAGGATGGTGTACCCAGCGAATTCCTGGCCTACCTCAAGGGACATGGCCAAATCGTAATTGGTGCCTATTTGCGGCGGCACCGAACGATCCGTCTCGGCCAGGGCGTGCGAGAATGCAGTTTCCATTTTTGTGTAACGCTGTTGTACCGTTCAGTGAGTCGCATTATTCTCGTGCTCCGCCGGAGGACCCCCGATGCAGAAGGCGTTGGCCCCTGAAATCACCACCTGGCCCGACGAGAATCCGCAGCTGATCGGCAGCCGCTGCGCCGGCTGCGGAGCCACGACATTTCCCGTGCAGCGGCACTGTCCGCGCTGCAGCGGCAGCGAGATGGCCGACGTGCTGCTGCCCCGACGCGGCACGCTGGTCGCCTGGACCACCCAGGGCTTCGCACCCGGTGCGCCGTACGCCGGGCCGGTCGGCAAGGACTTCGTGCCGTTCGGGGTGGGTTTGGTGCAACTCGGCGACGTGATCCGGGTGGAGGGCCGGCTCACCGAAAATGATCCCGCCAAGCTGCGGTTCGGCCAGGACGTCGAGCTCACCATGGTGCCGTTGAATCGGGACGACGAGGGCACCGAGATCATGACCTTCGCTTTCCAGCCGGTCTGAGAGCGGGTTGCCGCGCACCGAAAAGGAGTCATCCGATGACTAATGATGTCGCCATTATCGGCGTCGGCCTGCATCCCTTCGGCAGGTTCGACAAGACCGCTATGGAGATGGGCGCCGAAGCGATTCAGCTCGCGCTGACCGACGCCGGCGTGGCATGGCAGGACATTCAGTTCGGCTTCGGTGGCAGTCACGAGGTGTCCAACCCGGACGCGGTGACCCGCCTGGTCGGGCTCACCGGCATCACGTTCACCAACGTCTTCAATGCGTGTGCCACCGCGGCCAGTGCCGTCCAGCAGACCGCTGACACGATCCGGTTGGGCAAGTATGACCTGGGGATCGCGATCGGTCTGGACAAGCACCCGCGGGGCGCGTTCACCGATGATCCCGCCAAACTGGCCCTGCCGCAGTGGTATGCGCAGAACGGGCAGTTCGTCACCACGAAGTTCTTCGGCATGAAAGCCAACAAGTACATTCACGACCACAACATCTCCCAGGCCACGCTGGCCAAGGTGGCCGCCAAGAACTTCCGCAATGGCGCTATCAATCCGAATGCGTTCCGCCGCAAGGCGATTCTCGAAGAGGAAATCCTCAACTCGGCGGTACTGAACTATCCGCTCACCCAGTACATGTTCTGTGCGCCCGACGAGGGAGCTGCGGCGGTGATCATGTGCCGGGCCGACATGGCGCACAAATACACCGACAAACCGGTGTATGTGCGGGCCTGCGAGATTCGCACCCGCCGCTACGGCGCCTATGAGGTGCATGCGACGTTCGCGCCGCTGGACGGTGACGACTCGCCGACCGTGTATGCCGCCAAGGCCGCCTACGAGGCGGCCGGCATCGGGCCCGAGGATGTCGACGTGGCTCAGTTACAGGACACCGACGCCGGCGCCGAGGTGATCCACATGGCCGAAACGGGTCTGTGCGCCGACGGCGAACAGGAAAAGCTGGTTGCCGACGGAGCCACGGAGATTCACGGCTCGATCCCGGTCAACACCGACGGGGGTCTGATCGCCAACGGGGAACCCATCGGTGCGTCCGGGCTTCGGCAGATGCATGAGTTGGTGCGACAGCTGCGTGGCGAGGCCGGCGATCGCCAGGTGCCAGGCAACCCGCGGGTGGGCCTGGCGCAGGTCTACGGCGCACCGGGCACCGCGTCGGCCACCATCCTGTCGCTCTAGCCCTCTGGCGAGCAGACGCCAAAGCCCCATGGAGCACACGCTCCTGGGGGCTTTGGCGTCTGCTCGCGCCACTAAATCGCCGGGCCGAGCAGGTCGTCGGCGTCGCGGATGACGTAACCGTAGCCCTGCTCGGCCAGGAACCGCTGCCGGTGCGCGGCATATTCGGCATCCAGGCTGTCGCGCGCCACCACCGAGTAGAAGATGGCGCCGCCCCCGTCGGCCTTGGGCCGCAGCAGCCGGCCCAACCGCTGCGCCTCCTCCTGGCGCGACCCGAAAGTCCCCGAAACCTGAACCGCGACAGAGGCTTCCGGCAAATCGATGGAGAAGTTGGCCACCTTGGACACCACCAGGGTGGAAATCTCACCACGCCGGAACTGGTCGAAGAGATCCTCGCGTTCCCGGGTCTTCGTCGACCCCTGGATCACCGGGGCCCCCAATTCGGCACCCAACTCGTCGAGCTGATCGAGGTAGGCACCGATCACCAGCGTCTGCTCACCGGGGTGATTCTTCAGAATCGATTTGACCACAGCGATTTTGGTATGCACCGTCGAACACAGCTTGTAGCGTTCCTCAGGCTCGGCCGTGGCGTAGATCATCCGCTCGTTGTCGGTCATGGTGACCCGTACTTCCACGCATTCGGCCGGTGCGATCCAGCCCTGAGCCTCGATGTCCTTCCACGGCGCGTCGTATCGCTTCGGCCCGATGAGCGAGAACACATCGCCCTCGCGGCCGTCCTCGCGGATCAACGTGGCCGTGAGGCCCAGGCGGCGCTTGGACTGCAGATCGGCGGTCATCCGGAACACCGGCGCCGGCAGCAGGTGCACCTCGTCGTAGACGATCAGGCCCCAGTCCCGGCTGTCGAAGAGCTCCAGATGCCGGTATTCGCCCTTGGTGCGGCGGGGGATCATCTGGTAGGTCGAGATGGTGACGGGCCGGATCTCCTTGCGCTCGCCGGAGTATTCGCCGATCTCGTCCTCGGTCAGTGAGGTGCGCGCCACCAACTCCCGTTTCCACTGGCGGGCAGCCACGATGTTGGTGACCAGAATCAGCGTTGTGGCTTGAGCCTTGGCCATCGCGGCGGCGCCGACCAGCGTCTTGCCGGCGCCGCAGGGCAGCACCACCACCCCCGAGCCGCCGGCCCAGAACGAGTCGGCCGCAAGCTGCTGGTAGTCGCGCAATTCCCACCCGTCGGGTTCCAGGCTGATCGGGTGCGCCTCACCGTCCACATAGCCGGCGAGATCCTCGGCCGGCCAGCCGATCTTGAGCAGCATCTGCTTGACCCGGCCCCGCTCGCTGGGGTGGACGGTGACCGTGTCGTCGTCGATGCGCGCGCCCAGCATGGGCGCGATCTTCTTGTGGCGCAGGACTTCTTCGAGAACGGCCCGGTCGAAGCTCACCAGCGTCAAGCCGTGGGCGGGATGCTTGACCAGTTGCAGGCGGCCGTAGCGCGCCATGGTGTCGACGATGTCGACCAGCAACGGTTGCGGCACGGCGTAACGGGAGGAGCTGACCAGCGCGTCGACCACCTGCTCGGCATCGTGACCGGCGGCGCGGGCGTTCCATAAGGCCAGGGGCGTGATGCGATAGGTGTGGATGTGCTCGGGTGCGCGTTCCAGTTCGGCGAACGGCGCGATGGCGGCGCGCGCCGCGCCGGCCATTTCGTGATCCACTTCGAGCAGCACCGTCTTGTCGGACTGCACGATCAACGGCCCGTCTGTCATGGGCGGTGTTCCTCCTATCGCTGCATCCCCGGCAAGCGGCTGGCGGGGAGCAACGTTCATTATCCTTCGTCCGCCGACATCACCGATGTGATGCGGTGGATGGCGAAGTCGCGCATCCGACCGGACCCCGAGTCGAAGGCCACCAGCTGGCCGCCCCGGACGACGATCGGGGACACCACCCGCTGGGTGGCCACCCCCGCGGCGTCGAGATAGCCGATGAGCACCGTTTCCTGGTCCTTGGCGGCGCGCTGCAGCAGCGACATCGACACCGCAGGGTCGACGCGGATGTTGCCGAACGGGGCCGCGGTCACCCTGCGCAGCACCCCCACGACGGCGTTCAGTGTTTCGCTGCTGGGACGGGGGACCGGCCGGTACGCCCGGCGGTGCGGCGGTGCGGGTACCCGCGCGCCGCGGGTGCGCACATCGACAATCGCACCGGAGGAGTCTTCGGCGGCGGGGGCGAATCCCGCCGACCGCAAGGCGGCGAGCACCTCGCCGATGGTCGCCGGTGACACCGCCACCGTCGGGGCCAGCGCCCGTAGGTGGAGCCCTTCGGTGGCCGGCGCCGCGACCGCCTGCGCCAGCAGCGCCGGGTCTTCGCAGCGCACGAAAGACGACGCCATTCCGATTCGCAGCTGACCGTGCCGGCGGGCCACGTCGTCGATGAGATAAGTCAGACCTTGCGGAACCGGCGTTTTGGAGTGATCGGCGAAGAACGCCTGCATCCAGTCGCGGGTCTTGCCGATATCCAGCGCATGCCGGATCGATTGTTCGCTGACCCGGAAAACCATTGCCGCGCCTGCTGATTCGACGGTGGCGACGGTGGCGAGGTCGTCGGCGAGGTCACCTTCCAGCGGGCCTGGTACCACCACGGTCAGGTCCGCCTGAACCAGGAAATGGTCGATCGGTTTGGGCAGCGCCCGGGTCATCGCGTCGACGACCGCCGTGGGGTCCGCCTCGTCCTCGAGCAGCGCGCGGCCCGGCGTGCTGATCGCCCCGCGCCCGATCAGGCCCAGCGCGTGGCCCTCGGCCAGCAAGTCCGCGACCGGTTCAGGCTGCAGCCGCCGGGACCAGCGCGGCCGTCGCCAAATCAGCGCTGCCGAGGCTGTCTTAGCGTCGACACCGCCGCCGGCCGGCAACCCGGCAAGCAACTCCAGCAGCAGCCGCCGATCCAGCGGTGCCGCGGTGGAGAACAACGAATTCGACAGCGCACCAAAAGGTTTGCCGTCAGGACCGCGGTTGCCGATCAGCGTCGGGCGGCAGGTCAAGTCGAGCCAGGTGGTGGCCAGCAGGTGCCAACGGTCGGCGGCGGCCAGGGTGCGGAACCGGTCGGCCGCTGTGGTGGGCGCCCAATAGGGCCCTTCCCCGTGGGCCGGATCGGGATCGGGCATCCCGCTGGCTATCAACCCCGCCGCGGCGGCGATTTCCAGGATGAGGCCCAGCCGGGCCTCTTCGATCCCGGTCACCTTGGCCAATCGCTTGAGCTCGCGAATACCGAGACCGCCGCTGCGCAGCTCGGAAACCGGTGCGTTACTGAGGTTCTCGAGGAGCACATCGACCTGGCGGAGCAGGTCGATGACCGCGCCGGCAGCCGCGGCGTCGGCGTCGGCGGGTTTGACGGTCGACGCGACGGGGTCGGGTTCGGTTAGCTGTGCCGGACCGGGCGACTCGCCGCGCAGCACCTGGGCGACGTGGCGGGGCAGGATCACCGTCTCGGCGTCGACGCGCCGCAGTAGGCCAGAGGCCAGCAGCTGTGGCACCGGGTGGTCCATCGGCGCGCCTGGCGCCGCGTCGCGGGTGCGTCCCATCGGGGATCCTTCGAGGAGCTTCTCCAGGACGTCGCGTTGGGCTTCGTCGGCCGCGGCGATCAGTGCGGCGATCTGCTCCCCGGTATGCGTGCGGTCCTCGAGCGTCACCTGCCCGGGATGCCACGGCAGCGCGGTTGCGGCGTCGGCGGCCACCCGCACCGCGGTTGCTCCCCAGACCAGGGCGCGGTTTCTCAGGTCGTCCAGTGCGGCCGTCAGGTCGGCCTCCGGAGCAAGGTCGCCGAGCAGGGCCGTCAACTTGGTGACCGGGACCGGTTCGGCGTCGGCTTGCAGCACCAGCAGGGCGTCGAGCACCGCCAGCCGCAGGAAATCCAGGTCGTCGGTGGCGGCCTTGACCGACTGACGCGCCTGAGCGCGCGCGGCCAGCGCCGCGATGCTGCCGGGTGGCGGCTGGGCAAGGTCCGGCCGCAGCTCCAAGAGCAGGATCAGCCGCTCGTCGGGCAGGTCGGCCAGCCAGGACCCCAGCGGGATATCCGGGGTGTGTTCGGTCATCGCTGATCAAGCCTAGGCGTGAGGTTCAACCTTCCGCCGCGGACGCTGGCCGGAGGTGTCAGAATAGAGCGCGTGGCTGACTCAAAGGCGCGCAAAGCGAAGTATGTGGACCCCGGCTGGCCCACGACGGACCCGGACGACCATGCGGTGAGCGAACTCGTGACAGACCGCACGGGTGCACTCTCGCCGTTCGGCGAAGTGGTGTTTCCGGTGCCTGCCGAGGAGTTGCCGTATGTCCATCCGGTGACGGTCGCCACCTGGTAGTCGTCGGGATGTCGGGGGCTGGGGCCTTTGAAGAGCGCTCTGCGGCCCCCGGGTCGGCGCTGTCACACCTGGACGAGCGCGGTGCGGCGCACATGGTCGACGTCACCGAAAAGGGGACCACACGGCGCACCGCTGTGGCAGCCGGCCTGTTGCGCACGACTGCTGAGGTGGTCGCGCTGATATCCGCCGGTGGCCTGCCCAAAGGCGATGCGCTGGCCACCGCACGGGTGGCGGGCATCCTGGCCGCCAAACGCACCAGCGACCTGATCCCGCTGTGCCATCAGCTCGCGCTCACCAAGGTCGATGTTGACTTCACCGTCGGCGCGTCAGATGTTGAGATCAGAGCGACGGTGCGCAGCACCGACCGAACGGGGGTGGAGATGGAAGCCTTGACCGCTGTCAGTGTGGCGGCCCTGACCCTGTACGACATGATCAAGGCGGTCGATCCGGCCGCACGCGTCGACGATATCCGGGTGCTGAGCAAAGAAGGCGGCCGCAGCGGAAGTTGGACCCGGCCGTGAGCCGGACCGCGCGCGTCGTCATCGCCTCGACCCGCGCCTCAGCGGGTGTGTACGCCGACGAATGCGGACCCATCATCGCCCAGTGGCTGGAACAGCGCGGGTTTCTCCCGACTCAGCCCCGGGTCGTGGCCGACGGCAATGAGGTGGGTGACGCGCTGCACGACGGGCTCGAGGCCGAAGTCGATGTGATCATCACCTCCGGGGGAACCGGAATCGCGCCCACTGACAGCACACCGGAGCAGACGGTGGCGGTGCTGGACTACATGATTCCCGGCTTGGCTGATGCGATTCGCCAGTCCGGCTTGCCGAAGGTGCCGACGTCGGTGCTGTCCCGCGGGGTGTGCGGGGTGGCAGGCAAGACGCTGATCGTCAATCTCCCGGGTTCACCGGGCGGGGTGCGAGACGGTCTCGGCGTGCTCGACGGCGTGCTCATCCACGCTCTCGAACAGCTCGCCGGCGGGGATCACCCGCGATGACGACGGTCCTGCGCGCCGCAGTGACCGACCAGCCGATCTCCCTTGCCGAACATGAGGCCCTGGTGAATCACCAGTCCGCCGGAGCGGTGGTGGGTTTTGTCGGCATGATCCGCGATCACGACGGCGGCCGCCCAGTGGTGCGGCTGGAGTATTCCGCACACCCGTCGGCGGCGGACGTGTTCAGCGAGGTCGTCGCCGAAGTCGCCGGTCACGCCGACGGGGTACGGGCCGTGGCCGCCAGCCACCGTATCGGCGCCCTACGTATCGGAGAAGCGGCTCTGGTGGCCGCCGTCGCGGCCGATCACCGTCAGGAGGCGTTCGCCACCTGTGCGCGCCTGGTAGACGCCATCAAGGAGCGATTGCCGGTGTGGAAGCACCAGTTCTTCGACGACGGGTCGGAAGAATGGGTGGGTTCGGCCTGATCCGCGGGCGTGAGCCCGTCGGATCAGACCAGAGCCACTAGCTGACCGGAGCCGCTACCAGGGCGTCCAGCGCGTCGTTGCCGGCGATGTCCTGGCCGACGATGGCCTGCCACAGTTGCTGGTGGTAGCCGACCTCCGCGACCTGGTGGATCTCCACGGGTGCGTTCTCGTCGCCGGGAGCCGGCGGCGTGACATCGGCGGGCGCAGGAGCCGGCTGGAAGGCGGTGTCCACGACCACAGGGGCGGGCGAAGCCGGCACGTCGGCCGGAGCCGGCGGCAGGTCGCCGGGGGCGGGAGCCAGGTCGGCCGGGGCCGGCGGCAGGTCGGCCGGAGCGGGCGGCAGGTCGGCCGGAGCGGGCGGCAGGTCGGCCGGAGCGGGCGGCAGGTCGGCCGGAGCGGGAGCCAGCGCCAGGTCGTTGCCGGCCAGCTGCACCTCGGGTGCGGGAGCCTCGACCGGCGGCGGCGCGTCGGGAATCTGCTCACCGTTGAGTGCGGGAGCGTCGATCGGCTGGCGGTCCCAGGCGGCCGACTGGGGAGCCGGGTTGTGCGGTGACGGGCCGGACAGGCCGGTCCCGCACACCGGCCAGGCGCCGCGGCCCTGAGTGGCCAGCACGCGCTCGGCGATGGCGATCTGTTGATCCTTGGTGGCCAGCTGGGCCGAGGGGGCGTACTCGCCGCCGCCGTGCGAGGCCCAGGTGCCGGCCGCGAACTGCACGCCGCCGTAGAACCCGTTACCTGTGTTGATCGCCCAGTTGCCGCCAGATTCGCAACGGGCTACCTGGTCCCATTCGGCGTCGGTGGCCGCTGCGGCCTGACCGGCCATGGCGATGCCGCCGCCACCGAGGACCGCACCGGTGAAGGCGATCTTGGCGACGCTGACGCTCGAGGTAGTGGGCTTGCGGTGACGTCCAGTCATACGCTCAGTAATTCCTCTCGGTAACACGCTTGCGAGGTCAGCTGTCGGGTTCGGATGGGAGAGGTCACCCGGCCAGTCGTTCACCATTGATACGACGTTGGCTTCACCCCAAGGGGCCGTAACAGCCCCGGTCCGATCTCGGTGGACCTGGTGGGTCCCCCGCCTCCATCCGCGGGTCGGAATCCCTCGCCTACCGGATGGAGCTCAGCGCGCTGTAGGTGAAGGAGGGCTCATCGCTCGGGTTGGGTTTGACGAGCCTCCCGAGACGGTAGCGGGTTACGGCGATCCCGTCACGTGTGACGTTGATCGGCGTTTTCGTCACACCGGGAGCTCAAAACGCCAGGAAGCGGCCGCGTTTGCGCAGCTCATAACACCCGACATCGGAGCGTGGCCGGGTTGTTATCGTTCCGTTACGTGAGATAACTCACACTTTTTATCCGCCGGCGAACGGGGGGAGTACGTCAACCGTGTCGCCGGCGGATAACGCCGCGGCCTCATCTCGAACTGCAATTCCGTCGAGCAGATACGAGCATCGGCTCAAAATTGTTGCCAGGCGTGTACCCCGATTGGCCAGCTCTTTAACCAACTCGGCCACGGTCGTGCCGGTTGGCAACACCAGCGTCTCGGACTCGATGCCTGCTGCGGCCCTGGCCGCCGCGAAGTAGCGGACCGTCACCTCGATCTCAACGGCGCCTGAGGACGCCGCAGCGGGACGCTCAGCCACCGATGGCGCTCATCGGGCGGTCGGGCTGAATGAAGCCGGGTTCGTTGATCCCGTGGCCGGCCGGTTTGGCCCACATCGCCGCGCGCCAGGCCGCCTCGATCGCGTCGTCGTCGGCGCCGCTGCGCAACAGGCCGCGCAAGTCGGTTTCCACACTCGAGAACAGGCAACTGCGGATCTGGCCGTCGGCGGTCAGCCGGGTGCGGTCGCACGTGGAACAGAACGCCTGGGAAACCGATGCGATGATGCCGACCTTGCCACCCGGGGTGTCCGCGCCTGGCTCGACCAGCCACAGCTGAGCAGGTGCCGAACCGCGCGGTGCCGGGTCGGGTTCGAGGCGGAAGTGCGGGCTCAGCGCCGAAAGGACGTCATCGGCGCTCAGCGCCGCGCCGGGACGCCACTGATGCCCGGCGTCGAGCGGCATCTGCTCGATGACCCGCAACTGGTAGCCGTTCTCGAGGCAGAAACGCAGCAGTTCGACGACGTCCTGACGGCCGGTGGCGGGGTCCAGGACCGCATTGACCTTGACCGGCTGCAGACCGGCGGCCTTGGCCGCGGCCAGGCCGGCGATCACGTCGTCAAGCCGGTCGCGGCGCGTGATGGCCGCGAAGTGAGCCGGGTTGACGCTGTCCAGCGAGACGTTGACTCGGTCAAGTCCCGCGGCGGCCAGGCCCGCCGCCCGTCGTGCCAGCCCCACCCCGTTGGTGGTCAAGGAGATCTCGGGGCGATTGGTCAGCCCGGCCGCCGCGGCAATGACGTCCTCGAGGTGTCGCGCCAGCAGCGGTTCGCCACCGGTGAAGCGGACGTTGGTGATGCCCAGCCGGCTGACCGCGATGCGCAGCAACCGGGCCAGTTCGTCGGACGTGAGCAGCTGGTGGCCGGGCAACCAGTTCAGGCCGTCCTCGGGCATGCAGTAGCTGCACCGCAGATTGCAGCGGTCGGTGAGCGAGACGCGCAGGTCGGTGGCGACGCGACCATAGCTGTCCAGCAGCGGTCCGTCTCGGGGGCCTGCTATGGGCTCGGTCGCGGCGCCCTGAGCGGGCACCGTCGGTACGCCCAACGCGGTCAGCGTCATGCGGCCACCCGGGCGTCGGTGGGAACGATCTCTTTACCCAGTGGAACCAGCGACACGGGGATCAGTTTGAGGTTTGCCACGGCCAGTGGAATCCCGATGATCGTCGCGGCCATGGCGATCGCGCTCGCCAGATGCCCGATCGCCAGCCACAGCCCGAACAGCAGCACCCAGATGACGTTGCCGACCAGCGCGCCCGTCCCGGCGCCGGGCTTCTCGACGATGGTGCGGCCGAAGGGCCACAGCGCATATGACGCGATTCGCAGCGCCGCGAAACCGAACGGGATGGTGACGATCAGCAGGAAGCACACCAGCGCCGCCAGCAGATAGCCGAGGGCCAGCCAGAGGCCACCGAAAACAAGCCAGATAACGTTCAGGATCAGGCGCATCTTTCCTCCAGCGGTAATGCCAGCCTACCGAGTACCCGCTAAACCGGGGTGCTCGGCGGGCAAGCACCCGAGTAGGATCTGTGATCGTCATCGCGTCCTGTGCAGGCGGGACGCGTCTTCTATGTCGCATACCAGTGATCCGTCAGACAAGCAGGTGAGAGCAGTGCCGACCGGCAAAGTGAAGTGGTACGACTCCGAGAAGGGGTTCGGCTTCCTGTCGCAAGAGGATGGCGAGGACGTCTATGTCCGCTCCTCGGCGTTGCCCGCGGGTGTCGAGGGACTCAAAGCGGGGCAGAAGGTCGAGTTCGGCATCGCATCCGGCCGGCGTGGACCGCAGGCGTTGAGCCTGAAGCTGATCGACCCACCGCCGAGCCTGGCCCGGTCGGCCGCACGACCGCGTCGCGAGGCGCCGGCTGAGCACAAGCACAGCCCCGACGAGCTGCACGGCATGGTCGAGGACATGATCACGTTGCTGGAGAGCACCGTGCAGCCCGAGTTGCGCAAGGGTCGCTACCCAGATCGCAAGACCGCCCGCCAGATCTCCGAGGTCGTCAAGGCCGTCGCCCGCGAGTTCGAGGCGTAAATGCTTGCTGCGCAGGGCGTACCCGTGCGGTAATCGGGTATAGACGATCCATCGGGACGCGTCAGCGAGGAGGCGGCGATGGCACAGCAAGCGCAGGTCACCGAGGAGCAAGCCAGAGCCGTAGCCGAGGAGTCCCGGGAAAGTGGCTGGGATAAGCCATCTTTTGCCAAAGAGCTGTTTCTGGGACGCTTCCCGTTGGCGCTCATTCATCCGTTCCCCACACCGACCGAGTCGGACGAAGTCCGCACCGCCGATTTCCTGGACAAGCTTCGACAACTGCTGACCGGGTTCGACGGCGGTGTCATCGAGCGCGAGGCGCGGATTCCCGATGAATACGTTCGGGGCTTGGCCGAGCTGGGTTGCTTCGGTATGAAGATCTCCGCGGAGTACGGCGGTCTGGATATGTCGCAGGTCGCTTACAACCGGGCGCTCATGCTGGTGTCGACCGTTCATCCCAGCCTCGGCGCGCTGTTGTCGGCACACCAGTCGATCGGTGTGCCCGAACCGCTGAAGCTCGCCGGGTCGGACGAGCAGAAGCGGAAGTTCCTGCCGCGCTGTGCCGCTGGAGCGATTTCGGCTTTCCTGCTGACCGAGCCCGACGTCGGCTCCGACCCGGCACGGTTGGCGTCGACCGCGACGCCCGTCGAGGGCGGCCAGGCGTACGAGCTCGAAGGTGTGAAGCTGTGGACCACCAACGGAGTGGTCGCTGAGTTGCTCGTGGTCATGGCGCGGGTTCCCAAGAGCGACGGGCACCGGGGCGGCATCAGTGCCTTTGTCGTGGAGGCGGATTCGCCTGGAATCACCGTGGAGCGGCGCAATCAGTTCATGGGCCTGCGCGGCATCGAGAACGGCCTCACTCGGATGCACCGGGTCCGCGTTCCGGCTGAGAATCTGATCGGGCGTGAGGGCGACGGCCTGCGCATCGCGTTGACGACGCTGAATGTGGGGCGGTTGGCGTTGCCGGCGATGGTGACCGGGTCGTCGAAGTGGTCGCTGAAGATCGCCCGCGAATGGTCGCGGGAACGGGTGCAGTGGGGCAAGCCGATCGGCAAACATGAAGCGGTCGCGCGCAAGATCGCGTTCATGGCTGCGACCACCTACGCGCTCGATGCGGTGGTCGAGTTGACCGGCCAGATGGCCGACGAAGGACGCAACGACATCCGCATCGAGGCGGCGCTGGCCAAGCTGTGGTGCAGTGAAATGGCTTGTGTGATAGCCGATGATCTGATGCAGATCCGTGGCGGGCGCGGCTATGAGACCGCGGATTCGCTCGCGGCGCGCGGAGAGCGGGCCGCGCCGGTGGAGCAGTCGCTGCGCGACCTACGGATCAACCGGATCTTCGAAGGAGCCAGCGAGATCATGCGGCTCCTCATCGCCCGAGAGGCCGTCGACGCACATCTCAATGCCGCGGGTGACCTCGCCAAACCCGACTCGGATTTCCGTCAGAAAGCGGCAGCGGCCGTCGGAGCCAGCGGGTTCTACGCGAAGTGGTTGCCGAAACTGGCCTTCGGCGAAGGCCAACGTCCCACCGCATTCAGCGAATTCGGCACGCTGGCATCCCATTTGCGGTTCGTCGAGCGCTCGAGCCGCAAGCTGGCCCGCAACACGTTCTACGGGATGGCGCGCTGGCAGGCCAAGCTGGAGCAGAAGCAGGGCTTCCTCGGGCGCATCGTCGACATCGGTGCCGAACTGTTTGCGATGTCGGCTGCCTGCGTCCGGGCCGAGGCACAACGGGGCGCCGACCCGGAAATCGGCAAACAGGCTTACGAGTTGGCCGAAATGTTCTGTCAGCAAGCGACTTTGCGGATCGAGGCACTCTTTGGTGCGTTGTGGTCCAATACCGACAGCGGCGACGTGGCGCTGACCAACAACGTGCTTGACGGTCGATACACCTGGCTGGAAAGCGGCATCCTGGATCAGTCGGAGGGCACGGGGCCCTGGATCGTGGAGTGGGAAGCCAGAGAATCCACCGAGACCAACCTGGCCCGGCGATTCGTCTCACCCTCGGCAGAAGTGGCTCTGTAGCGTATGTCCGCATACGTGGCCGGCAAGGGCGAATTCAACCGCGACACCAACTACATCACCACCCGCATCACCGCCGACGGCCGCGACGGCTACCCGGTGGAACCCGGTCGGTACCGTCTCGTCGTCGCCCGCGCCTGCCCGTGGGCCAACCGGACCATCATCGTGCGCAGGCTGCTGGGGTTGGAATCCGTTCTGTCCATCGGGTTTTGCGGCCCGACCCATGACGAGCGCAGCTGGACGTTCGACCTGGATCCCGGCGGCGTGGACCCAGTGCTGAAGATCCCCCGTCTGCAGGACGCCTACTTCAAGCGTGACCCTGACTATCCCAAGGGCATCACCGTCCCGGCGATCGTCGACGTCGCGACCGGTGCCGTCGTCACCAACGACTTCGCGCAGATCACCCTCGACTTCTCCACCGAGTGGACGGCCTACCACCGCGACGGAGCGCCGCAACTCTACCCCGAAGAATTGCGCGCGGAGATCGACGAGGTGAGTAAGCGGATCTACACCGAGATCAACAACGGGGTGTACCGGTGCGGGTTCGCCGGTTCCCAGGAGTCCTACGAAGCGGCCTATGACCGGCTGTTCGCCGCGCTGGACTGGGTCAACGACCGGCTGGCGCAGCAGCGATATCTGGTCGGAGACACCATCACCGAGGCCGATGTGCGGCTGTTCACCACGCTGGCCCGCTTCGACCCGGTGTATCACGGGCATTTCAAATGCAATCGGTCCAAGCTGTCAGAGCTGCCGGTGCTGTGGGCCTATGCGCGAGACCTGTTCCAGACCCCGGGTTTCGGCGACACCACCGACTTCGTTCAGATCAAGCAGCACTATTACATCGTGCATTCCGACATCAACCCAACCGGCGTCGTGCCCAAGGGCCCCGACCTGTCCAGCTGGCTCACGCCGCACGGCCGGGAAGCGTTGGGCGGCAGGCCATTCGGTGACGGCACCCCGCCCGGGCCGCCGGCAGCGGCGGAGCGGGTGCCGGCCGGTCACGGCGCCTGAGCCTCGCATAGGTCAAAAGACGACGCGGACAGACCATTCCGCGTGCGGGGCCTCGCGCAGCTCGCCGTCGTCGACCACCAGCGTCAACAGCTGCACCACCACGCCGGTCAGCCGGCCCCGGTGCGGATCGACGGTGGGGATGGTGACCGCCAGGCGGCTGTCCGGCCGGAAGAAGGTGGTCGCGGTGTTGGTCGGGTCCTCGTAGATCTGCAGCAGCCGCCATGGGGCCCGGCCGATGGTCTCGGGCACCGAAAGCTGCACGGGGAAACGTTCGCTCACACGCAGTTCCCCCTGGGATTGCGGCGCTTGGCAGTCGTTGAGGTTCAGCACGTTGCAGTACAGATAGGGGCCAACCCGGACGGTGTGACCGCGTGAGTAGGCGCTGATCTCGGGGAAGTGCGGGCCCCGGTCGCGGCTGAGCAGCCATGCTCCCAGGCCGGCTCCGGCGGCCAGCGCCACCACGACGGCCGCGATGATCGCGGCCACAGTGCGTTTCACCGCGGCATCACTCCGGTTGTCGGGGCGCCGGGGCGCCGGCCCTCCTGCTCGACCATGACCGGCCGGTTCCCACCGAGGCCGGGGATCAGCGAGTCGCCCCGGAAGCTGACGATCGTCTGAGCCAGCCCAAGGATCAGCAGCGCGCTGATGACCGTGAAGCCGACCCACAATTCCGTGTACACCAGCACCCCGACCGCCCCGCCAAGCACCCACGCCAGCTGCAGAGTCGACTCCGAACGTCCGAACCCCGAAGCGCGTGACTCCTCGGGCAGGTCGTCCTGCAGCGAGGCATCCAGCGAGGCCTTGGCAATGGCGCTCGACCCCGAGGTGACCAGCGTGGCGATCGCGACCACGAGCAGATTTCCGGCGACGGCGGCGGCGATGGCGAACGCCGTCACCGCCAGGGTGCAACGCACCACCAGAACCGCGGGCCGGCCCAGCTTCAGTCGCGCGCTGGCGAAGTTGCCGGCGAAGTTACCGATCGCGGCGGCGGCGCCGATCATCCCCAGCATGGCCAGCTGCACCCAGCCGTCGGCGTCGTGCGCCTTGGCCACGAATGCCGGGTACAGGAACAGGAAGCCGACCATCACCTTGATCGTGCAGTTACCCCACAACGAGGTGATGATGTTGCGGCCCAACGGTTGTCGCAGTTTCCCGCCAACCCTGGGGCTTTCCTCCTGCCAGCTCTGGTGCAGGTGGTCGCTGTGGCGGTGATAGCTCAGGGTGGCCGGGACCTCACCCGCGGTCACCTCCACCCAGCTCGGGATCCGCATGGAAAGCAAGGCACCGGCGATTGTGATGCCCACGACGACGAACAGCGCGCCGGGCAACTTGAGCATGTGGGTGCACGCGTACTCCACGCCCGCCGCGATGGCACCGCCCGCGATGGTCCCCCCGAGCAACCCGAACACGGTCAGTCGGGAGTTGACCCGGACCAGATCGATGGTGGGCGGCATCACGCGCGGCGTCACCGCGCTGCGCAGCACACTGAACGACTTGGAGAAGACCATCATGGCCAGCGCGCACGGATAGAGCACCCACGGCGGGAAGCTGCCGCTGGCGCCGTCGTAGTTCATGATCAGCACCAGCGCCAAGGCGGTGCGTAGCGCGAATGACAACGCCAACGCGACGCGCCGGCCGTGCTGCAGCTTGTCCAGCGCCGGGCCGATCAGCGGCGCGATGACGGCGAACGGCGCGATGGTGATCAGCAGGTACAGCGCGACCTTGGATTTGCTCTCTCCGCTGGCCGCTGCGAAGAACAGCGTGTTGGCCAGGGCAACGGCCATGGCGGAGTCGACGGCGAAGTTCGCCATTACCGGCCAGGTCAGCGCTGTGAGTCCGGACTTGTCGGCACCGTCGGCGGTGGCTGCGCGCTGCACCATCCAGTACATGCGGGAACCCATCTCCCGGCTGCGCATGGCCGCGGCTCGGGTAACGGTGATCCGCTCACCGCTGGACCGGGGTGCTTCGGGTTCGCTGTCGCGCTCGGGTGGCGTGTCGTGGTCCAGCGGGGGCAGGTAGCGGTTGGCACTGGGCGGCGGTTGCGGACGGCGTGACCGGCGGTAATCGTCCTGGGCGGGATCGCTTGCCGGGTAATTGGCCATGCCCGGATGCTGATTCGCCGATCGGCTCCGGCGGCCCGGGGGTGGGGCCATCCGGCCCCCATGATCACCTCGCCGTCCGGACACCATCTAATTCTGTCCTATGCCGACTCGCTGCGGAGTAAACCGGTGTGGCTCGGTCACCGTGTCTTCCGGCAGTATGGGGGCGCACGAAAGAACGGCATGAGCAAGGTGACATTAAGGTGACACTGTGACCGGACCCATCGAGGAGTCCTCCGTAGCGACCGTGACCGAGTGGCCCGAGGAACTCGCGGGGGTGCTCACGGGTGCGGCTGAGCAGGCCAGGACCGCGGTTGCGGAGTTCAGCGGGGCAGACTCCGTCGGTGACTACCTGGGCTTCAGCTACGAAGACCCGAACGCCGCGACCCACCGGTTTTTGGCGCACGTGCCCGGTTACCAGGGCTGGCAGTGGGCCGTCGTCGTCGCCGGCTACCCCGGTGCAGACCACGCCACCATCAGCGAGGTGGTGCTGATCCCCGGCCCGACGGCCCTGCTGGCGCCGGAATGGATTCCGTGGGATCAGCGGGTGCGGCCGGGTGACCTGGGCCCCGGGGACCTGCTGGCACCGGCCAAGGACGACCCCCGGCTGGTGCCGGGTTACAGCGCCAGCGGGGATCCGTATGTGGACGAGGTGGCCGTCGAACTCGGCCTCGGCCGTCGTTGGGTGATGAGCCCCTGGGGGCGCACCGAGGCGGCGGAGCGGTGGCGCGAAGGTGACTACGGGCCCGACTCGGCGATGTCGCGGGCGACGAAGCGGGTGTGCCGCGACTGTGGCTTCTTCCTGCCGCTCGCCGGTTCCCTCGGCGGGATGTTCGGGGTCTGCGGCAATGAGCTGTCAGCCGACGGGCACGTCGTCGACAAGTTCTACGGCTGCGGCGCGCACTCCGACACGCCCGCTCCGGCGGGCACCGGTTCGCCGATGTACGAACCGTACGACGACGGCGTGCTCGACGTGGTCGACAGACCGGCCCCGGAGTCGGCGGTCGAGGCGGTAGAGGCGGTCGAGCCGGAAGTCGTTGAGCCGGCGGTTGAGGCTGTGGAGCCCGAGCCCGAGCCCGAGCCCGAGCCCGGGCCGGAGCCGGAGCCGGCGGTCGAGGTTGTCGAGCCGGCGGCCGAGGCTTCAGAGGCTTCGGAGCCGACTGGCGAGCCCGCAGAGCCCGCGGAGCCCGCCGAACCGTAGGTCTTCGACTGACCGGGGGATCCGGGTTCAGTCTGGCATGTTGCTGGTGCCGAAGCTGATGGTGCACAACACATATGACGCTTCGCACTCGTCGAACAACTCTTCATGAGACATCGCGTTACCCCTTAACTGACTGGACGACGGCTTGACCTTAATGTCAACCACGGTTGACATTAAGGCATGCGACGATCGCTCGTCAACGGGTATTGATCGAGCCGCCTTAGCCCTTCTCGGCGGCCGCCTTGATTCGTGCCAAAGAAGCGTTCATGCCCTCGACCAATTCGCGCTCGAAGTTGTCGGTTCCGCCCAGCAATGCGTTCACCGTCAAGTTGGACACGGCGCTGGTGCCGTTCTCGGCGTGACGGCTCTCCGTCACCCGGGTGCCCTCGCCGTGCGGTTCGAGCTCGTAGCTCCAGATGGTGCGGTTGGTGTCCACCCGAAATGCCAGCTTCTTCTCCGGGATGACTTCGACGACCGTGGACGTGGTCGGCCAGAACAGGCGGTTGCGCCGGTTGAAGTTCAGCGTGCGGGTCCCGTTACGCAGGGGCCCGAACTGTCGCATCCACCGGCACTGGGGACTCCACTGCGGCATCCGCCGGAAGTCGGAGATCAGCTCCCACACTTTCGAGGGCGGCGCTTCGATGTCGATTGAAGCTTGCAGCAGGGGTGCGGCCATGCGTCCTCCTTGAGTTATTGGTGATCGACCAAGGTTTCCAGACCAGCCTGCGCTCCGCGTGCGCCGCGGCGGGCGGCAGCCAGTTGCCACACGAAAATGCTGGTTCCCAGCACACCCACCCCGAGGCCGGCCAGAGTTACCGGCCGCCACGCCTCCAGACCGGACACGAGGAACGCGGCGGCCACCGCGACCAGCCAGCCCAGCGCGCCGACCACGATGATCGGCCACACCGCGAGCAGTGCCGGGGGCAGCGGCGGTGGTTCGGGAGCGGGCTGGTCAGTCATCTCGCGTCTCAACATACCGCCGGGGATGCCGGTGATGATCGGCCTGTCGGCGAGGGGGCGTGGTTCGCCGTTTCTGACACCCGTCTTTGTTGTTTGGTTGTAACCTCGCGCTGTGCCCGACAGCAATGCGCGGTTGGCCGCAGACTTGTCGTTGGCGGTCATGCGGCTGGCTCGCCAACTCCGGTTCCGAAACGCCTCGTCGCCGGTATCGCTGACCCAACTCTCGGCACTGACCACGCTGGCCAACGAGGGTGCCATGACGCCCGGCGCGCTGGCGATCCGGGAACGCGTCCGACCGCCGTCGATGACGCGAGTGATCGCCTCCCTGGCCGACGAGGGCTTGGTCGATCGCGCCCCGCATCCCGTCGACGGCCGGCAGGTGCTGGTGTCGGTTTCTGCAGCCGGCGCCGAATTGGTGAGGGCGGCCCGTCAGGCCCGTCAGGAGTGGCTGGCCGAACGGCTCGCAACGCTGGACGATGCCCAGCGCGAAACCCTGCGTAGTGCTTCCGATCTGATCTCGACCCTGGTCGACGAAAGCCCGTGAGTGCACCGGATATCGATGTTCAAGACGTCACCGATCCCGATGACCCGCGTCTGGACGACTTCCGCGACCTGAACAGCGTTGACCGTCGGCCTGACCTGCCCACCGGCAAAGGTCTGGTGATCGCCGAGGGTGTGCTGGTGGTGCAGCGCATGTTGGCGTCGAGGTTTACCCCCCGTGCCCTGCTCGGCACCGACCGCAGGCTGGCTGAGCTGCGTGACGACCTCGCGGGCGCCGTGGCGCCCTATTACCGAACCTCGGCCGAGGTGATGGCGCAGGCCGTGGGCTTTCATCTCAACCGCGGGGTGCTGGCCAGCGCCAGCCGGGTGGCCGAACCCAGCGTTGCCGAGGTGGTCGGCGGCGCGCGCACCGTAGCGGTGCTCGAAGGCGTCAACGACCACGAAAACCTGGGCTCCATTTTTCGCAACGCGGCCGGCCTGGGGGTGGACGCGGTAGTTTTCGGCAGTGGTTGCGCCGACCCGCTCTACCGGCGCGCGGTCCGGGTCTCGATGGGCCACGCGTTGCTGGTGCCCTATGCGCGAGCCACCGACTGGCCGGCCGACCTGGTGCGGCTGCGTGAGCGTGGTTTCCGGCTGTTGGCAATGACTCCCCGGCGCGACGCCCGCGGCCTGCGCGAGGCGATGGCCGACCTGCGCGACGAGCGGGTCGCGGTATTGGTGGGAGCCGAGGGGCCCGGCCTGACGGCGGCCGCGCTGCGGATCAGTGACATGCGGGTGCGAATACCGATGTCGCGCGGCACGGACTCGCTCAACGTGGCGACGGCGGCCGCGGTGGCGTTCTACGAGCGGGTCAGCTCGGGCTAGGCTCGCGACGTGAACGATGAGTCCGTGCCCTGGGCAACGGGTTTGGCGGTGGCCGCTTTCGTCGCCGCAGTCACCGGGGCTGCGATCGTGGTGCTCAGCCTCGGCTTGATCAGGGTGCATTCGCTGTTGGCCGTGGGCCTCAATGTGGTGGCGGTCGGGGGACTGGCACCGACGTTGTGGGGCTGGCGGCACACTCCGGTGTTGCGGTGGTTCGTGCTGGGGGCAGCGGTCGGGGTGGCTGGAGCGTGGGTGTCGCTACTGGCGGTGGCGCTACTAGGGAGCGGCTGAGGCGCCCGATGGTCCCCTAGCGCTGACCGCTGGAACGCACCCCTAGCAGCACGTCCTCCCACGCCGGTATGGCCGGCTTGCCGCGTCGGCTGCCCGCCGGCTGCTCGGCGGGCGCGGCCGGCGCACTCGGCTGCTGCGGCGGCGCGGGCTGCGCCGGCTCTGCGGCGGCCTCGAAGGCCAGCCGCGCCACCGGCGCAAGCTGGCGGGGCTTGAACTCCGGGTCGATGAGCTCGCTGGCCGCGTCGTCGATCGCGGTGACGGTGCCACCGTGCGCACCCGGCGTGAAACGGAAGTGGGCAACGTTGTCCGACCGGCCGGCCTGCCAGCCCAGCTGCACGGTCCAGCGGCTGTCCTCGTTGCGCCAGGCGTCCCAGGTGAGCTTCTCCGGGCTCAGGCCCCGGCCCACCAACGCCGCCGTCACCGTCTCCAGCAGGCTCAGCACCGCGGGACCGTCGGCAAGGACCGGATGTGCAGCAGTTGCCAGCTCAGCGGCGCGGTATCGCTCCAGCAGCACGGGGTTGGCGAACCGCTGGATCCGCGCGACGTCGGATCCAGATGCCGCGGCCACCTGCTCGACCGACGCGCCGGCCCGGATTCGGGCCTGAATTTCTTTGGGGCTCAACATGTTCGTGACGACGATGTCGAGAGCCGGTTGTTCGGGGGGTAGCGGCTCGCCGTCCAGCACGGCGCGCAGGCGCTCGTCGGCGGGCAATCGGAACTTCTCGGCTGAGCTGGCACCCTCGCAGAGGACGAATTTGCCGTCGGGGTCAAGCCCAACCACTTTGAGTTCCCGCATGGCTTCTCCTCGCAGACCCCGTGCAGATCAGCAACGGAATCGTTACCTGCGAACTCTAATGCAGCCAACCGCCGTAACCGGGTACTGACACGCTGGACGGTTCGCGACGTCAGAGCCGCTCGACGACCCAATCGATGCAGCTGATGAGCGCGCTGATGTCGTCGGGGTCGACGGCCGGGAACATCGCGATCCGCAGCTGGTTGCGGCCGAGTTTGCGGTAGGGCTCGGTGTCGACGATGCCGTTGGCCCGCAACGTCTTGGCCACCGCGGCGGCGTCAACGTCGTCGACGAAGTCGATGGTGCCCACCACCTGGGAGCGCAGCGCCGGGTCGGCGACGAACGGGGTGGTGTACGACTTCTCCTCGGCCCACGAGTAGAGCCGCTGCGACGAGTCCGCCGTCCGCTTGACAGCCCAGTCCAGGCCGCCGTTTCCCAGCAGCCAGTCCAGTTGTTCGGCCAGCAGCACCAGCGTGGCGATCGCCGGGGTGTTATAGGTCTGGTTCTTGAGGCTGTTCTCGATGGCGATGGGCAGCGACAGGAAGTCGGGCACCCAGCGGCCCGAGGCGGCGATGGCCTCGACGCGGGCCAGGGCGGCCGGGCTCATGATGGCCAGCCACAGGCCGCCGTCACTGGCGAAATTCTTCTGTGGTGCGAAGTAGTAGGCGTCGACGTCGTTGATGTCGACGGGCAGTCCGCCGGCACCTGAGGTGGCGTCGATGAGGACGAGGGCGTCTCCGGAATCGGCGGGCCGGCGCACCGGCACCGCAACGCCGGTCGAGGTCTCGTTGTGGGCCCAGCCGATCACGTCGACGGACGGGTCGGACTGGGGTTCGGGTGCGGAACCTGCGTCGGCCTTGATGATGATCGGGTCGCCGACGAACGGGTTCTTGGCTACGCAGGAGGCGAATTTCGAGCTGAACTCGCCGTAGGTCAGGTGCAGCGAGCGCTTGTCGATGAGCCCGAAGGCGGCGGCATCCCAGAACGCCGTCGCGCCGCCGTTGCCCAGGATGACCTCATATCCCTCGGGCAGCGAAAACAGCTCTGACAGACCCGAGCGCACCCGTCCCACCAGATTCTTGACCGGTGCCTGCCGGTGCGAGGTGCCGAACAGCGGTGCCGCGGTGGTGCTCAGCGCCTGCAGTTGTTCGGGGCGCACCTTCGACGGGCCGCACCCGAAGCGGCCGTCGCGCGGTTTCAAGTCAGCGGGAATCTCGAGGGAAGTCGTGAGCTGGTCAGCCATGGTGAACAGGGTAGTAAGCGGCCGCGCACCGAAAACCAAGCGGTCGGAATAAGGCCTGGTCGCGTGGCTATATGTGATCCAGCACACACCGATGTTCGGATGCGGCGTGGACCACAGCGCACGTTCCGCTCTGGATAATTACCAGTACCGGCGGTACCGTTTTCTTTATCCGTCCGGATCTCAACCTCGCTGGGGAGGCTTTTGATGGTTGCTACGACTGCCAGGACGCGCATGGTTCGACGTTGGCGCCGCAACATGGAGGTGCGCGACGACGCAGAGTATGTGGAAATGCTCGCCACACTGTCCGAGGGGTCGGTGCGGCGGAACTTCAACCCGTACACCGATATCGATTGGGATTCACCGGAATTCACCGTCACTGACAACGATCCGCGGTGGATCCTCCCGGCGACCGACCCGTTGGGCCGGCATCCCTGGTATCAGGCGCAGCCTGAGGACAAGAAGATCAAGATCGGCATGTGGCGGCAGGCCAACGTCGCCAAGGTGGGTCTGCACTTCGAGTCGATACTGATTCGCGGGCTGATGAACTACACCTTCTGGGTTCCCAACGGCTCTCCGGAATACCGCTACTGCCTGCACGAATCTGTCGAAGAGTGCAACCACACCATGATGTTTCAGGAGATGGTGAACCGTGTGGGCGCCGACGTCCCGGGAATGCCGCGGCGGCTGCGCTGGATTTCGCCACTGATCCCGTTAGTCGCCGGCCCACTGCCGGTGGCGTTCTTCATCGGGGTGCTGGCCGGTGAGGAGCCGATCGACCACACCCAGAAGCAGGTGCTGCGGGAGGGCAAGGCGCTGCACCCGGTCATGGAGCGAGTGATGGCCATCCACGTGGCCGAAGAAGCCCGCCACATCTCGTTCGCGCACGAGTTCCTGCGTCGGCGGTTGCCCAATTTAACTCGGCGCCAACGCTTCTGGACTTCGTTGTTCTTCCCGCTGACCATGCGGACGTTGTGCAACGCGATCCTGATTCCGCCGAAGGCTTTCTGGCAGGAGTTCGACATCCCACGCTCGGTGAAGAAGGAATTGTTCTTCCGCTCGCCCGAGTCGCGAAAGTGGTTGCGCGACATGTTCGCCGATGTCCGGATGCTGGCCTACGACACCGGCTTGATGGAGAACCGCTCAGCCCGGCTGATGTGGCGGATCTGCAAGATCGACGGCAACCCGTCGCGCTACCGCAGTGAGCCACAGCGCGCGCATCTGGCCACGACGCCGGCCGCCTGATCGGTCTGCGAGTTCCGCTATGCCGCACGTTATTACCCAGTCGTGCTGCAATGACGGGTCCTGCGTCTTCGCGTGTCCGGTCAATTGCATCCACCCGTCGCCGGACGAGCCGGGCTATGCGACATCGGAAATGCTCTACATCGACCCGGTGGCCTGTGTGGACTGCGGCGCCTGCGTCAGCGCCTGCCCGGTGGGCGCTATCGTCCCGGACAGCAAATTGGACATTCGCCAGTTGCCGTTCGCCGAGATCAACGCGTCGTTCTACCCGCAGCGATCCGCCGATGTGAAGTTGCCGCCGACCTCCAAGTTGGCGCCGGTGATCCCGGCTGCGCAGGTGCGACCGCGGCGAAGGCCGCTGACGGTCGCCGTGGTCGGGTCGGGCCCGGCGGCGATGTACGCCGCAGACGAACTCTTGGTGCAAGAGGGCGTGCGGGTCAACGTCTTCGAGAAGTTGCCCACACCCTATGGCCTGGTGCGTGCCGGGGTGGCGCCCGATCACCAGCACACCAAGAAAGTCACCCGATTGTTCGATCGGGTGGCCGGGCATCGCCGCTTCCGCTTCTACCTCAACGTCGAGGTCGGCCGGCACGTCAGCCACGCTGAATTGCTGGATCACCACCACGCGGTGCTGTATGCGGTCGGTGCGCCCGACGATCGCCGCCTCGATGTGGATGGAATGGATCTGCCTGGCGTCGGCACGGCCACCGAACTCGTCGCGTGGATCAACGGGCATCCCGAATATGCCGATCTGCCGGTCGATCTCAGCCACGAGCGGGTAGTCATCATCGGCAACGGCAACGTAGCGCTCGATGTGGCGCGCTTGCTCACCGCGGACCCGGACGAACTGGCCCATACCGACATCGCCGACCACGCGCTGAAGGCGTTCCGCAAGTCGGCCGTTCGTGAGGTGGTGATCGCGGCCCGTCGCGGACCGGCGCACTCGGCGTTTACGCTGCCCGAGCTGATCGGGCTCACCGGCACCTGCGATGTGGTGCTCGACCCCGACGACCAGCGCTGGGTGCGCAAGGATCTGGGCAGCGTCACCGATCCGTTGACCCGGCACAAGCTCGAGATTCTCAGCACGCTCGGCGACGGCTCGGCCCCGGCGTCGCGACCGCGCATCCGGCTGGCCTACGGGCTGACCCCGCAACGCATCCTCGGTGAGCAACGCAGCTCCGGGGTCGAGTTCACGGTCACCGCGACCGGTGAACACCGCCGGCTCGAGGCGGGTCTGGTGCTCACCTCAATTGGCTACCGCGGCAAGCCTCTTCGCGATCTTCCTTTCGACTCTGCCGCGGCAGTCGTCCCCAACGCTGGTGGACGGATCGTCGACCCCGACACCGGCCGGCCGGTCCCGGGCGCGTATGTCGCAGGCTGGATCAAGCGGGGGCCGACCGGCTTCATCGGCACCAACAAGTCGTGCTCCTTGCAGACCGTGCAGGCCCTGGTGGCCGACTTCAACGCCGGCCACCTGGCCGACCCGGCGGCCGGGCCCGCCGAGCTGGATGACCTGGTGGCAGCGCGCCAACCCCGGGTCGTCGACTCGGCGGGGTGGCGCGCCATCGATGCCGCCGAGGTGGCGCGCGGCAGTGCCGACGGACGTCCGCGCCGCAAATTCACGGACGTCGCCGACATGCTCGCCGCTGCGGCCGCCGCGCCGCAACAGCCGTCCCGGGGACGACGCCTGCTGGCCCGGTTGCGGGATTCGCTCTAACCGCCGGCCGGAGCCGACATGGACGCCTTGATCTCCTCCATGCTGACCTCACGAACCGGTTGGCCCAGCGACCAGTTGTGCCCGAACGGGTCGGCGACCACGCCGTAGCGGTCGCCCCAGAACTGGTCTTCCAGTGGCATCACCACCGTGGCGCCGGCGTCGAGCGCACGCTGGAACTTGGCTTCGACGTCGGTGACGGTGAGGTGGATGGTGACCGGCGTGCCGCCCAGCGATTTCGGGGTCATCGACTGGTCGTTGCACATCTCGGGGAAGTCGTCGTTGAGCATCACCATCGAGCCGTTGATCTGCACGGCGTCGTGAATCAGCCGGCCGTCGGGGCCGGGGATCCGGGCCAGTTCGACGGCGTCGAATGCCCTGACGTAGAAGTCGATGGCGGCAGCCGCATCATCGACGACGAGGTGGGGGATCACTGCAGGTTCGACTTTGATGGCCATAGGTCACTCCTCAGATTGGTGGTATCGCCCGCCCGGGCTCACAGTGATAGACCAAGCCGGGCGGCAATTCTCATCGCGAACGTAACCCGACCCCCCGACAGGCGGTCGGCGCCGATCGGAGGAGCGCCGATGCCCCCGATCGGGTGACGCCCATTTCCACCCCGGTTGTCCGATCGGTGGATTCTGCATCACCGGTCCGGTCCCTACCGTGAGTGCTATGTCGCTCATCGCACCCGCTCTGCCTGAGACACCGGCGCGGCCAGCGGATCAGCCCAAACTGTTTCTGGTCATGGACGCGGGTTCGGACGCCGGCTACTTCGCCGCGCGGGCTTTGCTGGCCGCCGGCTATTCCGTCGCGGTCTCCGGCCGGCACGTCGGCCAGCTCAGCCGGGTCGTGCACGGCTACAGCGCCTCGCGGGTTTACGCGGTGGCCGCCGACAGCACCGATCAGGCCCAGGTGATGAAGCTGATCGCTGCGGTGGAGCACCGTTTCGGGCGAGCGATCACCTCAGTGATCCGGGGCTCCTCTTACAACCAGACCGCGATCTGACGCTCCGGACCGCCGAGCGGTCACCCTTGCCGTCTGATACTGCTGCTGATACAGTCGTCTCACCCAAAGTTGAGACATCTGTATCACCGTCCGTCTCAGCGCGGGCCGACGACGGCAAAGGACGATCGCGTGGGACCCACGACGCTGACAATTCACCGCACGCTGGACGCGCGTCAGCGTGAGGTACGCGAGCGATTGCTCGCAGCCGCTCGCCGATTGATACGTGAGCATGGCCACGAAGCCGTGGGCATGGAGCAGATCGCCGGCACCGCCGGCGTTTCCAGGGCGACCACCTACCGCTACTTCGCATCCAAGGAGCATGTGGTGTGCGAGGCGGCATTGGCCTGGGGTCACGAAGTGGCACAACGCATTCCGCAGGCCGTTGCGGCGGCGGCTGCCGCCAACGCCGTTGACGTCGCGATTGAACAGGTCGTCCGGGAAGCCGCATCGGACCTACCGATGGTGCGGGCAACTATGGCCTCAGTGCTGGCTCAGGGTCCGGTCGCGGACGAGTTCCGCCTCGGTGTCCGCCAGATGTTTCTGGACCTGTTGGGCGGGGCCGTCGAAAACGTGCCGGACTCTCTATCCCTCGACCCCGCGATGACGGTGCTCGGCCGGGTGTTTTTCGCCGATCTCGCGTTGCTCGGCGTCGGTGACATCACCGTCGAACAGTGCATCGACGAACTTCGCCTCGCCGCCTGGCGGCTGTTGCCCGACATCTCACACGACTAGGAGTAGGAACGTGAATCAGACTGCATTACAACCAGTTTGGGACTGGATGCTGCGCAACCTCGGGGTCGGTTTCTTCGAGTTTCCGTTGTATTTCCTGCCTGTGGTGGTGGCGGTCGTCCTGTTCACCGGTGTCGTCTATTCGATCTTCGATGTCGCTGTCTACCATAGAATCTCGGCCAAGGCGGCGACCAGGCTGGGTTTGCGGATCATGTCGAACTATGTCGGGGCGGCCGTGGCGTTCTTCGTCCTGCACCGGATATTCCATCCGTGGGTGGCCGAAGTTCCCACGGCGGCACCGACTTTGATTGCTTTCGTCACTCAGCTGGTCGTCTTCATGGTGATCGGGGAGTTCCTGACCTATTGGTGGCACCGGCTCGAGCACGGCAGCCGCTTCGTATTCCAGAAGGTGCACTACATGCACCACCGGGTCCAGTCGCCGCTGACCATTTGGACCAACTTCGTGGTGCACCCGGTCGAGGGCCTCATGGTGATGCTGTGCCTGTATGTGCCGCCGCTGGTGTTGGGCGCACATCCCATGATCGTCGTTGCCTACGCGGTGGCCAACACCACTGCCATGGTGATCACTCACAGCGGCTATGACATGACGTTCTATCCCCGCTGGCTGCTGCCTGCGGCATCCGGCCACGAATTGCATCACTCCGAGAAGCGTCCCACTAACCTGTCGGTGGTAATGACCTACGGCGACAAGCTGTTTGGTACCTACAAGAAGCCCGCAGCCACTCCGGCGCCGGTCTCTTGACGGCTGGCGGCTCAGTCGCGCGCCATCATCTGCCTGCTGGAGACGTAGGAGGACACTTGCCGGCGCATGTGCAAGCGTTACCGGCCGAGGTCGACAAGGAACGCGACAAGAACATCGGCAAGATGCAGCAGGAAGCTGAACAGGGACCGTCCCGCGTGGCTAAGCGCTGGTGAGGACCCGGTCCCAGCCGGTGACGGATTCGGGGCTGCGCGGGCCCGGGCCGACGTAGATCGCCGACGGCCGCACCAACTTGCCCAGGCGCTTCTGTTCGAGGATGTGGGCGCACCATCCGGCGGTGCGCCCGCAGGTGAACATCGCCGGCATCATGTTGGCCGGGACCTCGGCGAAGTCCAGGATCACCGCGGCCCAGAATTCGACGTTGGTCTCGATAGCGCGGTCAGGTCGGCGCTCCCGCAATTCGGCCAGCGCTGCCTGCTCAAGGGCGACCGCAACCTCGTAACGAGGCGCTTTCAGCCGCTCGGCGGTGGCCCGCAGCACCCGCGCACGCGGGTCCTCGGCGCGATATACGCGGTGCCCGAAGCCCATCAACTTCTCGCGGCGGTCCAGGATGCCCTTGACCAGTCCGCGGGCGTCATCGGTGCGTTCCACCTCTTCGATCATCGGCAGCACGCGGGCCGGGGCCCCGCCGTGCAGGGGGCCGCTCATCGCGCCGATCGCGCCGGACAGCGCTGCGGCCACATCGGCACCGGTCGACGCGATCACCCGGGCGGTGAACGTCGACGCGTTCAGCCCGTGCTCGGCGGCCGAGACCCAGTAGGCGTCGATTGCCTCGATGTGCCTGGGGTCCGGCTCACCCTGCCAGCGGGTCATGAAACGGGCTGTGACAGTGGAGCATTCGTCGATGACGCGTTGCGGGATGGCAGGCTGGTAAATGCCGCGCGCCGATTGTGCGACATAGGACAACGCCATGACCGAGGCCCGCGCCAACTGGTCGCGCGCGACCGGTTCCTCGGTGTCCAGTAGCGGCTTGTACCCCCAGATGGGCGCCAGCATCGCGAGGCCGGCCTGCACGTCCACGCGCACATCGCCGGTGTGGATCGGCAGCGGGAACGGCTCGGCGGGCGGCAACCCGCGGCCGAACTCGCCGTCGACCAGCAGGGCCCAGACGTCACCGAATGTGACCCGCTGGCTCACCAGGTCCTGGATGTCGACGCCGCGGTAGCGCAGCGCGCCGCCGTCCTTATCGGGTTCGGCGATTTCGGTGGTGAAGGCCACGACGCCTTCCAGACCTGGGACAAAATCCTCCGGGACCACTGTCATGGGGCAAATTCTCGCACCCCGGTCCGCACGGGTTACTACCGGCTGGTAACAGCCGCCGAGTAGCGTTGTGACGGTGACCGAACCTCATGGACAGCACCTGGCTGGGATGCGGGTCGAGTACGGGTCCGTCGAGAAGGACGGTAGCCCGGACCTCGATGTGGACTGGCTCGCCGACGGTTGGCTTGCGTTGTTCAACAAGTGGATTGGCGACGCTGCGGCCGCCGGTATCGCCGAGCCGAATGCCATGGTGGTGGCCACCGTCGACGATGGCCGGCCGGTCAGTCGCTCGGTGTTGTGCAAGAGCGCCGACGAGACGGGCATCTCGTTCTACACCAACTACGACTCGGCCAAGGGCCTCGACCTGGCAGCCACCCCGTACGCGTCGGCGACGTTCCCCTGGTATCTGCTGGGCCGGCAGATCCACATCCGCGGTGCGGTGAGCAAGGTCGATCCACAGGACACCGAGGACTACTGGTCCAAGCGGCCGCGCGGCTCCCAGTTAGGGGCGTGGGCGTCACGCCAGTCCCAGCCGATCGCGTCGCGCGCGGCGTTGCTCGACCAGCTCGCTGAGGTGACGGCACGCTTCGCGGACACCGAGCAGATCCCGGTTCCGCCCAATTGGGGCGGGTATCTGATCGCCCCGGAGGTGGTGGAGTTCTGGCAGGGCCGGGAAAACCGCTTGCACAACCGGATTCGGGTGATCGACGGCCGGATCGAGCGGTTGCAGCCCTAGTCCGTTCCTGGCTCGTCCAACGTGACACCACGGCGGGAATCGGCGACGAAACTCACCTGGTGTCACGTTCGCAGTACGTTTACCCGGCTTCGCGTTTCGGGCAGCTCGGGGACTCCGCGCCAGAGCGTGAGAGACTCGTCGAAGCGGGCCACCGCCTGGGTCATGTCGCCGGCGGCCGCGGCGTCGCGTCCCCGGCGCGCCGCCGCCCGGTACCACGAGGCATCCACCGCTGTGGCGGCCAACTTCCATCCCGCGTAAACACGGGATGACCAGTTGCCGCGATAGCGCCTCTGCCTGCGGTGATCACACGTACGCTTCTGGACGTGCGCTTGTCGTGGCCGCTCGTCGGCCGCTCGGAGGAGATGCGGACTATCAAAGCCGCTCTGACGACTTCAGGTGTTTCCGGAGTCGTCGTAAGTGGTGCGGCCGGTGTGGGTAAGAGCCGGATCGTGCGTGAAGCACTATCGGCAGCGTCCTCTGGACAGCGCGAATGCCGTTGGGCGGTTGGAGCATCAGCGGCACGAGCGGTTCCGCTGGGCGCTTTCACAGCGTGGTCCACGCCGGGGGTCACCGACACCCTCCAGTTGCTGCGGGGAGTCACGGACTCCCTGACCGCGGCACCCCCCGGGAGAACGGTCGTGCTGGCTGTCGACGACGTCCAGTTGCTCGACGACCTGTCGATCTTCGTCCTGCATCAGGTCGTGCAGAGAGGCTCGGCGAAGGTGATGCTCACTGTTCGCGAGGGTGACCCCATTCCAGGCGCGGTGCAAGAGATATGGATGACCGGCCAGTTCAGCAGGCTCGAATTGCGGCCACTGACACTCGAGGCGACGACTGCGCTGCTGTCCGCCACATTACATGGCCCGTTGGATCCGCCTGCGGCGCAGCGACTTTGGCAGCTGACTCGCGGAAACATGTTGTATCTGCGCAATATCGTCGATCAGGAGGTGGCTGACGGCCGGCTGCTGCAGCAGGACGGCTATTGGCGCTGGATCGGCGATCCGGTGGTGCCGCCCGGGCTGATCGAGCTCATCGAGTCCCGTATCGGAGCCTTGCCCGCCCCGGTCAGCGATGTGGTCGACGTTGTCGCCGTGGGCGAGCCCATCGAGCTGGCGCACCTGCGACGCATCGCTGATCCGGTGGCGATCGAAGAGGCCGACACGCGGGCACTCATCACGCTCGAGCCGGCAGACGGTGATGTGCAGGTGCGTTTGGCCCATCCCCTCTATGGAGAGGTTCGACGCCGGCGGGCGGTGCCAACCCGGTTGCGGCGGCTGCGCGGGCTGGTGGCCAACGAACTTGCCGCAAGCCCGGAGCGCGACGATCTGCACGTCGTCGTGCGCCGTGCCACGCTGAGCATTGACTCCGACCTCACCCCGGACGCCGACCTCCTCGTCAGAGCCGCCAACGGCGCTGTCTGGCTGGCCGACCTCCCTCTGGCGAATCGATTGGCCGAAGCGGCGAACCGAGCCGGGGCGGGGCCCGAGGCGAACTTCATCCGCGCACATGCCCTTTCGTGGTCGGGCCGAGGGCAGGAGGCGGACGATGTGCTGGCTGGGATGCAGACCGACCAGTTGAGCGACGGCGAGCGAGCACGGCTTGCATTCCTTCGGGCCAGCAACATGCTTTGGGCACTCGGTCACCCCGCTCGCGCAAAAGAAATCATCGACGAGGTCGGGGATGTCGTGGCGCCGCGGGACCGCAGCTACATCGACGCGTTCCTCACCGTCTACTGGTTCGCGACGGACGAGCCGCAGGCGGCGTTGCGCGCGTCGGAGGCCCTGGTGCTTGATGAGTTGCCCGCTGTCGTCGGGGCTGAGATCGCCTGGATCCTGGCCACCATCTTGGCCGACTCCGGACGCACGACCGAGGCCCTCACCGTCGTAGAGGCAGGAATTGCCGCGGCGGCAAGGTCGTTCGACATACCGCACATCAGGTTCAATATCGCCGACACCCACGTGGGGGCACTATTGTTGGCGGGCCGAATCGATGATGCCCTCGAAGTGGCCGAACACGCGCGCCGGCAAGCCGGCGACCTGCCCGGCTCTGCGCAGCTGCTCGGAGCTGCCATCGCGGGCAGGGCTGCGCTCGGCGCGGGACGTCTGCCGTCGGCGGGCCTGCTGCTCGAACAGGCCGTGATAGGACTGTCCGCGGCGTACGCCCTCGGCTGGGGCTACCGCTACCGAATTTCACGCGTCACCGCCCTGGCGCTGAGCGGGTCCGTTGCCGAGGCGGCCACGGCACTTGCCACGCTGGAACAGCAGCGTCGCCCCTTCCGGTCGCTGGACTACGAACGGGCCCTGGCCCGAGCCTGGGTGGTTGCCGGCGAGGGTGCTGTCAGCGAAGCGGTCCAGGTATTGCTGTGCGCAGCGGAAAATGCATCGGCAAAAGGTCAATTCGCGGCCGAAGTCCTGTGTCTACAAACCGCCACCCAGTTTGGTGAACATTCCGGGGCCGAACGACTGCGTGAGCTGGCGGCGGTTGTCGACGGACCGCGCGTCAGCCTTGCGGCTCGGTTCGCCGCAGCCCTTTCCGACGGTGACGCCGCTGAATTGATGTCGGTGTCAGCGGACTTCGAGCGTATCGGCGATGTTGTCGCTGCCGTCGATGCCGCCGCCAATGCTGCCCTGGTGTACCGCCGACAAGGACTGCGCGGATCGGCGCTGGGATGCGCGACGCGCGCGGATGCCTTGGCTAAGCAGTGTGGCGGCGCCCAGACCCCGGCACTGCGGCAGGCCAGCGAGCCCTTGCCGTTCACCAGCCGCGAACGTGAGATCGTGATGCTCATCGGTGAAGGGCTGACCAGTCGTGCCGTCGCGGCGCGACTGTCGCTGTCCGTGCGGACAGTGGAGAGCCACATCTATCGGGCGATGGCAAAGACCGGAACCACGACTCGCGACGAGCTTGCCGCCCTAATCAACTTGCGCCGGGCAAGCACGCGGTGACGCCGGCTCCGTAGCGCACGCCTGGGCCATACCGCATCCGGAAGCCGTTGTGTCATGGGACTAGTCACGTCACAATGCTGCACGCCGACGCATCACCCACAGGTCAGCGTCACCCACAGGTCAGGGATACGACGACAATCCGGGAGATCCGGCCGCGCCTAGCAACAGACCGCCCTGGCCGGCTAACCCGCCGGGACCACCGGCGGTAGCGACATTGCCCACGGCCGCGCCGTTGCCGCCGTTGCCGCCGTTGCCGACCAGTCCCGCGTTGCCGCCGTCGCCGCCGGCACCACCGTACTGAACGACGCCCATGAGGCTTCCGCCACCGCCGCCGCCATTGCCACCCGAGCCGATGACTAGGCCGCCGTTGCCGCCGGCTCCGCCTTTGCCGCCGCGATTCAACCCGTAGGCGCCGCTGCCGCCATCTCCGCCGTCACCGGCCAGCGTTCCGCCGGTGCCGCCATGCCCGCCGACCCCGGCGTGGACGCCGAATCCGCCGGTTCCCCCGGTGCCGCCGAATCCGAACAGGCCGGCGGCACCGCCAGCACCGCCGAGGCCGCCGACACCGCTGGAAGTGGCCGGGGACATCGAGCCGCCCGCCCCGCCGGCACCGCCGGAGCCGAACAGAATCCCGCCCGCGCCGCCGGCACCCCCGGCTCCGCCGACGGCGTTGGTGTGGTTGCCGCCGGCGCCTCCTGCGCCGCCGTTGCCGAACAGGCCTGCCGAACCCCCGGCGCCACCGGTACCGACCGAGCCTTCCGAACCGCCCGTCCCGCCGGCTCCGCCGTTGCCGAAGATGAGGCCACCGGAACCCCCCTTGCCGCCTGCCCCACCGAACGTCCCGCCATTACCGCCGGCTCCGCCATTGCCGAAAAGCCCCGCGGCCCCGCCATTACCGCCGTTTTTGCCGATACCGCCCGACCCGCCCGCGCCGCCATTACCGGCCAGTAATCCGCCAGGCTGGCCATCTGCTCCTGTTCCCGGTTTGCCGTTTGCGCCGTTCCCGATCAGCGGACGTCCGAGCAGCAGCTGGGTGGGGGCATTGACCACGTTGAGCACCTGCTGCTCCAAAGCCTGCAAGGGCGACGCCGCGGCGGCCTCGGCTGCGGTGTATTCCCCCGCTCCCGCGCCCATCAGTTGTACGAATTGCGAGTGGAACGCTGTTGCCTGCGCGCTGAGCACCCGATATTGCGCGCCGTGGGCGGAAAACAGCGCAGCGATCGCCAGTGAGACCTCATCGGCGCCCGCGGCCAGCAACGCCGTGGTCTGTGCGGTCGCGGCCGCGTTGGCTGCGTCGAGCGCCGATTCGATCGAGGCCAAATCCATTGCAGCCGAACTTATTATCGCAGGCGTCGCGACCAAATATGACATGTCAGTTCACCCGCCTGCTCGTCGGATTGGGCCGTACATCGTGGCGTTCCGCTGCAGAAAAATCAGTGGCTATCACGCCACTGAGCCTTGTCCGAAGCGGGGCTGCTGGCTTGAGTAGTCGACTACCTAATTCGGCCTGTTCGGATGGCGGAAGGCATGCCCGCACCGCCAACCTATGAATCCTCGATAACCGTCTCACTGAGGATTCGGCCATCCGAACCGGCGATGACCGTCTCGGCCCAGGCGATGTGTCCCTCAAAGCCAAGCGATTCCGCCATGGACCGATAGCGGTTCGCCAAGTGTCGATGGGCGACGACGTCACCTTCGGCCTTGGTCATCAGCATGCGCAGACGCAGCAGCGTGATCTCGCGCATGGCCCAATCTTCATGTGCGTGCAGGTTTTCCAGCTGGTCGATCGCCGCGTGCGCTTCGGCCCTGTCGCCGTCGGCCCCGCGCTCAATCAGTGTCTCCACCAGCATGCCGCTGGCGAGAACTCCGAAGAAGGGCCGACCCGCCCTGTGCAACTCGTCGACCGTGTGGCGCATCACCGGGATGGCGGCGTCAGGATCGCCGCGCCGGGCCCGTTCCCACGCGACCCACAACTCAGCGACCGGGATCAGGAACGGAATGGGCTCGTTTGTCCACATGTCGTGGACGTGCATCATCAGTTCCAGCCCATGGTCGCGGTCGGCCTCGGTGTCCCGACGTAGCAGCGCAGCCGCCAGCCCATACCTGACGATGCTGAGAGCTGCGTTGCTGGACCCCCCGGCGGATTCTAGGGCGGCCGTGATCTTGTTCAGCGTGACGTCATCCGGTCGAAGCGCTCCGTAGGTTACCGCCAACCCGTAGGTCCAGCAGGCGATCATCGCCTGGGAGGTCGGATCGCATTGCCGGGCGAGATAGGCAGCGTCGATGTCCTGCCGCCAGCCAGGACGGCCCAGCCACCACCCTGCGACCCCACGCCAGGCGAGCGCCGCCGCGAGTGGTGATCCGAAACCGAATTCGGCTCCTTTGGCGGGGTCGCCGTCGGCCAGTTCGATGACGGTCTGGGACCATCGCAGTATCTCGCCGAACTCACCGGCGTCGAACCAGTTGTTGAACGCGATGAATGCCAAACCAATTGTCGGGGCCGGATCATCGATCGACGCGAGCAGCGCCATCTGTTCGGATGCCAGTCGTGACCCCTCACCCGTCTGCGCAGCGAACATGAGCTCGGTTTCCAGCCCGGTCATGCCGATGGCGAGCGACACCTTGTCGCCGGCCGCCGTGCACAACTCCCGCAGTTCCTCGTAAAGTCCCCGGGTTTCTTGAATCGCCTGCCAGCTGATCGCGCACAACATGGTCCGAGGGGCGATCCTCCTTGCCAGGTGATCGGGTTCGTCTGCGGGAAGCAGGTCAGCGATGCGGATGGCGCGCTCCCAGCTGACCCGAGCCGCGCCGGCGTCCAGGTTGGCCGACCACGCGCCCGCGCGCATGTGCCAGGTGTACGCCGCGGGCAGGTCACCAGCGGCCTGCAGATGTTCGGCGATCAGCGCGGCGTTCTGCTCGGCTGTCACGGTGCTGGTCGATTCGATGGCAACCGCCAGTCGGCGATGCCACTCGGCGCGGTCGGCCTTCAGTTGTGATTCATAGGCCACGGCCCGGATCAGCGGGTGGTGGAAGGCGTATTCGGCGTTGCGGGTGAATCGGACCTGGTCGATCAGCTCGGTGTGCAGCAGCTCTTCGACTTGCGGCTGAATGCCGAGGGCGCCGAGCAGGTCGGCTTCGAAGCGGGCCCCGATCACCGAAGCCGCGTTCAACGTCTGCCTGGCGCCGGGATCCAGTCGATCGATGCGTGCCGCGATCGCGGCCTGCACCGTGGCCGGCACGCTGAGCTCAGCGATACCGGTGGAACAGACATAGCTGCCACGCTCACCGGACAGCGCACCGCGTTGCACCAGCTCGCGCACCATCTCCTCGGTGAAAAACGGGTTGCCTGCAGATCGCTCAGCGATGACCGGTGCCAGGTCGCCCACCGAGGGGTCCGATCCCAGTAGTTCGTCCAGTAGCGCGGCGGTGTCCGAATCGGTAAGGGACGCAAGCGGTATTGATTGGCCGCCGGGTAGCCGGGTCAGCATTCCCTGGTATTCCGGGCGGTAAGTGATGAGCACCAACGAAGGGGTGCGGGGTATGACCGTGAGGAAGTCGGCCACCATTGATTCGCTGACCGCGTCGATCCAGTGCGCGTCCTCGATGACGAAGAGCGCGGGCGTAGTCCGTGCCAGCGAGGTGGTGTTGACCAGGTCCGTCAACCGCCGCCACCTCGCATCAGGGTCGATCTGAGGTAGCGGGATCGCTGGGTCGGCGATGCCCAGCAGATCGTCGAGCAACAGCAGGTCCTGCTGATTGATATTCGGTGGCACCGTGGCCCGCAACTGGGCGCGGGCAGCCTGGCCGTCGAGGTCGGTAGCACCGCTGGCCGCGCGCAACAGCCGCGCCACGACGCCGAAGGAGACGTCGCAGGCGTGCGACTCACAGAATGTCCAGTACACATCGACGCCGCGCTCGGCGGCCAGCGCCGCGACTTCGCGGGCCAACCGGCTCTTGCCGATGCCGGGTGCTCCCATCACCGTCACCACGCCGCCGCGGCCCCCGATCGCTCGTTGCACCATGGCGTCCAAGGCGGCCATCTCCCAGCGCCGACCCACCAGCATGGTCTCCGCGCGATCCCGCATGCCGTCGCGCCGGCCGAGCGCAAGCAGCCGGCGCACACACACCGGTTGGTCGGCTCCCTTGATCGGCACCCAGTCGGGCTCGCCCAAAACGGCGGCGTGCTCGACCAGTCGCGCGGTGGACTCCGACAGGAGCACCTCACCCGGGCCCGCCGCCGATTCGATTCGTTGCGCGAATCCGACCGTCTCTCCGGTCGCGGCGTAGCCCAGGGCGATGTCGCCGGCGATGACGCGACCCGAGTTCAGCCCGACCCGCAGTTGCAGGTTTACGCCGTCGCGGCGGGCCACCTCGGCGGCCAGCCTGGTGGCTTCCTGCTGGATGGCCAGGGCTGCCAGACAGCCGCGCAGGGCGTGATCTTCGAGTGCGACCGGTGCGCCGAACAGGGCCATCACGCCGTCGCCGTTGTACTCGACTGTCCCGCCGTAGCGCTGGGCCACCGCCGCCGAGCGTTGTACGAGCTCGGTCATGACCTCGCGGAGGCGCTCGAGGTCGAGCACGGCCGCGATGTCCATGGAGCGCACCACGTCGGCGAACAGCACCGTCACCTGCTTGTACTTGGCGGTGTCACCCATAGACGTCCTGGGACTGCCGCACTGGTCGCAGAATCTGGCCTGCTCCCGCAGGTCATTACCGCATGACCCGCACCCCGTCATTGCCCAAGGATAGGACGCCAACCTGCACGTTGAGGAGAGTTCGGGGTCCTCTGTCAGGCGCTTGACATGCAGATCCGACCCCGGGAGGGCACGCCGTCGAGATAACGACTACCTTCACCTATACGCACCTAGTGCACCGATGGCGGACCTAGGGCGGGCAGCCATATCAAGCCTGAGCGCAAAGGGGTTCTCGTGGGCGACACCGACGACACCGCAACTCTGAAGTACCCGGGGGGCGAGATCGACCTCAAGGTCGTCCATGCAACCGAAGGTGCCGACGGCATTGCGCTGGGTCCGCTGCTGTCGAAGACGGGGCACACCACGTTCGACAACGGCTTCGTCAACACCGCGTCCTGCAAGAGCGCCATCACTTACATCGACGGCGACGCGGGCATCCTGCGCTACCGCGGTTACCCGATCGACCAGCTGGCCGAGAAGTCCACGTTCATCGAGGTCTCCTACCTGCTGATCTACGGCGAACTGCCCACCACCGACCAGCTGGCCGAATTTACCCAGCGCATCCAGCTGCACACCATGCTGCACGAGGACCTCAAGCGGTTCTTCGACGGATTTCCGCGCAACGCCCACCCGATGCCGGTGCTGTCCAGCACCGTCAACGCGCTGTCGGCGTACTACCCGGATTCGCTGGACCCCACCGACAACACCCAGGTCGAGCTGTCCACGATCCGGCTGCTGGCCAAGCTGCCCACGATCGCCGCCTACGCGTACAAGAAGTCGGTGGGCCAGCCGTTCCTCTACCCGGACAACTCGCTCACCCTCGTGGAGAACTTCCTGCGGATGACGTTCGGGCTGCCCGCCGAGCCTTACCACGCCGACCCCGAGGTGGTTCGCGCCCTGGACATGCTGCTGATCTTGCACGCCGACCACGAGCAGAACTGTTCGACGTCCACTGTGCGGCTGGTTGGGTCCTCGCAGGCCAACCTGTTCACGTCGATCTCCGGCGGCATCAACGCGCTGTGGGGTCCGCTGCACGGTGGTGCCAACCAGGCTGTGCTCGAAATGCTCGAGCAGATCCGCGAGAGCGGCGACGACGTGGGTGAGTTCGTCCGCAAGGTCAAGAACCGTGAGGCCGGCGTGAAGCTGATGGGCTTCGGTCACCGCGTCTACAAGAACTACGACCCGCGGGCCCGGATCGTCAAAGAGCAGGCCGACAAGATTCTGGCGAAGCTGGGCGGCGACCCGCTGCTGGACATCGCCAAGCAGCTGGAAGAAGCGGCGCTCACCGACGATTACTTCATCGAGCGCAAGCTCTACCCGAACGTCGACTTCTACACCGGCCTGATCTACCGCGCGCTGGGCTTCCCGGTGCGGATGTTCACGGTGCTGTTCGCGCTGGGCCGGCTGCCCGGCTGGATCGCGCACTGGCGCGAGATGCACGACGAGGGTGACAGCAAGATCGGGCGTCCGCGCCAGATCTACACCGGCTACACCGAGCGCGATTACGTCGGTATCGACGGTCGCTAATTTCCGCCGAGCAGACGCTAAGGCCCCCGTTTCCGCGCCGAAACGGGGGCCTTAGCGTCTGCTCGCGGGAGGTGCCCCCAGCTCGCGCAGCTAAAGGGAGGCCAGCACCGCCATCGCGGCGTTGTGCCCGCCGATGCCCGAGACCGCCCCGCCCCGGCGGGCGCCTGAGCCGCACAGCATGATCCGGTCGTGCGCGGTGGCCACGCCCCACTGACGCGCCGGGGTGTCCAGCGGATCGTCGTCGTCGGTGAATGGCCACGACAGCGCGCCGTGGAAGATATTGCCCGCGGTCATCCCCAGCCGGTCCTGCAGATCCAGCGTGGTGGTGGTTTCCCAGCACGGGCGTCCGTGTGCGTCGGGCAGCAGCACGTCCTGAATGGGTTCGGCCAGAACGGAATTCAACGACGCCAGCACCGCGTCGGCCAGCCGCTCGCGCCACCGGTCCGGTTCGGGCGAACCGGACACCGGGGCATGGAAGCCGAACACCGTCATGGTCTGCACGCCGGACAGTGCCGGCGACACGATGCTCGGGTCGGTCAGCGAATGGCAGTAGGCCTCACACGGTAAGGGATCCGGCAGCTGGCCCGCCGCAGCCCGCAGGTATCCGGCATCGAGCTGCGACCAGGTCTCATTGACGTGAAACGTGCCGGCGAAGGCCTGTTCCGCAGTCACATTCCGGTCGCGCAGGCGAGGCAACCGGCGCAGCACCATATTCACCTTGACCTGTGGACCCGGCGCCACCGGTGGCACCGGCTCACCCAGCAGGCCGGCCAGCACCGCGGGTCCGACACCGGACAGGACGAATCGGCCGCGGACCCGATGCTCGTCCCCGCCGCTGCGGTAGGACACCTCGCCGTCCGGATTGACCGCGAAAACCTCAGCGGCCGTGCATATTTCGGCACCGTGGCGGCGGGCCGCGGCGGCCAGGGCCGAGGACACTGCACCCATGCCGCCGATCGGCACATGCCAGTCACCAGTGCCACCACCGAGCACGTGATACAGGAAGCAGATGTTCTGCAGCAGGGACGTGTCGTCCAGGCGCGCGAAGGTACCCACCAGCGCGTCGGTGGCGATGACCCCACGAACCACGTCGCTGGCGACGGCGTCGGTGATGGCGTGCCCGATCGGCTCATCGATCATGGCACGCCACGCGGCCATCGCCTCGGGATCACCGTCACCCACCACGAGTCGACGAGCCTGCTGCCGGGTGCGCAGGGGTTCGAGCAGGGTGGGCCAAAGGCGCTGCGTCACCAGCCCGCAGCGCTGGTAGAAAGCGGCAAAACCGCCCTCATCGTCGGCCGCTCCGATGGCGGCGAAGCTGTGAGGTGAGCCGATCAGCAGGCCGGTGCGTCCAGAGGTACCCGGGTCCGGCGTGTAGGACGAGTAGGGGCGCCTGGCCAGCCGCACGCCCGCTCCGAGGTCCTCGAGAATGCGCGGCGGCAGCAAACTCACCAGATACGAGTAGCGCGACAGCCGGACGTCGACACCGTCGAAGACCTGGGCCGATATGGTGGCACCGCCGATCTGCGGCAATCGTTCGAGCAGCCGTACCCGAAGGCCCGCCCGGGCCAGATAGGCGGCGGCGACCAGGCCGTTGTGACCGCCGCCGACGATGACTACATCGAGATCGGCGTCAGCCATTGACACGCGCTAATTGAGGTAGCCTTCGACCTCATCAGCCGGACGCACCGCGGCTTCACGCGGGTCGCCGCCGGTTTCGCGCAACGCCCGGCGCTGCCGAAGCAGGTCCCAGCACTGATCGAGTTCGACTTCCAGGCCGCGCAACCGCTCCTGTTCCTCGTCGGTCGAGATCTCGCCGTGTTGCACCTGCTCACGCAGGGCCTTCTCCTGAGCGACCAGCTCGCGGATATGTGCCAGGGCGTCGCTGTCCGTCGGTTTGCTTCCGTTGGCCATCACATCAGTCTGCCCCACGTTGCCTCGGTATCGTATGTGGACTCGGTAGGCTCATATCGCCTGGAAGCGCAAACAACGGCGGTTTGAGTGAAGGAGCGATGGTGGGTCCAGATGTGGGGGTGGACGAAGCGCCGGCGCCCGCCCGTCAAATCAACCAGGCTCAACTCACCCCGAGGTACCACCGTCAGCGGCCGGGCCGGCCCTGGTTGATCGGTGTCACGGTCATTCCGCTGCTGTTGGCGATGATCGGATTCGGCGCATACGAACGACCGATGGGCGTCAACGGTCCGACCGGTGACCTGCCGACGCTGACCGCCACGCCGGGCGGTCCGCCGAACACGTCCAACGCTCCGCGGCTGTCGCTGTCGCTGCTCTCCGTCAGCCGCAGCGGCAACAGCATTACGCTCATCGGCGACGTCCCGGACGACACCGCCAAGGCGGCGCTGATGAAATCGCTCAAAGCGCTTACGGCGCCCGGGGTCAGTGTGGTTGACCAGATTCATATCGACCCGCTGGTGCGCACCCTCGACTTCGCCGTGGCAGAACCGGTCTTCACTGCCGGCGCGCCGATCCCCGACTTCAGTCTTAAGGTCGAGCGGGACACCGTCACGTTGGGCGGCACCGCGTCCCCCGATCAGAAGGACGCCGTGGAACGGGCGGTGGTCAACGCGTGGCCCGGGGTGAACGTCGCCAACGCAATCGTCGCCAGGGGTCAGATCACCCCGAATATTCCGCAGGCAGGTACCTCCGTGCCGCCTCCCGGACCCGGTGCATGCAAGGACCTGCAGGCGGTCCTCAACAAGATGACCGGAGGTCCGCTCGCGTTCGGCACCGACGGGGTGAGTCTCACCCAGGACGATACCCAGATCCTGCTCCGGGTGGCCGACCAGCTCAAGGCCTGCCCGGTCGCACGTATCACGGTCAACGGCTACACCGACAACGCGAGCGCCGAAGGCATCAACATTCCGCTGAGCATTCAGCGGGCCAACCTGGTGGCCGAGTTCCTCATCGCCAACGGCGTGAGCCGGGATCGCGTCACTGCCAAAGGTCTGGGCTCGGCCAATCCGATAGCCAGCAACGACACGGCCGAGGGGCGTGCCAAGAACCGTCGCGCAGAACTTGTGGTCGGCTAGGGGGAATCAACCATGAGTTTTCTGGTCCAGTGGGTGGTCTACCTGGCCGCATTTGTGGCCGGGTCGGCCGTTGCCTACGGGATCGCCGCTGTGCTGATCAAGCCACTCAGGCCGGAGTCCGAGTCCGCGCCCGTGTCGGCTGAGCCGGAGTTCGCCGAGCCCGACACGATGGCGCTCCAATCATTGCCCGAGATCTCCCAGTCGGCCCCCACCTCGGAGATCGAGACAGCGCCCGAGCCACAGTTGCCGGTGCCCGTACCCGCGTCGGCCGGGCAGGAGGGGGAGACGTTCGAGCAGCTGCTCTGGCCGGAGTCGCAAGAGCCGCCCGCTGAGGTTGCCGAGCGTGCTGAGGGTGCCGGGGCGCCGGAGCTGGGACCCGAATCGGTCGCGCCCGAGCCTGAGCCAGAGCCGGAAGTGGCCGAGGTGACAGAGGCAGAGCCCGAGTTGGTCCAGCCGCAGTGGCCCGGCGCCGCGTCTCAGTGGCCTGGTCTGGAGACGAGGGACTCCGAGGAGGCCGAGCCGGTCGCCGAGGTTCTCGAGCCCGAGCCCGAGCCTGAGCCAGAGCTAGAGCCGGAAGTTGCTCAGGTGGCAGAACCCGAGCCCGAGTTGGCCCAGCCGCAGTGGCCCGGCGCCGCGTCTCAGTGGACTGAGCCGGAGACGAGGGACGACGAGGAGCCCGAGCCGGTCGCCGAGGCTCCTGAGCCTGAGCTCGAGCCCGAGGCTGAGCCGGAAGTGGCCGAAGTGGCAGAGCCTGAGCCCGAGTTGGTCCAGCCGCAGTGGCCCGGCGCCGCGTCTCAGTGGCCTGGTCCGGAGACGAGGGACTCCGAGGAGGCCGAGGAGGCCGAGGTTGCCGAGCCCCAGCCCGAGCCTGAGCCTGAGCCTGAGCCTGAGCCCGAGCCTGAGCCTGAGCCCGAGCCCGAGCCGGAAGTGGCGGATGTGGCGGCACCCGAGCCCGAGTTGGCCCAGCCGCAGTGGCCCGGTCCCGCGTCCCAGTGGCCCGGGCCCGACAAGTCCGAATCCGAAGATGCCGCATCATCAGACCCCGAGCCGGAAACCCCGTTGCCGCAACCGCAATGGCCTGGACCTCCGTCGCAGTGGCCCGGGATCGGAGTGAAGCGATGATCGCCCATGTGCACTGGTGGCTGGCCGCCGTGTCATTCGGACTGGGCATGGTGCTGACGTTCACGCTGACAGCCCGGCCCGCCAGAACCCAGATGCCGGCCTGGGTACTTGCCGAACCCAGGCAGCGACCCAAACCCGAGCCGGTGATGAAAGCGCCTGCCGCCGAAGCGCCTACCAAGAAGCTGCCCGCCTCCAGAGCCAACCCCAAACCCGGACCGGCGCAGAAGAAAGCCGTCTCCAAGGCGCCACCGAGAAAACGCAGACCCGTCTCCGGCGATGCCGTGACGGAACGAATCCCCGTCGCCAAAGACCCTGCGACGGAACGCATTCCCGTCGCCCGCAAGAGGCCGGTAAAGAAGACTGCCGCGGCCAGGAAGGCCAGGCCGAAAGGCGCCACGCCCAGGCGCAGGCCGGTTCCCAAAGACGCTTTGACGGAGAAGATTCCAGCTAGCAGCGAGGCGGAGACCATCGTCCTGCCGTTGATGCCGTACGCACCTTACGGCGCCGGGTCCATGCGCGCCAACCTCGACGGCAGCGGTCCGGACGGGTGGACGATCAAGGGGCGCATGGATTCCCGGTTGTTCTACTCGCCCGACGATGAGGGCTACGAGGACACGGAGGCCCAGGTCTGGTTCCAGGACGAGGAGTTCGCCGCCCGGGCGTTCTTCACACCGTGGCGCAACAGCACTCGTAAAACCTAGCTCGGTCCGGGAAGGCGCAGCACCAGCCGCGCCCCACCCAGCGAGCTGCCTTCCAGCGACGCCGTTCCGCCGTGCAGGTGTGCTTGCTGCGCGACCAGAGCCAGCCCCAGGCCTGACCCCGAATGCGATGCCGTGGAGCCCCGGGAGAACCGCTCGAACACGACCTGCCGCTCCTGCTCCGGCACCCCGCTGCCGTTGTCGTCGATGGCGATCTCGACTCCGGCCCGCGAACTGACCGCCGAGAGCTGAACGTGGGTGGCGCCACCGTGTTTGACGGCGTTGGCAATAGCGTTGTCGACGGCCAGCCGCAACCCGGCCGGCATCCCGACGATGATGCAGGTCGGGGAGGGGACCAGGGACACGTCGAGATCGGGGTAGATGCGGGTGGCGTCGTGGGCGGCGCGGTCGAGCAGATCGGTGATGTCGACGGGCACGTGATCGTCGGAGGTGGACAATTCGCCCTGGGCCAGCCGCTCGAGCGCGCTCAGCGTGGCCTCGATCCGTGACTGCGTGCGGATCACGTCGCTCAGCACTTCTTTTCGCTGGTCATCGGGCAGGTCGAGGGTGGCCAAGACCTCGAGGTTGGTCCGCATGGCGGTCAACGGGGTACGCAGCTCGTGCGAGGAGACCGCCGCGAAGTCGCGGGCCGAGGCCAGCGCCTCCTGGGTGCGGTTCTGCTCGTTCCAGATACGTTGCAGCATGCCGCGCATGGCCTCGGCGATCTCCACGGCTTCGCTCGCGCCGTGCACTTCCACTCTCGGGTCCTCGTCGCCCGCATCGATCGACCGCGTCTGCTCCGCCAGCTGTTTGAATGGTCGCACCGCGAAAGCGGCTAGCAGCCAAGCGAATACGGCCGCCGCGCCGATGGCCAGGGTGCAGATCAGCAGCACCCGTCGATGCAGGTTGTTGGTTTCGGCGTAGGTCGCGTCGTAGGTTGCGGCGACGGCGACCGAGGTCGGTTCCGGGCCCGGGATCTCGACCGTGCGCACCCGGTAGCGCACCCCGTGGATGAAGGTGTCGGCGTAGTCGGCCTGCAGCTTGGGCAGATTGATGTCGGTGTTCGACTTGATAACGTTGCCGCGGCGGACGGTGATCAAAGCGTCCTGATCGTTGGGGGATCGAGGGATCTCGTCCAGGCCGCGGGGGACGAACGGGATCGCGAACCCCGCAGCCTCGTCCAGCCGGCGGTCCAGACGTTCCTTGCGGTCTTTGGTGATGCCTACCCAGACCACGGCGCCGACGATCAGTACCGGAATGGCGGCCCCGATAACCGTCGCAACCACCACCCGGGTCCGAAGCGACGGCGTGCGCGCGAAGATTCGGGACAGGATGTTCACGGCCACCATCGGGCACCTGCCGCGCTCATTGCATCCTGAGCACGAAGCCGACTCCCCGGACGGTGTGCAGGAGCCGCGGCCCACCGTTGGCTTCCAGCTTGCGCCGCAGGTATCCGATGAAGACGTCGACGACGTTGGTGTCGGCGGCAAAGTCGTAGCCCCACACCAGTTCGAGCAGCTGCGCGCGGGACAACACCGCCGTCTTGTGCTCAGCGAGCACGGCGAGCAGGTCGAACTCCCGCTTGGTCAGGTCCACGTCGACGCCGTTGACCCGGGCGCGCCGGCCGGGGATGTCGACTTCTAACGGACCCACGGTGATGGTTTCCGACGACGAGGTGGCGGTGGCGCCGCGCCGGCGCAGCAGGGCCCGCACGCGCGCGACCAACTCGGCCAGGACGAACGGCTTGACCAGGTAGTCGTCGGCACCCGCTTCCAGGCCGGCGACCCGGTCGTCGACGGAGCTGCGGGCACTCAGCACGCAGACGGGCACGTCGTTGTCCATGGCTCTGAGCGCCGTGACGACGCTGACGCCGTCCAGCACGGGCATGTTGATGTCGAGCACGATCGCGTCGGGCCGCGTCTCGGTAGCGCTGCGCAGGGCCTCGGCGCCGTCGACCGCGGTGGACACCTCAAATCCGGACAGCCGCAACCCACGTTCCAGCGAGGCGAGCACATCGGAGTCGTCGTCGACCACCAAGACCCGAGGTGAGTTCACACCAGTGTCCATGCGCCTATCTTGCCTGATTGAGCGCAATGGCGGTGGGAGGCGCACCCCCCAATCGCGCGGATCAGAGATCGTCCGCGGCGCCGCGGCCGGCGGCCCGGCCGGAGAAGATGCAGCCGCCCAGAAACGTCCCCTCCAACGCGTTATATCCGTGCACGCCGCCGCCACCGAATCCGGCGACCTCCCCGGCCGCGTACAGGCCCGGGATGGCCTGACCGTGGTTGCCCATGGCACGGGAAGACAAATCAGTTTGGATGCCGCCCAACGTCTTTCGCGTCAGAATGTGCAACTTGGCGGCGATCAGCGGTCCGGCCTTGGGGTCCAGGATGCGGTGCGGCGTAGCGACCCGGCCGAGCCGATCGCCCAGCGCGCGCCTGGCGTTGCGGATGCCCTGCACCTGGACGTCCTTGCAGAACGGGTTGGCGATCTGCAGATCGCGGGATTCGATCTGCGCGCGGATCCCGGCCGGATCCAGCAGTGGCTCGTCGGTCAGGGCGTTCATCTTGGCGACGAGGTCTTCGATGTTGTCGGCGACCACGAAGTCGGCGCCATGGGCCTTGAACGCCTCGACGGGACCTGTGGCGTCCTTGTTGAAGAAGCGCTGCTGCAGCACCTTCATCAGGCTCTTCCCGGTGATGTCGGGGTTCTGTTCCGAGCCCGACAACGCGAACTCCTTCTTGATGATCTTCTGCGTCAGCACGTACCAGGAGTAGTCGTACTTCGCGATCTCGGGGTTGGTACGCAGATACTTCAACGTGCCCAAGGTGTCGTAGCCGGGCAGGAAGGGGGCGGGCAGCCGTCGGCCCAGCGCGTCGAACCACATCGACGAGGGACCGGGGATGATGCGGATGGCGTGCTTAGGCCAGATCGGGTCCCAGTTCCGGACGCCTTCGGTGTAGTGCCACATCCGGTCCCGGTTGACCAGCCGGACGCCGCTGTCGTGGGCGATGTCGAGCATGCGCCCGTCGACGTACTCGGGAACGCCGGTGATCATCGACGCGGGGGGAGTGCCCATGCGTTCCGGCCAGTACCGCCGCACCATTTCGTGGTTGCCGCCGATCCCGCCGGTGGTGATGATCACCGCCTGGGCCGACAGCTCGAATTCGCCGACCACGTTGCGGTTGGACGGCGCACCCCGCACCGCGTCGTCGGGCGCCAGCACCGTGCCTTTGATCCCGGTGACCGCGCCGTCGGTGAACACCAACTCGTCCACGCGGTGACGGTGATAGAACGTCACCAAGTTGTCCTGTGCGGCATCCAGAGCCGAATTCACAAAGGGCTCAACGATTCCCGTGCCCGTGCCCCACGCGATGTGAAAGCGCGGAACCGAGTTACCGTGGCCGTCGGCGCGCAGGTCCCCGCGCTCGGCCCAGCCGACTGTGGGCATGAACCTGATGCCGAGGTCGGTCAAATAGGACCGCTTTTCGCCGGCGGCGAATTCGACGTACGAGCGGGCCCACTTCGCCGCCCACACGTCCTCGTCGTCGAGGCGATCGAATGCCGCACTGCCCGACCAGTCGTTCCACGCCAGCTCCAAGGAGTCCTTGATTCCCAGCACCCGCTGCTCGGGTGTGTCGACCAGGAAGAGCCCGCCGAATGACCAGAAGGCCTGGCCGCCCAGATTGGCCTCGTTCTCCTGATCGACCACCGCGACCTTCTTGCCGCGCCGGGTCAGTTCGTGGGTGGCGACCAGTCCCGCCAGACCCGCACCGATAACGATGACATCAGCGTCCATGAGACAGCCTTTCTGCGCCTGAGTTCGTCACCCGAACGATTCGATACACAAATGTATCATATTCAGGAACGCATCGGAAGGGCTGTTTTGGCGGCTTAGTCCCGAGTGAGCACCACGTTCATCAATTGGGTGAGCCAGGCGCGCGCGGCGGCCTGGTCCCTGTCGAGCAGTAGCTGGACACTCACCCCGTCATACGCGGCGATGATTGCCCGGGCGGTGTCGGTGACGCTGTCGATGGCCTTGTGGAAGCCGATACCGCTGGCGATCAGGCGTTCCTCGATGACCTTGCGCAGCTGTGCGCGATGGACTTCCCAGCGGTGGGCCAGCTCGGGATTGCGGGCGGAATACAGCAAGAAGTCGAATTTGATCAACAGCCAGTCGCGTTCGAGAAGCAGGGTGTCGACGATGCGCTCCACGACTCCGGGCAGATCGACGACAGCGTCGGCGCCCTCCATGGCGGCGCGGACCTGGTCCGCCGTGCGTCCCGCCCACTGGTCGTACAGCAGGAAGAACAACTCCTCGAGGCTCTCGAATTGCGAGTAGAACGCGCCGCGGGTGTAGCCGGCGGCTTCGCACACATCCTCGATGGTCACGTGTCCGTAGCCCTTTTCGGCGAATACCCGGAACGCCGCCTCCATGAGGCGGGCGCGGGTTTCGGCGCGGCGTTTGGTGACGCGCGGCGGCTTCGCCGCGGTAGTCGCTGTTGGCATGCGCACCCCCTTATTAGATGTAGCCGATACATTGCCACATCTGATACGTGACGTGCCACATTGGGGGGCGCCGTGTCATCAAATCAAGGGATCTCAGGGGCGGTGCGCGTCGGCATCAGGACCATATTGAGCATCTGGATGAGCCGGGCGCGGGCTGCACCCTCGTCGTTTTCGAGCAACAGCTGGGTGGCCAGACCGTCGTAGAGGGCGATGATGGCCTGGGCCGTATCGCTCGCGCTACCGATCGGCTCGTGCGGCCCGGCGCCACGGGCGGCAAGCAGTTCCTCGATGGTCACCCGCAGTTTGCCGCGATGGACCGACCAGCGCTGGGCCAACGCCGGATTGCGGGCGGCCACCGCTAACAAGTCGGCCTTGATCAACAGCCACTCACGTTCGAGCAGCAGCGTCTCCACGATGCGCGCGATGATCGCGGGCAGATCATTGACGGGGTCACCGGCCTCGACGGCGCCGCGCACCTGTTCGGCGATCTGAGTCGTCCATTGGTGATAGATCACGAACAACAGCTCTTCCAGGCTCTCGAACTGTGAGTAGAACGCCCCGCGGGTGTAGCCGGCGGCTGTGCACACATCTCTGATGGTCACCTGGCCGTAACCCTTCTCGGCGAACACGTCGATCGCCGCGTCGATCAGACGCCCCCGGGTTTCGGCGCGGCGCTTGGTTACCCGCGTCGCCTTCGCGGTGCTTGCTGAGGTCATCGGCCCTTCGCCTTCATAAGATTCATATGAGTATCAGATGCATACTAACATACAATGTATTGACGTATCGTATACGAATATGTATTTTCTGAGACGGCGGACGACGAAGGATAGGTGGACGTGATGGGGTTCGAGATGCTGTCGCCGGAAGTGAACTCGGCGCGCATGTACACCGGGGCAGGATCGGGGCCGTTGTACTCGGCGGCCGCCGCCTGGGACGGGTTGGCCGCTGAGCTGCGGGCATCGGCGTCCTCCTTCGACTCGGTGATTTCGGACCTCGCCGATGGCTGGTGGGCCGGCGCCGCGGCGATGGCGATGGGCGGCATCGCGGCGGGATTCGCCGGGTGGCTGGGAGCCACGTCGACCATTGCCGAGGGCGCCGCCGTGCAGGCCCGGGCCGCGGCTGCGGCGTACGAGACCGCTCGGACCGCGACGGTGCATCCGGCGGAGGTGACGGCCAATCGGATGCAGCAGCTGGCACTGGTCGCGACGAACTTTTTGGGCCAGAACACACCGGCGATTGCGGCCGCGGATTTCGTCTACATCGACATGTGGGTTCAGGATGTCATCGCCATGCTGGGCTATCTCGCGGATGCGGTCTCGGTGGCCGTCTCCTTGACGCCGTTCGCCGCACTGCCCGCTGATCTTGCGGGGTTGGCCTCACAGGCGGCGGGGGTGGCGCAGGCGATCCCGCTGGATGCGTTGTCGCAGGGCGTTCAGCTGGTGTCGACGTCGGTCGGCACGGCGTTGACGCCGCTTTCCAGTCTCAGCAGCGGCGGGGCGCCGGCAACCGACCCACTGGCCGGCGCTTCGGAGCCGTCGGCAATGTCTGCCGTCGCGGCGGTGGAGGCCGTCAAGCCGGGGAGTGGCGCCGGGTTCGGCGCAGCGGCTGGGCTGGGTCAGGCGCGCACGATCGGTGGGTTGTCGGTGCCGCAGGGCTGGCTCGGGTCGGCGCCGGACGGGCGGGTGGGTGCTGCGCTACCGGGCACGAGCCTGGGCGGCGCCGCGACACTCGCCAATGCCGAGGCAGCGGCCGGTGCAGGCGCCGGGATGCCGATGATGCCGATGCCGACGGGCGGTGGAGCCAACGGCGGGATGCCCGGGCGAATGATCGGCGGCGGTGGCGGTTCTCATGTGGTCCAGCAAAGGCCCGGTGTGATTCCGCGCGTCGGCGTGTAACCGGTCACCTGCGACCAGGATGCTCAGCAATCGCCAGTTCTAGGCGCGCGCCCGGAACGAGTGCGGCCAGTCCCATCACCTGCCGACGATGCTTGCGCCCGGCGCGATCAGTGCCGCCCGCGCCAACGGCATCAGCCCGGTCAGCCCGCGCTTCCCCTCGCAGAGGATCACCTGGCCCGAGCCTCACCGGACCATGAAGCAACGGCCGGCATCACCGACCGTCGGTGTGGACGACACGTTCGGCGCAAATGCAGTCTTGGGTCTGACGCATCGGCGTGTTGAGCCAAACGGCGGCTGCGCGGTATACCACCCGGGACACCCGGGAAATGTCGCTGACGTCGACCGCGATAGCACGCGTGAGCCCTGGTTGCCGAGGGCAGTTCACAGCTGTGCCGTGGTCGTCGACGTGGTTTCGGCGCTCCTGGCGTCGGCGACTGGCCTGTCGTCAACTGGCACCGGCTCCACCGGATCCACCGCCGCCGCCGTTACCACCGAAGATGCCATCGGGGCCTGAGCCGAAGTACCCAGGCTCACCGGGGTCGCCCGGCAGTGCGAATGAACCGAACGTCAGAGCACCGCCGTTGCCGCCAGAACCGCCCCTACCCCCGCTGCCGCCCGGGGTGATGCCGAACACGCTGTCTATTCCGGTGCCGCCACCGCCACCCGTTCCTCCGGCACCGCCGTTGCCAGCTGTGCCGAGTTCGCTATTTCCGCCCGCCCCACCGACGCCGCCGCGCCCGCCGTTCCCTGCGCCGTGGAATCCTCCCCCGTTACTGCCACGACCGCCGTTGCCGCCGGCACCGCCGTTACCGCCCACACCGTTGTTGGCTTTACCGCCACCTCCGCCGTTGCCGCCGACGCCCCCATTCCGGCCTGCGCCGGGCTCGGACAGGGACTGTCCGAGAGAGTTGCCGCCGCTGCCGCCTGCGCCGCCGTTGCCACCATTGGTGCCATCACCGCCCTGGCCCCCAGCGCCGCCGTTGCCCCCAGTGGCAGCCAAGACGCCAACGACATCGCCCTTGCCGCCGGCACCGCCGTTGCCGCCGTTGCCGCCATTGCCCTGCACGCCGCTCTTGCCGGTCGCACCCGTAGTGATGCCCGACCCGCCCTTACCGCCGGCACCAGCTTTGCCGCCATCGCCGCCCTCACCGCCTTGCCCGCCGGAGCCGCCCCCCGGCGTCGCCACCGTTGCGTCAGCGCCGTTGCCGCCGTTGCCTCCATTCCCGCCGGTGCCGCCATTGCCGCCCGAGCCGCCGGCTCCACCAGCTCCTTGGCTGCCGTTCTTTCCGCCGTTGAGGTTGAGGGTCTTGCCCGCGGAACCACCCGTCCCGCCGTCACCACCGGCACCGCCTTGACCGCCGGTGCCTCCATTGCCGCCAGCACCGCCGGAATTGTTGCTGGCCGTACCATTGCCGCCGTTGCTGCCCGTGCCGCCGGCACCGCCGGTGCCACCATTTCCGCCGATGCCGCCCTTGCCGCCGTTGCCGCCGTCGCCGTGTAGAACTCCGCTGTTGCCGCCTGCGCCGCCAGCGCCTCCCGCAGATCCGGTGCCGCCGGCGCCGCCGGTGCCGTTGGTGCCGTTGCCGCCGTTGGCGCCGTTGCCGCCATTGCCGCCGTTACCGCCGTTGCCGTCGAGGCCGCCGTGACCACCGTTGCCGCCGGCGCCGCCGGCGACGTCGGGGTTGGTGGAGTTGGCGCCATTGCCGCCATTACCGCCGTTGCCGCCGCTGGTGGGGGAGCTGCCCCAGTCGCCGTCGGCGCCCTTGGCGGAGCCTGCTCCGCCGCTGCCGCCTTGTCCGCCGGCACCGCGGTCGCCGCCGTTGCCGCCGTTGCCGCCATTGCCGTTGCCGCCGTTGCTGAACGAGCCGTCGGCGCCGCGGCCGCCGCCTCCGGCGATGCCGCCGTTTCCGCCCTGTCCGCCGTTCCCGCCGACGCCCTGTTTGCCCGAGCCGTTCACGCCTGATCCGCCAGCCCCGCCCGTCCCGCCTTGACCACCTCGGCCGCCCGCGCCGCCATCGAAGCCGTCATCGCCGTTGCCGCCTGGCACGAATCCGTCGAACCCTTTCCCGCCGCTGCCGCCGTTGCCCCCGGTGCCGCCGGCACCGCCCGCGCCGCCGTTGCCGCCGGTGCCGGCGAGCGCGCCACTCTTGCCGCCAGCACCTCCGGTGCCTCCGGTGCCTCCGGTGCCGCCAGTGCCGCCGGGCGCCGGCGGTGCACCGATGACCGACGACTGCCCCGCGGTGCCCTGGCCGCCCTTGCCGCCTGCGCCGCCGTTGCCGCCGTTGCCATAGAGCCCACCGTCGCCGCCGTTGCCACCTGCCGCGCCGGAGGGTGCCGTCACGTTGCCGGGGCCGGTGCTGGCGTCGGCACCTCGACCGCCGTTGCCGCCGTTCCCGCCGCTGGTGGGAGCGGTTCCGGCGGTGCCGTTTGCGCCGTGTGCGGTACCACCGCTGCTGCCGCCGGTGCCACCCGCTCCACCGGTGCCGGGATTGCCGCCGTTGCCACCCTTGCCGCCGATGCCGTTGTTGACGCTCCATGTGCCGTCGGCACCGTTGCCGCCATCACCGCCGATTCCGGCGTTGCCGCCATTGCCACCGGCACCGCCGGCACCGTGGGCGCCCGCCTTGCCGACAACCGCGCTTCCGCCGATGCCGCCGTCACCCCCGGCGCCCCCGGCGCCCCCGTTGCCGCCGTTGGCCCCGTTTTGGCCGTTGGAGCCCGCAAAGAATCCGTCGGAGGCCTTGAACGCGTCACCGCCCGCGGCGCCGTTTCCGCCGTGGCCGCCGGCGCCGCCTGCGCCGCCGTCACCGCCAAGCGTTCCGCCCTGGCCGCCAGCACCACCGGTCCCACCTACGCCGCCGTTGCCGCCGTTACCGGGGGTCATGCTGGAGAATGCGGGGCTGCCGTACAAGCCGTTACCGCCGGCACCACCGGCGCCACCATTGCCGTAAGCGCCACCGTTTCCGCCCGCTCCACCGTTAGCGCCGTTTCCGCTCGTAATGAAGGCGTCAGCGCCCTGGCCGCCGTTGCCGCCGTTGCCGCCGCTGTGGGGGCTGAGGCCGGTTGAGCCTTGGGCGCCGTTGCCGGCTTTGGCGCCGTTGCCGCCTGCCCCTCCGGCGCCGCCAGTGCCCGGGTTCCCTCCGTCGCCGCCCCGGCCTCCGACGCCGTTGTTGATCGCGTATGAGCCGTTGGCGCCGTTGCCTCCGTTGCCGGCTGCGCCACCGCTGCCGCCGTCACCCCCGGCGCCACCGACTCCGTGGCCCCCGGAGGTTGTGAAAATGCTGTTGAGTAGCCCGCCAGTCCCGCCGGCGCC